>JAJPJX010000101.1 GCA_021324015.1 Solibacteraceae bacterium | reverse complement strand
TCTTCCTGGCTGCCAGTCTGTTGGACACGTATGAAGGGGACCTCCGCTATGAACCCAGGAGTTCCGGCGGCGCGAGTTTCATCGTGGAGATGCCTCCGGTTCGTTTCACTCGCGAGCAGCCCTATCACTGGTTTGCGAAAGGGGATTCCGCGTGAGCCGCGTTTTCGTGATTGACGACGAACCTGCCATGGGGGAGAACATCCAGCGCATGCTGCGGTCCCCGGAGATGAATGTCCTGGCTTTCACCAGCCCTCGCGCGGGGTTGGAGGCGGTCCTGGCCAACCCGCCGGACCTGGTGTTGCTGGATATGCGCATGCCGGAAATGTCCGGAGAAGAAGTGTTCGCCCGAATTCACCAGGCGCACCCCGGCTTGCGCGTAATTTTCCTCACCGCCTTCGGCTCGGTCGAAGGAGCCGTTCTGGCCATGCGGAACGGAGCGTTCGATTACCTGCCCAAACCGTTCAAGCGGGAAGACCTGGTGCTGGCGGTGAAACGGGCGCTCTCTCACGCCACCCTGGAGCGGGAAGTGCAGACGCTGCGCGGCAGGCTGGAGCAGTTGGGAGAAACCGATCATCTCCAGAGCCGCAGCCCGGCCATGTTGGAGCAGGTCGAGAGGTGCCGGCGGGCGGCAGCCACCGACGCCACCATCCTACTGCTCGGGGAGAGCGGCACCGGCAAGGAAGTGATGGCGCGCTACGTTCACGCCCAGAGCCGGCGCAAGAGTGGTCCCTTCGTTCCGGTGGATTGCAGTTCCATGCCGGGCACGCTCATCGAGAGCGAGTTGTTCGGTTACGAACGCGGCGCCTTCACGGGAGCTGAACGAGCGAAGAGGGGCCTGATCGAATCCGCGGACGGCGGCACGCTGTTCCTGGATGAAATCGGCGACCTGGGGGTGGAACTGCAAACCCGCCTCTTTCGTTTCGTCGAAGAACGGCAACTGCGCCGGCTGGGTGGCTTGGAGCCGGTCCGGGTGGATTGCCGGATCGTGTGCGCCACCAACCAGGACCTTGCCGCCAAAATCAAGGCCGGGACGTTTCGCGAAGAGCTCTATTACCGGTTGGGCGTGGTCACCGTGAAACTCCCGCCGCTGCGGGAGAGGCCCGAAGACGTCGCGCACCTGGGCAAGTTCTTCCTGGAGCGGTTCTCGCGGCGCAACGGCAAGAACCTTACCGCGTCGCCGCGCTTCTACGAGGCGCTGCTGGGGCAGCCCTGGCCGGGCAACGTCCGCCAGCTCAAGAACGTGATGGAAAAGCTGACCGCCCTGCACCCGGACGGCACCCTGGAACCGGAGGATCTCGCCGAAGATTTCCCGTGCGCGCAGGCGGGTTCGGTGCTCGCGCGGCTTCCCTGGAAAGAGGCGCGCGAGAGATATCTGGCCAGCTTCGAGGTTTCCTACGCCAACTCCGTGCTCTCCCGCTGCGACGGCAACCTCAGTGCCGCCGCGCGGGAAGCCGGCGTGGATCGCAAGACGTTCTATGCGCTGCTGCGCCGCGAGCGGGACTCGCAGAGTGAGGAATAAACTCCCCAGGCGTCCGGCGATTTCGGGGAATCTACTCCTCAAACCTTAAGCACTCTTTTTCCCAAATTATTCATTCGACACGGGCCCGCGTTTCGGAACCGTCCGTGCTTCCCCTGTGGCGCATGGGAAAGGAGCACTTGCTGATTACGCTTATGAGAACACCACGCTGGCTGCCGGCTGCCGCCTCGGCCCTGGCGGCTTTGGCTATCCTCCTCGTGTGCCCGCAGCCGTCGGGAGCCATTCCCGCATTCGCTCGGAAGTACAACGTCAAGTGTTATGCCTGTCACCTGATCCCGCCGGTCCTGAACAAGAACGGGTACATGTTCAAGCGGCTGGGCTACCGCATGCCGCCCGACGAGATGGACGGGACCAAGCCGGCGCCGAAGATCTCGGAATTGGACAAAGATATCAAGTTCGCCTGGACGAACTCACTGGCGCTGGTCACCCAAGGCAGCTTCAGCGTGGAGAAGAACACCGGCGCAAGTCCGCCCTCCAGTTCCAGCTTCAACCTGGATGAAGCGGCGCTGTTCGGGGCCGGCTCCCTGCCGCAAACCGGCTTCTCCTATTTTGCGCAGTTCGAGCTATACCAGGACGGCCAGAGTAATCTGGAGCAGGCGCAAGTGGGCTACACCGTGGGACGCGCCAACAGCAGCTTTTTCGCCAAGGCCGGCGAAATGCACATGCAGGAGGGCGAAGGCACCCGCGCGGCCATGTTCTACAACCTGTTCCCCGACCCGTCCCTGATTCTGACCAACTCCAACGCCCTGAACTTCAGCCTGGATCAACACCCGGTGGGCATCAACGCCGGCTACACCTGGGCCTCTCCGTATTTCAAACAGGTGCTCGGCATCTCCGCCAAAGTCACCAACGGGCTGAACGCGGACGGCAGCGAGATCCTGGCCGCCTCCACGAAGAACTCCAAAGACGCCTGGTTCGACGTGGATTATTGGTTCGGGCCGGACGGAGGTGTCACCTTCATGACCTATTACGGCACCAAGGACCAAGTGCAGAACCAGGGAACCGAGGACGAGTTCACGTACCGGCCCACCATACGCCGCTACGGCGTGTTCGGCAACTACCTGTTTTTCGACAAGCTGGATGTTCTGGGAGGATATCTGCGAAGCGACGATGACTGGAAGGACACCGCCGACGGCGCCATCTCGAAGTACATCGCCAACGGTTACCGCGCGGAGGTGGACTACTACCTGCAACGCGGATTCGCCGTCATGGGCCGGTACGACTGGTTGTATCAGAACATCGGCGGAGGGCCCCAGGCCCGTTCCCAGGCCTGGGGCGTCGGCGGCCTGAAGGCCTTGACAGAACTCGGCAACGTCGTCATTCGCGCCACCTACAACCACGAGCGCGACGTGGACCCTGTCTCAGGCTCCGCCATCACCGACAAACTCTTCAAAATCGATCTGCGACTGATGTGGTAAAGGAGACGAACACATGAAAACGGCATTTCCCGCATTGATTCTGTCGCTGGCCGGGATTCCCCTGCTGGTGGCGCAAAGCAGCAATATCGTGCTTCCGCAGGACAAGGGGCCGAATACCATCGACGTGGGCGCGTATCCGCCAGAGATGCAGAAGGCCTACAAGCTGTTCTCGGCCAAGTGCTCCAAGTGTCACACCATCGCGCGGCCCATCAACACCCTCATGACGCGGCCGGAGTGGGAGCGCTACGTCAAGCGCATGATGCACAAGCCCAACTCCGGCATCAGCGACAAGCAGGGCAAGGAGATTTTCGACTTCCTGATCTACGACCAGACCAACCGCAAGGACAAAAATCCCAAGGCCTTCTTCCGGGCTCTCAGCGACGAAGAGATCCAGAAGCTGAAGACCCAGCAATAGCGGGGGGCTGCCAGATGAGTTACCGGGTGACGGTTCCGGACGCGGACTATTTCGACCGCAACATTCCTTGCCGCACGGCGTGTCCCATCCACACCGAGTGCGGCCGGTATGTGCAGGCCGTGGGGCTTTCGAAGGACGAGGAAGCGTACCTGTTGGCGCGCGCTCCCAACCCCTTCGTCTATGTGCTGGGCAGGATTTGCGCGCATCCGTGCGAAGACGCGTGCCGGCGGGGCAAAATCGACGAACCCATCGCGATTTGCGCTCTTAAGCGGTACGCCACGGAGCGCCACAACCTCGGCACGGGGCACGATCCCGGCCGCAGGAACCTGCCCCCCGCGGCGAAACGCGGCAAACGGATCGCGATCGTGGGCGCCGGCGTGTGCGGGCTGACCTGCGCCCATGACCTGGCGCTGCTGGGCTACACCGTTGAAGTGTTCGAGTCCGCCCCCGTCCCCGGAGGCATGCTCTACCTCGGTATTCCGCACTTCCGGCTGCCTCGGGAAATCATCAAGATGGAGGTCGACAACATCCTGGCGCTGGGAGTCACGCTGCACACCCGCGTCACCCTGGGCCGCGACATCACGCTTTCCGGCCTCCGCCAGAAATTCGACTCGGTGCTGCTGGCCACCGGCCTCAACAAGGGCCGCGAGCTCAACGTTCCGGGCGCGCACCTGGATGGCGTTCTCAATGGGATCGACTTCCTGATCAACGTCAATCTGGGATACGAGCTCAAGCTGGGGCGCCGGGTGGCGGTGGTGGGCGGCGGCAACGTGGCGGTGGATGTGGCGCGCTCCGCGCTGCGGCTGGTGCAGGAGCCTTCCTGGAACCCGGAACCCGCGGCTGAGAGCCTCCAGCCGGCCTTGGATGCCGCCCGCATGGCCTTGCGCACGGGCGCCGAGCAGGTCTGCCTGGTGAGCCTGGAATCCCGCGAGCAGATGCCCGCCTGGCAGAGCGAAGTGCGCGAAGCCGAACACGAAGGCATCACGCTGGAAAACGGCTGGGGCCCCAAGGAGATCCTGGGCGAGAACCGCGCCGTCCAGGGCCTCAAGGTGCGCCGCTGTGTCTCGGTCTTCGACGAAAACGGCCGCTTCAACCCGGCGTTCAGCCAGGAGGAAAAGGTCCTCGCTTGCGATACCGTGATCCTGGCCATCGGCCAACAGGCCGACTTGTCGTTCCTCGGAGCCGAGCCGTCGGTCGAAGTCACGCCCCGCGGCACCTTGAAGATCGACGAAAACCTCATGACCACGGCCCCGGGGGTGTTCGCCGGCGGGGACGTGGCTTTCGGGCCGCGCGTCCTGGTGGAAGCCGTCGCCAACGGGCACCGCGCCGCCCGCTCCATTCATGTCTACCTCAACGGAAAGAACGACCGGACAGTGTTGAGCCGCTTCCGCCTTTTCCGGAACTGGGAGATGCCCCGCGGCTACCTGGGCATCCCCCGCCAGGCGATGCCGGTGCTGCCGGCCAACCGACGCATCGGCATTGCGGAGGTGGAACTGGGTTTCGAGGAAGCCCAGGGACGCGCCGAAGGACTGCGCTGCCTGAAGTGCCAGGTCAACACCATCTTCGATGGCTCCAAGTGCATCCTGTGCAACGGTTGCGTGGACATCTGTCCGGAGCGCTGCCTGCGGCTGGTGGACCTGACCCATCTCCAGGGAGACGAACGCTACGAAACGCTGCTCGAGAAGCTCCTTGGCCAGCCTTCCAGCCAATTACGGCCGGGACAGGCCAGCGCCATCATCAAGGACGAGGAAAAGTGCATTCGCTGCGCGCTCTGCGCGCAACGTTGTCCCACGCAGGCCATCACCATGGAGGCGCTGGAACAGCGGGAACGGGAAGTATTCGACTGAAGGACCAGAGGACAAGCACATGAAGCGACGAACCTTCTTAAACTGGGGCACGGCCGGGCTGGGAACCCTGTGGGCGGCCATCGGCGTGAGCCTGGGGGCCGTGGTGCGGTTCCTGACGCCCAGCGTCTATTACGAGCCGCCGCGCAACTTCAAGATCGGCACTCCCGCGGATTTTCCGTTCGGCCCGCCGACTTTTCTTGCCGACGAAAAGATCTTCGTGTTCCGCGACAAGGAAAAAGGCTTCGCAGTGGCCAGCGCCGTATGCACGCACCTGGGCTGCACGGTCCAGTATTTCACCAGTGACCGGCGGTTTCACTGCCCCTGTCACGGCAGCGTCTTCGCGAGCGATGGCGCCGTGCTGCACGGCCCGGCGCCGCGGCCGCTGGAGTGGGTGGAGGTCACCCTGGCCCGCGACGGCCAGCTCCGCGTGGACAAAAACAAGGTCGTCTCCGCGTCCTACCGCCTTATGGTGTGACTATGAACCCCTTTCGAGACGTCTGGCAATCGATCTTTCGCCGGGACCCGCTGTCCACGGACAAGGGCAAGTCGGAGCTCGTCTTTCTGAACCTCTGGCTGCACATCCATCCCGCCAAGGTGCACAAAGAGCATTTCCGCGTGAAGCACACCGGCTACCTGGGCTTCCTCACCTTTTATCTGTTTCTGGTGCTGGTGACCACCGGCGTGGCGCTGATGTTCTATTACCGGCCGCATCCGCCGGAGGCCTACCAGGATATGAAGGACTTGCGCTTCGTGGTCTTTCTGGGGCCGTTTCTCCGCAACATGCACCGCTGGTCGGCGCACGGCATGGTGATCTGCGTGTTTCTGCACATGTGCCGGGTGTTCTACACGGGCTCCTACAAGCGGCCGCGGCAATTCAACTGGGTGATCGGCGTGGCGCTGCTGCTGCTGACCCTGGGTCTGTCCTTCACCGGGTACCTGCTGCCCTGGGACCAACTGGCGTTCTGGGCCATCACCGTCGGCACCAACATCGGCAGCTATGCGCCCGTGATCGGTCCCGGGCTGCGGCAACTGCTGCTTGGCGGGCACACCGTGGGCGAGTCCGCGCTGCTGCGGTTTTACGTGCTGCACGTGGCGGTGCTGCCTTCGGCCGTGGTGCTGCTGACCATGGTGCACTTCTGGCGGATCCGCAAGGACGGAGGTCTCTCCCGCCCGCTCTGGAAACTGCGTGCGGAAGGCTCCCCTCCCCTGGTGCGGATCGGGGAGCCCGCGGAACCGGAGCTGCGGGCCGTGGTCCTTCCGGCGGCCAGGGAGAAGACCTACGGACTCATGGAGGTGGTCCGCGGCAAGCCGTTGTTTGAAGTGGTTGCCTCCGCGGAGGAAGAAGAGGAGGAGAAAGACGTGGTGTTCTCCTACCCGTACGCTTTCTTCCGTGAAGGCATCGCTTTGCTGGTGACCGTGGCTTCCGTGATGGCGCTGTCGCTGTTCTGGAATGCGCCGCTGGAAGAGATGGCCAACCCGGCAAAGACACCCAATCCGGCTAAGGCGCCGTGGTATTTCCTGGGTCTGCAGGAGATGGTCAGCCATTCGGCCCTGATCGGCGGCGTGGTGGCGCCGGCCCTGATGGTGCTGGCCCTGGTCGCCATTCCCTATCTGGACTCCAACCCCAGCCGGCGGCTATCCGAGCGGAAGTGGGCGGTGTGGGCCTTTACGGTATTCGCCCTCGCCAACGTGGTCCTGATCATCGTGGGCACGCTCTTCCGCGGCCCGGGCTGGGCCCTGGTGCCGCCATGGGTGCACATACAGGGGGCCGAGTAATGGAACAGAAGCCGGCGCAGTTCTTCTTCGGGTTGAGCGTCGTCGTGCTGGTGCTCATGCTGGTAGCCATCTGGCAGGCCGGCACACCCAACTGGAAGACCTATCAGACGCAGTATCACCGCCTGGAAGCGGTCGGCGAACCGAATGCGGCGGCCAAGAGCGCCGTGCTGGCCGAGCCCCTGGCCATCCGGCAGATTCTGCTGCCGGGATTGCAGCGCGTGGACCGCTGCACCACCTGCCACCTGGGGGTGGAAGATCCCACCATGAAGACCGCCGCGCAGCCGTTCGCGTTTCACCCCAACCTGGCGCCGCACTCTATCGCCCGGTTCGGCTGCACGATCTGCCACGGCGGGCAAGGCCTGGCTACCGACAAACAGAACGCCCATGGGAGGGTAGAGTTCTGGTCGCAGCCGCTGCTGCCCAACGCATACATTCGTGCATCCTGCGGCCGCTGCCACAAGGAGGGCGAGGTCCCCGGGGTACCGGAGTTGACCGAGGGCCGGCGCCTGCTGGAAACCCACGGTTGCCGTGGCTGCCACAAGCTGAACGGCGTCGGCGGAAGCATTGGCCCGGACTTGACGGAAGAAGGCGCCAACCGCCGCGATCCCGCGTGGCTGGAACGCCATTTCCTGCAGCCGAATTCGGTATCGCCGAATTCGCCGATGCCGAATTTTCACTTCACGCGCGAACAGGCGCACGCCCTGACCTTCTACATGCTCTCGCTGACCAACGAGCAGATGGGCGCCTACTACTCCAGCGTCCGGCTGATCCCCAGCCCCGGCTATGGCCGGC
>JAJPJX010000161.1 GCA_021324015.1 Solibacteraceae bacterium | reverse complement strand
GTCACCCCGGTCGCGGCGCTCCCGGCGCGGCTCGGGCTCGGAAGAGAAGCGCATGCGGTTGCCGCCGTCCAGGATCTCGCCCTTATAGAGCCACGCCTTGACGCCGATGACGCCATAAGTGGTGTTGGCTTCCGAAAAACCGTAATCGATGTCGGCGCGCAGGGTGTGGAGGGGGAGTTGGCCCTGGAGGTACCACTCGCTGCGGGCGATTTCGGCGCCGTTCAGGCGGCCGGAAACGCGCACCTTGATGCCTTTGCAGCCGAACCGCAAAGCCGAATCCACGGCCTTCCGCATGGCGCGCCGAAAAGCCACACGCTTCTCGAGTTGCAGGGCGATGGACTCGGAAACGAGCTGGGCATCGAGCTCCGGCTTGTGGACTTCCTGAATATCGATGAAGACGTCGCGCTTGGTGCGCCGCGCCAGGTCCTGCTTGAGTTTCTCGATCTCGGCGCCCTTGCGGCCGATGATAATGCCGGGGCGGGAGGTGCGGATGGTGACCCGCATCTTGTTGCCGGGGCGATCCACTTCGATGGAACTGACGCCGGCGGACTTGAGGCGCTCGCGCAAGGTTTCCTTGAGCTCCATGTCCTCCTGGAGCAGCTTGGGGTAGCCCTGCTTGGCGAACCAGCGGGAGCGCCAGGGCTTATTGAACCCCAGACGAAACCCGTACGGATGAACTTTCTGTCCCATGCTTTACTCCTTTTCCGCCTCTTCTCCGGCCGCAGCGACCTTAATCACGATATGGGCCATGCGCCGCTGGTAGCGGTAAGCACGGCCCATGGGGGCCGGCCGGATGCGTTTCATGCGCGGGCCCTCATGGACATAGGCTTCCGAGACCACCAACTGGTCCACGTCCACATCCTCGAAGCGGTTCTGCGCGTTGGCGATGGCCGAATGAAGCACCTTCTCGACGCTGGGGGCGATACGCTTGTTGGTGGTGCGGAGGGTGGTGATGGCCTGCCCGGCCTTTTGGCCGCGGATGAGATCCACCACCAGCCGCGCCTTCTGCGGCGACACCCGGATGTACCTGGCTTCTGCTTTCGCTTCCATGATTGCCTCTTATGCCGGTTTGGCAGTTTTCTCGGTCGCCGCCTTCACGGAGTGGCCCTTGAAGGTGCGGGTCGGCGAGAACTCGCCCAGTTTGTGCCCGACCATATTCTCGGTGATGTACACCGGGATGAACTTCTTGCCGTTGTGGACCGCGATGGTCTGGCCGACGAACTCGGGGAGAACGGTGGAACGGCGCGACCAGGTGCGGACGACCTTCTTCTCGTTGGCCGCCACCAGGGCTGCGACCTTCTTCTCCAGATGGCCGTCAGTGAACGGCCCTTTCTTGATGGAACGACCCATACGCTATCTCTTCTTCGCCTTCCTAGTGACGATCCACTTGTCGGTGAGCTTGTTGTTGCGCGTTTTGAAGCCGCGGGTGGGCTGGCCCCAGGGGGTGACGGGATGGCGGCCGCCGGAGGTTTTGCCCTCGCCGCCGCCGTGGGGGTGGTCCACAGGGTTCATGGAAACGCCCCGATTGTGAGGCATACGTCCCAACCATCGGGAGCGCCCGGCCTTGCCCAGGGAGACGTTTTCGTGATCCAGATTGCCCACCTGGCCGACGGTGGCCATGCAGTCCGCGGGGACCCGCCGGACTTCGCCGGAGGGCAGCTTGAGCAGCGCCAGGCCGCCTTCCTTGGAAATCAACTGAACCTGCGCACCGGCCGAACGGGCCATTTGCGCGCCCTTGCCGGGGCGCAGTTCCACGTTGTGCACGACGGTGCCGGCAGGGATATTCTTGAGCGGCAGGGCATTGCCCACCAGGATATCGGCGTCAGGGCCGGAAGTGACGGTCATGCCGACCTTGAGGCCGTCCGGCTGGAGGATGTAACGCTTTTCGCCATCGCGGTAGTGCAGCAAGGCGATCCGCGCGGAGCGGTTGGGATCGTATTCGATGGACGCCACGCGTGCCGGAATACCGGTCTTATCCCGCTTGAAGTCGATGGCGCGGTAAGCCTTTTTATGGCCACCGCCGATGAACCGGGAGGTAACACGGCCACGATTGTTGCGCCCCCCGCTGCGCTTCTTGGTTTCGACGAGGGATTTTTCGGGCGTATCCCGGGTGAGATCCTCGCGGGAAACCACGCTCTGGAAGCGGCGAGTGGCGGTGGTCGGACGGTAGTTTTTGATCGGCATGCTAGATCTCCGCGAAATCCGGCACCTTTTCGCCGGCCTTCAGCTTGACATACGCCTTCTTCCAGTCCGGGCGGTAACCTACGAAACGGCCGCGCCGGCGGGCCTTACCCTCGAAGTTGGCGGTGCGTACTTCCTCGACCTTCACCTTAAAGAGCTTTTCGACGGCGGCCTTCACCTGGGTCTTGTTGGCGCCGGCGGCCACCTGGAAGCAGAGGGTACGCTCGTTATCCTTCTTTTCGACGCCCTTTTCGGTGATGACGGGGCGCAGGATGACCTGATAGGTATTCATTTTGCGAGGGCCTCCGATAGCTTGCGAGCGGCCGCTTCGGACAGCAGCACGCGGTCATGATCGAGCAGGTGATAGGGGTTCACCTCGCGGCTGGGGAGCAGGGTGACGCCCCGCAGGTTGCGGACGCTGAGCGTAAGGTTGCGATTCTCGCCGTTCTCCACAACCAGCACCTTGCGGGTGGCCTCCAGGCGGGTAAGGGCAGCCTGGGCTTCCTTGGTCTTAACGGCCGGCAGATTGAACGCCTGCACGACCTTGAGCTCGCCGTCGCGCAGCTTGGCGGAAAGGGCGCTGCGCAAGGCGCCAAGGAGCATTTTACGGGGCAACTTGTAGCCGTAGTCCCGGGGCTGCGGGCCATGCACGGTGCCACCGTGCCGCCACAGCGGAGAGCGCACCGAGCCCATGCGGGCGCGACCGGTGCCCTTCTGCTTCCAGAGCTTCTTGCCGGAGCCGGCGACCTCGCCGCGCACCTTGGTTTTGACCGTGCCGGCGCGCAAGCCGGCGCGGTAGTGCCGCACCGCTTCATAGAGCAGCGACTCGTTCACCTCGGCGGCGAAGACCTGGTCGGCCAATTCCAGCTCGCCGACCTTCTGATTGTTCAAATCCACGACATCGACTATAGGCATGGCGTCACCTCTTGGCTCGTCGCACGACGACATAGCCGCCGTTGGGACCCGGGACGGCACCCTTAACCACCAGAACGTTATCCTCGGTATCCACGTCAATGACCTCCAGGTTGCGTACGGTGACCCGTTCGGAACCCATGTGGCCGGCCATGCGCATGCCGGGGAGCACGCGGGAGGGGAAGCTGGAGGCGCCGATGGAGCCGGGCGCACGATGAAACATGGAACCGTGGGTATCGGCGCCGCCGCGGAAGTGATGGCGCTTGACCAGGCCGGCGAACCCGCGGCCCTTGCTCACGCCGATCACGTCCACCTTATCTTTGGGCTTGAACTGGTCGACGAGCACTTTGTCGCCGGGTTTGAGGTCATCGTCGCCGGGACGCAGGGGCAGCTCTCGCAGGAACCGCGCGCCCTCCGCGCCCGCCTTCTTCAGATGCCCGGTATGCGGTTTGGTGAGGCGGGACGGCTTGATGAACTCGATGAAACCCAACTGGACCGCATCGTATCCGTCGGTGTTCGGCGTCTTGCGCTGAACGACCATACAGGGGCCCGCCTTGAGCAGGGTCACGGGGACAGCCTGCCCATCCGGGCGGAACACCTGCGTCATTCCGATCTTTTTGCCAAGGATTCCTGGACTCATTTCACGTTCCTTGGGGGCGGGAACGCGGGCGGGAGATCACAATTCCCGGTCCCGCGCCTCTGACCCCTTATTTGTGGTCTTTTCCAAATGCCTTGATTTCGACATCCACACCCGCCGGCAGATCGAGCTTCATGAGAGCGTCGACCGTCTGCTGGGTGGGCTCCAGAATGTCGAGGAGCCGTTTATGCGTACGGATCTCGAACTGTTCCCGGGACTTCTTATCCACGTGCGGCGAACGCAGCACGGTAGTGGTGCTGCGGGAGGTAGGCAGGGGGATCGGCCCGGCCACCTGCGCGCCGGTGCGCTTGGCCGTATCCACGATTTCGGTCGTGGACTGGTCCAACACCCGGTGGTCGTACGCTTTCAAGCGAATGCGAATGCGTTCTCTCAGCGCCATGGGGATTCTCTGTTCCGGCTACTCGACGACCTCGGTCACCGTGCCGGCGCCGACGGTGCGGCCGCCCTCGCGGATGGCGAAGCGCAATCCCTTGTCCATGGCCACCGGCGTGATCAACTCCACCTGCAGGTTCACGTTGTCCCC
>JAJPJX010000177.1 GCA_021324015.1 Solibacteraceae bacterium | reverse complement strand
TCACCTGGCCTGTTTCGGCCAATTTTGGCGGAGGCGACGTTGAAAGCAAAAGGAATTTTCTGGCGCTAGAGCCGAAAACGGCCTTGAACTGCGAAAGCCGGGCTAACACTCCAGCCCCACTCGCCCACTTCTTGCGCGGACACGAGGTAGTGCGCGCGGATGAACTCGGATGGCAGGGCCTGGACAACGGCGCATTGCTTGATGCGGCGGAAAAGGCGGGATTCGATCTGTTGCTTACGTGCGATCAGAATAACAGAACCTGACCGACCGTAAGCTGGCACTTGTGATCTTGTCGTCGAATCATTGGCCTACCCTGCGGCGAGTCGCTGCGCGTATCGCCACCGCCGTCGATTTCGCCCAGACCGGCCAGGTCGTGACCGTCGACGTTGCGAGGTTGTAAACCCACCTCACCAATGGAGCGCCGGCCCGCTCGTCCGGCGGGTCAAATTCAACCTGGTGCTGCATGTAGATCTGGCCTCGACTGCGCGCGCCCGCCGAGATCGCTTAAGGATCTCGGGGTATCCTATGCGTGTCACCGGTGAAACTCCGTCCCTCGTGGTAAGGCATCGTGCCGACACATACCGTGTCATTCCCCACAGATCGGCGCGGCAGGTGTAGGCTGGCCCCCGGCGTGCCGAGTCTTAGAGCTGAGAGATTGGGTGATCCATATGGAATTCTATCTACACGACAGCGCGAGTCTGTTCCAATTTCAGCTCAAAGGCCGCCTGGAGGGCCGCTGGGTGGAAGAACTGGAACACGCCTGGCGCACGGCACAATCGGTGATGGAGGGAAAAGAATTGGTAGTGGACATTACGGAAATGACCGCCGCCGATGGGGCCGGCATGGCCCTGCTGGAGCGCATGCGGGCTTCCGGCGCGCGCCTCGCGCCGGAAGCGGCGGTCATAAGATCCGCAGGATCCAGACTTCGTGCGGAGCGAGCATCTTACGCAGGGTGAGGGCGGGAGCGGAGAGGGGCACCGGCTGCCCGGTAAGCAGATCGGTGGCGCGGGTTGCGGGGAGGTGCAGAGTGATGCGGGGCGTGGTGGCCTGATCTGCGTGATTGAAGACGAACACCAGGCGCTCGGCGCCGGATTCCAGGAAACGCACTTCGGCTTCGCCTTCGGCGACTTCGACCGGGCGCTCGACTCCCGCCCACTCCAGCAGTCCCGCGAAGAAGCGCGCTACCGCCGGATCCTTTTGGGCTTCGTAAGCAACCGCCAGGTAGGAGCCCAGTGTGAGGGTGCGCCCGCGGCCGAAGGCTGAAAGGACGGCGGCGGGGGCGCCGGAGGGGAAGACGGCCACGGCGCGCGCTCGCAGCCCCGCGGGTTCGAGCGTCTCCTCGTAGACACGCGCGGCCAGGCGGTCGCCCGGGCGCACGCCGGGGATCGCCGCATCGGTCCAGCGAAGCTCCGTGCGCAGGCCCGGCACGGAGTGCACATCCGTCTCGCGGCAGCCGGTGACTTCGAACAGGCCCAGGCCTGGAATGGTCTCCGAGGCGCGCCCCGTTTCGCTGGTCCATGCCAGGCGGGCTTCGGAGACCAGCGTGCCTCCCGCACGCACGTACTCGCGGAGCAGCGCGCCGGCCTTCTCGGGAATCATCAGCGGGTAAGGAAAGAGGACCAGCTTGTATTGCGCCAGCAGGGCGGCGGAGAGCTCGCCCGCGTGCAGGAAATCCACGGGCACGTTGGTGGGGAACAGCGCGCGGTAGGCGCCCAGCCAGGAATCGCGCTCGATGCTGCCCACCTCGCTTTGCGGCCCGGCGGTGGTGGCGGCGCGCTGCCGGCCTCCGATCATGTAGGAAAGCGGGTTGAAAATGATGGCCACATGGGCTTTGGGCGGCCGCGCGTCGAGGAACAGCCGCTGGTGGCGGTCCACTACGCGCGCGATCTCGCCCGCCACGCGGCTGCGCGCGGTGAGCGTGCCGTCAAGCTGGATGAGCCCGTAGCCGCCGGACTCGTAGCCCGTGCTCATGGGATACCAGGCGTAGAAGTTGATGCCCTTGGCGCCGCGCGAGAGCGCGCTCCAGGTCCAGTCGCGCAGATCATCGGCCGTGACGGTGGCGCTGACGTTGAGAGCCACGGTGCCGAAACCCGCCTGTAGCTCGCCGATCCAAAAGCCGCCGTGACCCTGCGGGCTGAAGGCGGAGGAACGCTCGAAATCGAGCAGGGCGGCGCGCCAGGCGACGTCGTAGCCTACGGGACGCGAATGCTTGGGGTAGAAAGAGGTGCCGTAGAAATCCACCTGGCGCGCCATGATCCAGTCGTCGGGGCTGCCATCGCCGGCCAGCGGCGACGTGAACAGGCTGGGGATGGCGGCGTGGCTGGTGGCGATGCGGTCCGGCGCGCCGCGCTTGACGGCTTCGTAGCGCAGGCGCAGGTCCTCGCCGAGCTTCTGCTGGATAAAATTGCGCCAGTCGATGTAGTCGGTGTAGGAGAGGATGGTGCTCAGGCGGCCGGGCTCGACCTGGTCCCAGGAGGTGAACTGGCGATACCAGGCCTGGTTCAGCGCTTCCAGAGATGCGTACTTGTGCTGAAGCCACGCCCGGAAGCGCCGGATCGAGGAAGGGCAAAAGCAAAATTCGGGGTGCAGCAGATAATTGGCGGTGGCCCAGTTGATCACGTGGGGCTCGCTCCACAGGTCCCAGCCCAGGAAGGCGGGACTCTGCGCCGCGCGCCGCGCCAGGGCGGTGAAGAAGGCCTCCTCGGCCCGGCGCACGCCGGGATGATCGACGCAATAGCCAGGGGCCGATTCCGGGCGCATGACCTCGCCGGAGGCCGCCACGTAGAAGGAATCCGGAAATTTGCGCCCCACCCAATCGGGCGCCGCGTCCATGTAGGTCTGAATGATGACCTTGAGGCCTTCCTTGCGGGCGAGTTCCAGCAGCACGTCGATGGTGTCGAAGCGGTAGCGGCCTTCGGCAGGCTCGGCGCTGGCCCAGTCGATCCAGCAGCGGATGGCGTTGAAGCCCAGGGCGCGGATTTGCCGGAGGTCGCGGCGCCACAGTTCTTTCTTGGATTGCGGGTCGGGCTCCAGCATGGGGGCGCGGGCTTTGCCGCCGCCGTACCACACGGCCACCGGCAGGAAATCGGCGGCGCGGGCGGCCGCGGCGGCGAGGAGCAGCAGCGCGATCAGCTTGAGCGCCGGCCGGCGCGCTGCGAGCTTGCGGGAGATCACGGTCTGGAGGAGAAAGATCGCCAGGAAGGCGGCGACAGGCAGCGCGAGGGCGGTGCGCAGGCCGCGGGCGGCGCCGATTTGGCCCAGCGCCCAGGGCAGGCTCATGCCCCCCACCAGGGCCACGGCAAAAAGGATGCCGAAGACCGTGCCGGAGTACTCTTCAAAGCGCGTGCCGGCCAGGCCCAGCGTAGTCGGATAAATGCTGGCCACTCCCAGGCCGGCGAGGATCAACGCCGCGGCCGCCGCGCCTTCCGAGTGAACCGCGGCGAGCACGGCCAGGCCCAGCGCCGCGATCAGGGCGCTCGCCAGGATCACGGCCGCGGGCTTCAGCTTCAACATCAGGCGGCTCAGGGCCACGCGGGCCAGCATCAAGGTGATCCAGTAGACCGCCAGCAGGTAGGAGGCCGCGGAGATGCTGCTGTGAAGTTCCCGGGTCAGGTAGGAGGAGGTGAAGCCGCCGATGATGAACTCGTTGCCGGATTCGAAGAAGAGCAGGAAAGCAAAGGTCAGCACCAGCGGGGTGCGGGCCAGGCGCAGCACGTCCGCAAAGGGCAGGCCGCGCTCGTGGCGCGCGGCGGGGAAGGGCAGCATCAGGGAAAGAATCAGGGGCACCAGGGTGAGGGCCAGGGCGGCGTAGAGAATGGGCACCAGGCCGAGCGATTCCAGCAGCGCGCCGATGGTGAAGGGCAGAAAGACCGCGCCGAAGCCGAAGAAAACGCCCAGCAGGTTGAGGGCGGCGCTTTTGCGGCGCGGGTCGGAGTGCAGGTCGGCCACCAGCGTGTTGGCGGCGCCGTTGAGGGCTCCGCCGCCGAAGCCCAGCAGGGCCAGGCTGACCGCCAGCGTGGAATAGCTTGCGGCGGCGGCAATCAGCCAGAGGGCCAGGGCCACCAGCAGCGGGCCGAGCACCATGGGCAGGCGCTTGCCGAAGCGGTCCATGACCCAGCCCAGCACCAGCATGCTCACGAGCATGGCGCAGTTCATGGCGAAGAAGAGGTCGCCCGCCTGCGCCAGGTCGAAATGCAGGCGTGCGGAGAGGATGGGCAGAATGGCGCCCAGCAGCGCCATCACGATACCGAAGACGAACATGCCGGCATCGGCGGCAGCGGTCAGCCAGCGAGTCTGCGCCGGGGTCGGGGTCATGCCCGGCGCGGGAAGAACTTTTCGCTGAACATTTCGAACACCCTGGCGTTGTGATCCTTCTCCACGCCCGGAACATTGGGGGAGACGAAGGTCACCGGCTTCACGCCGCGGGCCACCAGGCGCGCGCCGGTTTCGGCCACCAGCGACATGGCCACGAAGACCACCGCCATGGTGGAGCCGGCGGCCACCTTTTCCGGCATGCCTATATCCACCAGGGCGTCCTCCGGCGGCACGCAGTTATCGATGGCGATGTCGGCGATGTCCGGCAGTTTCTTGCCGCTGGAGTGGGTTGCCTGGGCGTCGCGGGCGTTGGCCAGCGAGGAGACCGAGATGACGGTGAGGCCCTTCTTCTTCGCTTCCAGAGCGACTTCGATGGCGGCGGCGTTCAGGCCGCCATGGGAGAAGACCAGCATGCAATCGCCGGCCTCCAGCGGATAGCTTTTCAGAAACACTTCGGCGTAGCCTTCGCGCCGCTCGAGCCACAACAGTTCACGCGCGCCGCCCGGACCCACCACGTTGAACCACATGAGCCGCGGGTCGTAAAGCGGAAAGAAGCCCAGAAAGCTGCCGTAGCGCGGGAAGATATCCTGTACCGGGATGACCGAGTGGCCGCTGCCGAAGAGGTAGACGCGCTTGCCGGCGGCGATGGCGGAGGCCATGCGCTCGCCGGCGTCCTGGAGTTTGTCGCTCTGGGTGGCGCGGATTTTGGCGAGTACGTCGGTGATGTGGTCGTAATAGATCTCTGCGGACATGAGAAGAACTTCTATTATCGGAGAAGTTTATCGGAGAAAGCCAGCCGCGCGGCGCCCAGCAGGCCGGCATCCTCGCCGAGGCGGGTGAGCTCGATCTTGACGGCGCGCGCGGAAAAAGGTTGCGCCCACTCGGGCACCTGCCGGCGGATGAGCGGCAGCAGCAGATCGCCGGCCTGCATGAGCCCGCCGCCGAGCACCACCATTTCCGGGTTCAGCAGGCTGATGATGTTGGCGATGCCCATGGCCAGGTAGCGGGCGACGTCTTCGAGGACGCTCGCCGCCAGCGCGTCGCCGCGGCGGGCGGCGGCCACCACAGCTTCCGTGGTGATCTCTCCGGAGGAGAGGCTGGAGGGTTCGCCGCGGGCCAGGCGTTCGGTGGCGCGGCGGGCGACGGCGGGTCCCGCGGCCTCGGTCTCCCAGCAGCCCATCTGCTCGTAAAGCGGCTGTCGGCGCGGGTTGAGCGCGAACCAGCCCACCGCTCCGGCGATATCCCCCGCGCCGCGCACAAGCCGGCCGCCGCTGAGGATGCCCGCGCCGATGCCCGTGCCCACGGCCAGGAAGACCACGTCGGAGAGCCCTTGGGCGGCGCCCAGCCACTGCTCTCCCAGCACATAGGCGGCACGGTCGCTATCGAGCACCACGGGCGCGGGCAGCCCGGCTTGCAGTTGGCCGCGCAGCGGGACCGGATCCGGCCCGAACAGGTTGGGCGCCCAGGCATCGCCGCTGGCGGCGAAGTAGATCCCCGGAACCACCACGCCCACGGCGCGGATGCGCCCCCAGGAAACGCCGGTGGCATCGGCCACCTGCCGGGCGGCGCTGGTGATCTGCGCAAGGGTGGCCTGCTTGTCGATCGGAAGCCGGGCTTTCCGCACCACCGCGCCGGAGGAATCCACTACGGCGACGGCAATCTTCGTGCCGCCCAGATCGACCGCCAGAGCAAGTTCGGGCTGCATAGAGTAGGGCAGGCAAACGCGCCTGCCCTACAGATTACTAGAAGATGAGAATTCTGAACCGCCGGTTTAGAATTCTCAAAACGACCCGGGCCAGGGGCGACGCTCAGAACATCAGGCGGAGGCTGTATTGCATCTCGCGGCCGCGGTTCTGCTGGCTGAGGGTCCGCCCGAAAGTGGAGCTGGTGACGCTCATATCCGGATTCGTGGGCACGAAGCTGTTGGTCAGATTGTAGGCCTCGAAGCGGAATTCCAGGTTGAACCGTTCCTTGATGGGGAAGACCTTGCTGAGGGTGGAGTCCAGGTTCCAGAATTTTGGACCGACCACGCCGGGATACTGCCACGGGTTGGTGCGCAGGGTGTAGGGCAAGGGCCGCTGAAACTTGGAGGTGTCGAACCAGCGGTCGCGCGTGGGATTGTCCAGCCGCGGGTTGGAGCCGTCGGTAATCATCTGCCCGAAGCGCAGGAAGGGTCCCGAATTGATCAGCAGCAGGTGGCTGGTCTGCCAGCCGCCGATGATGGCGTTCAGAACCGGATGCATGTTGGCCAGATATTTCCGCCCGCGGCCGAACGGGAAGTCATAGCTGCCTGCGGCGCTCAGGCGGTGGCGCGGATTGTTGCTGTCGATGTAGGTGAGCTGATTGTTGTACTGGTCGATGGCGTTAAAGAAGTCGTAGCTCTTTTCCTGGTTGTAGTTATAGGCCACCAGGAAGCTGTAGCCTGCGTTGAAGGCCCGCTGCACGCGGAATTGGAACGCTTTGTAGCGGTTCAGTACGCCGTCGGTGGCGCGCTGCGTGAGCCCGGCATACTGCGGGTAGGGGGTCAGCAGGCTGCCCACGGTTACGGTGCGCTGATTGCGCAGCGCGCCGGGGAACTGGTCGGGGGTGCCGTATTGATAGAAGGGATTGGCCACCTGCTGGTCCCACACGCCTTTCACGCTGTACATGATGTTGGGATCGGCCAGGTCTATGTTGCGGTCGTACGGCAGGTTGTGGCCGAAGTTCATGAAGAACGTGAAATCGAAGTGGATCTGGTTGGGGAGTTGGCGCTGGACGGAGAAGTTGAAGCGGTCGTTCACGCCGGGATGCTGGTCCTGGTTATACCAGTAGACGTTGTCCCCCAGGTTTGAGTTGGCACCGCGGGATTTTCCGGCGGGCAGAATGAGCGGGTTGGTGGAAGGGAACGGCTCGCTGAGCCGGGCGGCGGGCACGCCGTTCAGCAGCGGCGAGACGAAGGTCGCGGCGCTGTAGCCGAAGGTCGGCAGGCTGGTGTCCAGGGTGCTCTGCAGCAGGTCCAGCGGGATGACATACCGGGCATAGCCGGCACGGAAGGCGGTCTTGTCGTTGATGCGGATGGCGATGCCCACGCGGGGCTCGAAGATGAAGCGGTCCGAGTTGTAGGCGCCGGGGTGGGAGCTGTCAGTGAATCGCCAGGCGCCGTTGAGGATGGGCGGCGATTTCATCAACTGCGTGACCTGGCTGGGAAACTGCGGAGGATTGCTCTGGAAAGCCTGGATGGGCAGGGTGAGGTCCGGGCCCCGGGAAATGCGATTTTGCGCGTCGAAAGGCGGCGTCTCGTACTCGTAGCGCAGGCCCAGGTTCAAGGTGATGTTACGGGTGAGCTTGATGTCGTCCTGCACGAAGGCCGCCGTATAGTTCGTGCCGAAGTATTGAAACGGGAAGGTGCGGGCGACGGAGTTATTATCGAGCGCGCCCAGCAGGAAACTCGCCCAATCGCTGCCGTTGGAGCGGATGTCCGGCGAAAGGAAGGTCTCTGCGGTGGTGGCAGGGTAGAAGTAGAAGTCCATCAGATTGGGGAAAATGCCGTCGGCGCGGTGCCGCCGGTGATCGAAGCCGGCCTTCAGGCTGTGGATGCCGCGCATCTTATGGATGCTGCCTTCGAAGGTCCAGTGGCGGGGATGCTGGTACCAGTAGCTGCCTTTGCCGTAGCTGCCGCCGCCGACGTTGAGATAGGGATAGTAGACGGCCGGCATCTCGCCGATGTAGGGCTTGTACCAGGGGTTGTTGGGCCAGAACTGCGCCAGGCCGGACTCCCCGATCACCGAACGCGGAGCGTTGTAATCGTCTTCGAGCGACCCGAAGCCCATGCGGAAATTGAGCACGGTGGTGGGATTCAGCGTATAAACCATGTCACCGGCCACGTTGCGGTTGTTCATCAGGCCGCCGTTGTCGTTGGGCATGGCGGGGGAGTTTACGTACTGGGTCTGGTCCAGGTCCGTGCGTACGCGGGAATAGCGGAAAAAGACCTTCCAGTTGTCGCGGATGTTCCAGTCCACGCGCTCGGTGAAATTCCAGTATTTTTGCGGCCAGGAGTAGCCGATTTTGTAATTATTGACGCCGGTAATGTCGTCGCCGGGATTGTTGGGCTTCCAGATGTCCTGCATGAAGCGCGCGGCGGTGGGGTCGATGCGGCTGGCCGGAATGATGTTCCCGGCGAAGGGCGTGCGGCTGACCGCGCCGGTGGCCGGATCGAACTGGGTGGTCCAGGGATCGTAAATCGTGCGCAGGCCGCCCTTGATGTTCAGGGACTTGGAAAAGTCCCCGGTGCGCTCCAGGTCCGTGGGCATAGTGCGGAGGGTGCCGTTCGGCTCCTGGCTGCGCCAGCCTTCATACGCCGTGAAGGTGAAGAGCCGGTTCTTGATCACGGGATTGCCGATGGTGCCGCCCCAGATGTGATTGCGCACCAGGTTGGGGGTGTGCAGCACGGAGTTGGTCTGGGCGTTGAGCGCCGGGTTGCGGCCGAAGTAATACGCGCTGCCGTGGAACTCGTTGGTGCCGGATTTGACGCCCACGCTCATGATGCCGCCCGCGCTGTGGCCGAACTCGGCGTCCACGCTGTTCTGCTGCACGGAAAATTCCTGTACGGCGTCCATGGGCGGAGCGTAAGAGCCCTTCACGCCGATCTGGATGGGGGCGCCGTCCAGCAGCAGGTCGTTCTTCATGGTGGTGTTGCCGCCCACGTCGATCTGGCTGGAAGACCACATGTAGAACGGGTTGCGGTGGGCGATGTCCCAATACCGGTTCACCACGGCCGGGTCGAGCAGCGCCAGGGTGAAGGGATTGCGCTGCATGATGGGCAGTTCGTTTAGCATCTTCCGGTCTACGGTGAGTTCCATGGTGCTGGTGTTGAACTGCAGCGCCACGGCGGTCTCGGCGACATTGATGGTCTCGGAGACGGTGCCTACCGAGAGGGCCGCGTTTACGGTGATATCGCCGCGCACCTGAACCTGAATGTTCTGCTGTGTGAATTTACTGAACCCGGCGGCTTCCACGATCACCGCATAGGCGCCCGGTTCGACAAAATCGAAAAGATACTGGCCGTTTTCCCCGGTGAGGCGGGTAGCCTCCACGCCGGTATTCTCATTTTGGAGCGTGACCTTCGCTCCCACCACGGCGGCCTGACTGGCGTCCGTGACAATGCCTTGTACGCGGGCGCGGTAGTCTTGCGCCCATAGCGCACATACCACACCCAAAGACAAAATGCCCGCCTGAAAGCATTTCGCCATACAACACTCCCGTTATTGAATTTGGTGGGTCCCGTTACCCTATCGGGTCGATAATATGTCTGGAATTCCTACAAGTCAAGCGGAATTTTGCACAAATGAACGCGCTTGTCCCCTTTACGCCAGCAGGGCCAGGGCGGCGGTCAGATCTTCGGCGATCATGCGGCGCTTGCTCTTCTCGATGAAGAAACTGGGGCCGGCTTGCAAGTACGAGGGGAACACCCGCGCGCCCCGGAAGAAGTATTTGCCGGCGCGGATCTTGTAGGTCGAACCGGCCGGGATCGCCCGCGGTTCGCCGGCCCTTCGGGCGATGCAGTTGAGGGCCTTGATCGCGACGTCCCCCATGAGCATCAGCACCCTGATTTTAGGGAACAGCAGCAACTCGCGCTCCAGCAGGAGCGAGCACTCGCGGATGGTGTCCGTCCGAATGCCATATCCCGTCTTGCCGCATTTCACGGCCGTAGTGAGGTACACGCCCCGGCTCAGGAGATCCTTCACCGACGAGACGTCGGCGCCGGCGTCGCGGAACGCCTGCACGGTGGTCTGCTGGAACAGCGGGGCCCCTTTCGCGTAATAGTAGTCGCCGGCGTCGGCCGGCGCCGCCTCCGACACCATCACCATGGAGATGGCATCCGGGTTCAGGTTCACACCGGGCACGACGTAGCAGCCGTGATTCACGTCCCGGCACGGAAACGCCCTGCATGCCACGCATTGGCTCACGCGCACTGGATCCTCCTTCGGACCTGCCTGCGGTTGGCCAGGGCCGGCCACCTACAGTCTAGTCCGAAGCGCGCGGCGCCGCGCTCCGGCGCTTCAGAACGCCTGCGCCGAATGAATCCCGGCGGAGTGCAGCGCGACAGCCATCTTGGAGAGAGCGGATTTGTGGATCTGCGAGACGCGGCTCTCGTTGACTCCCAGGATGTCCCCGATTTCCTTCATGGTGAGTTCGTTGGTGTAGTACAAGAACACCACCTTCTGATAGCGCTCCGGCAGGCACTGCATGGCGTTGGTGAGAGCTTCGCGCAGTTCCTCGTGGTGGCACATCTGGTCCGGCCGGGAATCCGGGGGGGCCGGGAATTCCGGCGGTGGACCGTCTTCGTATTGCGGCGGGCGGCTGGAGGCCGTCACCAACCCCACGGTGCGCAGTTCCATGAGCATTTGCCGCCAGCGCTCGACGTCCACTCCCAGGGCCTCGGCCACCTCCAGCTCGGTGGGGGCCCGTCCCAGCTTGGCGCTCAGTTCCCGGGTCGCGGCGTCCAACTGCTTTTGGCGCTTGCGCAGATCTCGCGAAGCCCAATCCAGTTGCCGCAGGCTGTCCAGAATCGCGCCCCGAATGCGATGCTTGGCGTAACTCTGGAAGACCACCTGCTTTTCCGGATCATACTTGGTGGCAGCGTCAAACAGGCCCAGGATCCCCGCGTGGATCAGATCGTCCAGATCGACATGCACCGGCAGGCTCTCGTGCACCCGCACGGCGATGGCCTTCACCAGGGGCAGATGGTCCAGCACCACCCGATCCCGCCGTTCCTTGGCTGATTCACTGGCGCCGCGCGCCGTTCCGTTTGACTGCCGCATGGGCTTCACCTCGAACCTTCATGGTGCAATCGCCACGCCAGCCACAAACATTCGTTAAAGACCCTAATATCTGTAATATTTCGGCTTGAATGCGGATCAGAAAATGCCAAATCGGCAAGTAGGGGATTCACTCTGAAACGCGCTGTTCCGAAATGAAACCGCGCCCGCGGGCTACCAGCCGGCTTTGTAAGCGATGAGCGTGCGCAGTGCCAGCCCGCCCAGGAAAATGCAGGTGGCCAGGCGCAGCCCGCCTTCCAGCGTGAAGGTGGCCAGCAGCAGGAGGAGGGCGTAGGCGCCCAGCGCCCACAGCAAGCGTGTGGTCATGGATGCTCTTTCACCGCGTGCGGATATTGTACGCAAAGTTGAATTGCAGCCGGATCTGATCGCCTTTGAATTCCGCGGGCAGCGGCGGGAAAGGGTTGGAGGCGCTGATGCCCGCCACCGCCGCGCGGTCGAACGCTTCGGTTCCGGAAGGGCTGACGATCACCAGCTTGGGAACGCTGCCGCTGCGGCTGATGGCGAACTGGATGGCGACGCGGCCACTGCGTCCCAGCTTGGCGCTCTCCGGCATCACCGCGAACCAGTTGCGGCGCACGCTAGTAAGAATGCGGATCAGGTAGGGGCGGAAATCCACGCCCAGCGGATCGCTGAGCAGTTCGAGGTTGCTGCCCACCTTGCCGGGGGAAGGCGGCAGGTTGAAGCCGGGGCCGAGTCCGCCAATGTCTTCGGGGCCGGCGTCGCCCACGGTCAGACGACCGGAACCGGAGCCGCGCACCACAGCGCGCACGGCCTCGTCCACGGAGGTGTTGGGACGCGCGACCAGGCCGCCGGCTCCGGGGGCCGGCCCGGCGGACGCGGCTGGCGGCGTCTCGAGCGTCAGCTTGGGTTGCTCCGCGGGCTGGATCTGCGGCGTCAGGGCCTGCGCGATTTGCGGAGCTTCTGGCGTCTTGGCCGCGGCGCCGGCTTCGATCTTGGGCGGCTCGGGCAGGGACTGCGCGGGCGGCGGCGCCGGAGGCGGCCCCGGCATGGTCAAGGTACGCGCGGCCCCCCGCGTGGTGGAAAGCTCGGACCGCGGAATCTGAATGCGCGGCCGCGGCAGCAATTGCTCGGCCGTCAGTTCCTTGCTGATTTTTCCCTTGTTGGGCGCGGTCTGCGTCAGCTCCGTGGGTGGTTCGATCAGCGGGGTGATCTGCGGCGCGGACCGGAACTGCGGCGCCGTGGCGAGACTCTTGGGCAGCAGAGCCAGCAGGATGATCGCCAGCACGTGCAGGATCACCGAAGTAACCCCGGCTTCGCCCTCGCGCCGGCGGTCCACTTCCCAGTGCGTTAATAGATGCAGCTCCCCCTCAATTTGCACCGGGGTACGGACTACGGTTTCCATCCCGCCACCAACGATCGGGAAACGATCTGCGAATGTTTCCTAATCTTATCAAGAATTGCTAAAGCCACCTGCAAGGTTTGACGCGCGGCGGCGCCGCAGGTTTTCGCCGGCTGGCGGCTCACCATGCTGTCCAGAAATGCATCGAACTGGCGCTTCAACGGCTCCTCTTTTACGACCGGCGCCTGCTCGAAGCCGATTTGCCGTCCCGCATCCACGGAGAACACCGCCAGGTCCTGGCGGCCGTAGTCGAGCGACAGGTATTGTTGCGGCTGAAACATGCGCAGCTTGCGCACCCGGTCGGTGGATACCCGGCTGGCGGTGAGGTTGGCCACGCAGCCGCTGGGGAACTGGAGGCGCACGTTCGCGATATCCACCTTGGAGGACAGGATGGAGATGCCCGCCGCGCGGATCTCCTCGGGCTCGGCGCCTACCAGGCTGCGCACGATGTCGATATCGTGGATCATCAAGTCCAGCACCACGTCCACATCCAGGCTGCGGGGGCTGAACACGCTCATGCGGTGGATTTCGAAAAACAGCGGCAGCCGGCAGCGCTCCTCGAGAGCCGTGACAGCGGGGTTGAAACGCTCCAGGTGACCCACCTGGAGAATGCGGCCGCCGCGTTTGGCGGCCTCCACCAACCGGTCCGCGCCGGCGAGATCCGGAGCGATAGGCTTCTCTACCAGCACATCCAGCCCCGCCTCGAGCAACGCCGCGCCTACCTCGGCATGCGCGCTGGTGGGCACGGCGACAATCGCCGCCTGGGCGCGGCCAGCCAGTTCGCGCACATCCGCCAGGGCCACGGACCCGTGGGCGGCAGCCGCCTCGTCCGCACGCGCTGGGTCGAGATCCACCACCGCGGCCAGTTCGGCGCGCTCGGACTGGCTCACCACCCGGCAGTGGTTGCGGCCGAATTGTCCGGCCCCGACGACGGCCACTTGTATCTTTCGCAGAAGTCCTCCGTCCTGATTGTAGGACAGGTGTTTACCGGGAGCACGTTACTGTTCTTCCGGGGCGAATCCCACCACGGTGATGTCCGCCGCGTCGGCGCGCGCCAAGAATTCAGCGCGGTCCAGCAGCAGAGTTCTGCCGGCGTCCACCGCCAGCGCGCTCGTGCCGGTCTCCCGCATGACGGCGATGGTATCCAGGCCGGCCACCGGCACATCGAACAGGAGGTGCCGGCGCCGCCGCGCCACTTTCACCAGCGTGAGGCGGTGGCCGCCAGTCAGCCCGGCGGCGCGGCGCAACATCGCGTCAGTACCCTCCATGGCTTCCAAGGCCACGCACGCCCGCTGGCTGATGGCCACGCTCTGGCCCACGTCGAAGCCCGCCAGCGCGTTGGCGATGCGCCGCCCGTAGATCATCTCAGCCTCTTCTTCGCGAGTGGGCTTGCGGCGGGTCATCACCCCTTCATCCGCCAGCAGCGGCTTGAGCAAGGCGGTGGAGTCCACCAGGCGGATGCCTTCCTCTTCCAGCACCCGGGCCACGCCCCCGATGAGCCCGTCGGTATTGCGCGTCTCGAGCGACGCCAGCAGCTTGATGAGGCGCCAGTCCGGCAGGATGGAGGAAAAAATCCTGGCGTGCTTCACCTGCCCGGCCATCACCACTTCGGTGATGCCTTCGCTTTTCAGGATTTCGATGAGCCGGCCCAACTGTCCCAGAGAGATCCAGTAACAGCGCGCCGCCAACGTCTCGACTTCCGGCGCGGCCTCCTCCTGGATGCCCACCACCACTACTTCGTGGCCCAGCCGGCGGGCGTTTTCGAGCGCCAGAAGCGGGAACCGGCCGTTGCCGGCGATCAGGCCGTATTTCATCACTTGATCACGCCGCGCTGGGAGGCGCGGATGAAGCCGATCAGTTCTTCGATCTCCGGGCACGCGGGAATCTCTGCCTGGATGCGGGCGATGGCTTGCGAGGTGTTCAGGCCGGCGCGTGTCAGTAGCCGCAGGGCGGTTTGCAGGTGCTCGATGGTGGCAGTGGGAAAGCCGCGGCGTTCCAGCCCCACCCGGTTGGCGCCGAACACGCGGACCTCGCGGTCGCTGACGGTGTTGGAAAACGGCAGCACGTCCTGGGTCACCACGCTGTAGCCGCCGATGATGGCGTGCCGCCCCACCCGGCAGAACTGGTGGATCCCGGTAGAAGCGCCGACCCAGGCCCAATCCCCCACCGTCACGTGGCCCCCCAGGGTGGCGGCATTGGAGAGCACGCAATGACTGCCCACGTGCACGTCGTGCGCCACGTGCACGTAGGCCATCAGCAGGTTGTCGTCGCCGATGCTGGTCACCAGGCCGCCACCCTGGGTGCCGCGGTGGATGGTGACGAACTCGCGAATCTTGTTGCGGCTGCCGATGCGGGTCTCGGAGCGCTCGCCCTGGTACTTGAGGTCCTGCGGCGCGACGCCCACGGTGGAGTAGGGATAAAACAGGTTGTCGGCGCCGATCCAGGTGGGACCTTCCAGGTACGTGTGGCCCATCAGACGGGTGCCCGGCCCGATCTCGACCTCCGCACCTACCACGCAGAACGGGCCAATTTCGGCGGTCTCCGCGATGCGGGCGCGCGGATCAACGAGCGCAGTAGGATGTACCGGCATACCTCAGGCGTCGGTCCCGGCTTCTTCCTTGTCCGCCAGCTTGCACATGACCTCCGCCTCCGCCACCAGCACGCCGTCCACGGTCGCCCGGCCGGCCAGTTTAGCGACCGACGCCTTTCTCTTTACGATGCACATCTCCAGGCGCAACTGATCCCCGGGGACCACCGGCCGCCGGAATCGCGCGTGATCGATCGAGACCAGCAGGACCAGCTTCTTCTCGCGATCCGGAATCTGCTTGAGCACCAGCACACCGGCCGCCTGCGCCATGGCTTCCACGATCAGGACCCCCGGCATGACCGGAAAATCCGGGAAATGGCCATTGAAGAAGGGCTCCGTGTTGGTGACGTTCTTGATGCCCACCACGCGCTCTGCGTCCATTTCCACGATGCGGTCCACCAGCAGCAAGGGATAGCGGTGCGGCAGGATCCGGCGGATCTCGTTGATATCCAGGATCGGCATGGAAGCCGCTATTATAACAGCCGTGGACTCGCTACTCGCTCATATCCGCAAGCAACAGAAGGCCATCATCGCGCTGATCCGGGAAATGGTACAGGTCGAATCGCCCAGCGACGATCCCGCGGCGGTGAACCGCTTCGTCGAACTGGTCTGCGACACCGCGGGATCGTTCGCCCGGGTCCGGACGCATCCCGGCGGGAAGTTCGGCCGGCATATGACCTGCGAATTCGACCTGCCGGGGAAGTCCAAGAACGGGCAGGTGCTGGCGTTGGGCCATTCCGATACGGTCTGGCCCATGGGCACGCTCGCGGGGATGCCTTTTCGGGAGCGCGCCGGCCGCCTGTGGGGTCCGGGGGTGCTGGACATGAAGTCCGGGATCGCGTTTTTCCTCTACGCTATGCGGGCCCTGCGGGAGCTGGAGATCCCGGTGGCCAGCCGCGTGGTGCTGCAACTGAATTCCGACGAGGAGGTAGGCAGCCTGTCCTCGCGCGCGCTCACGGAGAAAAACGCCCGCCGCAGCAAAGCCGTGCTGGTGCTGGAGCCGGGCACGGGCCTGGCGGGCAAACTGAAGACCGCGCGCAAGGGCGTGGGGGGCTACACGGTCACGGTGCAGGGGCAGGCCGCGCACGCGGGGGTGGATTTTTCCGCCGGCGCCAGCGCCATCGTGGAACTGGCGCGCCAGATCGACCGCATAGCCGGCTTCACACGCCTGGAGCGGGGCCTGACGGTGAATCCCGGGGTGGTTTCCGGCGGCACGCGCAGCAACGTGATCGCCGCCGAGGCCCAGGTGCAGGTGGATATCCGCATCCAGCGACTGGCGGACGCCGCGGGGCTCGACCGCCGGTTTCATACGCTACGTCCTTTCGACCGGCGCTGCCGTATCCATGTTTCCGGGGGCCTGAACCGGCCGCCCATGGAACGCTCCGCCGGCGTGGTGCGGCTCTTCCAGACCGCCCGGGCGCTGGGCCGCGAACTGGGCGTGGAAATCGAGGAATCCATGACCGGCGGCGGCTCGGACGGCAACCTGACGGCGGCCCTGGGCATTCCCACTTTGGACGGGCTGGGCGGGGTCGGCGAGGGGGCCCACGCACCGCAGGAGAGCATCCTGGTGAGCCGCATCGCCGACCGGACCGCCCTGCTGGCCAGGCTGGTGGCGGCCCTCTAAGGGAGGTACCGTACTAAACCGTACGAAAATTCCCTTACGCGTATTACAAACTTTTATGCGAGAATAAGGAACTGTCTGAGTTCCGTGCTGATCGGAGGAACTTGTGAGCTACGAGTCCGAGACCCCGTTTGACAGCATCGAAGGTTCCTACGAGTACGTCCATTTGCTCGCCGAGGCGATCGAAGAGGTCCGCCAGGAGGTGGAGGAGGATATTGCGCGCGCGGTCAGCGAGCGCGCTGAGCGGCGCAAGGAGGCTCTGCAACTGGTTTCCTACAACCTGGCCAAGCTGTCGCTCCACATTACCACCAGCCGGCGGATTTTGAACGACTTGCGTACGCTGCGGCGGCTGCTGCTGGCGGAGCGCCGTCCGGAGCAGCCCGTGGAGGCCTCCGTCCGGAAAGAACCCCGCCTGTAAGGCTCCGGGCCCGATGCTATCCTGAGGGCACGGAAAGCTCATGCAACGCCGAACCTTTCTGCAGGGCGCGCTTCTGGGCCCTGCGATGCTCCGGGCCACTTCCCGTTCCCGCCGTGGCCCGAAAATCGGTGTGACCGATTGGAACCTGCGCAAGACCGGCCAGGTGGAAGCCGTGGCGCTGGCCCGGCGCCTGGGCTTCGAAGGAGTGGAGGTCAGTCTGGGCCGCAGACCGGTGGACGGCAGGCTGCCCCTGGACCACTCCGCGATCCAGCAGCAATACCTGGAGGCAGCCCGCGCCCAGCACATCGCGCTGGCGGGCACCTGCCTTGACATCCTGCACGTCAATTCCCTGAAAAACGACCCGCTGGGCCAGAAATGGGTGGCCCAGGGTATCCCCATCACGGGGAAACTGGCGGCCCGCGTGATGCTGCTGCCCTTTTTCGGCAAGAGCGCGCTTTCCAGCCGCGGGGAGATGGACTATGTGGCGGATCTGTTGAAAGACCTGGGCCCCCAGGCCGAAAAGGCCGGGGTGCTCCTGGGACTGGAGAACACGATTTCCGCCGAGGATAACGTTCGGATCATGGAGCGCGCGGCCTCGCCGGCTGTGAAGGTGTATTACGACGTCGGCAATTCCACGCTGGCGGGATTTGATGTAGTCCGGGAAATCCGCTGGCTGGGTGCGGCGCGCATTTGCCAGATGCATTTGAAAGATAACCCGCATTACTTGGGCGAGGGCAAAATTGATTTTCCGGGCGTTGTGGCGGCCATCCAGGAAATCGGTTTCACGGATTTCGCGAACCTGGAAACCGACTGCCCCAGTGGTTCGGTAGACGCCGATATGGCCCGGAACCTGGCCTACGTACGCGGCTTGCTGACGCCCAACGCCTGACGGCAAGCTACCACCAGTGGGAGGTGCATCAGCCCCCAAAGGGACAACCACCGCCGATAGGTGGTAATGAGACGGTGAGGTACGTTACAGCAGGGCGGTAGCAGATGTTTCATTTCGTTTTTTGTTCGCCCAGAATTCACTCGAATCTGGCGATTTCAGGCCGTCTTGTGGGCTTGTAACTCTTGACAAGAGTTGTTAACCGCAGTACCATCGCAGTTTCACAACAGTAATTCGCAACAACAACTCAGCAGCGGTGGTTTGTGGGGGACCCCGTATGACCTTTCAGATCGGTGAAAAGGTAGTATATCCGAATCAAGGGATTGGCACGGTGGAAAACATCAGCGTGCGATCTTTTGGTGCCCAGTTCGAGAAGTTCTATCTTTTACGATTCGTCTACAGCAGCATGACCGTGATGGTCCCGTTCTCGAACGTGGAGAACATCGGGCTGCGAAAAATCTCGAAAACCAACGAGATTTCGCGCATTCTTTCTTTTCTGTCCAGCGGCACGTGCCGCTGCAATGCGGATTGGAAGAACCGGTTCAAGGAAAACACGGAGAAGATGCAGAGCGGCAACCTGATGCAGGTGGCCGAGGTGATGAAGGGGTTGCTGCTGCTGCAGGGCGACAAGCCGCTCTCCTTCCGCGAAAAGAAAATGCTGGATCGGGCCCGGCACATGCTGGTGACCGAGATCTCCATCGCGCGGGGTATTTCGGATGAGGACGCCGTGTTGGTCTTACAGAAGGCTCTCAGCAAGGCGTCACTGACGCTGCCTCCGGTGCTTTAGCGCCGGCGATCCTACACTCCTTGACGGCATACCTCCGCCCGCGACGGCACGCGGGCGGTTTGTGTTTTTGGGGCGGCACATGCTCCGCGAACGATCCGCAAAATTTTCCGCGCCGCGCTGTTGCGAATCCCCCAGAGCTTGTGATAAGGTCATTCACACCTTGGAACTCCGAGGCGGAAGTCTGCGTTGAAGGAGCCTGACTGATGCTGCTCGGCCCCGTCGTCTGGGTACTCACTGTCGTAATCTGTTATTTCTTTGTCGCCAAGACCTGGTGGTTTCCCCTCCCCATCTCGCAACACGGTCTGCAGTATGACGAGCAATTTCTGCGGACCCTGGTGGTGACCGGCATTATTTTCTTCGCTGCGCAAGTGGCTTTGGGCTACGTGATCGTGCGTTTTCGGGACGACGGCCGCCGCGCCTCGTACCTGCACGGCAACAACAAGCTGGAGACGCTCTGGACCAGCGCCACCGCGGTGCTGTTCATCGGTCTGGTGCTGATGGGCACGCGCATCTGGGCGGAAGTGCACTGGACTGAGGCGCCCGCCGACGCGATCCCTATCGAGGTGCTGGGCAAGCAGTTCGCCTGGTCGTTCCGCTATCCCGGCCCGGACGGCAAGTTCGGGCGCACGGACCTGAAACTGATCAACGACGCGGGCGGCAACCCGTTCGGCCTGGACGACCACGATCCGGCCGCCAAGGACGACCTCGTCAGTGCGTCGTTGAAAGTGCCGGTCGGCAAGCCGATCAAGCTCATTCTGCACACGCGCGACGTGATCCACAATTTCTTTGTCCGGGAGCTGCGCCTCAAGCAGGACCTGGTTCCCGGCATGGAGATCCCTTTCCACTTCACCGCCGACAAGATCGGCACCTACGAAATTCCCTGCTCGGAGTTGTGCGGCCTGGGCCATTTCCAGATGCGCAGCGTGCTTCAGGTGATGTCCGAAGCGGATTTCGAGAAGTGGAAACAGGAGCAGCTAGCCCAGAAGTAATGTCGCACCCGGGCCCCGATTCCAGCCAGCCGACGGGCATTGTCCCGTTCCCGATGGGGAGATGATATGTCTTCACCGGAAGTACACAGCGCGCATCACGCGCCCACCAGCTTCATCGGTAAATACGTCTTCAGCAAGGACCACAAGGTCATCGGAATTCAGTACTACTTCCTGGCCCTGTTCTCGGTCCTGCTCGGCATGACCCTTTCCTTGCTCATGCGCTTTCACATGGTCCACCCGGACATGAAGGTCGGGTGGTTCGAAAAGCTGTGGCCGACGGCCGCGGCCGGTGGAATCATGACGCCGGAGATGTATCTCTCGCTGATGACCATGCACGGCACGATCATGGTGTTCTTCGTGCTGACCACAGCGCCCCAGAGCGGTTTCGGCAACTATTTTCTGCCCATCCAGATCGGCGCCGAAGACATGGCCTTCCCGACGCTGAACATGCTCTCGTTCTGGACCACCTTCCTGGCGCTGGTGGTGATGGTGGCGGCTTTCTTCGTACAGGGAGGCGCCCCGCTATCGGGCTGGACGGCCTATCCACCGCTCTCCGGAGTGGGGCGCATTTCGGGACCGGGCGAGGGCATGGGCCAGACGCTGTGGATCATCAGTATCGCGATATTTTGCGGGGCTTCGCTGATGGGGGCGATCAATTTCATTGCCACCACCCTGGACCTGCGGGCCAAGGGCATGTCCCTGATGCGCATGCCGCTGACCTGCTGGACCTGGTTCGTCACCGCTATTTTGGGCCTGTTCGGCTTCGCGGTGCTCCTGGCGGCGGGCATCCTGCTGCTGCTGGACCGGACGGCGGGGACCAGTTTCTTCATTCCGGCGGGGTTGGTGGTCAGCGACCAGATCCTGAACCACAAGGGCGGCTCGCCGCTGCTGTGGCAGCACCTGTTCTGGTTCTTCGGCCATCCCGAGGTGTACATCGCCATCCTGCCGGGCATGGGGGTCACCTCGCAGTTACTCTCGACCTTTTCGCGAAAGCCGATTTTCGGCTACCGCGCGATGATTTACGCCATCCTGGCGATCGGCTTCCTGGGCTTTCTGGTGTGGGGCCATCACATGTTCATGAGCGGTATGAGCCCGTATTCGGCCTTCGCCTTTTCCGTGCTGACCATGACCATCGGGGTGCCTTCGGCCATCAAGACCTTCAACTGGATCGGCACGCTGTGGGGGGGCAAGATCCGCTTCACCACGGCCATGATGTTTGCGCTGGGCTTCGTGTCGCTGTTCGTCACCGGCGGGTTGAGCGGCATTTTCCTGGGCCAGCCGTCGCTGGATCTCTACTTCCACGACACCTACTTCGTGGTGGGCCACTTCCACATGATCATGGGCGTGGCGGCCATCTTCGGCATGTTCGCGGGCACTTACTACTGGTTCCCCAAGATGTTCGGCCGGATGATGAACGAGACCATCGGCAAGATCCACTTCTACCTGACCTTCCTGGGCGTGTACGCCATTTTCACGCCGATGCACTTCCTGGGCATCGCGGGTAATCCGCGGCGCTACGCGGACTTCACCAACTTCGAGTTCATGAACAGCCTGATGCCGGTGCACACCTTCATGACGCATGCCGCCTATTTCACGGCGGCGGTGCAACTCCTGTTCCTCTTCAACCTGTTCTGGAGTCTGAAGAAGGGCGCGAAGGCCACCGACAATCCCTGGGAATCGACGACGCTCGAATGGACGATTCCTTCTCCGCCGCCGTTTGACAACTTCGGCGGGCACCATCCGGTGGTGTATCACGGGGCTTACGAATACAGCGTCCCTGGGGCAGCCAAGGACTATGTGATGCAGACGGATCCGGCCGCGGTGAGCCACTAGAGCCGCCGCATCCCCGCCGGGGATAATAAGAACATGCCTGGGTCACTCGCAAAGGATGCTGTCAAGGGCCCGCCCCTTCCGCCGGATGCCGGCGATTTCGGGGGCGGCGGGCCAGGGGGCAGGGGCACTTCGCGCCGCGCCTCCCTGACGGGCATGGTGGTGCTGCTGGCGGCCATCACCATGATGTTCGCGGCGCTCACCAGCGCTTACGTGGTGCGGCGGGGGATGTCCAACGACTGGAACGCGCTGCCCCTGCCGCACGTGCTTTTCGCCAACACCGCCGTGCTGGTGGCTTCGAGCGCGGCGCTGGAACTCGCGCGCCGCCGCCTGAAATCCGGCCGGCGCGGGGAGTTCAACCGCTACTGGACGGCCGGCACGGTGCTGGGCATGCTCTTCCTGCTGGGGCAGGCGTACGCCTGGCATGAGCTGAAGGAGGCCGGCATCTTCGTAGCCACCAATCCGAGCAGCTCTTTCTTTTACGTCTTCACGGCCGCGCACGGGATTCACCTGTTGGGCGGTGTCGTCGCTTTGATCTGGGTAAGCGTGCAGGCCCTGCGCCTGCAACTGGGGCCCGGCAAACGCACGGTGGTGGAGGTCAGCGCCCTGTATTGGCATTTCCTGGATGGTCTCTGGGTCTACCTGATGGTTCTATTCCTGTTCTGGGGGTAAATGCGCTCATGTCGTCCCAAGCTAACGCCGCGGTGACGTCGCTCTGGGAGGGGGGACGCTCTCCTTACGCGGTCAATTCCAAGAAGTTCGGGATGTGGCTGTTCGTGGTCTCGGACGCGCTGACGTTTTCGGCCCTGCTGATGGCCTACACGTACCTGCGCGTGTCCACGCCCAACTGGCCCACGCCGTTCCACTTCTCGCCCAGTATCGTTTTCTCCAGCATCATGACTTTCGTGCTGCTCTCGAGCAGCCTGACCATGGTGATGGGCGTACACACGATGAACCACGGCAACCGGAAGGCCACGGTGGGTTGGATCCTGGCCACCATGGCCGGCGGCCTCGCGTTCGTGGTCCTGCACCTGCGGGAGTGGCTGAACCTGATCAATAACGAGCACATCACCATCTTCGGGAATCCCATGGACGTCCCGCTGTTCGGGGGCACCTTCTTTACCCTGACCGGCCTGCACATGACGCACGTGATCTGCGGCGTCATCTACCTGGGCATCATCGCCGCCGGCGTAGGCCGCGGCAAGTTCAAAGCCGAGGACGTGGAGGTCAGCGGCTTGTACTGGCACTTCGTGGACCTGGTGTGGATGTTCATCTTCCCGCTGGTCTACCTGATGTCGGCCCGCATCTGAGAGGAATCCTTATGAGCCACGAAGCCGAAGAAGCCGTCGCCGCCGTAGGCGTGACCACGAAAACGTTCCTCAACGTCTGGATCGCGCTGCTGGCCATCACGGGCCTGGAAGTCTTCCTGACCTATGAGCAGCTTCCGGTGCTGATCATGCTGACCGCCCTGCTGGGTCTTTCGGTCATCAAAGCGATGCTGATCATCGGCTACTTCATGCACCTGAAGTTCGAGCGCTTCAGCCTGTTCCTATCGCTGTTCCCCATCCTGATCATGTGCATTATCCTCATGCTGCTGCTGTTCCTGCCGGACTCTATGCGGCTGGTGCACATGAGGCTGGCGCGATGAAGCGCCTGCTGGCGCTGGCCGCGCTGGCGGCCGTCCAGGGCTGGGGGCAGTGCGTGATGTGCTTCCGCACGGCGGAAGCGCAAAGCGCGGCGCGCGCCCGGCTGTTGAACCTGGGCATCGTGATTCTGGGCGCGCCGCCCTTTCTGATCCTGGCGGGCTTCTGTTATGTGATTTACCGGCGCAATCATTCGTACGCGGACGGCCCCTCCGGCGAGAGCGCTCCGGCTATGAGCCCGTCAGCTCAAACGTATAGCTCCCCGAGCCAACCGGCACCACCAGATCCTGCTCCGTCTCTTTTGCCCCGCTGACGGGGTTGCCGGATTCGGTGAGACGCACGTCCGACATCCCCAGCTTGGGGATGTGCACTTCGGCGGTGCTGCCCACCGGGATGGTGACCTCGATGCGCAGCGAGTGATCGCCGCGCCGCCAGGAACAGGATACGGTCCCGCGGATGGTCTCCTCCGTTCCCGAGGCCCACTCCAGGTCGCGCACCACCTGCGGAGCGATTACCACGTGCTCGAAGCCCGGTTTTTCCGGGTCCGGATTGATGCCCGCGAGCGCCGTGTAGAACCACGCGCCCACACTGCCGAACATGGGATGGTTGTGCGAATTCATGGAAGGGCCGGTTTTGTTCTGCCAGAGCTCCCAGAGGGTGGTGGCGCCGTGCTCGACCATGTAGCCCCAACTCGGGTAGGTGGTCTGGGTGGCCAGTTCGTAAGCCAGGTCGGCGTGGCCCGAGCGGGTCAGCAGGGGCATTAGGTACTTGGTGCCCAGGATGCCCGTGGTCAGGTGCGTGTTGTGGGTGTAGACCAGGTTGTCGCGCAGCGCGCTCAGCACCCGCCCGCGCTGGTCCTGGGGAACCAGGTTGAGGAATAGCGGCAGGATCTGCGCGGTCTGCGTGCCGGTGCCGTAGAGGCCGGTTTGCGGGTTCAGAAAGCGGCGGTTGAAGGCGGCTTGGATCTCGTCCGCCAGTTGCCGGTACGTGGAGGCCTCGGCGCTCTTCCCCAGGATCTCCGCGATGCGGGCGGTGAGCGCGGCGTCCCAGTAGTAGTAGAAGGTGGAGACCAGGTCGCCGGGGGTCTTCTCGATGGGCACCCAGTCGCCGTAGTAGCTGTAGCTCAGGATGCCGTCCCGGGCGCGCGTCCGCTCATAATCCGTCCAGGCCTTGATGCCGTCGAAGTGCTCTGCCAGGATGCGCCGGTCGCCGTAGTGCTCGTACATGTACCAGGCAATCAGCGGATAGGCCGCACCCCAGGCGGGGTCCGCGGGGCGGCGGCCGTAGCGGTGCGGCACGGTGTCGGTGACCGTGCCGTCCGGCCTCTGGATGTCCCGGATGTCCCGCAGGAAATTGGTGTAGAACGCGGGCATATCGAAGTTCCACATGGCGCTTTCGGCGTAGAGGTGCGCGTCGGCCATCCAGCCCATGCGCTCGTCGCGCTGGTTGCAGTCGGTCGGAACACTTTCCAGGTTGCTGGTGATGCCCCACAGGATGAGCCGCTGGATCTGGTTGAGGATCTGACTGGAGGCGATGAACCCGCCCGCCGGCCGGACGTCCGAATGCACCACTTTCCCGCGAATGGTATCGAGCTTGGGCGCGCCCGGAAACCCGGTCAACTCCACGTAGCGGAAGCCGTGGTAGGTGAAGCGCGGCTCCCAGACCTCTTCCTCGCCGCCTTTGAGGATGTATTCGTCGGTGGCTTTGGCCTTGCGCAGGTTCTCCACGTTGAGCATGCCGTTGTCGTAGAGCAGTTCGGCGTGGCGGAGGCGCACGCGCGCGCCGCGCGGTCCGCGCACCCGCAATTCGACCCAGCCGCTGAAGTTCTGCCCCATGTCGTAGACGTAGACGCCGGGCCGCGGGCTGGTGAGGCGGAGGGGCACCAGGGTATCCACTTTCCGGATGGGCGGCATCATTTCGGCCGAGAGCACGCCCGCGGGTGCCTGGACCACGGCGGCGGGCTGCCACTCGCCGGCGTCGAAGCCGGGGCGGGTCCAGCCGGGAGTCTCGCGGCGGGCGTCGTAGACCTCACCGTCATAGACGCTGTCGGAAACGATGGGTCCGGCCGCGCCTTTCCAGGAGCCGTCGCTCACCACTTCCGTCTTCCGGCCGCCCTCCAGTTCCACGTTGAGCTGGAGCAGCAGGGCGCGCGACTGGAACCAGCCTTCCCCGAGCATCACGCCGAGGGCGTTGGCCCCAGGTTGCAGCAGGTCGGTCACATCGTAGGTGGAGTAGAGCACGCGCTTCTCGTAGGTAGTCCAGGCGGGATCGAGCACGCGGCGCCCCACGCGGCGGCCGTTGATCCACAGTTCGGAGTAGCCCAGGCCGCAGAGGTAGACGCGCGCCCGCAGGGGCCGGGCGGCCAGCGTGAATTCGGTGCGCAGTTGGTGCGCGCCGCCGATCCACCGGCCGTGCCAGCCGGCGCGGTCGAACAACCCGGTATCGAAGCGCGCCACGGGGCTGAAGGGTGAAGGCTTCCCGTCTTTGTCCCAGTAGCGCACCTTCCAGTAGTAGGTGCGGCCGCTCTGGAGAGATTTTCCGGCGTAGACCACCTGGGTGGATTGCGGACTGGCGGTTTTCCCGCTGTCCCATTCGTCGCCCGCGGACGCGTCAGGCTTGGAGGAAACCAGGACCTGGTATGCCGTCTGCGCCTGCGCGCGCGCCTGGTGCTCCAAGACCCAGGAGAGGCGGGGCTGGCGCACGTCCACGCCCATGGGATTGCGGAGGTATTCGCAGCGCAGGTTGGCGGGTGCAAGCTGCGCTCCGAGTGGAGCGCTGAGGGCCAGAATCAGCCAGTATCGTGGCATGGTGTATGCTCCCGAAGGGACAATTTTATCCGAAAACTGCGCCGCGGCCGGGCCGGGCGTGAGTTGCGGCACAATCCGGCGCAGAACGTGCGCCGGCGGAATGATACACTGCGAGCAATCTGTGAGCCTGCGGGACAATGCCCCGCTCCCTCACGGTCGCGGCTCGGAGACATTGGGCTGTCAGATTCGGAGGAAAAGGGACCAATGAGGCGCTTCAAATGGATGGGCCGGCTTGTGCTGGCCAGCTTATTTGCGGGGACAGCGCCGGCGGCAGTGCGGGCTCCGGCGTTTCTGGAAAGGCTGCCGCTGCGGTTTGAGGAGAATCGCGGCCAGGCGTCCCCGTCTACCCGGTTTGTGGCCCGCGGCCCGAACTATGCCCTGGCGCTCGAGCCCTCGGGCTCCGCGCTGTTCTGGAGCGATCTGTCGCGGCGCACGTCTGCGCGCATCCGCATGAACCTGATAGGGGCGAATCGCGGCGCGCGGCTGGAGCCTTCCGATCCGCTGGCCGTCCGCACCACCTATCTCCGGGGTCAAGATCCCTCCGGGTGGTTGGCCGGCGTCGACTCCTACGGGCGGGTCACCTACCGCGGCGTGTACCAGGGCGTGGACCTGGCCTTCTACGGCGCGGGGGGAACGCTGGAGTACGACTTCCTGGTCCGGCCGGGCGCGGATCCGGACCGCATACGATTCCGGCTGGAGGGCGCGGACGGGGTGCGCCTGGAGCCCGGCGGCAGCCTGCTGGTCTCCACGCCGGCGGGCGAGGCGCGCTGGGAGAAGCCGGTGGTCTATCAGACCATTGCCGGGGAGCGCCGGGAGGTGGCAGGCCGCTTTCGGCTGGTGGGCAAGCGAACGGTGGCCTTCGCGCTCGGGGCGTACGACCGGCAGCGCACGCTAGTGATCGACCCGGCGCTCAGCTTTGCGACCTACCTGGGCGGCACCGGCAACGACGCGGCCCGCGCCGTCACCGCGGATTCTTCCGGAAATATGTACGTCGCCGGCTACACCACGTCACAGGACCTGCCCGTGACCAGCGGCGTATCCCAGTCGGCCTACGGCGGACAGACCGTGAACTTCATGACCGGCGACGCCTTCGTGGCCAAGTTCAGCCCCTCCGGGACCCCGGTCTACATTACCTACCTGGGCGGCAGGGGAGACGACATCGCCATGGGCCTGGCCGTGGATACCTCCGGGAATGCCTGGGTTACCGGCTGCACGAATTCCGATAACTTCCCGGTAAAGAACGCCCTCCAGGCGAAATTCGGCGGTTCTGGAGGGAATGTACGCCTGATCACCGGCGATGCCTTCGTCGCGGAACTCAACCCGCAGGGCAGCCAGTTGCTGTACGGCACGTACCTGGGCGGCACCCAGGATGACGCCGGCACGGCCATCGCCGTGGATGCCTCGGGCATGGTGTACGTCACCGGAACTACGCTCTCACGGAACAACTTCCCGATAAGCGCCAACGCGTACCAGGCGGACCTGGCGGGCAGCGGCGGCGAGCCCACGCTGCCCGACCCGCACAACTTCCAGGCGTTCATCGCCGGCGACGCCTTCGTGGTTAAGCTGAACCCGGCGGCGGCCACCCCGGCCGCACAACTGATTTACGGCACCTACATCGGCGGGCGGCTGGACGATGCGCCTCTGGCCATCGCCGTGGACGCCAACGGCTTCGCGTATATCGCCGGGTACACGCTCTCGCCGGATTTTCCGGTGACGGCGGGCGCTTCCCAGACCAGGTACGGCGGCCCGGACACCATCAACAACGTCTTCTTCAACCTGGGCGACGGCTTCGTGGCCAAGCTCAGCGCGGACGGCTCGAAGCTGCTGGCCGCCACCTACCTGGGCGGGACGGGCGATGACGCCATCGCGGCACTGGCCCTGGACGCCTCGGCCAACGTGTACGTGACCGGCTGCACGACTTCCTACCACGACTTCCCCTTGACCCAGGGCGTGCTGCAAAGCAAGCACAACGGCCCGTATTCGCCGGCCAGCGGCGTGGACGAATTGCTGGGGGACGCCTTCGTAGCCAAGCTCAAGCCGGATCTGTCGGGGCTCGTGTTTTCGACCTTCCTGGGCGGCAAGGGGGACGACACGGGCGCGGCAATCGCCGTGGATGCCGGCGGAAACGTGTACGTGGCGGGCCAGACGAACTCGCCCGATTTTCCGCTCAGCGCCGACGCAGCGCAGAAAACGTTCGGCGGCAGCGGCGGGCAGAACGCCTTCGAGCAGCTTGGGGACGGCTTCGTGGTGCAGCTCACCCCGGCCGGCAACGCGATGAAGTACGGCACGTACCTGGGCGGGAACGGAGACGACCTGATCGCCGGCATGGCCATTGACACGTCCGGGAACGTGTACGTGAGCGGCTCGACCATGTCCGGCAACTTCCCGGTCACCAAGGGCGCCTTCCAGAGCGCGTTTTCGCCGATCAAAGGCACCGCCTTGGGGCGCGTCCACGGCCACAGTTTCGCGGCCCGCTATGCGGGCTTCTCAACGGGCTCCGCCGCGGCCATCGCGCTGGCCGCGCTGGCCAACGCCGCCAGCTTTGCGCCGGGGGCGGTTTCCCCGGGTATGGTGTTTGCCGCCTTCGGCTCCGGGATCGGGCCGCAGAATCCTGCCGGCGCGACGTTCGGCTCCTCGGGCCAGTTGCTGGACACCAACAGCGGCGGGGCGCGGGTGCTGTTCAACAACACGCTGGCGCCCATCACCTATGCCTCGGCCACGCAGGTGAACGGCATTGTGCCTTACGAGGTGGCCGGACAAAGCACGGTGCAGGTGGTGGCGCAGTATGGGGGGCAGTCTTCCGCGCCCATCACGGTGAACGTGAACCCGTCGGCGCCGGGGCTTTTCTCGGCGGATTACACCGGCCGCGGGCAGGGCGCCATCTATAACCAGGATGGGACCCCCAATTCGTCGAGCAACCCCGCCCATCCGGGCGACATCATCGTGCTGTTCGGCACGGGCGAAGGCCAGACGGATCCACCCGGGGTGGACGGACTGGTGGCGTCCAGCACCTACCCCAAACCGCACCTCGGGTATGCCGTGAGCATCGGGGGCGTCAGCGTGGCTCCCACGGACATCCGCTATTTCGGCGCGGTGCCCGGCGTGGTGGCCGGCGTGTTCCAGGTGAACGCCGTGGTGCCGGCGAGCGTCACCGCGGGCAACCAGCCGGTGGTGGTGACGGTGGGGAACGCCTCGAGCCAGCAGAACCTGACAGTGGCCATCGCGCCGTAAGGGCGCGGCGGTTCAGCGGAAGCGGGCTTCGCGGCCGCGAATCACGAGCGTTTCCGCGGCACCTTGGTCGAGGCCGCGGGCTTGCATGGGCTGGGCGCTCCCCAGGGAGCCCACGAAGAGCATGCTGAGCGGCAGGCCGGCGGGCGGCGCCGCGGCGGGGAGATTGGCCAGCATCGCCGGAGGGACGTGAAAGCCGCGGCTTCCGGGGGCGGCAACGCAGAAACAGGCGGCCATGGCGGTGGTCCGCGGATCCACGTTGACTGCCAGGATGCCCAGCGGCGCGGTGGGCGCCAGACCCTGCCATTCCACCGTGAAGCCCCGGGCGCGGTCGATGGTCTCCAGCCGGTCCTCGTTGGTCCAGGAGAAGGGCCGCGGCATGTTCAGCGAGACGCGGAAGGGGCCCACGCCGGGCCCCCCCGGGGCGGTGGCCTGGTAACTGCCGGGATCGAGGAACAGGGGTCTGGCGCGGCCTCCCGGGGTTTCGCTCCCCAGCAGGGCGCCGTAGAAGCCCTGGGTACGGCGGGCGGCGGGCAAGGTGCGCGCCGCGCGGGCTCCGTTGAGCGCGATGGAAGCGCCGGCATCCAGGCCGCGGCCCCGCACGTTTTCGAGCAGCATACCCAGCAGGGTGGAGGTAAAGCCGCCCGCGGATTCATACAGGCCGGTATAAGCCGTGCAGGTTCCGGAGGGCGGGGCGAGGTGGATGGGCAGCAGCAGGTCCTCGCCGGGTTCGGCCTCCAGGAAGACTGCCGCGCCTTCGTCGTTGATGGCGGCGGAGGGCACGCCGGGGGTGAACTCGGCGTGCAGGAACGCGCGGGCCAGGAACAGCAGGCCGGCAGTCTTACGGCCCGGGGCGAGCGGCTGGGGCCAGTCCGCGGGCGGGATGCAGGGGCCTCCGCCGCGCCGGATGGCGACGGTCACCGTGTTGCTCGCGTAGCCGCCCGCGAGCGCGGCGACGGGAACCCAACAACCTTCGGCGGCACGCTCCGGCAAGCGCACGGCGACCTCTTCGATGCCTGCCTCGCCAGCCGCGGGTTTCACCCAAGCTACGGGAGCGGGCTGGCCACCCACCAGAATCCGCGGACGCATGCCGCCCAATCCGGTTCCGCGCAGCACGATTGTCTGGCCGGGGCGCGCAGCGGCCTCGGGAGAGTTGGGCCGGCGCCGGCCGGAGGCATCCACCTGGCCGATCTGACCCGGCCCCCAGCCCCGGCCGTTGCGGCTGTAGATGCCGAAGGCCGCGGATACGACGCGCAGGGAGAACGGCCGGCTGGTCTCGCCGCCGCGGCTGACGGTGAAGGCGGCTTCTCCCAGCGGCGCATCGGCGGGCATTAGAGCCTCCACCGTGCGGGGCTCGACACGCAGCACGCGGGCTTCGGCGCCGGCTACGCGGATCCGAACCTGGCCGGGCAGGCCGGCGAAGCGCACCCCTTCGATGGTGAAGCGTGCCCCGCGGGCGATGGCTCCGCCGGGGAGCGAAGGCGGGATGCGGCCGGCGGCGTTGCGCACGCCCTCCTGAAAAATGGCCGGCGGCTGCGCCGCCGCGATGCCCCAGGCGATTGCGACCAGCGCGGCCAGCACCCATCGAGTCCCCATCGGTTCAGCGACGATTATCGCGCAGGGGATTTGGTTTAAGCTGGAGGGGCCGTACCGCATGCGCCCGTTCCCCTATTGGTGGACCGCCGGAAAAATCGCCTGGCGCGAGGTGCACGCGGCGCCCGGCAGGTTTCTGTTCGTGGCGCTCTCGGTGGCCGCCGGAATCGCGGCGGTGAGCGGGGTGCGGGGCTCGAGCGACGCGTTCCAGGCCACGGTGCGGCGCAACCTGCGGCAGTGGATCGCGGCCGATGTTTCCGCGCGGGTTCACGAGTCGCCGGATGCCGCGCAGAGCGCCGTGCTGGAGGAGCTGGCGCGCCGCGGGGTAGCCTCCACCACGGTGACCGAGACGATCGCCATGGCCGCGGCGGCAGGCGGAGGGCCGCCGCAGGCGGTGGCCCTCAAGGCCGTGGACCCCAAGGTCTATCCGTTTTACGGAGCGCTTGCCTTGCGCGGCGGGATCCCCTTGCGGCGGGTGCTTGCCGGGGACGCGGTGGTGGTCTCCGAAGATCTGCCGCGGCGGCTGGGGAGCGCGGCGGGCGGGACGCTGCGCGTGGCGGGGCAGGAGTTCCGGATCGCGGGGGTCATCGCGGCCGAGCCGGACCGCTTCGTGACCCTGCCCAATCCGCTGCCGCGCGTGATTCTGACCCGCGAAGCGCTGGAGCGCAGCGGCCTGTTGGGCTTCGGCGGGCGGGCGGCGCACCGCATCCTGTTCCGCCTGCCGGACCCGCGTCAGGTGGCCGACGTGCGCGCCGAGATCGAGCGGGCCTTTCCGGAGGCCAAGGTGCTGGACTTCCGCGAACCGGACCCCACGCTGGCGCGGATTGTCGAACTGGCCACCGCATTCCTGAGCCTGGTGAGCCTGATGGCGCTGCTGGTGGGAGCGCTGGGCGTGGCGGTGGCCATCCACGCGCACCTGGAGCAGCGCCTGGACTCGATCGCGGTGATGAAGTCGCTGGGGGCGCGCTCGGCGCAGGTGCTGCGTATTTACGTGCTCCAGACCGCCGGCCTGGGCCTGGCGGGCAGCCTGCTGGGCATCGGACTGGGCGCGGTGGCGCAGCAGGCGGCGCCGCGGCTGATTCCGGCGTACGCGCTGGTGGGTGCCGCGCTCGAGTGGCGCTGGGATGCCGTGGCGGCCAGCCTGGCGACGGGCCTGGCGGCAACCCTGCTGTGCGCCTTGCCGCCGCTGCTGCGCATCCGCACGGTGCCCCCGGCCCTGGTGCTGCGCCGGGAGATGCGCGAGGCCGGTAGCGGGCGGGCGCGCTCCTGGATGCGCTCTCCGGCCGCGCTAGGCGCCGGGCTCGCGGCGGGAGCGGCACTGGGCGCGGTGGCCGCCTGGCTCAGCGGTTCCTGGCGCATGGCCGGATGGTTCGCGGCGGCGCTGGGCGCGGGAACGGCGGGTCTGGCAGCCGCCGGATGGCTGCTTTTGCGGGCGCTGCGCGGGCTGCTGGGGCGCGCTTCCCGGGGCCTTTCCCCGGCCTGGCGGCACGGCATCGCCAACGTCTACCGCCCGGGCAACCATGCCCGCGCGGTGCTGGTGGCGCTGGGGCTGGGGGTGATGTTTCCCTTCGCCACCTGGCTGTTGCAGGCCTCGCTGGTGCGCGACGTGTTGCGCCGCTCGCCGGCCGGAAGCGGCAACCTGCTGCTGCTCAATATCGGCGCCGGGCGGCGGGCGGCCATAGCCGCACGCCTGGCCGCGCTCGGAGGGGTGCTGGAAGCGCCGCAGTTTTTTCCGCTGGCCGTGCTCACGTTGCAGACGGTCAACGGCGTGCCGGTGGAGAAGAGCGGCGCGCGCCGCATGTGGTACGCCACGTATGCGGACCAACCTGCCGCCGGCATGCAGGTGCTGCGGGGTCGCTGGTGGGCGGCGGACGATCCGGCTCCGCAAGCCTCGCTTTCCGAGGAGACCGCCCGTCTGATGGGAGCGGCTCCCGGGGCCGCGCTGGAGTTTGTGGCCGGGGGAAAGACGGTGCGAGCGCGAGTCGCCTGCGTGCACCGGCTGGCGGGGCCGGCCGCGCTGCCCTACAACCTGACCTTGAACCGGTCCGCGGCCGCCGGCCTGCCGCTGATTTACAACGCGGCCCTCCACGTGGCGCCGGAACGGCTAGACGCGGTAGAAGAGGCGCTCTTCCGCGACTTTCCGGAGGTGGCCAGCATGAACCTGGCGGGTGCGGCCGCGCTGCTCGAGAGCTTCGTGGATCAGATCGCCGCCGTGGTGGAGTTTCTGGCGCTCTTCCCGATTGCCGCAGGCGTGCTGATTCTGGCCTCGAGCGTGGCGGGCACGCGCTTCGAGCGCACACGCGAGATAGCGGTGCTGAAGACGCTGGGCGCCACGCCGCGCCGGGTGACGGCGATTTTTCTGCTCGAGTTCGTGATTCTGGGCGGGGCGGCGGGTGGTATCGGCGTGCTGCTGGGCGGCCTGTTTGCAGATTTCCTGCTGCGGCGCCTCACGGAGGAAGCGCTGCGCCTGCCTTGGGGGGCGGCCCTGGCCGCGGTGGCCGGCGCCGTGCTCATCGCCAACGCGGCGGGCTGGCTGGCGGGAGCGCGGCTGTTGAGATTGCGGCCCCTGGAGATTCTGCGGGAGTGAGCGCTCGCGGGAGCCGTCCGCCAGCAGCCATCCGCTCTCAGCTTACTTCTTCAGCTTGGCGTAGATGGCGCGAATGGAAACCTTGTTGCTGTTTTCGTTCTCGCCCCAGGGTTTGTGCTGGGTGAGCTGGATTTCGCCGGCCAGTTCCTCGGCCGAGGCGCCGCGGGCGATGCCGCTGCGGACCTGCTGGATCATGTCGGCCAGGTAGTCGCGGTCGCCGCGGATGGCGTCCGCGGTGCCCTGCGCGCCGTGGCCCGGGATGACGATGGCCACGGGCCGCATGGCCAGATCGTCCAGCGCGCGCACCCAGCCGTCGGGGTCGGCGTCCGGATCAGCCAGGTTATTGCCGGGCCGATTCACCACCAGGTCGCCGGTGAACAGGATGCGCTCCTTGGGCAGCCAGGCCACGGAGTCGCCGATGGTATGCCCGGGGCCGACACGAATCAATTCCACGCGGTGCGTGCCGTCGTCCAGCACCATGCGGCCCTGAAAGCTGATCTGCGGATGCTCCAGCCGGTAGGGCTTCAGGCTGTAGTCGCCGGTACCCTTGTCGTTGTTCCACTGGTCCGGATTCTTGCGCAGGGATTCCGCGGTGCACTCCTGGGAGCAGACGATGGTTGCCCCGGCATCTACGAAGACGCTATCGCCGAAGGCGTGATCGGCGTGATAGTGAGTGTCGAAAACGAAGCGAATGGGCTTGTCGGTGGTCTTCTTGATGTCCGGAAGAATGGCGCGGGCGCCCCAGGGGTAATTGGCGTCGATGACCAGCACGTAATCCCGGAAGACCACCCAGCCGGTGTTGGCGATGATCCGCTTGGCTGGCTCGGCTTCCCGGAAATAGACGCCGGGCGCCAGTTCGTGCACCAGGCTGGACTGGCTGGCGGCATCCCGGCGAAAAGCGGCGACCATGCACACGACGAATGCAGCAGCAATCAGTACGCGTTTCATAGTTTCGGTTGACAAATCATAGCACGGCGGTTCATTGTCGGTGGCATGGAGCTGACAGAGATGGAGTTGCGGGACCAGGTGGCGCTGGTGACGGGCGCCTCGCGCGGACTGGGCCGGGCCATTGCGCTGCGCCTGGCTCGGGAGGGCGCCGCCGTGGCGATCAATTATCAGCAGCGGAAGGCGGAGGCCGAATCGCTGGCCGAAGAAATCCGCTCCGCCGGAGGGCGCGCGACGGCGGTGCAGGCGGATGTGGCCGAAACCGGGCGCGTGCGGGAGATGGCGGCGCAGATTGAGGAGCAGCTTGGCCCGGTGAGCATTCTGGTCAACAACGCCGGGCTGTTCCGCCAGGGCGACCTGGGGGACTTCGACTTCCGCGAGATGGACCGCATGCGCCGCACCAACGTGGACGGCCTGGTGTACGTCACCCGCGCGTTCGTGGAGGGCATGCGGCAGCGGCGCTACGGGCGCATCGTGAACCTGACCTCGATTGCGGCGCACGGCACGGCCCTCACGGGCACGACGTTTTACGCCGCCACCAAGGCCGCCGTGATCACGCTGACGCGGCGCTTCGCCATGGAACTGGGGCCGGAGGGCATCACGGTGAACGCCGTGGCGCCGGGCTACATCCTGACCGACATGGCGGCCAACGGGCGCAGCGAAGAGCAGATGCGCGGCGTGATCGAGGACCTCTCGCGGCGCGCGATGGTGCGGCGGGTGGGGCAGCCGGAGGACATCGCCGAGGCGGTGGCGTTTCTGGTCTCGCCGCGGTCCGGATTTGTGACGGCGCAGGTGCTGACGGTGGATGGCGGCCGCATGGATTACCTGGGCCACCCGTGAGGGAAGCCGGCCCGGTTTAGGAACTGCCGCGCCGCTGCGGGACCGGCGTGGGCATGGGGATGCGCCGCGGCGGCGTGTAGCGCTGCAGGACGGATCCGCCGGAACCGGACGAGCCCTGGCTGGGCTGTCCCGGGGCGGCTTTCTGCACCGTGACCAGCAGGGGATCGCTGGCTTGCGCGGTGGCGAGCGAGCGCACTACCACCACATTGGTTCCGGTGGCCAGGGTATCGGGTACCTGGGCCTGGATCTGCCCGCTGGAGGTCTGGAGCAGGGGCAGCGCGATATCGTTGAACGTCACGCAGGTGCCGCCCAACACGGTGGGCGGGGGCAGAAGATCGGCCACGGCGGTGGAGGCCAGGTTGGTTCCGGTGATGGTGATGAAGGAACCCGGGCGGATGTTCTGCGTGCCGTCGCTGGAATTCAGGATGCCGCGCGCGCCGGCCGCGATCTGCGGCGCCGGGGGGGTGCTCAGCGGCATCACGCTGAGACCCGAAAGCGAGATGGCGTAGTCGGTGCCTTTGGAGTCCACCACCATCTGGCGCGGCGTGACGTTGATGCGCGTGGTGCCGAGCGCCGTGTTCACGGGATTTTCGGGCGCCACACCCGCCAGGGTGCTGTTGCCGGTGTTCAGGTCCACGATTTGCAGAGTGGCGCGGGAATCGTCGCGCGTGGCGGTGGTGATGTTCTGCCGCACCGGCGTGGTCATCAAAACGAACTGGTGGTCGTTCAGGGGCGCCGCCGCTGCGATGTTGCGCTGCACGGCGCCGTTGGTGGTCACGCCGGGTGTGGCGGTGCCGCCGATGACGGCCAGGGCCGAATTCAACACCAGCCCGTTGGCCAGGTAGAAGGCGCCCTGGGGACCGGCCCCCAGCACGCCATAATAACCCTGAATGGGGTTTCCGGTCGTGCCGAACAACAGGCGGCTGGCGGTGTAGGTGTCCGCGGTGGCGTCGTAGAGATAGGCGGTGCCATTGCCGGCGAGGGTGATGATGTACTGGTTATCCGGCGTCGCCACCATGCCGTAGGCCGGCGCGCCGGCGGTGGTGGGCAGAGTGGTGGGCGTCACCGAGTTGGCCGGACGCACGGTGAGCTGATTGCCGACTGCCTTCCACTGCGTCCCATTGGACATGATCACCTGCAAGCCCGCCAATCCCATGGCGATGGCTCGCGGGTACACCAGGTTCTGCGTGCCGCTGCGCGGGATGGGCGGAAACACCACGCTGCCCACCACCTGCTGCTGGTCCAGATCCACGACGCTGATAGACTCGCCGCCGGTGTTGCCCACATAGAGCGTGCTGCCGTCGGTGCTCATGGCCATCTGGTGCGGCAGGGGGCCCACGGGGATGGGAGTGGTGAAGCGCTGTTTGGCCAGGTCGAAGACCTCGATGCGGTTGTACCCGGAGTTGCTGATATAGAGTCTGCCGCGGGGCTCATCCAACACCATGTCTTCCAGGCCCTCGTTCGGCAGCGTGGCGCTTGCCGCGGCGCCCGTGTTGGCGGAGTTGTTGTTGGGCGTGGTGGGCACCGGATAGATCACGCCGCGCTGGTCGGGCTGCCGGTAATTCATGTACACCTGAATGGTATTGGGCACGTTGATGGCTTCCGGCGAAGCCAGCGTGACGCTAAGCGGAGAGCCGGTCTGGGTACCCGCGCCGGTCCACAAGTTCGTCCCGGGCTGGCGCACCACCCCGGAGCGGCCCGGGTCCATGGTGAAGGTCACGGTGCTGGGCGCCACGCCGCTGGACACCTGCACGGTCAGGGCGGCATTGGTATTCACCACGGAGAAGGTGAGCTTGCCGGCGCCCAGGTTGTTGATCTTGAGGGCGCCGCTCGCGAGGCCCCGATTGCACTGATCCTGCGCGAGGAAAACCGCGGTGGTTTCCGGCTGGAGGATGGGGTAGTCGTAGAGGTGCCCCAACGGCATATAGATAAGGCCGGATTCGGACATACCCCAGGCGCGGGTCCCGTCCGCGGTGATCACCATTTTGGCGACGATGCTCTCCGGCAGCTTGATGCCCAGCTTGATCGCCAGGTTGCTGGGGTCGGAGATGAGCAGCGTGGAGGACTGCGGCCGGGGCGTCGGCGTGGTGAGCGGCGCCACATTGAACGCGCTGTAAAGCGTGGAGCCATCCGGGGAAAACGTGCTGCCGCCAATATTTTGCAGAATGCTGAAGGCCGCGTTGAAGGCGAAGGGCGCCATGGCATTGTTGTATTGCGCCGTGATGCCCAGCGTGGCCGTGTCATACATCGTCAGCCCGGCCATGAAGTGCGCGCCGTCGGGCGCCATGGAGAGCACCGAGGACTGGCCCGCCGAGGTGCGGTTCATAAGAACGGTCGCCGAGGCTGTCTCATAGACAAAGATGTACGTGGTGGCGTTGGTAGGCGTGAGCACGCCCACGATGCGCTGCCCATCCGGGGTGCGCAGCAGCTTGCCGGGAAAGGTGGTGACGGGGCGCGTGCTGGGGACCGCCGGCAGCCCGGCGGGTGTGGACGGCAGCGCGGGAACGGAAACCGGAATGAGCTGCTGGTACACCGGGTCGTACACCGAGAGGGTGCCCTGCGGCACGCCGGAGACCACGCCGGTGCCCACCATGCTGACCAGCGCCCGGCCATCCGCGCCGACTTCCACGCCCTGGGGCGTGGAAGGAAGCTGCACGGTCTGGGTGACCACGCCGTTGGCCAGGTTGATGACGCTCAAGGACGGGTTGCCACTGTTGGTGACAAATAACGTCGAGTTATCCATCGACATGGCGGCGGCCAGCGGCGTGCTGCCGACGTAGATACTGTTGACGACCTGGTTCGCGCTGATGTCGAGGATATCCACGCGGTTGGCGTTCTGGTTGACGATGTACAGCCGGTTCCGCGACTCATCCAGCACGATGTCCGAGGGGGTTCCGCCCAGGGAGACGACCTGGCCGAAGGTGGCGCCCGTGGTCTGCTGCGCGCGGGCGCAAGGCAGGGCGAGGCACGCCAGAGCCACGGCACAGAACCGCCAGACAGACATGCGATGGATACGTAAACGGTCCAACAGTCCTTCCCTTCCAGGCGCCGCCGCGGACCCCGGGCCTGCACAGTGGATTGCCACTATAGTACACTCTAAACCCTGCTGGAAAAGAGAAGTTGCATCCGCAACATACGCCGGAGTTTGGTGTTTGAGGCTTTAAATTGACAATTCTGGTTCGGAACCGGACCCGTGGCACGGTGCTGGGGGATCGTGTCGAGGTGGCCGACACCAGCGCGAAGCGCCGCACGGGGTTGCTGAAGCACGCGCGGCTGGAGCGCGGCCAGGGTTTGTGGATTGTGCCGTGCGAGTCTGTGCACAGCTTCTTCATGAAGTTTCCGATCGACCTGGTGTATCTGGACCGCGCGAAGAAGGTACGCCGGACGCGCAAAGGAATGGCGCCGTGGCGAATTTCCGCATGTTTGACCGCGCACTCGATCCTGGAGCTGCCGGAAGGAACGATTACCGAGTCCGGCACCGAGCCGGGGGATCAACTGGAGTTGGAGAACAATGACGGGCCGCCAAAAGGAGCAGAGAGCCGCGAGTAAGGCAGAGCGGCGGTTCACGAGCGCTCCGGTCCGCGCGCGGGTGGCCGGGCTTCTGTGTCTGGCGGCGGTGGTCTCCTGCGCGCACCACACACAGCAGGTGAAAGCCGCGCCGCCACAGCCGCCGCCCAGCGCCATAGAGCGGCAGGTGCGCAACGCGCTGGATGCCGGCGAGGGCGACTATCGTCTGCGCCGCCTCCAGGAACAAGTGGCGGCTACGCCGGACGATCTTGCGGCGCGCATGGAACTGGCTCATCTGTACCTGGAGCGGGGCTCTCCGGAACTGGCGGTGGAACATTACCGGCTGGCCGCGGCGCGGTATCCGGCATCGGCCGAACTGGAGGTGGCGCTGGCGCACACGCTGCGCGGCATGGGGTTGCGCGAGGAGGCGGCGCGCTCGATTGAGGCGTTTTGGAAGGCGCACCCGCAGACGTCGCCGGAGTTGCAGTCCCTGCTGGGGATCGACCTGGATGAGATGGGGCGCTGGAGCGACGGCGAGAAGGCCCACCGGGCGGCCCTGGCACTCAATCCCAACCTCGAATACCTGCACAACAATTTGGGCTATAACCTGCTGATGCAAAGCCGGCCGCAGGAGGCCGCCCAGGAGTTCCGGCGGGCCCTGGAGCTCGATCCGCACTCGGCCCTGGCGCGTAACAATCTCGGCCTGGCGCTCGCCTCTCAGCCGGAACAGGCTGTGGCCAACTGGCAGGCGGTGAGCGATCCGGCCACGGCACACAGCAACCTGGCGGCTATGTATATCGAGCAGGGGCGTTACGCGGAGGCCCGCAAAGAACTGGAGGTCGCCCTTGGCTACGACAAGAGCAACCCGGCGGCCCTGCACAACCTGCGGCTGGTTGCCGAGCTGGACGGGCAGCCCGCGAAGATGCCGGTCAAGCCGGCGCAGACGCCTTTGCGGAAAGTCGCAACAGCGCTGCGGAAGGCGTTTATCGGTCCCGAAGAAGTACCACCGCGAGGCGCGGAGCCATCCGCTTCCGCGGATACCCGGAGAGGATTATGAAAGCGTTGATGATTCGTCTGTGGAGAGAAGAAGATGGTCAGGACCTGGTGGAATACGCCCTGATTGTGGCGGCGGTGGGTCTGGCCCTGATCACGACCGTAAACCAGCTATCCCAAGGCGTGGTGAGCCTGTACCAGAGCATCACCGGCGACCTGGCCAGCATCGGCGCCACCGGCCAGTAGGGGCCCGAGCGGATCAGCGTGCGGCCGGCAATGTTGGGGATGGGCCAGACGTCCCAGGGGTGGGCTGGCCCGGCCGCCGGGGAGAAGGTCGGCGTTCGGGTGATGCGCTGGAGGGCGCTGGTCCCGGACGCGGCCTTTGCCGTTTCCTGCGTCACTCTGTTTTACTGCCTGTTCATTTTCCAGGGCTACCAGAAGCTGTTCCGGGATTCCGACGCCGGATGGCACATCCGCACCGGCGAGGCGATTCTCGAGACAGGCAAGTTGCCGCGGACGGACCCGTATTCGTTTCCGCGGGCAGGGCGTCCCTGGTTGGCCTGGGAGTGGGGCTCGGACGTGCTGATGGGAGCGGCGCACAAGGCGGGCGGACTGGGCCTGGTGGCGTGGCTATACGGCTGCGCTATCGCGGCAGGGGTGTGGGTGTGGTTTCGCCTGCACTGGGCCGTGGGGGGCAACTTCCTGTTGGCCTGCGTGCTGGCCGCGCCGCTGCTTTCCACCTGCAGTTTGCACTGGCTGGCGCGCCCCCATATATTCGGGTGGATCTTGTTGCTGGCGGCGGTGAGCTACGCGGAGAAGGTGGCCGCCGGCAAGGCCGCCGCGCGGAGTTCGCCCGCACGGCTGGCGGCGGTGGCCGCGTTCGCGGCCCTGTGGACCAACCTGCACGCCAGTTTCTTTCTGGCCCCCGCAGTAGCCTGGCTGTACGCGTTCTCCGCACTGGTGCGTCCCTGGATCTGGAACATGGATCGGGAGACAGAATGGCGCAGAGCGCGCTGGCTGGGCGCGGCGGGGGTGGCGGCGGCCGCTGGGACGCTGCTCAATCCCTATGGCTGGGCCTTGCACCGGCACGTCTTTGGTTACCTGGCGAACGGGCGCCTGCTGGCGCGCATCGGGGAGTTCCAGAGCTTCGATTTTCAGGCCGCGGGCGCGGGGCAGATCCTGCTGGGGTTGGGCGTGGCGGCGGCCGGCGGGGTGGCGGCGCTGGCGGGGCGGCACGTCGCGCGGTTTCTTCTGGCGGCAATGCTGCTGAGCGGCGCCCTGCGCTACGCGCGCGGGTTACCGCTGGCGGCCCTGGTGCTGCTGCCGCTGGCCAACGGCGCTCTCACCGAAGCGCTGGCGCGCGCTTCCGGCCTGCGCCCCGCGATGCGCGCGGGGCTGGACGCGTTTCTGGCCTATTCGGCCCGCCTGAGGACGCTCGACGCGCGCCTGAGCGGGCTGGCCTGGGCGCCAATCGCCGCGCTGGCGGCCTTGGCCTTGCTGCGCACTCCCGCCATCGCCGCACACACCGGCTTTCCGCCCGACCAGTTCCCGGTGGCCGCCGCCGCGCGGGTAGCCGAACTTCCGGCGCAGGCCCGCCTGCTGGCTCCGGACAAATTCGGCGGCTACCTGATTTACTGCTTTGCGGGACAGCGCAAGGTATTTTTCGATGGGCGCAGCGATTTGTATGGCGCCGATTTCCTGGAACGCTACGGCCGCATGGTGCAGCTTCGGCCGGGCTGGCGCGAGCAGGTGGCCAAGTGGGGCTTCACGCATGCGCTGCTGCCGCACGATTATCCGCTGGTGGAGGCTCTGGAACTGTGGGGCTGGCAGGTGATGTATCGCGACGGGGTGGCCACGCTGCTCGCGGCGCCGCCCGGTTTTGCAGGAACTCGCTGAGGAAATTCGGTGTTAGACAATATCCCCTCATGAGGACTCAATGGATCGACAAAGGATACTCCTGCTGTTTGGAGCGGCCCTGATTTCGGCGACTCTGCTGACCTGGTTCCTGTACGCCAAAACCAAGGCCCCCAAGGCGCTGGCAACGATACCCGTGGTGGCGGCGGTGCACGACCTGCCGCTGGGCACGCTCCTCAGGAAAACGGATTTGCGCCTGATTCCGGTACTGGACAAGGACGTGCCCAAGGGCGCCATCTCGCAGACCGCCCAGGCGGTCAACCGGGTGCTCCTGTATCCGGTGGTGGCCAACGAGCCGCTGACTCTGGCGAAACTCTCGGCGCCCAATACCACTGAGGGGATTTCCTCTACCATCGAACCCGGCTACCGCGCGGTCTCGATCCCCATCACGGACGCGAGCGGCGTGGCCGGGCTGATCCAGCCAAACTCGCGCGTGGACGTGCTGTTCACCAGGACCGGCAAGATGGCCGACGCTCTCACCACCACGATTCTGCAGAATGTGAAGGTCATCTCCATCGGGCGCATCACGCAGGTGGGGCAGACCGTGGATCCGCGGGCGCCCAAGATGCCTGTGGCCACCCTGATGGTCATGCCTCAGGACGCCCAGAAACTGGAACTGGCCAAAAGTCAAGGGCGTGTCAGCCTGTCGCTGCGCAACCCGCTGGACCAGAGCGTCACGCCGGACAACAACCCGGTGACCGCGGACGCGCTCGATCCCACGGGCGCCTTCCCGCGCCGCCAGCGGGTGGCGGGCAGGGCCAACCTGGATCCCAAGGTCTGGGAGGACCTGGCGGACGACAAGAAGCCGGCCAAGAAGGAGCCGGAGAAACCGCGCGCCGTGGTGGACGTGTTTCACGGCGATAAGCACGTTCAGGAACTGTTTCGATGAAGCTAGCGGACTATGTACGCTGCCTGGCGGCCCTGGCCGCCTGCACGGCGGGCGCGGGTGCCCAGACCCTGCCGGAGCAGGAAATGACGTTGACGGTGGGGCGGGGCGAACTGCTGCAATTCAACCAGGACATCCAGAAAGTCGCGGTGGCGGAGCCCAAGATCGCGGACGCGGTGGTGGTCTCGCCCCGGGAGGTCATGATCAACGCCAAGGGCGCCGGGCGCACCACGGTGGTGATCTGGGAGAACGGCTCGCCGCCGGCCCGCTACAACGTGGACGTGGCGCCGGACACGCTGCTGTTTGAGGACTTTAAGAAGCATCTTCTGGCGAGCATACCGGACGGGCACATCGACGTCTCCGGCAGCGGCGACACGGTGGTGCTGACCGGCTCGGTGCGGACTCCGGAAGAGTCCAAGCGGGCCGCCAGCCTGGCCGCCACGCGCGCCAAGAACGTGGTGAACCTGCTGCAAGTGCCCCCGCCCCCCGAGCCGCGGCAGATTCTGCTGCAGGTCAAGTTCGCGAGCGTCGATCGCGTCCGGCTGAACACGCTGGGCTTCAACCTGTTCAGCACCAGCTCCAAATTGCAGGGCTTGAGCAGCACGGAGCAGTTCCAGTCTCCGCGCTTCAGCCAGCTCCAGACCGCCCAGAACGCCAGTTCGAACATCAACTTTGCGGACCTGCTGAACCTGTTCGCATTTCGTCCGGACCTGAATATCGGCGCGACGATCAAGGCGCTCGAGGACCAAAACCTGCTGCAAATTCTGGCGGAGCCGAACCTGATCGTGCTGGAGGGCCGGGACGCGAGCTTCCTGGCCGGCGGCCAGTTCCCCTTTCCGACTATCACCACGACCACGACCGGCGGCGCGGTGGCTCCGGTCATCACCGTGCAGTTCAAGCCTTTCGGCGTGAAGCTGGACTTTACGCCCACCATTACGCCGTCGGGGGCGATTGATCTGAAGGTGGCTCCGGAGGTCAGCGCTCTGGACTTCTCCAACGCCGTGCAGTTGCAGGGATTCCTGATTCCGGCGCTGTCCCAGCGGCGAGCCGAGACCGAGGTCATTCTGAAGGACGGGGAGAGCTTTGCCATCGCCGGGCTGCTGGACAACCGGGTGGTGCAGGAGGTGGCGAAGGTTCCCTGGCTGGGGAGCGTCCCGGTGCTGGGCACGCTGTTTAAGAGCCGCTCCAGCCAGAAATCCACGGATGAATTGCTGGTGGTGATCACGCCGCATTTCGTGCGGCCGCTCGCGCCGGGTGAGAAGGCGCGGCTGCCGGACTTCCCGGAGACCTTCCTGCCCACCGTGGCGGAGCAAAAAGCCAAGCAAGGCGGCAAGAAGGGTGACGCGCCCGCGCAGGCAGAGCAAAAACCGGAGTTTGTCGGACCTCGTGGATACCAGGAACCCAAATAGGCGCGGGACCGCCTCCCTGCAACTGCTGGTGCTCATGGTGCCGGTGATGTTCGGGCTGATGGGCTTCGGTCTGGACCTGGGGCGGATGTACCTGATCCGCGGCGAGCTGAACCAGGCGGCTTCGGCCATGGCCATGACCGCGGCCCAGCAGTTGATCGGCACGCAGGCCTCGCTAGACAACGCCACTGCGGCGGCCAACGAGGTGCTCGACAACGGCGACGGCTTCGCGGACAGTTACAACTTCGGCTCCGTGATCGTCGGGCAGAGCACGGGCCAGCTCTCCAGCCAGGTCAACGATCCGGTGTTCTTCTCGGCGCTGACCGACGCGACCGGCGGGGGCTATCCGTCGGGCGACAATGCCGACGGGACCACCGCGCGGCACGTCCAGATCAGCCTGTCGGCGGACGCGCCGCTGCTGTTTTGGAGCGCGCTCTCCCTCGGCCAATCGCGCAAGACCAGCGTGGGTGGCATGGCCATCGCGGGTATTAGCGCGCCGCTGTGTACCGCCTGCGGCATCGAGCCGATCGCGGTGGCGGCGCTCTCCAGCGACGACACCGTAGATTTCGGCTTCGTGCAGGGCACTCGCTACACCTTCGGGTACGATTGCCTGGCGGCGCCGCCCGCCAATCCCACGCCCGCGCCGCTGGCCGAATCCACTCAGCGGATTCCGTTCCTGATTCTGGATCACTATGACGCGGGCAGCGTGCTGGACCAGAGCCAGCAACTTTACCGCATCGGCGCGCAAGGGCTACTGCCGCCCACGTTTTCGGCGGCGCCGGCCTGCATCACGATCAACAACACGGAGCTGATGTGGGCCACCGCGGCGCCGGGCCCCTGTTCCACACCGGTGAATTCGGACGTGGTGGCGCTGGAGTGCGGCCTGTATTCCCGCTTCGACGTTTCGCCGCCGGGGGTGTGCCAGGCGGTGACCAATGTGAGCACGCTGGCAGCCGTCTATACGCCCGATCCCGACGTCTCCGACCTGAGCGACTATACGGCCTACCAGGGCAACGCCACGCGGGTGATTACGGTCGCCGTGGTGGACGCGCTCAGCACCACCGCCGCCATGACCATCCTGGGCTTCCGGCAGTTCCTGGTGGAGCCGTTAGCGGGCGACACGGTGACCAACCCGGCCGATACCAACGGCCGCTTCGGCGTGATGTACATCGGCAGCCCGGTGCCGCTGCGGCAGGGCCGGTTCGACGGAGGCTGCCAGGCGGCCAGCGGGCCGGGGAAGGTGGTGCTGCACCAATGACGCCTCCCTCGCTCGCCCGGCGCCGGGCCCGCCGCGGGTCCACGGTGATCGAGACCGCCATGTTCATCCCGGTGCTGGTGCTGTTCATCGTGGGGATGATCCAGGTCGGCAAGATCACCTACCTGTACTACACGCTGAAGAAGATGATGTACACGGTGGGCACGTACCTGGCGACGCAGCAGGGCGTGGACTTCTGCGCGGACTCGACCGGGCAGATCGCGGCCGCCACGAACCTGGCCCTGACCGGGACCACGGACGGCTCGGGGACGCCGGTGATCGACAACCTCACCTCGGACATGATCAGCGTGCAGGCGGAGTGCTACGATCCGAACGCGCTGGCGGTGGGGCCGTGCAACAGCAACACCTGCGACCCGGTGGCCGGCGGTCCGCCCCCGAACTTCGTGGTGGTTTCCATTCCCGACGGCTACCTCGTGCAGCCCCATATTCCTTATCTGACGCTGGACCCGATCCCGTTGAAGCCGGCGGTCCGTGTTCCCTTCGGAGGCACCTAGGCATGCGGCTGTGGCGGGACACTTCCGGCCAGGAAACCGTAGAGTTCGGTCTGCTATACGCGGGTGTGCTGCTGCCGCTCACCTTTTCGGTGGTCTTTGTGGCCGAGATGCTGTGGGTGTGGCACAGCGTGGTGGACTTCACCCGCGATGGGGCGCGCTATGCCGCCACGCACTGCTGGGAATCCGATGGCAGCAACGTGATCAACTACATGCAGAGCCATGTGCCCCTCATGATCGACATGGACCAATTCCAGAGCGCCGGGCAGGCCAGCATCGTGGTGCAATATTACTCGCGTGATCCGGACAGCGGGCAACTGGTGGACTTCACCTGCGCCGCCGGAGACTGCACCACAGGGTGCGAGCCGGACGTGGTTACGGTGAGCGTGGCCAATTATCAATTCACACGCTTCGTGGGTTTCTTCCGGCTTCCTCCGGTGACCATCCCGAGTTTCCAGACCACCGTGCCGATGGAGGGCACGGGATGCGACGAATCGGGGAACTGCGTGCCATGAGAGCGGCGGGTAGCGAGGATTTCCTTTATGTCTAGCGCATGCGTATTGCTGGTGGCCTCCACCGATGAGCATTTCCGGGAAATGGTGCGGGACAACCTGCTGAACATTCCTAACTCCAAGGTGGCGGCGGAATACCAGGAGGTCGCGAACAACCTGTACATCCGGGTACTGCAGGACCTGGAGCGCCATCCGCAGGCAGCCCTGATCCTGGATCTTTCGGCGGACACCGAGACCGGCATCAAAGCGCTGGAGAGGCTCAAGCAGGCGGCGCCGGACCTCTACGTGATCGCCTCGCATTTCCACGCCGACGGGGAGACGGTGATCGCCTGTATGCGCGCGGGGGCCAACGAATTCCTACTGCAGCCGCTGAAGCGCAGCGAATTCCGGGACGCCATGGGGCGGCTGGAACGCGCCCCGCGGCGCGGCGGCGCGGGCGAGAGCAAGCTGGGGAAGGTGTACACCTTCCTGGGCACCAAGGGCGGCGTGGGCACGACCACCCTGGCGGTGAACTTCGCCTCGGTGCTGGCGCAGCGCAAGCTCTCCACCGTGATGATCGACCTGGACTGGATCGGCAACGACGTGTCCATGCAACTGGGCGCCGCGCCGCAGTACACCCTCATGGAAGTGGCCGAGAACCTGAACCGCATGGACCAGGCGCTGTTCGAGGGCTTCGTGACGCGCGATCCGCTGGGCTTCTTCCTGGTGGGTCCCCCGGACGCCCTGGAGCAGCGCGGCATGTTCACCGAGCACATGTTCCGGGAGTTCGCCACCTTCCTGGTGGAGAAGTACGACGCCATTGTCATCGACGGCGGCAAAGCTATCTCCGACGAAGTGGTGATGGCGGCCTGCCAGGTGTCGGCCGCCGTCTTCCTGGTGATCAACCAGGAATTCCCGGCGGTGCGCAACGCCCAGCGGTACATCGCGTTCCTCATGCGCATGGGATTCAGCCAGGACCAGATCCGGGTGGTGGTCAACCAGTACTCCAAGAAAGCAAACGCGCATCATGCCAGCCTGGAGCAGATCCAGCAGACGCTCAACCAGCAGGTGTTTTACGGGATTCCCAACTCTCCGGTGGTGCTGAGCGGCATCAACCGGGCGCGGCCGTTCGTAGCGCAGCGGGACGCGGCCGGGGAGATGGACCGGCTTTTCCGCGCTTTCGTGGATAAAGCCACCGGAGCTAAGGGGAAGGCGGGCGCCTCCGGCCAGCTCGCCGTGGCGGGCAAAACGGCATGAGACAATCGTTCCGAGAGGGTGAAGCATGGGAAGCCGCACGCTAGTCCGGCCCGGCAGCGGGACCGAGCGGTGGTTCGAACTCAAGAGCCAGGTGCATCACAAGCTGCTCAGCTCCCTGACGGCGGAGCAGTTGAAGTCGCTGAACAAGGAGAGCATGCGCGGCCAGATCGGCACGGTGGTCGAGAAGCTGGTGCTCGACGAAAGCCTGCCGATGACGCTGGCCGAGCGCGAGCGCCTGATCGAGGAGATTCTGGACGAGGTCTTCGGGCTGGGCCCGCTCGAGCCGCTGCTCAAGGATCCCACCGTCAGCGACATCCTGGTCAACGGCTTCGACAACGTGTACGTGGAGCGGCTGGGGCGGCTGGTGGAGACCAACGTGCGCTTCAAGGACCAGGCACACGTGCGCATGATCATCGAGCGCATTGTCTCCGCGGTGGGCCGGCGCATCGACGATTCTTCGCCCATCGTGGACGCGCGCCTGGCGGACGGGTCGCGCGTCTGCGCGGTGATTCCGCCCCTCTCGCTGATCGGGCCGGTGATGTCCATCCGTCGGTACGGCAAGAAGGTGCTCTCCACGGAAGATCTGCTGAAGAACGAGACTTTCACCACGGGCATGCTGGATTTTCTGAGCGGCTGCGTGGAGGCCCGCCTGAACGTCGTCATCTCCGGCGGTTCGGGCTCCGGCAAAACCACCATGCTGAACACGCTCTCCCGCTTCATCCCGGAAGAGGAGCGCATCGTCACCATTGAAGACACCGCCGAGCTGCAACTCCAGCAGGGCCACGTGGTGCGCCTGGAGACCCGCCCGATGAACATCGAAGGCGCGGGAGCCGTCAGCCAGCGCGACCTGGTGATCAACTCCCTGCGTATGCGCCCGGACCGCATCATCGTGGGCGAATCGCGCGGCGCCGAGGCGTTGGACATGCTGCAGGCCATGAATACGGGTCACGACGGCTCCATGACCACGGTGCACGCCAACTCGCCGCGGGACGCCTTTTCGCGCCTCGAGACCATGGTGATGATGGCCAGCCAGCACGTGCCGGACAAGGTGATCCGCCAGCAGCTCGCCTCGGCCATCAACATCGTGGTGCACTGCGCGCGCCTGAGCGACGGCACGCGCAAGGTGACGGGCATCGGCGAGGTGGCCGGCTGCACGCACGACCAGGTGGAGATGCAGGACATTTTCGAGTTCGAGCGCACCGGCATCAGCCCGCGCGGCCGGGTGCTGGGCCGCTTCCGCGCGACCGGCGCGCGCCCGCTGTGCCTGGAGCGGCTGAAAGCCTATGGCATCCATCTCTCACAGTCCGTCTTCCAGGAGCTGCACGAAGTGAAGGAGAAGTGAGGGGATGTTTTTCCTGCTGGCCTTCATCATCTTCCTGGCTGCCTATCTGGGCGCAGGATACTACGTTTGGCGCGTGCCGGAGCAGGAAGCCGAGCAGATGCTGTCCCACCGCCTGCGCGAGTTGCGCGCCAGCGTGCGGGCGCGCGCGCAGGCGCCCTCGGGGCTGATTCGCACGGAGCAGCGCGGCACCTTCGCATTTCTGGGGGATTTCGTCGAGTGGCTGGGGATGCTGCGCCGCTTGCAGGAATACATCGCGCAAGCCGACCTGAAGTACCGCGCCGCGGATGTGCTGGGGCTGATGCTGGTGCTGCTGGTGGGCACGTTTCTGCTGCTGGAGGTGTTCGGCCTGAAACTGCTGCTGCTGCGGCTGCTGGTGGCGCTGGCGGCCGCGGCGCTGCCGCTGGTTTACATCCTGCGGGTGCGCGCGCGCCGGCTGCGCAAGTTCGAGGAGAACCTGCCGGACGCCATTGACCTGTTTACCCGCACCATGCGCGCCGGGCACAACATCCACAGCGGCCTGGAAACCATCGCCGCGGAGACGCTGGAGCCCGTGCGCATGGAATTCCGCAAGGTGATGGAGGAACTGGCGCTAGGCTCGCCCATCGAGGCCACCCTGCACAACCTGGGGAAACGGGTCCCCCTGATCGATCTCAAGTTTTTCATCACCGGCCTGATCCTGCAGCGCCAGACCGGCGCCAACATGGTCAGCGTGCTGGAGAACCTGGCCACTCTGGTGCGCGAGCGCCTGAACATGGCTGCCAAGCTCAAGGCCCACACCGCGCAGCAGCGCTTTTCCGCCGGGCTGCTGTGCACCATGCCGCTCGTGGTGGGGCTGGGCTTCTGGATTCTGAAGCCGGAGTATATCAAGCTGCTGTACACCGACCCGGTGGGCAGCAAGTTCCTGACCTATGCCATCATCTCGGAAATCGTGGGCATCCTGGTGATCCGCAAGATCGCCAATATCAAGGCCTGAACGCATGTTGGGCGACTTCGTATTTTTCATCCTGGCTTTCGCGACGCTGGCGGCGCTGCTGTGGTCCGGAGCGCAGTTATTCCAGAACCAGGAGGATCCGCTGGGCGACCGGCTGGAGGAACTGCAATCGCACGCCATGGTGACAGCGGCGCGCTCGCCCAAGCGGAAAGGCGGCGGCGGCCTCTTCAACAAATTCCTGTACGTGGCAAGCCTGGCGGGGGCCGAGGGCTGGCTGCGCGACGCGGAGAAGGAACTGAACCAGGCGGGCATCCGCAGCCAGCGCGCCGTGGCGTGGTACGCGCTGGGTAACCTGCTGTTCCTGCTGGCGCTGGCTGCCGGCGCTGTGTGGCTGCAACGCGAGAAAAGCCCCGGGGACATGCTGATCGGCCTGCTGCCGGTGTTCCTCCTGGCCTACCTGCTGCCCAGGATGGTGTTGCACCGCATGGTGGCGCGCTATCGCCGCAAGCTCCAGGAAGCCCTGCCGGACACCGTGGACCTGCTGGGCATCGTGCTGGGCACGGGCCTGGCGCTGGACCAGGCCATGACCCGGGTGAGCGAGGAGATGCAGTACATCTACCCGCAACTGGCCAACGAGTTTTACACCGTGGTCATGCAGGTGCGCGCCGGCCAGGAACGCACGGTGGCCTTTCAGCAACTGGTGCGCCGCACGGGCATTGAAGACATCAAGTCGCTGGCGGCCATGATCGTGCAGAGCGAGCGCTTCGGCACCAGCCTCTCGCAGGCGCTGAAGGTGTATGCCGACGCGCTGCGCACCCGGCGCCGCCTGCGAGCCGAGGCTGCGGTGGGCAAGGCCGGCATCAAGATGCTGTTCCCCATCGTGGTCTTCATCCTGCCGGTGCTGTTCGTGATCACGCTGGTGCCCGGCCTGCTGAGCGTGCTGCACGATCTGAAGATCTTGGGTGGGGCGCGGTAGCAGTCGGAGGCAAAGACCGCTCCCTCACGGTCGCGGCTCGGTCTCATGGTGCAAACACGAGCATTGTGACGTTTTTGTGGCAGGAAATTATCCGGGCACGCGGGGTTCTCACCCAACTTTTGCCAGCGGAACCGAGCCGCGACCGGGAGGGAGCATGTACACACAGGCCATCCTGATCCAAAACCGCTTTATAGCCGCACTCCCCACCACCGCAGCGCGGCCGTGGCCAGCGTGAACAGGTACAGGGCCGAGCCCCACAGCAGCGGCAGGCCGTGCCGGGCGCGCAGCCACTCGAGCCAGGTCGGCATGAGGCTGCGCCGGTCCTCGCCGGCGCCCGTGCTCATGCCTTCCACCTCGCCGTGGAACCGGAAGGAAATCCCGCGGTCATCCAGGCCCAGGCTGCGGATCTCGCCCCGGGCCGAAGCGAACCGCAGGCCTTCGGCGGGCCGCAGCTTGCGCTCCAAGCCATCCAGCGATTCGAAAAAGATGCTGCCGCCCAGGATGGTGGAGGCGCGGTGCACGATGCTCAGTCCGCTGGTGACGTGCTGGTCGATGCGAAACATGGAGATCTCTTCCGCGGGGATCTGCGCCAGGAAGCGGCCGGCCTCGGCGCCCGGCAGAGTGATCTCGAGATCCGCCTCGTCGGCGCCCGTGCGCAGGGCGATCCCGCGCGGCATGGGTAGGTTCAGGCGCTGTTTCGGGGATCCGGCCGCGGCGATTTCGACAGGCCCGATGGCGTCGCACCGCAGTTCCGCGCCCGGTCCGGCAAGCGAGAGGCGAAACCGGCGCGCGTCGCGGCCGCGCTCCAGCGTGACCCGGGTGGAGGCGGGCAGCGCGATCGGGGCCAGGCTCACCAGCCCGGAGCGGTCTCCGTCTTTCGCGGCCTGGATCAGCATGCTGCCTTCGCTCACCGGCATGCCCGGCGCCTCGATGCTTTTGAAGCCGGAGGCACCCACCGAGGCGACGCCCATCGTATCGGAGATCACGCGCGCCTGGCCGAGGCGGAAGCTCACTTCCGAGACGTTCACGTCCATCTCGATCTCCGTGCGGCGCAGGCGGCTGAAGAAGAGCACGCTGGCGATCGCCAGCGTGGCCAGCAGCATCGCCAGGATCGGCCAGCGCCGGCGTTCGGGGGCCTCCACCGCGCGGCTGAACTCGGCCAACTGGCGGAGACGCCGCAGGGATTCAACCTGCTCGGCTGGCACCTGGCCGCCGTTGCGCAGGGCTTCCTCGCGCGCGGCCCTGGTCTGCGCCCGCAGAAGCTTCCGCAGCGCTGCGGCCGGATTCTCTTTGGATTTCTCCCGAGGCTTGCCGCCCATGGCAGTCACTTCCCGGAGTGGAAGAACCACAACTGGGAGGTCGAAGGCGCGCCGTCCCGCAGCGTGGCTCCGATCTCAAACAGGTACAGGCCCGCGCCCTTGAGGCCGGAAACGGGCACCGGGACCCCGCGCTCGGCCGGATAATACCCGTAGCCCAGCGGTTTTCCTTCGAAGAGCGGCCTTCCGGAGCGCCCCTGGCTATCTACCGGCGAAAGGGTGGTATAGACTTCGGACAGCTCGGCGCCGGGATAAAGAACCAGTTGATACTCGCCGCCCGCTTCCCCGCCCCCTTGCGCAATCCGCAACGGGAGGTACACGTCACGGGATTCCGGGCCGATCTGCCGCGTCACCCAGCCAACCACTCCGATGTCTGCGCGGGTCAAGCCCAGGGCCGCCAGGATGCCGGGATTCCACGAATAAGATCCCGAACCGGAGGGGCGGATGGTGTCCATCCGATAGTAGGTGCGCCGGCGCAGCGCCACCGCGCGCAGGTGCACCGGGCTGGAGCCGGCGGGAGCCTGCCACTCGACCCGCAGGGGCGCGGCGGAAGCGGGGTCGAAATTGGCGAAAGACTCCGTCAGGGAGACCACCGCCAGGCTGGCGCTGCCGGCCACCTCTTTGATGTACACGCCTTCGCAGCGATCGCCGCGCAGTTTGTACCCGTTGGGGTCGCCCGGCGGCGGAGAAAGCTGCGCATCGCAGACGGCGGGCGGCGCGCCGGCCGCGGGAAGCGCCAGCAGCGCGATCAGAGCGGCGAACGTCGCGCGGGGCATGACACGAAACCGGCTGCTTATTGTATCTTACGCGCGCCGGCGGCGGGCCGCCGGCTCCAGGTTCGGCAGGAAGGCGGTGAGCAGGCCGATCACCGGCAGGAAGGAGCAGACGCGGTACACGAAGTCGATGCTGGTGCGATCCGCCAGTTCTCCCAGCAGCGCCGCGCCGATGCCGCCCATGCCGAACGCCAGCCCGAAAAAGAGCCCCGAAATGGTGCCCACTTTGCCCGGCACCAGTTCCTGCGCGTAAACCAGGATGGCGGAGAACGCGGAGGACAGCACCAGGCCGATGATGACGCTGAGAACGCCCGTCCAGGCCAGGCTGACGTAGGGCAGCAGCAGGGTGAAAGGCAGCACGCCTAAGATGGACCACCAGATCACGTACTTGCGGCCGATGCGGTCGCCCACCGGGCCGCCCACCACGGTGCCCAGCGCGACCGAAATCAGAAAGACGAACAGGTGGACCTGGGCATTGCGCACGGACACGTGAAATTTGCTGATCAGGAAGAAGGTGTAATAGCTGATGAGGCTTGCCAGGTAGAAGTACTTGGAGAAAACCAGCGCGATCAGCACGGACATGGCCACGGCGATTTTCCCCCTGGTTAGATGGTGCTCCGGCTCGCGGGCGGCGCTGGATCTGGCGGTGGACGGATGGTGGGCCTTGTACCACGCGCCCACCTTCAGGAGCACGAAAATCGCTACCAGCGCGCCGAACCCGAACCAGGCGATGCTGCGCTGTCCTGCGGGGAGCACCACAAACGCCGCCAGCAGCGGCCCCAGCGAGGACCCCGCGTTGCCGCCGACCTGAAAGAGGGATTGCGCGAGGCCATGCCGCCCGCCCGAAGCCATGCGCGCCACGCGCGAGGATTCCGGGTGGAACACCGAGGAGCCTATGCCCACCAGAGCCACGGCGAACAGGATCGCGCCGAAGCTGGGCGCCATGGAAAGTAGCACCAGGCCAACCAGCGTGAACGTCATGCCGGTGGGCAGGGAGTAGGGCGTGGGCCGGTGATCCGTGTAGAGCCCCACCATCGGTTGCAGGAGAGATGCCGTGAGCTGGGAAGTCAGCGTGATCAGCCCGATCTGCCCGAAGTCCAGGCGGTAGGCGGTTTTCAGAATGGGATACACCGCCGGGATCACCGACTGAAGCATGTCGTTCAGCAGATGGCAGAAGCTGATGGCCGCCAGGACGCGGAATACGGTGCTGGCCGGTTTCCTCCCGGAGGCGGTCAAGCCGGCGGCCGGCACGCTGATTTCGGTCGACACTTCCCGTAGTGTAGCCCGGTCTGCGGATGAGATCGGAAGAACCCGCTATCCGATGCCCAGGGCCTTGGCGGCCTTTCGCAGATCCGGCGCTTTGACCCACAGCATGCCGCCGTAACGGCCCGTGCCGGCGCAAAAGACCTGCGCCGAGGTGACGTTGACGCCGGCTTCGGCGAGTTGGGCCAGCCGGTCGGCCACCGCGCCCGGCCGGTCCTCGCCCTGGATCAGAAACCCGCTCTTCTTGGCGCTCAGCTTCAACTTCGCGGCCCGGGCCGCCTTCACGAAGGCGGCGCTGTCTTCGGGAATCAGGTCCAGTTGCGACCGGCGGGCGCCGTGCGGAAACCCCGAGACGCCGATCAGGTTGACGCCTGCCGCCCGCAAAGCCGCCAGGATGCGCGCGCCTTCACCGGGTTTGTCCGGCACGGCCACGTAGTAGTAGTCAATGCGTTTGACTTCGTCCGGCATGTTGGTTCCTCCGGGAAAATCGTACGCCTCGCGGGGCCCGACTTCAAGAGTTTCCTGTCCGAAAAGCTGCGCGGGCAGGGCCGCGTTAGCGCTCGAGCGCCAGGCGGCGATGCTCTTTCAGGATGCAGCGGTCCATGACGACCTCCAGTCCAGCGGCGCGGGCGCGGGCCGCGGCTTCTTCGTGGATCACGCCTTCCTGCATCCAGACGGCGCGGGCGCCTACGCGGATGGCGGCTTCCACGATCTCGGGCACGGACTCGGAGCGGCGGAAAATGTCCACGATATCGATCGCTTCCGGCACGGATTCCAGTGCCGGCCAGGCCTTCTCCCCCAGCACCTCGGTCTCCTGCGGGTTTACCGGTATGATGCGGTAGCCCGAGCGTTGCAGGTACTCGGCGACCCCGTAACTGGGGCGGTATCGCTTGCTGGACAGGCCCACCACGGCGATGGTGCGCGCGGAGCGCAGGATTTCTGGAATGCTCATGCGGGTTTGCGCCGGACCGCCTCACGGCGGTGAATCAGGTTCTGGAAACGCGCGACTTCGGCGGGCGCGAGGTGGCGGAACTCGCCGGGCTTTAGGGTCCCCAGTTCCAGGAAGCCGATTTGCACGCGTTTGAGTTTCTCCACCAGCCTTCCGAAGTGCTTGAACATGATGCGGATCTGCTGGTTGCGACCTTCCACCAGGCGCACCTCGTACCAGGAGTTGTCGGCGCGGCGCAGCAGGCGCAGACCGGCGGGAGCGGTGCGGCGTCCGCCCAAGGGAATGCCGTCGCGAAACTCTTGCTCCTGTTCGGCAGTCAGGGTTCCATTGATTTTCACTACGTAGGTTTTGGGGATGTGCGTGGCGGCGGAAGTCAGAGCGTGGGCGAATTCGCCGTCGTTGGTGAGCAGCAGCAGACCTTCGCTATGGTAGTCCAGGCGTCCCACCGGATAGACCCGCTCCCGGACGCGGTGCAACAGGTCCATGACCGTCGTGCGGTGCTGCGGATCCTGCACGGTGGTCACCACGTTGTCCGGCTTGTGGAGCGCAATGTACAGGAGTTGCCGGGGAGTGTGCAGCAGGCGGCCGTCCACCTTGATGTGGTCGCGCTCCAGGTCGGCTTTGGAGCCCAGTTCGGTCACCACGGCGCCGTTGACCCGCACGCGGCCCTCGAGGATCAACTGCTCCGCCTTCCGGCGGGAGGCCACGCCGGCCCGCGAAAGGATCTTTTGGAGGCGCTCCTCCGGCATCAGTCGGCGCTCTGGCCCGCATCCGGAGCGGGCGCCGGGGGGGCGGCCGCCTCGGCCGGCGGCGGGGCAGCGGGAGCCTCCTCGGGTGGAGCCGCTTCTGCGGTTGCCGGCGGCGCTTCGCTGTCGGAGAGGGCCATCCGCCGGATCTCTTCGAACTCCTTGAGGGAGGGCAGCTCGCTCAGGTCTTTAAGGCCGAACTGCACCAGGAATTCCTTGGTGGTTTTGTACAGAATGGGTTTGCCGATCACGTTTTTGCGGCCCGCCACGGCGATCAGTTTCCGGTCCAGCAGCGTCTTGAGCACGCCCGCGCCCTGCACGCCGCGGATCTCCATGATTTCCGGCCCGGTGACGGGTTGCTTGTACGCGATCACCGCCAGGGTCTCCAGGGCCGGCAGGGAGAGTTTCAGCGGCGGCTTGAGGCTCTTGACGAAGCTGCGCACGGCGTCGTGGTGTTCCGGCTTGGTGGTCATCTTGAAGCCGCCGGCTACTTCGCGGATGGTGACGCCGTGCCAGGGCTTTTCCAGTTCCCCGATGAGTTCCTGGATCAGGCGCTCGACGCGCTCGCGCGGCTGCTCGAGAGCCATGGCGATCTGCGCCGGCGAAAGCGGGTCGTCGGCCACGTAGATGATGGCCTCGAGCACCGCTTTGAGCTGCGCGTCTTCGGTGGAAACGGCGGCGGGCTCCTCGCCTGCCGGGGCGAACAGCTCCTCGGCGGCGATGGGTTCCGGGGAGGGCGCGGCGGACGCTTCCGCGGGCGCCGCGTCGTTCGGAACGGCCGCCTCGGGGGCGCCGGCGCCGGCAGCCTGGTCGCCGGGGGGTACTACCTCGTTCTCTTCCATGCCCTTTACGTGTAGTCTTTTTCGATGGCGATCATGGGCTGTTCGGAGGAGAAGACCGTATCGAACAGCTTGTGCCTCTCGAGCGCGATTTCGCCAAATAGGTCCTTCTGGGTGATGACCACGGCCTGCATCTTGACCATCTCCAGGACCGCCAGGAACAGGGCGATCATGGCGCGCAGGCTGCGCTGCTGCTCGGCGATACGCAGGATGAACACCGGCTGGTCTCCGGCGCTCTCCAGAGCCGACCGCAAATATTGGATCATGTCGGCCACGCCCACATCCGCCCCGGCGACCTCGTAGACCGGGCGGTTCTTGGCCCGCTCCAGCAGGTCTCCGAAGGCCTTGACCAGATCGTACAGGGTGATGGCCAGCCCCGGATCTTCCTCATCGGAGAGAAATGACTGGATCTGGGGGTTGGACCAGACGTTCTCCTCGATCAGGCGCTTCTGCTGCAGCATCTCGGCGGCGTTCTTGAATTTCTCGTGCTCCAGCAGGCGGTCCACCAGTTCCTGCCGGGGGTCCTCCTCGGGGTGATCCTTATCGAGTTCCGGGTCGCGCGGCAGCAACATCCGGGACTTGATATGAATGAGGGTGGCGGCCATGTAGACAAATTCCGCGCCCAGATCGATATCCAGCTCCCGGGCCTTCTCCAGGTATTCCAGGTATTGCGCGGTGATGGTGGCGATGGGGATGTCCCGGATGTCGATCTGCTGCTTGCGGATGAGGTCCAGCAGTAGGTCCAGCGGACCCTCATAGCGCTCCAGGTGAAAATTCAGCGGAGAAGACACCGTCTTTCACCATAGCACGGACGGAGGAACCGTTTCGCGGCCGGAAAACGCCCGTCTTGACATCGTTGGCGACAGGATGGAAACTATTGATTTCCAAAGGATTGAAGAAGGAGAAGTTTATTTCCACCGGAAGCTAACCTTTGTTCAACACGGAGCGTCTTTTTTTGTTGCGGCCCCAGGAAACGATCCGTGTAACGGGAAGTACGCTGGAACGGGTGAAAGGAAGTTGGCAGCCAGGCGATGAGTAGCGCATCCGCACCAAATCCTGTGGAGGCGGGGTTCCGCAGTGGAGTATCCCCGCAGGTAGTCCCACCCCCTCCCGCCGTTGTGCATCCGGCGCCCAAAAGGCCCCGCAAGATCGGGCTTTGGGTGGTTCTGGGCGTGGTGCTTGTGGCCGGAGCCGGCCTGCTCTGGAAGCTCCGCATGCAGAAGGCGGCGCAGACGGCCAAACCAGCCGCGGCGGCCACGCGGACCGTCCGGGTGACTGTCGGGGAGCTGCGCGATTCCATTCGGGTGGCGGGGGTGATCCAGGCGGAACGGTTCGCGGCGGTGATGGCGCCGCGGCTGCGAGGCAGCCGGAGCGGCCGGGGACGCCAAAGTTCGCTGGTGGGCACTACCACGTCTTCGAGCAGCTCGAGTTCCTCCAGCTCCAGCAGCAGTTCGTCGAGTTCCAGCTCCAGCTCGAGCTCCAGTTCCACGTCGGGCACGTCCTCTTCGACCTCCACCAGCCTGTTGGGGAACGATGCGTCCAGCAGTTCCAGTTCTTCTTCGTCGTCTTCTTCGTCTTCCGGCGATACCGGCACGGCGGGCGCGGCGCAGACGCAGACGGCCTCCAGCCTCGGGGCGTTGCGCGGCACCACCAACCGTTTCAGCGACACCGGCACGGCGGTCGCCAAGAAAGCCTCGGATACAATCGGCAGCCGGACGGCGGGCAGCCTGGCCATCCCCAGCGCGGACATGGGTTCGACTTTCGGCAACCTTCCCGGGGGCGGGCCGGGCAGCAGCGGCGCGAGCGGTATGGCCGGCGACTTTTCACTGATCCTGCTGAACCTGGCCAAGCCCGGCGCCCGCGTCAAAAAGGGCGACGTGGTGGCCGAGTTCGACCGGCAGTATCAACTTCTGCGCCTGGACGACTACAAGGCGTCGCTTGACCAGTTGGATGCCAACATCAAGAAGCTCAAAGCCGACCAGGCCGTGGCGAAGTATGCTCACGACCAGTTGGTGCGCTCGGCCAAAGCGGACCTGGACAAGGCCCTGCTGGACTTGAAAACCATCGAGGTGCGCTCCGCCATCGAGTCGGAAAACTTCAAGCTGAACGTGCAGGAGGCGCGCGCCAAATACAAGCAGTTGCAGGACGAGTCCCGGTTGCTGGACGTCTCGCAGAAATCCGAGCTGCGCGCCGCGGAAATCGACCGCGACCAGGCGCGGATTGAATACGACCGGGCCAAGGTCAACGTGGACAAACTGCTGCTCAAAGCGCCCATCGACGGCATCGTGGTGATGCAGACGGTGTGGCGGGGCGGCGAATTCGGGCAGGTGCAGCAGGGCGACGAAGTGCACTCCGGGCAAATGTTCATGACGGTAGTGGACCCCAGTTCCATGGTGATGAATGCGACCGTGAACCAGGCCGACAGCGAACTGCTGCGCCTGGGCATGAAGGCCAACATCCGGCTGGACGCCTATCCGGAAGTGACGTTGCCGGCGACGGTCATCGGCATCGGCGCCATGACCAAGCCGGGCGGATGGCGCCCGAACTACGTGCGGGAGATCCCCGTACGGCTGCGGCTGGACGCGCTGGACCCGCGGGTGCTGCCGGACCTGACGGCCAGTGCCGGCATCGCGCTCGGCACCGCGAGCGACGCCACCATCGCCCCACTCGAATCGATCTTTTATGACCGGGAGACGCACCGCCCGTTCGTGTTTCTGCAAAGTCCTACCGGCTGGATCCGCCGGGAGGTGGAACTGGGGCTCGCCAACCACGTGGCCGTCGCGGTGCGGTCCGGCTTAAACAACGGGGATGTTCTGGCGGCTGAGCCGCCGCCACAGGGGACCCCGTAGCCAGGGCTCCGCAACGGCTGCAAAGGAACCGCATGTCGAAGGATATCAAGCCCAAACAGAGACTCGGCCAGACCGCGCAGGCGAGAAAGCGGAGGATGATCATCCTCGGCATCGTGGGATTCGCGGGAGTGGCGGGCATGTACGCTGCCTGGCGTTATACCGGCACCACGGAGGTGGACGTACCCGTGGCGCGGGTGCGGCGCGGGGATTTCATCATCAGCGTGCGCACGCGCGGAGAAATCAAGAGTACGCGTTCGGTGATCCTCACGGCGCCGCAGGTCCCCAATCCGCAGATCGTCAAGCTCGCCGAATCCGGCAAGCCGGTCAAGAAGGGCGACGTGGTGGTGGAGTTCGACCCGGTGCAGCAGGAAGAGAACTACATCGAGCGCACCACCAGCGTGCGCACGGTGGACAGCGAGATCGTGCAGACCAAGGCCTCCCAGCAGATCGACAACGAGATGGACAAGATGAACCTGATGTCCTCCGAGTACAACGTCGAGCGCGCCAAGCTGGAGGCCAGCAAAGCCGAGATTCTCTCGGAAATCGAGGGCGCCAAGAACCGCATCGACGTGGGTGTGGCCGAGGGCGCGTTGGGTCAGGTCAAGACCACCATCAACTCTCGCGGGGTGTCGCACAAGGCGGACCTGGACCGTCTGGCGGAAAAGAAAGACAAGACCGAGCACGATGTGCAACTGGCCAAGGGCTATCTCTCCAAGATGGTGATTCGCGCCCCCAACGACGGGATTGTCAACCTCCTCCCGAACTTCCGTTCGGGAGGCTCCTTCGGCCAGTCTCCGCCGCCGTTCACAGAGGGCGACCGCGCCTGGACCGGCGCGGCCATCGCGGAAATCCCGGACCTTTCGGAGATGTACGTCGATCTCAAGCTGGAGGAAGTGGACCGCGGCAAGCTGAAGCTCGGCCAGCACGTCCGCATGCGCGTGGACGCCATCCCGGAAAAGGAGTTCGTGGGCGACCTGGACTGGATTAGCCCCATCGCCGCCCTGATCTTCAAGGGCATGGGGACCTCGGAAAAAACCTTCCCGGCGCGCGCGACTTTGAAGAACCTGGATCCGCGCCTGCGCCCCGGCATGAGCGCCTCTGCGGAGATTATCATCGAGCGCGATCCCAACGCCCTGCTGATTCCCACGCGCGCCAGCTTCGCCGATCAGGGCAAGCCGGCCGTGTGGATCCAGAGGGGCCAGCACTTCCAAATCCGCCACATCACCGTGGGCAAACGCAATGAAGATGACCTGGTGGTGCTGAGCGGGCTGAAAGAAGGCGACCTGGTGACTCTCGAGAATCCGGCCGAAGCCGCCAGACGCGCCAAGAAAAAGTTGTAGGACCCGGCGGGCAGCTTCATGAAAAAAGTCCTCATTCGCCTTACCGGAGTAGCGATCCTCCTGGCCGCGGCCTGGGGCGGTTACCGCTTCTTCCAGCAACTGCCGCAGCGGCAGGAGCACGTGGCCACCACCAAGGTGCTGCGGGGGGACGTGGTGATCCGTTCCTACACCCGCGGCGAGCTGCGGGCGGTGCGCTCGGTGACGCTCTCGGCTCCCAACCTGTTCAGCACCGTGCAGGTGACGCGCCTGGCCCCTATGGGCAGCCTGGCCCATGAAAAAGACCTGATCGTGGAGTTTGACGATTCCGAGCGCCGCGCGCAGCTCGAAGAGACCATGCTCGAGGTCGAGCAGACCGACGAGCAGATCAAGAAAGCCGAAGCCGACCTGGCCATGCGCAGCAACCAGGACCAGGTGGATCTGCTACATACCCGCTACGGGGTGCGCCGCGCCGAACTCGAAGTCCAGCGCAACGACATCATCTCCGCCATCGACGCCAAGAAGAACCTGCTCACCCTGGAGGAGCAGCGCCGCCGGCTGTTGCAGTTGCAGAGCGACATCCGTTCGCGGCAGGAACAGGCCCTGGCCCAACTGGCGGTGCTCAAGGAACAGCGCAACAAGGCCATGATCGATGTGCGCCGCGAGCAGCAGCGCATCGCCCAGGCCAAGGTGCTTTCCCCCATGACCGGGCTGGTGGCCATCCGGCAGAACCGCACGGGATTTTTCATGTTCGGGCAGCAGATCCCGGACATTCGGGAGGGCGACACCCTGCAGCCGGGTATTCCGGTGGCCGACGTCCTGGATCTTTCCGAGCTGGAACTGGTGGCCAAGGTGGGCGAACTGGACCGCGCCAATCTGCATGAGGGGCAGGATGTGCTCATCACGCTGGATGCGGTGCCGGACAAGCAGTTCCGCGGCAAGATCAAGGGCATGAGCGGCACCGCTAGCTCCAACGTCTTCTCCGGGGATCCGGCTAAGAAGTTCGACGTCATTTTTTCCATCGACATGCGCCAATTGCTCACCGGCCTGGGCATGAAGCCGGCTGAAGTCGAGAAAATCATGCAGACCGCCGAGCGGAACGCCAAGCGCAGCCCCGCCGCGCCGTCGCTGCCGGGCGGTCCGGGCGGGATGGCCGCCATGCCGGCAAGCCCGGGAATGGCGGGCGCCCCCGGGGCGGCTCCCGGCGGCATGCAGGGGCAGGGCATGGCCGGGGGGCAGGGTATGACGCCGGGCGCTCCCGGCGGACCCGAAGCAGCGGGCGGCCGCGGCGGTGCGCAGCCGGCGGACCGCCTGCGCTTCCAAAAGGAGCTTGAGAAGGCTTTGGGCGGCAAACGCCTGGAACAGGCCACCCCCGAAGAGCAGCAGCGGGCGCTGGCCCAGGCGCGCCGGGCCATGCAGGCTTCCGGCGGGGCCGGCGGCATGGCGGGTCGTCCCGCCGCGCCGGGCGGCACACCGCTCACCCCCGAGGGCGGCAATCCACTCGACCTGCTGCGCGTGTCCTCCGTAGCCGTGGGTCAGTTTACCGAGCAGGACAGGGCCAACGCCAGGCTGCCCCTGCCGCCTGAGGAGGACTCCCAGCTTCAGGTGCTGCTGCGGCCGGGACTGCTGGCGGACATCGAAATCACGGTGGAGAGGATTCCCAATGCGCTGCACGTGCCGGTGCAGGCGGTCTTCGACAGGGCCGGCCAGACCGTGGTATATGTGCAGCGCCTCGGCCGGTTCGAGGAGCGGCCCGTGCAGGTAGCCCGGCGCAGCGAATCGGTTATGGTGCTCTCGGGAGGAGTCAAACCCGGCGAGTTGGTGGCCCTGGCCGATCCCAACGCCAAGCAGAACGCCAAGAAGGGAGAACGCAAGAGCAAGGGCGGCGGCGCCATGGGCACCATGCCGGGAGGAGCGACCAAGTGAACATTCCTCTGATCTCCGGAATTCTGCCGGAATTGTTCATGGGGCTTTCGAGCCTCCTGGCGCACAAGCTGCGCAGCCTGCTCACCATGCTGGGCATGATCTTCGGCGTCGGCGCCGTGGTGGCCATGCTGTCCATCACCGCGGGCGCGCAGAAGGAGATGATGAGTTTCATTGACCAGTTGGGCGTGAACAACATCATCATCGAAGCCCGTGAGGCGGTGGACCGCAACGAACTCCAGACCGTGCGCGCCATTTCGCCGGGCCTCACCTTCCGCGACTTCCGCGCGATTTCGGAAAACGTGCAGGGCGTGGAGGCCATGACGCCGCGCAAGCGTTTCAAGCCTCAGCGCGTGCTGCCGAAAACCGCGCAGGAGCCGCCGCAGTTGATCGGCGTCCTGCCCAATTTCACGGAGATCAATAGCCTGAAGCTGATCGCCGGGCGGTTCTTCACCGAGGAAGAGAACAAGCGCTCGACGCCGGTGTGCGTGCTGGGCGACACGGCCAAAGTGAACCTGTTGGGCTTTGACGACGCCATTGGCAAGTACGTCAAGGTGAACGACACGTGGCTGCAGGTCATCGGCGTGCTGACGCCGCAGGCCTCCGGCGACACCGACGTGGAAGGCTTGCAGGCGCTCAACCGCAACAACCTGGTGATCGCTCCGCTGAACACGGTGATGCGCCGGTTCGAGGACAATACCAGCTATCTGAAAGACGAGATCGACGGCATCTACATGAAGGTCACCCCCACCACCGACTCGGTCGAGACCGCCAACGTGGTGCGCGCCATTCTTTCGGCCACCCACAAGGACGCGGGCGATTTCACCGTGGTGGTGCCCGCCGGGCTGCTCGAGGAGCGCCGCCGCACGCAGTTTATCTTTAACATCGTGATGATCTGCATCGCCGGGATTTCGCTGCTGGTGGGCGGCATCGGAATCATGAACATCATGCTCGCCACGGTGCTGGAGCGCACCCGCGAGATCGGCATCCGGCGCGCCATCGGCGCCCGCCAGGGCGATATCGTTCGCCAGTTCCTCACCGAGGCGGTGCTTATCTCCATCGTGGGCGGGCTGATCGGCATCGGTTTCGGATTCACGCTTTCGCGCATCATCGCCTCGGCGGCGGGCTGGTCTACGGTGGTGACCACGTCCTCGATCGCGGTGGCCTTCGGCGTATCCGTATTTATCGGGCTATTGTTCGGGATTTATCCGGCCGTACAGGCCGCGAGGTTGGACCCCATCGAAGCAATTCGTTACGAGTAACTCGGGAAACATATGGCTTTTCGATTCTTAGCCGCAGGGCTATTGCTGGCGGCGCCCGTTCTGGCGCAGATCTCATCTTTCCCCAAGCCTTCTTATTTTCGTGAAACGTTCTCCTCCAGCGTTCCGAAGGTGGAACTCCGGCCGCCCGTGCGGCTGCCGGACTTCGTCGTCAACGGCAAACTTGAGCTGTCGCTGCGTTCCTATCTGGAACTGGTGATGGCCAACAACACGGACATCGCCATTCAGCGGCTGAGCGTAGAGACGTTCCAGAACGCCATCACGCGGGCCTTCGGCGTGTTCGACCCGGTGGCCACTGGCAGCTTTACCAGCCAGCGGCAGACCACCCCGTCCAACAGCTACCTGACCGGCGCCAATACGCTGGTGCAGCTCAACCAGCCGGCCCGCTTCACCTACTCGCAACTGCTGGACAGCGGCATGACCTACCAGGGGATTTTCGCCGCCCAAAAGATATCCACCAACAGCGGCTTCCAGAATTACAATCCGGCGCTGACCTCGAACCTCGGAGTGAACTTCACGCAGCCGCTCATCAAGAATCGCGGCCGGTACGTAAACCGTTTGCCGATCATGATCGCCCGCAGCCGGCTGCGCAAGTCTGAGTACGATCTGCGAGCCAGCCTCCTGCAAATGGTAAATGACGCGGAAAACGCCTACTGGAACGTGATCCTGGCGCGCGAAAACCTGCGCGTGGCCGAAAGCGCCCTGGACCTCGCGGACCAGGCGCTGAAGCGCGCCCAACTGGAGCTGAAACTGGGCGCTCTCTCCCCGCTGGATATCTACAACCCGCAGCAGCAGTACGCCACTGCCGAGATCCTCGTTTCCCAGGCGCGCTTTTCCTTGCAACAACAGGAAGACGCGTTGCGCAAACAGATTGCGGCGGACCTGGACCCGGACATCCGCAAACTGCCCATCGTGCTGACCGAAAGCGTAATGCCCGCGACCGACGAGCCTCCGCTGGACGCCGAGATGGAAGTGGAAAAGGCCCTCACCACCCGTCCGGACCTGAAGTCGGCTATGCAGTCCCTGGACGTGGATGATCTGCAAATCAAGTCCGCCAAGAACAGCCTGCTCCCAGACCTTTCGCTCACGGGCTCGTACACCTCCCAAGGTCAGGGCGGCACGTTCTACCAGCGCACCAACGTGTTCACCACCAGCGGGACCCAGTCGCAGATCGTCAAGGTGCTTCCGGGCACGTTTGGCGATTCTCTGGGCCAGATGTTCGGCTTTGGCTATCCGTTGTATTACTTCGGTCTGACGCTTCGCCTGCCCATCCGCAACCGCGCGGCCGCCGCGGACCTGGCGGACGCCGTGCTGGCCAAGCGCCGCGATGCGCTGACGATCAGGACCACGGAGCAGCAGGTGCGCCTGGATATTCTCCAGGCGGTCAGCCAGGTGGAGTCCAGCAAGGCCGCCGTCAAGCTGGCCGTGGTGGCGCAGGATTTCGCCAGGAAGTACCTGGAAGCGGAGCAGAAGAAGTACGAGCTCGGCACCAGCCAGATCTTCTTCGTGTTGCAGGCGCAGCAGGCGCTGGTGAGCGCTGAATCGGCGGTGGTGCAGAACTCCGTGCAGTATCGCAAGAACCTGCTGAACCTGCTGCGCCGCACCGGCGAGTTGCTGGACGCGCGCGACATCGCGGTGCAGTAGGATAGCTACAGAGCCGCGACCGTAAGGGAGCGGCCTTGCCGAAGATTTCACGCCGTCTGCCGTTTCGCCATGGGCCGTATTCGCGTACTGCCGGACCAGGTGGCCAACAAGATCGCCGCCGGGGAAGTCGTCGAAAGGCCCGCTTCCGTCGTCAAGGAACTGCTCGAAAACTCGCTGGACGCCGGCGCCGGGGAACTGCGCGTGGAAGTCGAGACCGGCGGGCGGCGCCTGGTCAGGGTGGCCGACGACGGCGCGGGTATGTTGCGGGACGACGCACTGCTGGCCTTCGAGCGTCACGCCACCAGCAAATTGCGCGACGTCCAGGACCTGTTTTCCATCGCCACGCTGGGTTTCCGCGGCGAAGCGCTGCCCTCCATCGCCTCCGTCTCGCGCCTGCTGCTGGAGACACGCTCGGCCGAGGAAACCACCGGCACGCGCATCGAGATCGCCGGCGGAAAGCTGCTCGACTGCGGCGAAGCGGCCCTGGCCCGGGGCACGACCATCACCGTGCGCGACCTGTTTTTCAACGTGCCCGCACGGCGCAAATTTCTGCGCTCCGAGCAGACTGAACTGGCGCACATCGCCTCCCTGGTGACGCACTACAGCCTGGCGCATCCGGACAAGACCTTTCGCCTGCTGAGCGGCGCGAGCGAGTTGCTTTCAGTCACGCCGGTGGGCACGCTGCGCGAACGGGTGTACCAGGTGTTCGGCGCGCACACGTTGGAAGAGCTGGTAGACCTGGGCGCCTGCGAGCGCGAGCTGGTTCTGCCGCCCCCCTACGTGCCTCCCACCGAGGCGGTGGAGTCCCGGCGCGAGCCGGAAGAGACGCTTCCCAGGACCTTCCGCCTGCGGGGCTTCGTTTCCCGGCCGCAGGTCCAAAAGGGCAACCGCAACTCCATCTTTATCTTCGTCAACGGCCGGCTGATCCGCGACCGCCTGCTGCTGCACGCGCTCTCCTCCGCCTATTACAACCTCATGCCGGCGGCCGCCTACCCGTTCGCGCTGCTGTTTCTGGAATGCGAATTCGACGAGGTGGACGTGAACGTGCATCCGTCGAAGACCGAGGTGCGGTTCCGGCACCAGAGCTTCGTGCACGATTTCGTGCGCGACGCCATTCGCGAGCGGCTGATCGAATCGCGGCCGGCGCCGGCCTTCACGCCGGGGGCCTCGGCGGGCGCCGGACAGGCGGCCGCCCGGCTGCCCTATTCGGAGTTCTCGCAGATGCTCGAAAGCACGGCGGCCGCGGAGGTATCCGCGCCGCCGGCCCGGCAGGCCGGAGCGGCGGAAAGCGCCCCCGAGTTCGTGCTCCGGCCGCAGCCTGGACCCCCGCCGCGCCTGGACTTCGAGGGCCCGGGCATCCCGTCGGCGGAGCCTTCCGCGGAAGCTCCGAAATGGCGCATCCCCGATACCCACGGAGCCTTTCCGCCGGAGGCTGTGCCGCCGCCGGCTCCCTCGCTCGCGGAATTATCGGACTTGCGCCCGCTGGGACAGTTGCAGGAGAGCTTCATCATTGCGGCAGGGCGGGACGGGCTCTGGATCATCGACCAGCACGTGGCGCACGAACGCATCCTGTTCGAGAAAGTGCTGCGCCAGCGTGCGGCGGGAGCCGTGGAGATGCAAAGCCTGCTGATGCCCTTGATCGTGCAGCTCACACCCGGGCAGCAGATCGAGTACGCGCGTATCGCCGGTGAGCTGAACGCGAGCGGCTTCGAGACGGAGCCCTTCGGCAACCGCACGATCGCGGTGAAAGCCGCGCCGGCCGGCATCCCCGCCGGCGAGCTGGAAAAAGTACTGTTCGAGATTCTGGAGATTGCCGAACAGGAGCTGCGTGGCCGTTCGCTCGACGACGTGCGGCGCAACATCGCAGCCTCCATCGCCTGCCGTGCGGCCATCAAGATCAACACCCGCCTGGACCATAGCAAGATGGAATGGCTGCTGCGGCGGCTCGCGGCCACGGATTGTCCCATGAGCTGCCCGCACGGCCGCCCCATCGCGTTGCAATATCCTACCCGGGAAATATTGAAGGCTTTTCACCGGATTTAGGACCAGCCCGGCCGCCTAAATCCGTCATCATAAGTTCAAATACCCGTTGTATACTCTCCATTCAGGGAGGGGGCATGCGGAAGCGATTGGGGATAGGGTCGGCGGCGCTGTTACTGCCGTGGGTAATGCCGGCGCAATCCACGTTCGGCACGATTCTGGGCACGGTTACCGACCGCACGGGCGCGGTGGTTCCCGGGGCCCGCATCGTGATTACGAACCAGGGCGAAAATATTCCGCGCAAAACGGTGACGGACGCGCAGGGAAATTACGAAGCCCTGAACCTGAAGGCCGGGCGATACAGCGTGGCGGCCGAGGCCGCGGGATTCAAGGCCTTCCGCGCCACGGACCTGGAACTCGCGGCCCGCCAGACCATGCGGGTGAACGTGACGCTGGAAGTGGGGCAGGTGAGCGAAACGGTGAACGTGGAGGCCACCGCGCCGGTCATCACCACCGATACCCAGACCATCGCCTCAAGCTTCGACTCGCAGGAGGTGCTGCATCTGCCCGTCAACTACCGGGGCGCCGCCAGCACCAGCCCTTACCGCATCCTGGCCTACCAGGCGGGGGTCCAGAGCGATAACGGGTTCGGGCTGTCGGTGCAGGGCGCGCTGCCGTCGCAGACCGAGATCTCGCTGGATGGCATTTCGACCATCAGCGTGGCCGGCAACAGCCCGCTCCGCGAACTGTTCCCCTCCGCCGAGGGGGTCGCGGAAATGAAGGTGCAGGCGGTGGGCAACAACGCCGAATACGGGCAGGTCGGCGACATCACCACCACCACCAAGGGCGGCACCAACCAGTTCCACGGCACGGCCTTCGAGTATCTGCAAAACCGGGCGCTGGACGCCACCGCGTTTGGCGCCACGGCGAAGCCGCAGAAGACCGCCAACGACTTCGGCGGCAGCCTCGGTGGTCCCATCCGCAAGAACCGCACGTTCTTCTTCGCCACCTTCGAGGACATGCAATACCGCACCGGGTCGGTGCTCCAGGCCACCGTTCCCACGCAGGCCATGCGCAACGGCGATTTCAGCCGGGAAGTCGCGGTCTTGAAGGACCCGCTGAACAACAATACGCCGTTCCCGAACAACCAGATTCCGTCGTCGCGGATTCTGCCGCTCTCTCAAAAAGTGCTGGCGTACTATCCGCAGCCCAATTTCGGGAACCCCGCCGTGCAATCCGCGGCGAACTTTCGGCAAAATGCGGCGAATCCCACGAATTCCTACCAGTACGACGGCCGCATCGACCACATGATCACCAGCAAGCAGTCCATCTTCGGGCGGCTGAGCTGGAAAAATGGAAATACCACCTCGCCGAACGTGTTCTTACTGCCGGCGGACACTTCGTATAACAACAGCCGCAGCGTGGTGGTCTCGCACAATTACACCATCACGCCCACGCTGCTCAACGAATTCCGCTTCGGGTTGAGCAACAGCAACGCCGCCTCCCAATACAACTTCGACGGCCGCCAGATTACCGGGGGCCTGGGGCTGCAGAATCTTCCGCCGCTCACCTTCAACGGCCTGCCGGCCTTCAACTTCGACAACAGCACCACCAGTTTCGGCAAGGGCAAACCCGGCTTCACCTTCTCCCACAATTACCAGTGGAACAACAACACCACCTGGATCAAAGGCCGCCACACCATCAAATTCGGCGGCGACGTGCGGCGCCTGCGGGCGCAGACGGACCTGGGTTTCATCGGCAGCGATAACTACGGAAATTTCTGGTTCGACGGCAGCTTCACGGGGGCCGAGGTGGGCGACTTCCTGTTGGGCCTGCCCTACCACTCGGCCTACGCCTCGGTGAAGCAGGACAACGACGGCATCTCCTGGCACTACGGGTTCTACGCGCAGGATAGCTTCAAAGTGAGCCGGCGCCTCACGCTCGAATACGGCCTGCGCTGGGAGTACCACCCGCCGTTCCTGGATCAGGGCAGCGACATCACCAATTTCGACCGCTCCGTGCCGCTCACGGGCCGCGTGATCATCCCGTCCGGTCAGCACGCGCTGGATATCACCGCCCCCGGCTTCCTGCTCTCCATCAACGCCTGTCCGGGGCAAGGGCCGTACCTGGGGGTCCCCTGCACGCCGTTCCTGCAAGCCGACAAGGCGGGCTGGCCGGATACCCTGCGCTGGTCCAACAAGCGCGACTTCAACCCGCGCCTGGGTTTCGCCTACCGGCCCTTCGACGACACCCGCACGGTGATCCGCGGCGGCGTGGGAAGGTACACCATGACCATCCTGGGCGCCGTGTTTTATTCGCTGACGGGCATCAGCAGTTCGGATGTGCGCGAGTTCTCCAACGGGATCGTGAACGGCGCGCCGCTGTTCCAGTTGCCGCAGATTTCCACCAATGGCAGCGGCATCACCTCCGCGCCTTACGGCCAGGCGTACTTCGGCACGGCCAATGACCCGCATTTCAAGGATCCCTACGAATGGCAATGGAACATGAGCGTGGAGCGGGACCTGGGCTGGAGCACCGGATTGCGCGTGTCCTACATTGGGATGCGCTCGGTCGAGCTCCCCTGGGCGCCGGATCTGAACCAGCCGCTGCCCTCTACCACGCCGTATTCCCAGCGCCCCCTGACAGACCGGCCCTTCCCCTACTGGGGCCGGATTTACAGCCGCGACACCGGCGCCAACGGGATCTACAATTCCATGCAAACGGAGGTCACGCACCGCATGCGCAGCGGGCTGACTTTCGATACTTCCTGGACCTGGGCCAAGAACCTGAGCGACGCCGCCGGCCCGGCGCCGACCGGGTGGTCCGGGGAGACCGGCGGCGGACGTCTGAGCAACTCGCTGGACCGCGCCGCCGACCGGGGCAACGTGATCTACACGCGGCGCCACCGCTGGATCTCGAGCGCCATGTACGAGCTGCCGTTCGGCAAAGGCCGCCGGTACCTCGCCACGGCCAATCCGTTCGTGGATGGCCTGTTGGGGGGCTGGCGCCTGAGCGGCATCATGCTGCTGCAAACCGGGCCGTTCCAGACCGCCACGTTCAGCGGCGGCGACCCCTCCGGCACGGGCGCCCCGGCGCGCGGCACCCAGCGGCCGGACGCCATCGGAGATCCGAACCTCTCCAATCCCACGGCGGACGCGTGGTTCAACCGGGCCGCCTTCGTGTGCCCGGGCCGCGAGCCGGGCACGGCGAACCAGTTCAACTGCAATGTCGCGCCCATCGGGCGCTTCGGCAACGGAGGCGTGGGTACGCTGGTGGGACCGGGGACCGTCAACCTGTCCATGGGATTCGGCAAGGACTTCCGCGTCACCGAGCGGGCCTTGCTGAAGTTCGAAGGGACCTTCACGAACCTGCCCAATCATCCCAACCTGAACGACCCGGGCACCAACATCAACAGCCTGAGCTTCGGACGCACCACCAGCGCGCGCGGCGCCGATAGCGGCGGCAACCGCATCGGGCAGTTCGCGCTGCGCTTCGAGTTTTAGTTCAGACCTGCGCGGCGCGCAGCATTTCGCGCACCAGGCCCGCGCTTTGGAACGTGCCGATGGTTTGCCCGTTGAGCGCCATCGGTACGCTCCAGATGGCCTGGTTGGAATAGTAATCGTCTCCCCAGAGCGGCAGGCCGGTGTCTCCGAATAGCAGGCAGCGCTGGTTCCACGGCGCGCGGGTCTTCACGGCCATGGCATCATACAGCCGGCGGGCCGCTTCGAGGCCGGGTTCGCGGCGGCCGTGATAGAGCAGCGTGGCGGCGGCGCACAGGTTTTCCCCGACGAAGATGTTCATGCCGAAATCTCCGGCGGGATGGATCTTGGTGTCGAACGGCTTGCCGTCCGGGGTCACGCCGTTGATCAGTCCGTAGGAGGTGGCGTTCAGGTTCAGGCGTTCGACGGCGGCGAGCGCGGAGGCGATCCGGCCGGCGGGCAGGACCTCCGCCAGTCCCAGCACCCGGGCGCACCACTCGCCCATCAACTGGTTGGCCAGGCAGACCTCGCTGGTCCGGTGCTGTTCCGGATGGCTCCAGAGCCGGTAATAGGAGCCGTTCCACAGCCGCTCTTCGAAACTGCGCTGCGCCCGCGCCAGGCGCGCGGAGCACTCGGAGGCGAACTCCCGGTCGCCGGCCAGTTCGGCCAGGGCGCGGCCAGCGGCCAGCGTCGCCAGCCACGTGCCGGCCACGTAGCTGGAAGTGCCTTCCCAGGGCCAGACGTCGTAAAACTGGTTGGCGGGCCAGGCCTCGCCCGGGCGCACGTGCGGCTGCTCGTGCACCAGCCCGCAATCGTCGTCGTCGAGCGAGTACTGGTAGCGGATGGCGCGCCGGGCCGAATCGTAGAAATGCAGAAGCTGCTGGCGGTCGCCCGTGCGCAGGTAGAGGCGGTGGATCATCTGCGCGTACTGGCCGGAGTTCAGAGGATGCTGGCAGTGGTAGCGCGGGTCGCGCATGCTGGTGTTCTGGCCGAAGCAGAAGGGCACCTCGCCATCGGCGATCTGAAAATGGCGGAAGGCCTCCAGCGTGGTGGCCTCCAGTTCCGGAAAGAAAAGCAGCAGCGGAAAGTGGCCGTGGATGCGGCACACCATTGTCTCCACGATGGGGCAGCCGGTGTGGCTTTCGCTGTGCGTGAACCAGCCGTTTTCGCCCCACCACTCGTCCTTGCGGGTACGGGCGATCCAGACTGAGTTTTTTGCCAGGCTGTAGAAGCTTTGCACCAGCCAGTCTTCGAGCCAGTCCGGCAGGCCGCTGCGGTAGATGGCCGCCTGCCATGCCAGCACCCGGCGCAGCAACTCGTCGTGCCGGCGCAAGCCGAACCCGGCGGCTTCGCCCGCGTCGCGAAACCGCTGGAAATAGCGGTTGTAATGCAACTCGCTGCCCTTGTCCCGCCAGGATGGCGCGTACCAGGCGGCCGCGAAACGCACGCGGCGGGTTTCGCCGGCGGCCAGCCGGACCTCCAGCGACCAGGCGCCCTTGGCCGCGTTGCGCTCCTGAACGCCTTCTCCGCGCACGGCGAACGACGCCCCCGCGGGCGCTTCGGGAAATTGCAGCGCCAGCACCAGCAGCAGCGCATCCGCGGAGGTGTTGTGCAACTCCAGTTCGAACAGCGCCACGGGAGTGTTGGAGACCGCGGCGTCGCCCACCACAAACGGGGAAAAGGCGCGGATCCCCAGTCGCAGCGGAATCTCGCCGAACTCCGCGCGCAGATCCGCAACTGGAAAATGCCCCCAGTACGCGATGCGGGCCGCCGAAAGCGGCACATGGCGAGTGCCGGTTTCTACCTCCAGCCAGTCGGAAAAAACGCGCTTGGGAGGCACCAGGTCGTTGAAGATGGAGCTGAAGCCGATCTTCCCGCTGCCTTCCAGGGTCAGGTAGCCGGTGCCCAGGCCGCCCAGCGGGACGCCGCTTTCCAGGCGGGCTCCCTCGAAGACAAACGCCGGCACGGGAGCGGCAAAACCGGCCGCCGGCAGGCGGGTCCATTGATGCCGTGGGGCGGAATCGGGAAAGGGCCAGCCGCCCGTGACTTCCAGTTTGCCGGGAGCGGCCGCCAGGTTCAGGCTGGCCGTGCCTCCCGCCAGGGTGGTCAGCACGTCGCGTCGTCGCATGCCACGATCCTACCGGATCGCGCGGGGATTGACACGCGCGCGGAGTTCTGCAAAAGTAGTGCATAGGCGAATAAAAAGCGAAAACAGATGCCCTCCGCAGCGCTCCGTGAACAGCTCGCGTCCGTCCTGGGATCCCCTCTGGAATGGCAGGCCCGGCCTGCTCCGGAACTCCTGCCCACGGGCATTCCGGAGGTGGATGCGCTGGTTGGGGGGCTGCCGCGGGGCTGCCTCACCGAGGTCTGCGGGCCGGTGTCTTCGGGGCGCACCTGCCTGTTGTATGCCGTGATGGCCCAGGTGGCGGTGCGGGAGGAGGTCTGTGCCCTGGTGGATACGGACGATACCTTCGACCCGGTTGCGGCGGCCGCGGCGGGCGTGGACCTGGCACGGCTGCTCTGGGTGCGCTGCGGCGGCCGCGCCGAACACGCGCTCAAGGCCGCCGATCTGCTGGTGCAGGGCGGCGGCTTCGGGCTGGTGGCGCTGGACCTGGGCGACACCCCGGTCGAGATCGCGCGGCGGATTTCCCTGACCTCCTGGTTTCGCCTGCGCCGCGCGGTGGAGCACACGCCCACGGTGTTGCTGGCCCTGGAACGGCAGCCGCTGGCCAAGACTTGCGCGTCGCTGGTGCTGGAACTGCGCCGGGAAGCGGTGCTGTGGTCCGGCGCGGCTGGCTGTTCCCGGCTGCTGCGCGGCCTGCGGGCGGCGGCCGAGCGGCGCAAGCCGGTGCGCGCGGCGCGCGCCTGGTTCGAGGCGCGCGTCTGGGGGTGAGCCATGTTTGCGTGCCTGCACGCTCCGGAAAATCCCGCCGGGCTGCTGGATTGCGCCCAGACCTTTTCGCCGCTGGTGGAGCAGACCGCGCCCGATACGGTAGTGCTGGATGCCGGCGGCCTGGACCGCATCTTCGGGCTGCCGCAGGAGATCGCCTCAGCCATCGCGCGGCACGCCGGAGAGGCCGGCTTGCGTGTGAACGTGGCGGTGGCCTCGAATCCGGATGCGGCCGTGTGCGCCGCGCGGGGCTTCGCCGGCCTCAGCGTGATTCCCTACGGCGATGAGGCCAAGTTCCTGGAGAGCCTGCCGGTCCAACTGCTGGCGCCTTCGCCGGAACTGGCCGAGACGCTGGAGCGCTGGGGCATCCGGCGGTTTCGCGACCTGGCCCGCCTGCCGGAAATCGGGCTGGCGGAGCGGCTGGGGCCGGAAGGCGTGCGGCTGCGGCTCCTGGCGCGCGGCGAAGCGCAGCGCCCGCTGACGCCGGTGGAAGAGCCGCCGCGCTTCGCCGCGGAGATGGAACTGGAAGATCCGCTGGAACTGCTGGAGCCGCTCCTGTTCCTGCTGGCGCGCCTTTTGCAGGAGCTTTGCGCGCGCCTGGCATCCCGCGGCCTGGCGGCCCACGAACTGCGCCTGCGGCTGAGGCTGGCGGACGGCAGCGAGCATGCGCGCGCGCTGCGGCTGCCGGTCGCCATGCTGGATCCCAAGGCTTTCCTGAAGCTGCTGCAACTGGATTTGAGCGCGCATCCTCCGGCCGCGGCCATCGTGCGCGTGGAGCTCGAGGCGCAGCCGGCGCCGACGCGCGCGGCGCAGAACGGGCTGTTTGTGCCGCTGGCGCCGGAGCCGGAAAAGCTCGAGCTGACGCTGGCGCGGGTGGCGGCGCTGGTGGGGGAGGAGCATGTCGGCTCGGCGGAATTGCTGGATACGCACCGCCCGGGAGCCTTCCGCATAACCCGCTTCATGGCAGAAAATCGCCAACTTTTGCAAAGGGAACTGAGCCGCGACCGTCAGGGAGCGGTGTCCCTGGCCTTCCGGGTGTTCCGGCCCCCTCGCCCGGCGCGGGTGCGGCTGCGGGCGGGGCAGCCCACGTATGTGCAGGCGGAAGAGGTGTGCGGCGAGGTGGCTGCCTGTGCCGGTCCGTGGCGGAGTTCCGGCGACTGGTGGCGCGCCGATCCCTGGGCGCGCGACGAATGGGACGTGGCGCTGGGCGACGGCTCCCTCCACCGGCTGTACTGCGAGCGGCATAACTGGTTCCTGGAGGGCAGCTATGACTGAGTACGTGGAACTGCATGCGCGCTCGGCCTTCAGCTTCCTCCAGGGGGCCTCCCCGCCCGAGGAACTGGTGGAGGCCTGCGCCCGGCTGGATCTGCCGGCTATGGCGTTGCTCGACCGCGACGGGGTCTACGGCGCGCCGCGGTTCCACATGGCGGCCAAAAAGGCGGGGATCCGGGCGCACGTCGGCGCGGAGATCACCCTGGAGGGAGACCGGCAGCCCTTGCCTCTGCTGGCCGAAAACCGCGCGGGATATCAGAATCTGTGCCGCCTGATCACCCGCATGAAGCTGCGGGCTCGGAAGGGCGAGGGAGCGGCCACGCTCGACGAACTGGCGGAGCACGCCCGCGGCCTGATCTGCATCACGCCGGAGGTGGACGAGCGCCTGCTCGATATTTTCGGCAAGGGCCGCCTCTACGCCGAATTGCAGCGCCACCTGGACCGGGAGGAAGAGGCGCGCAATCAGGCGGTCGTGGAGCAGGCGCGGCGGCTGGGCGTGCCGGTCGTGGCCACCAACGGCGTGTCCCACGCCTTGCCGCAGCAGCGCGAGGTGCTGGACGTGCTCACCTGCGTGCGGCACAAGGTGACGCTCGATACCGCCGGGCGCCTGCTGGCGCGGAATTGCGAGCGGCACCTGAAATCCGCGGCGGAGATGCAACGGCTGTTCGCGGACCTGCCGGAGGCGGTGGCGCGCACGGCGGAGATCTCCGCGCGCCTGGAATTCACCCTGGCCGACCTGGGATACGAGTTCCCGCGCTATCCCGCGCCGCCGGGCGAGACCATGGCTTCCTACCTGCGCAAAGTCACCGAAGCGGGGGCGCGCCGGCGCTACCAGCCTTACCACGAAAAGGCGCGGCGGCAGGTGGAGCGCGAGCTGGATTTGATCGAGAAGCTCCACCTGGAGGGCTATTTCCTGATCGTCTGGGACATCGTGAATTTCTGCCGCGCGCAGCACATCCTGGCGCAAGGGCGCGGCTCGGCGGCCAACAGCGCCGTGTGCTACTCGCTGGGCATCACGGCGGTGGATCCGGTGGGCATGGAACTGCTGTTCGAGCGCTTTCTTTCCGAGGAGCGCGGAGAGTGGCCGGACATCGACCTGGACCTGCCCAGCGGGGAGCAGCGCGAGCGCGTTATCCAGTACGTCTACCAGCGCTTCGGGAAGCTGGGCGCGGCCATGACGGCCAATGTGATCACCTATCGCGGCCGCTCCGCCGCGCGGGAAGTGGGCAAGGCCTTGGGCTTCGAGGTGACCACGCTGGACCGCCTGGCGGGCCTGGCGCACACCTGGGAGTGGAAGGATCCCAAGGACACCACCGCGCGGCAGTTCCGCGACGCGGGCCTGGACCTGAACCATCCGCGGGTGCGCAAGTTCCTGGAGCTCTACGAAGCCGTGCAGGATCTGCCGCGGCACCTGGGACAGCACTCCGGCGGCATGGTGATCTGCCAGGGGCAACTGGATGCGATCGTGCCGCTGGAGCCGGCCACCATGCCCGGCCGCGTGGTGGTGCAGTGGGACAAGGAAGACTGCGCCGACATGGGGATCATCAAGGTGGACCTGCTGGGGCTGGGCATGATGGCGGTGCTCGAGGAGTCGCTCGATCTGATCCGCCGGCACTACGGGGAGGAAGTGGACCTGGCGCATCTGCCGCCGGACGATGCGGCGGTGTACCGCGCGCTCGAACAGGCCGACACCATCGGCATGTTCCAGGTGGAGAGCCGCGCGCAGATGTCCTGTCTGCCGCGCCTGCGCCCGCGGCGCTTCTACGACATCGTGGTGCAGGTGGCCATCATCCGGCCGGGGCCCATCGTGGGCAAGATGGTGCATCCCTACCTGCGCCGGCGGCAGGGCCGGGAGCCGGTGGATTACCTGCATCCCTCGCTCGAGCCGGTGCTGCGGCGCACGCTGGGTGTGCCGCTGTTCCAGGAACAATTGCTGCGCATCGCCATGACCGTGGCGGGCTTCACGGGCGGGGAAGCGGAAGAGTTGCGGCGCGCCATGGGGTTCAAGCGCTCGGAGAAGCGCATGCGCGCCATCGAGGAGAAGCTGCGCGCGGGCATGCAGCAGAAGGGCATCACCGGCGAGGCGCAGAATACCATCGTCCAGGCCATCACCTCGTTCGCCCTATACGGTTTTCCGGAATCGCACGCGGCCAGCTTCGCGCTCATCGCCTATGCCAGCGCGTATTTGAAGTGTCATTTCCTGGCGGCGTTCACGGCCGCTATGCTGAACAACCAGCCGCTGGGGTTCTATCATCCCGCGGTGTTGATCAAGGACGCGCAGCGGCATGGCCTGCGGGTGCTGCCGGCGGACGTGACGCGTTCGGAGTGGAGCTGCACGCTGGAAGCAAAATGCCTGCGGCTGGGGCTGCGCTACGTCAAGGGGCTGCGGGAAGAGGCGGGGCAGGCCCTCGTGCGCGCGCGGGAGCGGGCGCCATTCACCGGCCTGGACGACCTGGCGCTGCGCGTGCCGGAATTGCGCAAAGACGAGATGACGCGCCTGGCCGAAGTGGGTGCGTTGAACGCGCTCGAGGGGATGCATCGCCGCGACGCCCTGTGGCACGCTGCCCGCGCCGCGCGGCGGGCGGGGCCGCTGCTCGCGCCGTTGCACGAGGCCGCGGCGGATTCGCCGCTCGCGCGCATGACCACCGGCGAGCGCCTGGCGGCGGATTTCCGGGGCACGGGCGTGACCATCGGGCGGCACCCCCTGGCGCATCGCCGCGCGGAACTGCGCGCCCTGGGCGTCACCTGCGCCGCCGAATTGCCGCGCATTCCCGACGGCCGGCGGGTGCGCGTCGCCGGAGCGGTGATCGTGCGGCAGCGGCCGGGAACGGCCAAGGGCTTCGTCTTTCTGAGCATGGAGGACGAAACCGGTATCCTCAACGCCATCCTCACCCCGGATGTGTTTCAGCGATACCGCCTGGTGGTGGTCGGCGAGCCGTTTCTGCTCATCGATGGCCACCTCCAGAATCAGGACCACGTAATTTCGGTAAAGGCGGAACGGGTGTCGCCGCTGGAGGCCGGCGCAGCCGCCGACTCCCACGATTTTTATTAGTGAAACGCCGCTTCCGGACGGTCGCTACCGAGCCGCGACCGCAGGGAGCGGTACCCGCTACGCTTCCTTCTTCTCTAGCGCCAACTCGGCCACTTCCTCCATGGTCTTCACGAAGTGGATCCGGATGTCTCCGATTTGCTCGCTCTTGAGGTCTTCCCGGACGTTGACCTCGTTTTCCGCTGGCAGGATGAGTTCGCGGATGCCCCCACGCTTGGCGGCCAGCACTTTTTCTTTGATGCCTCCCACGGGCAGCACCTGGCCCGTGAGGGTGATTTCGCCGGTCATCGCCAGGAAGGCGCGAATCAGCCGTCCGGTGAGCATGGAGAGCAGGGCGGACGCCATGGTGATGCCGGCCGAAGGGCCGTCCTTGGGGATGGCGCCGGCGGGCACGTGCACGTGGATGTCGCTGGCCTTGAAGGTCTCCGGATCGATGCCGTAAACCGCCGTGTTGGCCCGCACCCAGGTGAGCGCCGCTTGCACGGACTCCTGCATCACCGGCCCGAGCTGTCCGGTCATAATGAGCCCCTTGCTGCCGCCGGGCATGCGGTTGGCCTCGATGAAGAGGATGTCGCCGCCCACCGGCGTCCAGGCCAGCCCCACGGCCACGCCAGGACGGCGGGTGCGGTCCGCCACTTCGGTGTCCGTGCGGAACTTCGGCGCGCCCAGGGATTTCTCAATCAGCTCGCTGGTCACTTCCACTTTCTGGCGCGTGCCTTCGGCGATGCGGCGCGCCTGCTTGCGGCAGAGGGTGCCGATTTCGCGCTCCAGGCTGCGCACGCCGGCCTCGCGCGTGTAGCGCCGGATCAGAAAGCGCACCGAGTCTTCCCCGAAGTGGATGTCCTGCTCCGGGTCCAGGCCGTTTTCCTGGGTCTGCCGGGGAATCAGGTAGCGGAACGCGATGGCCACCTTCTCGTGCTCCGTGTAGCCCGGCAGATCGATGATCTCCATGCGGTCGCGCAGCGCGTCCGGAACCGGGTCGAGCACGTTGGCGGTGGTGATGAACAGGACCTTGGAGAGATCGAACGGGACGTCCAGGTAGTTGTCGCGGAAGGTGTTGTTCTGTTCCGGGTCGAGCACTTCCAGCAGCGCGGAAGCCGGGTCCCCGCGGAAATCCCGCCCCAGCTTGTCCACTTCGTCCAGCATGAAGACGGGATCGTTGGTGCCGGCCCGCCGCAGCCCCTGGATGATCTGCCCGGGCAGGGCGCCAATGTAGGTGCGCCGGTGGCCGCGGATCTCCGCTTCGTCGTGCATGCCGCCCATGGAGATGCGGGCGAACTTGCGTCCCAGGGCGCGGGCGATGGAGCGTCCCAGCGAAGTTTTGCCCACCCCCGGCGGCCCCACGAAGCACAGGATCGGGCCTTTCAGTACGGGGCGGAGTTGCAGCACCGCCAGGTAGTCCAGGATGCGGTCCTTCACTTTTTCCAGATCGTAGTGGTCCTCGTCCAGAATCTCTCCGGCCTTGCGGACGTCCACCTGGACGGCCGAGGAGGTGCTCCAGGGAAGCCCGGCCATCCACTCCAGGTACGTGCGGGTCACGCCGTACTCGGGCGACATGGGCGAAATGCGGGCCAGGCGGTCCAGCTCCTTCATGGCCTCTTTCTTGACTTCTTCGCCCATGCCGGCGGCTTCCAGCTTCTCGCGCAGCTCCTCGATATCGCGCTGGGTCTCGTCCCCTTCGCCCAGCTCTTTCTGGATAGCCTTCAACTGCTCGCGCAGGTAAAACTCGCGCTGGCTCTGGGAGATCTGGCCCTTTACCTCGGACTGGATCTTGCCGCGCAGTTCCAGCAGCTCGACTTCGCGCGTCAGGTGCTTGAGCACCTCCCGCAG
>JAJPJX010000058.1 GCA_021324015.1 Solibacteraceae bacterium | reverse complement strand
TCCACCAGGCTGAGGGGAGTCTTCTCCTCCTCCACCAGGCGCGCCACCGCCCCGCGGATCTCCGCCCGCACGCGGTCGCCGGCCAGCGAGGAGAGGGCCTCCAGGTTAATGCGGTCCAGCAGCTTGCGGTGCAGCGTGAACTTCAGATTCTGATATTCCGGCGAGTAAGGGGTCTCCGGAAACCGTTTTCCCGTGCCGGTTTGCGGGATCGTTTCCTCTGCCGTAGGGGTCATGTTTGCCATGATTGTGTTCCTCAGCGAAATAGCGAAAAGCCGCCTTTGGGTTTCTCCTCGGGGATTCCGGCCAGCTTGCGGGCCATCTGTCCTAAGCGTTTGCGCACGGGATGTTCGGGGGCCAGCAGCTGGCCTTCGGCATAGGCCTCGTACAGACCGTCGTAGTCATTCGGCAGCATGGCCTGGACTTCCAGTCCCAGCATCTTTTCCAGCTCCGCCGAGGTGATGTCCATCTGCCGGGTGACGCGGTTCAGCACCAGGCGCAGACGCCCCTTGGCGTAGCCCCGCTCCACCAGGGTCTGGACGATCTGCTTGGCCTGGTGCAGAGAGGGCACGTCCAGGGTGGTCACCAGGCAGGTCATGTCGATCTCTTCCAGAACATGGAAGGCCACGTAGCTGAGACCACGGCCCAGGTCGAGGACGGTCCAGTCGTAGTGCGTGCGTACGAAGCCGAGCACGTGGCGGAACTGCTCTACTTTTTCCGGCTGGCGGCAAGCCAGGCTGCTCGACGCGGGGAGGATCTCCAGGCCGGGGATGCCATTCGAGACCAACCCCTTCCAGTAGCTCAGGTCGAGCCGGTGGAGGTTGTTCAGAGCGTCCAGCACCGTGTAAGGGGTACGGGTTTTCATCAGGAAGGCGACCAGCCCGGTCTCCAGGTCCAGATCGGCCAGCAACACCTTTTGATCGTGGCGGCCTAATTCCACGGCGATGTGGCAAGCCACGGTGGTGGCCCCACAGCCTCCCTTGGCGGAGAGGAAAGCGAGGGTTTTGCCCCCTTTGCGGGTGCCTCCCCGGGTGAGGCTGAGTTCGGCAGACTTGCGCTCCAGGGCTTGCCGCAGGAGCGGCCCGAACGGGGGGTACAGATACTCGTGTGCGCCGGCCCGCACGGCCGCGAGGATGGTCTCCGGCGACGCGGTGGTGTGGAGGGCCACGATCATGGAGTCCGGGGCGGCGGATTTTACCTGGCGCAGGACCTCGTCGAGGGCATCTCCTAGCTGCCGGATCTCGAGCAGCACGACGTCAGGCCGAATTCGGTCCAGGCGCTCGAGGAAGGGGGCGATCTCGGCGATCTCGGTGTGCTCGACGACCACCCGCACAGGGAGATCCAGCATACCGGCCCGCACCTCGTCCGAGAGTTCGGCGGATGCGATAGCCAGACCGAGAGTCAGAGGATACATGCGCCACAACCCCTAAAACTCATCGGCCAGTTCCGGAGTTTTCAGGGGATGTGGGTGTCAGACCGGGGTTGGCGGGAGGGGTCGGAGGAGGTACCACCGGCACTGGCACGAACTGGACCGGGGGCAGAGAGGGTGTGGGCGCGGCTTTATGCTCTTCCCGCAGCTGCTCCACCGGGAGCGTCTGCTGCCGCGCGGGGGCGGGAATTGGTCCGGTTACGTTCGCCCCGGGCGTCCGGGGTGCCTGGCGCGCGCCGCCCTTGAGGAACTCGATCGGGTTCGCCACCTGGGGCGGGGTCGTTCCGGCCGGAATCGGCTTGACGCGCTCCGGCGTGATCAGCACCATCAGTTCGGTGTTGTTTCGCGTCAGCGACCGGCTCTGAAAAATCTTCCCCAGCAGAGGGATATTCGCCAGTCCGGGAATCTTGCTCAGGGAGTCGGTGACCCGGTTATCCAACAGGCCGGCGATGACGAAGCTCTGGCCGTCTTCGAGTTCGACTTCTGTCTGGGCGCGGCGGGTAGCCAGAGCCGGGATATTAAAACCCTGAAAGACCAGGCCGTTGCTGTAGTCGAGCGAACTGACCTCCGGGGTGACCTCCAGGCGGATGGATCCGCGGGGGGTGATGGTTGGCCGGAAGTGGATGCGCACGCCGAACTCACGGAACTGGATGGTTACGGCTCCCAAGCCGGCCCCGCCGCCCTGTAAGGTGGGGAACGGAAATTCGCCGCCGGCCACAAAGCTGGCCTCCTTGCCGTTGCTGGCCAGCACGTTCGGCTCGGCCAGGATCTCCAGCAGGCGGCGGTTTTCCAGCGCCTTGATGGTGGCTCCCAAGTTGAGGTCCGGGCGGAACAGAAACAGGTTCAGGGCGTCGGCCAGAGTGAAAGAGGCGGTACGGCCCTGCACGTCGATCTTGGGCGGCGTGAACTGTCCGGTGGTGACGGCGCCGTAGGTGTTCAGAGCACCGGTGCTCAGAAGATTGGCGCCCAGTTCCGAACTGGCCGCCCGGTCCACGTTGGCAAAGCGCACCCGGAGCAGGATCTGCGCTTCGGGAGGGGGCACCTCGACACGCAGCAGGTTGATCACCTTGCCGAGGGTGCCGGCAATGGCCGCGGCGCGTTCCGCGCTGACCAGGTCCGGCACAGTGCCGCGCAAAAACGCCGTGTCGTTTTCGAACGCCAGGGTGACGTTGCGGCCCGCCAGTTCGCGGCTCAATTGCCGCCGCGCGGATTCGACGCGTGCAGGATTTTGCATCACCGCCACGTCGTACATGACGCGCCCGCCACCCCGCTGCCAGAGGATGAGGCTGGTTTCTCCCGGGGCCTTGCCGTTGATCAGCACTTCGCGCGGATTGACCGCCACAGCTTCGGCCACCTCTGCATTGGCCAGTGAGATACGCTCTAGGGTTACGGGACTGTCCACGACCAACGACTTACCCACGCCCACCGCGAGGCGGGCAGGGGGTGCGTCGTCGCCAGCCGCCGCCGGAAGGCCACCCAACAGGGCTAGCACGATCAGCAATGCCCGGCACGGGTTCACTTGGCCACCTCCGCGCCGAATTTGATCTCCGCGCGCTTGCCGCCGTTGATCACTTCGACCACAAACGGCGCCGGCGGCGGAGGGGCGGCCGCCGGCGGCGGGCTGGCCCGGCGGGGGGCGGCGCGCGGCGCGGACGCGAGGGCCGGCGCCGGGCGCCCGAATAACTCCGCCAAGGCCGTGCCCGGTGTCTGCGCCACCTGGGTGTCCAGCGGATTGCGGAGCACGAGTTGGATGGTGGTCTGGTTGGCGGCGAGACTGAGTTTTTCGGCCTGCTCCGGAGTCACGAGCAGATTCACCACCTGGACGGTCACCGGTTTGCCCTCGCTGTCTTTCTTGAAATCCTTGCCGGCGGACAGCACTTCGATGTTTTGCAGCAGCGTGCGCGTGAGGCTACCCTGCCCCCCGGAACCGGGTGGATTGCCCGAGATCAGCACGTCCACGCGCATCCCTGGCACGACAAAGCCGGCCACGCCGACCACTTCGTTGACCCGCACCGCCACGGCCCGCTTGCCGGAGGGAATCATGGCAGCCAGGCCGCCGCCGGCTCCTTTGGGAGCGAGGCGGGCATCTAACACGAATTCGTTCTCGAAGATGGTGGAGATCACACCCCGGCCAACGATCTCCTCTTTTTTCTGCAGGGCGCCTTCCGGCACCGGACCACCGCCCTCGCGCAGCGCCAAATCGGAGTCGCGAATGATGGTCCCCGGATCGAGACGGCGCGCGGCCACGAGCAGGCGGGCGGCTGGAGCGGCTCGCGCCGTCATGCGGGTGCTCATGACGCGGTAGAGCAGCAGGCTGGCGCTGGCCGCCACCACGAACGCAAACCCCAGGACGCTGAGAAGTCTTCGGTCCATCCCCATCCTCCGGTGACGGCTCCCTTACGCTAGCGCGGGCGCGCGCAAGGGAGCCGATTCAACCGCCCGCATAGCGCGCGCCTTAGCTCGCGGCGGTAGCAGCCGAGCTCAAGCTGTTGCTGGCCGTGGTCCAAATCTGGTTGATGCTGCCTCCGGCCCCGATAAAGAGCGCGGCGGAGGCAAGAGCGACGAACGCCATCAACAAGGTGTACTCGATCAGGTCCTGGCCCTGGTCGTCCTTCCAGAAGTTCCTCCAAAACTGACTCATTTGCTTGCTCCTTTACATCCTCGTGGGATCGGTGATGGGGTCGCGCGGACCCCGGTGCGTGATTGTGGCATCACGTGCTTCCCCGCCGCGAATGCTTGCGGCGGAAACTTGTGTCCGGCCGTTATTCTGGTCCGGCAGGGCGTGAAAGACCAGAGCCACGCCGTCGTCGTAATCCAGGCTCCAGCGCCGGGACTCCTTCAGGGCGCCGGCCAGCGGCGCGTCCGGAGGCAGAAGAATGGTGTCGATTCCGTAGCCCCGCAGGGTCTGTTCCCAGTCGTACTTCACGTTCAGCACGTCCAGGTATTTCTCCTCGAAGGTGCGTCCGTAGAAATCGCTCCTCCCATCCACAAAAACCTTGCTGCGGGGGTAAAGCTGGTAAATCAGGTAGTCCCCCCATTCGTCGTTGGCGAACACGCGCCGGGCGG
>JAJPJX010000042.1 GCA_021324015.1 Solibacteraceae bacterium | reverse complement strand
GTGATCAACTGGACGCGCACCATCAGCCCGACACTGGTCAACGAAGCCCGCGTGGGCGTGAATAACATCATGTTGAACAACGGCGGCGCCGACAAAGGGTTGGGCAATATCGCCCAGACGGTCGGCATCCAGAACGCCGGCGCCGGTCTGCTGGCTCTGCAAGGCTTCGCATACGCCAATACGCTGGGCAGCGCCAACATCGGTACGCAGCAGTTATTCGCCGACACCACCTTCCACTACGCGGACAACCTGACCATCATCCACGGGCGCCACATGATGAAGACCGGCGGCCAACTGCTGCGGCAGTGGATCAACACCTTCTACGCCGGAAACAACGGGCGCACCGGGTACATCGACTTTTCCGGACGGTTTACGGCTCAGAACGCGCTGAACCCGACGGGCAAGCAGATCGGGGAGGCGGATTTCGTACTCGGCCTGCCCGACCAGTTGGGCCGCGGATTGAGCACGGGCACGTGGGGGCAGCGGGCCACCATTTACGGCCTGTACTTTCAGGATGACTGGCGCGCCACCAACAACTTGACCCTGAACCTGGGCCTGCGCTGGGAGTACCACTCACCCTGGGTGGAAGTAAAGGACCGGCAGTCTAACTTCGACGAGTACACCGGGCAATTGATGCTGGCCGGCCAGAACGGCGCGAGCCGGGCCCTGTATCAGCCCTATCACAAAGATTTCCAGCCGCGGGTGGGCTTTGCGTACACGCCGGATTTCGGCAACAAGAAACTGGTGGTGCGCGGCGCCTACACCATCTCTTCGTTCCTGGAGGGCACCGGAACGAACCTGCGGTTGCCGCTGAACCCGCCCTTCAATTCGGAGTTCCAGGCGCTCTATAACACGCCGGCCTACCTGCTGCCGCCCACGCGGCTAGATCAAGGACTGGCCGGACTGAACCCCAAGGACCCCTTTGCCGGCGCGACCTTGCGCCTGTGGGACCCGTTCGTGCGGCCCGCCGACGTGCAACAGTGGAACTTCTCGCTGGAGTACGAATTGCCGAAGGGGAACGTGCTGACGGTCGGCTACGTGGGACAGCACGGCACGCACCTCATGGTGCCCATGCCCTACTTGCAGAAGCAGATCGTGGGGGGGCAGGTGGTGCCCGGTCCATACCTGGCCGGGAATCCGAGCCTGCTGAGTGAAATCGCGCAGGTTTCCGGGACGGCCTCGATCGGCAACCAGAAATACAACGCGCTGCAGGTCACGATGCAGAAACGCTTCAGTTCGGGGCTGGAATACCAGGTGGCTTACACCTGGTCGCACGGCATGTCGGATGCGATCGGCTACTACGGCCAGGGCGGCCAGGCGGGAAGCCAGGGCGCCTACTGGCAGAACCTGTACAACCAGAAATCGGAGTGGGGTCCCACTTACTTCGACATCCAGCAGAACCTGACGGCTTCCTTCGTCTACGAACTGCCGTTCGGACTCAAGAAGAGGTTCGGGTCGAGTTGGAACCGGGGGGTGGATGCGGTGCTGGGCGGATGGCAGTTGGGCGGCATTTTCACCGCGCACAGCGGCTTCCCCCTGACCATCAAGATGAGCGGCGACCCCTCGGGGACGAATGCGCGCAGCTTTCGCGCGAACGTCATCGGCACGCCCAACGATCCGCATAACATCGGTCCGGGAGCGCTGTTCCTGGATCCCAGCGCCTACGCGGTTCCCGCGCCGCACACCTTCGGCGATGCCGGCAACGGTATTGTGCGGGGGCCCGGCATGACGCGCCTGGACCTGTCGCTAGGCAAGCACTTCAACGTTACCGAGCACAAGTACTTCGAGTTCCGCGCGGAGGCGTTCAACGTGAGTAACACGCCGATCTTCCTCAGCCCGGCGTCGCAGGTGATCACTTCGCCCTTGTTCGGCCAGATTCGCAGCTCCGAGGGCGAGCGCAACGTGCAATTAGTTCTGAAGTTTTACTTCTGAACCCGGGAAACCGCTCCCTGCGGTCGCGGCCCGGTAACAGGCAGTTACCGGGCCGCGGCCCTTACACGATCTGCTTGATGATTTCGCCCTGAACCTCAGTGAGGCGCTCGCGGCGGCCCTGGTGCATGTAGCTGAGGGCGTTCTGTTCGAGGCCGAGCTGGTTCAGGACAGTGGTGTGCACATCGCGGAAGTGATAGGGATTCACGACCGCGCGCAGCCCGATATCGTCGGTGGCTCCCACGATCTGGCCGCCTTTGATCCCACCTCCGGCCAACCACATGCTGAATCCCAGGTTGTGGTGATCCCGCCCTTTGGCTCCCTGCGACTCGGGCGAGCGGCCGAACTCCCCGCCCCAGATGACCAGCGTCGAGTCCAATAACCCCCGGTGTTTCAGGTCCTTGAGCAGCGCGGCTACCGGTTGATCGGTCTGCGCGGCCATGCGGAGGTGGTTTTCCTCGATATCCTCGTGGGCGTCCCACTGCAGGTTTCCAGGGCCTCCGCCGGAAACCACCGCCACGAAGCGCACCCCCTTCTCCACTAACCGGCGGGCCAGCAGGCAGCGCCGCCCGTAATCGTCGGTGGGTTCCTTGCCGATGCCATACATCTCCCGGGTCTTCTCCGGTTCATTGGAGAGATCGAAGATTGCCGGGGCTTCGGTTTGCATCTTGAACGCCAGGTCGTAGGCGTTCACGCGGGCCGCAAATTCGCTGTTTCCGGCGTCCAGGTTGGCTTGGTCCAGGTCCCGGATGAGGTTCAGAGTCTTGCGGCGCTCGTCCAGGTTGATGCCGGCAGGCAGATCCAGGTTCAGCACGGGGCGCCTGCCGGGGCGGAACATGGTGGGCTGGTAGACCGCAGGCAGGAAACCGTTGGTGTACATGGGCTGGCCGGCTTCCAGGGCGCCCTTGGGGTCCGGCATGACCACGTAGGCCGGCAGAGATTCGCTTTCCGAGCCCAGACCGTAAATTACCCACGAGCCCATGCTGGGGAAGCCGGGGATAATGCGTCCGGTGAAAAGCTGATACTGGGCCGCCGAATGCACCACCATATCGCCGTGGCAGGAGCGGATGACCGCCAGGTCGTCCACGCACTGAGCCATGTGGGGGAACAGGTCGGAGACCTCGATCCCGCTCTGGCCGTACTTCTTGAATGTGCGCTTGGTGCCGAGCAGCCGGGCGTTCGTGGAGACGAACTGGTACTTGGCCTCGCCGAAGCTGGCGGGGCGCTTTTGGCCGTTGAGTTTGTTCAGCAGGGGCTTGGGGTCGAAGGTATCGAGGTGGCTGGGGCCGCCTGCCATGAACAGAAAGATGACCGCTTTGGCTTTCGCCGGGTGGTCCGGCGGTTTCGGGGCCAGCGGGTTCATGCTGGCGGCGCGGAGCTGCTCCTGCTGCATCATGGAGGCCAAGGCAATGCCGCCGAAACCGCAAAACGCGTCGAAGAGGAATTCCCGGCGATTCCGGGTGATACGAACGTGCTCAGGCATGGGCTAATTCACGTAGAGGAAAGCATTCAGGTTAAACATTGCCAGGGTGAACTCGCGCAAGGGCTGGGTTTTGAGAAACTCCAGCGCGAGGCGCTTTTCCTGGGGATTGGGGGCCCGGCCCGTCACCAGCCGATAGGCCCGGTCCACTTGTTTGGCGCGGTCTTTGCCGTATTCGTACAGGAGGCGCGCGGCCAGCACATCGGCCTCCTGGTTGGAGAACCGGCCGTTGAGCAGTTCGAGCGCCTGCGGCGGATGCGTGCTGGATTCGCGCCGCGGGCAGCTCACCTGCGTATCCGGGGCGTCGAAGACTTCCATGAAAGGCAGGCGCAGATTGCGCTTGGCTATCAGGTAAACGCTTCGGCGGTGATGCTCCGATTCGTCCGGCGTTACGGCCCATTGCGAAGGTTTGTAGAGGGCCTGCACGAGCTCGTGGTCGATGGGCACGATCACGCTGGGCCCGCCGGCCTTGAGATTCAGATTCCCGGCGCTGGCCAGGATGGCGTCGCGGATCTCTTCGGCTTCCAGCCGCCGGCGGTTGAAGTGCCAGAGCAGCTTGTTGTCGGGATCTTTTTCCTTACCGGCGGCGTCGGATGCGCCGGACGATTGTTGGAAGGTGTTGCTGAGCAGGATCAGCCGCTGCATGTGCTTGATGCTGAATCCGCTCTGGACGAATTCGTCGGCCAGGTAGTCCAGCAATTCGGGGTTGGTGGGGCGCTCGCCCATGCGGCCGAAATCGTTGGGGGTGCCTACGATACCGCGCCCGAAATGATACTGCCAGATGCGGTTCACCATCACGCGCGCGGTGAGCGGGTTATTCGGCGAAACGATCCATTCGGCGAGCTGCAGCCGGGGTTTGGGGGTGTCCTGCGGCATTTCGGGGGCACCGTCGGGCAGCAGGACGCCCAGCGGCCGCATGCCCACATGGCCGCCCTTGGCGTTGTAGGCGCCGCGGATCAGCACGTGCACGTCGGTGCGCTTAGCCTCGTCGTCGCTCACCGTGAAGATGGCCGGCAGCGGCGGCGGCAATTCCTCCTGGAGATCCTCCAGTTTCTTCTCGAGCACGGCGCGCTGGTCCGGCGAGCTGCCTTTCATGCGCATCTTCACCTGCTTCATCTGCTCCTGGACCGGCTCGGCCTTGGCCTTCCAGGCGGTTTGCTCGGCCGGAGTAGCCTTGGAGAGGTCCAGCGGTTCGGTGGCGCTGAAATAGGCCTCGATGCGGTAGTAGTCGCTCTGCCGGATGGGATCGAACTTGTGATCGTGGCAGCGCGCGCAGTGCAGCGTGACGCCCAGAAACGCCTGGCCGACGATGTTGGTCATCTCGGTCAGCACTTCATTCCGGCTGCTGGCCACTTCCTGGTTGCCCGCATTCTTGCGCAATGGCGCCAGGCGATTGAAGCCGGCCGCGATGATGGTCTCATCTTCCTTGGGGCTGATTTCGTCACCGGCCAACTGCTCTTCGACGAAGCGGTCGTAAGGCTTGTCGTTGTTGAGGGCGCGGATGACGTAATCCCGGTAGCGCCAGGCGTCGGGCCGGTGGGTGTCATATTCGAACCCGTCGCTTTCGGCGAAACGCACGACATCCAGCCAGTGCTGACCCCACTTCTCGCCGTAGTGCGGGCTGGCTAGCAGGCGGTCCACCAGCTTGGGATAGGCGTCTTTGGAGCGGTCCGCGACGAAGGCGTCCACTTCCTGGGGGGAGGGCGGCAATCCCGTCAGGTCGAAGTACAGGCGCCGGATGAGCGTGCGCCGGTCGGCCTGCGCAGCCGGATGAAGCCCCTCTTTCTGGAGCCGCGCCAGGATAAATGCGTCAATCGGATTCTTTGCCCAGGCCTGGTCGGCCGGGTCGCTGAACGTAGGAATCGCCGGGTGGGCGCGCTTCTGGAAGGCCCAGTGGCGCCGCTCCATGGGACGGTACGTGCCCAGGGGCGCGACTGCCTCCGCGGCGAGTAGAATTGAAGCCGCTGCGAGCCCCGACAAAACTAAGGGAAAACGCACTTCCCCTCCTTCAGAATGAATGCGTTGGTTGCATTATACAACAGCCCCCGGAGACCCGCCGGTCTGCCCGTATACTGAAGCTATGACCTTCCGTCTGGCGGTCAGCTACCGTCCGCGGGGCGACCAGTCCGCCGCGATCGAGGAACTGGTGCGCGGTGTGCGGGACGGTGAGCAACACCAGGTGCTGCTGGGGGTCACTGGCTCCGGCAAGACGTTCACCATGGCGAAGGTCATCGAGCAGGCGGGACGGCCCGCGCTCATTCTGGCGCACAACAAGACGCTGGCCGCGCAGTTGTACCACGAGTTCAAGTCGTTCTTTCCGGAAAACGCGGTGGAGTATTTCGTCAGCTACTACGATTACTACCAGCCGGAAGCCTACATCCCCTCGAGCGACGTGTACATCGAGAAGGAAGCCACCATCAACGACGAGCTGGATAAACTGCGTCTTTCCGCCACCCGATCGCTGTTCGAGCGGCGCGACTGCGTCATCGTGGCCAGCGTAAGCTGCATCTACGGGCTGGGTTCTCCGGAGGCCTACTACGGCATGCTGCTGATGCTGGAGAAGGGCCAGAAAATCAGCCGCCACCAGATCCTATCCCGGCTGGTGGACATCCTTTACGAGCGCAACGACGCGGATTTCCGGCGCGGCACCTTCCGGGTGCGCGGGGACGTGATCGAGGTCTTTCCGACCTACGACGACTACGCCTACCGGATCGAACTCTGGGGCGAGGAGGTCGAAAGCCTCTCTCAAATCGATCCGCTGCTGGGCCAGGTCCGCCAGACATACCTGCGCCTGCCCATCTACCCCAAGACGCACTATGTGATGTCGGAGGAGACCAAGCTGAAGGCCATGCAGGGGATCCTGGAGGAGCTGGAGTGGTGGCGCAAGGAACTGGAAAAGCAGGGCAAGCTGATCGAGGCGCAACGGCTGCACCAGCGCACCATGTTCGACCTGGAAATGATGCGCGAGATCGGGTACTGCCACGGTATCGAAAACTACTCCCGGCATTTCTCCGGGCGGCTGCCGGGGGAAGCGCCACCCACCCTGCTGGACTATCTGCCGCACGACGCGCTGCTGTTCATCGACGAAAGTCACCAGACCATCCCGCAGCTTCACGGCATGTACCATGGCGACCGCTCCCGCAAGGAGACCCTGGTGGCGCACGGATTCCGCCTGCCGAGCGCGCTCGATAACCGGCCCCTGACGTTCGAGGAGTTCGAAAACCGCGTCAACCAGTTGGTGTACGTCTCGGCCACCCCAGGACCGTACGAGCTGACTAAGTCCGCGGGGGTGGTGGTGGAGCAGATCATCCGGCCTACGGGCCTCCTCGATCCCGAAGTGGAAGTGCGTCCCGTGAAGGGGCAGGTGGACGATCTGCTGGGGGAGATCCGCAGGCGCGTGGAACGCAACCAGCGGGTGCTGGTCACGACGCTGACCAAGCGCATGGCGGAGGATCTCGCCGAATATTATTCGGAAGTCGGCGTGCGCTGCCGGTACCTGCATTCGGAGGTGAGCACGCTTGACCGCATCAAGATCCTGCGCGACCTGCGGCGCGGGGAATTCGATGTGCTGGTGGGCATCAACCTGCTGCGCGAAGGACTAGACCTGCCCGAGGTTTCCCTGGTAGCAATTCTGGACGCCGACAAGGAGGGCTTCCTGCGCTCTTCGGGGTCGCTGATTCAGACCATGGGCCGGGCCGCGCGCCACGTGGAGGGGCGGGCGATTCTCTATGCGGACTTGTGGACGGACAGCATGCGCCATGCCATCGACGAGACGACGCGGAGGAGGAGGATTCAGAAGGAGTACAACGAGCGCAACGGCATCGAGCCGCAATCCATCATCAAGCCCATCGACATGAGCCTGGTGGCGATCGCTGAGGGCGACTATGTGACGGTGCCCCTGGAGTCCGAAGAGGAAATCGACCAGATGACCGAAGAGCAGCGTGGGCGCTTCCTGACCGAACTGGAAGAGCGCATGCGCGAGGCGGCGCGCAAGTTCGAGTTTGAGAAGGCGGCCCAGTTGCGCGACCGCCTCAAAGCCCTGCGCGCCCGCGAGGTGGTTAGCACGGAGGCGACCGTCTAACCGATGCCGCTTGCCCTGTTCGGCGCCGGCGCCGTGGCCAAATCGTTTCTCAGCCGGGTTCCCTGGCTGCCTGCGCGGCTCGGGCCGGTAGGCGCGCCGTCATTCCGGCTGGCCAGCCGCATCGTGAATTCCATGCGAGCCGGGCACGCGGTGAAGGAACTGGCGGAGTTTCAGATCTGCCGGGTGGTCCTGGTCTGCGTGCCGGATAAGACCCTGGCCAAGGCGGTCTCGCAACTGGCGGAGGCACCGGTTCGCTGGACGGGCAAGAGCGTACTGCTCTGCGATTCCGGCGAGGACAGCCATGCGCTGGAGCCCATTCGGCGGCACGGCGCGGCGGTTGCCTCGCTGAACCCTCTGGAAGGGCTGCGTTCCCAGTTCATCGTGGAAGGCGACCGGACGGCCGTGCGGGAAGCCAAGCACCTGGTGCGCGATTTGAGCGGGCAGGCGATCGAACTGAGCAGCGACAAAATGGCCCTTTACCTGGCCGGCCATTCGTTCGGATCCGAACTGTTCATCCCCCTGGTGGCCGCCTGCGTGGATTCGATCGCCGCGGCTTGCGGGAGCACGCCGCGCGCCGTACGCATCGCCGAGGGCCTGTACCAGCGCTGGCTGCGGGCCTATCTGCATGCCGGCCGGAAGAGCTGGACCGGTCCGCTGGCCTGGGGGGACGAGGACAGCGTGCTGCGCGAGGTGGAGGCGCTGCGCAAGGCGGATCCCGAGCGGGAGCGGCTCTACCGGGAACTGGCCGTCTTCGCCTTGAGCTGGTCGGGCCGGCACCCGGAATTGCTTCGCAAACTGCTGGGCGATGGGTCCCGTCCGACCGGCGACGGCAAGTAGCCGGCGCCGCGGCCGGCAGGGGCTTCTGATACAATCCCGGCATGGTTTCCCGGATGCTGCCGGCCGCGCTGGTGCTGCTCTCCCTGGCCCGTGCATCCGACCGCCAGGTGGCCGAATGGACCCTGTTTATGGGCGGCGCCGTGGGCTTAAAGGGTGCGTCCGGCCTGGTACGCGACATCACGCAGTTGCCCGCGGGGGACATTCAGGTGGAGATTGTCGACTGGGTCGGCATGAATGTGGATCCGCCGGACCTGGAGCGGCTGAGCGGGCTCAAGCACCTGAAAGAGCTGCACCTACCGGGGCCGATCTGGAATCGCAATGCGGATGGTAACCGCGATGGCAGCCGGGACTTGCGTTTCCTGGCCACGATTCCCACGCTCGAGCGACTGACCTTCAGCTATCACTTTCTGGACCGGATTCGCTTCCACGACGCCGGCCTCGAAGAGATCCGCGACCTCACCAACCTGCGGGAACTGGTGCTACGCCAGGCGGGCGTCAAGGGGCACACGCTGGGACCGTTTCACGAACTGCGCGCGCTGGATGTCACCCTGACCCAGGTGGACGATGAAGGCCTGCGCAATGTGCGGGAGATGCCGAAGCTGCGGAGGCTGTGGGCCGGGGACACGCTGATCACCGACCGCGGCCTGGAGGCCCTAAGCGGGCTTCGCGAACTGGAAGACCTGGACCTGCACGGCACGCAGATTTCCGACGCCGGCCTGGTGTTCCTGAGCCATCTAACGGGATTGCGGAAGCTGGACCTGATGGGCACCGGCGTGAGCGACAGCGGTCTGGAGCAGCTTGCCGCCCTGAAAGGCCTGGAAGAGCTGAACCTGTACCGCACGCGGGTGACGAACGCGGGCCTGGATCGCTTGCGGCGGCTGGCCGCCCTGCAACAGGTGGATCTGCGCTACACGCGCGCGACGCAAGCGGGCGTCAACGAACTGCACCGGGCGCTTCCCGCAGCCCGGCTGATCTTTCTGGACAACTCCGCGCACGCCGCACTACCGCCGGGCGCGGACCAGAACGTCGCGGGCAAGGGGGATGCGGAGGTGGCCCGGTGGGTCCGTTCGCTGGGCGGCAGCGCGCGGATGGAAGGCGGCCGGCTGGTGGAGATTTCGCTCGCCGCCACCCCGGTCACGGACGGGCTGCTCGCGAACCTGGCCGGCTTAGCGCACCTGCGCCGCCTGGACCTGGAGGCCACCGAGGTCGGCGACCTGGGCGTGCGGCACCTGACCTCGCTCGCCGGCCTGACCGACCTGAGCCTGAACAGCACGTCGGTCTCCGACGCCGGCCTGGCATCCCTCAGCGGCCTGCGGCGGCTGCGCTGCCTGAGCCTGAACAACACCTACATCGAAGGCGAGGGGCTGGCGCGCCTGGAGAATCTGCACGAACTGGAGCAATTGAGCCTGCTGGGCTCTCCGGTCAAGGACGCAGGGATGGCGGCGTTGGGGAAGCTGACCTCACTGCGCCGCCTGGCGCTGGCGGATACGGATGTGACCGACGCCGGCCTGGCGGCGATCTCCGCACTCGGCGCCCTCTCCGAGCTGGATCTTACGGCCACCGATATCGGCGACGCAGGTCTTGCCCACCTGGCGGGGATGAGGGGCTTGACCGTCCTGCTGCTGCGCGATACGCGCCTCACCGACGAAGGTCTGAAGCACCTGGCCGGCTTGGCGAACCTGCGCGAGCTGGACCTGATGCGCACGCATATCAGCGACGCGGGTATGGCGGCCGTGGGGCAGTTGACAGCGCTGGCGAGCCTGAATCTGAACTACACGGAAGTGACCGACAAGGGCCTGGCGGCGCTCGCCCGGCTGGGCAAGCTGATTGCCCTGAGTCTCGACAGCACGCACGTCACCGACAAAGGCCTGGGGCAGGTGAAGGCTTTCGCCGGCCTGACGCGCCTGGATCTGTACCACACGCTGGTCACGGTCAAAGGCATGCAGGAGGTGCGGACCGCGCTCCCCAACTGCCGCATTGTTTTCGACGCCGAATCCAGCCTGCCAAACAGGAGGAGAAGCTGATGCCGCAGCATGCTCCCTTCCGCTGGGGGGTTCTGGCCGCCGCGCTGTTCGCCGGCACGGCGCTGGCGGGCGAGACGGAGTCCGGGGTGGCGCAGTGGATTGCGGCACAGGGAGGCCGCGCGGAACGGGACGCCTCCGGGCACGTGGTGGCCGTAGATCTGACGTCAACGTGGATCACCGACGCCGACCTGGCGCGCATCGGGCGCCTGGAGCACTTGCGCAAGCTCGACCTGGCGCACACCAAGATCACCGACGTGGGCATGGAGCAGTTGAAGCCTTTGCGCGAGGTAACCGACCTGAGTTTGTACTATGCCGAGTACATCACCGAGGACGGCATCGCGCACTTAATGGGCTGGAGCCGCCTGGAACGCTTGAACCTGCGCGGCACCAAGGTGACCAGCAAGGTATTCGATCACCTGGCGCGGCTGAGGGCGCAGCGATCGCTCGACCTGGCGTATACGCAGATCGATGACGAGGGCTTTGAAGAGCTCTCGGCACTGCCTCGACTGGAGGACCTGGCTATCGGCGGGAACCGCCTGACCGGAGCCTGTCTTCCGCTGTTAAAGCCGCTCGCCTCACTGCGCCGCCTGGATGTGGGAGGTATGCAGCGCGTGGATTCGGGCCTGTGGGGCCTGGCGCTGACGGATTACAACCTGCAACGCCTGGCGGATTTGAGCCAGATCGAGGAGCTGGACCTGAGCGGCGCGAACCTCTCCGACCGCGGCACGGACCGTCCGGGGCAACCGCAGGCGATCCGCAGCGAGCTGCGCGACCTTTCGAAGCTGGCGCGGCTGGTGAACCTGCGCGTGCTGGATCTGAGCAATACCCCGGTATCCGACGACGCGCTCGCGGTCCTGGCCGCGCTGCCCAAGCTGCGCGAACTGCGGCTGGGGCTGGCGCGCAATATCGATGACGGGGCGGTGCCGCGCCTGCTGGCGCTCAAGCAGCTCCAGACGCTGTACGTGGCCGGGACGGGCATCACGGAGCCGGGCCTTGGCCGGCTGCGTGAGGAGCGCCGGTCTCTGAGGCTGGATGGCGGAAGTCTCTGATCCGCAACTCTCCCGCCGGGCGTTCCTGGGGGCGCCCGCGTGGCTGGCCCGCTCCGGGCCGCCGCGCGTGGTGGTGCTGATGTGCGACGGCTTCGGCCCGGAGTACCTGGACGCCAGCCGCATGCCCACGCTGGCGCGCTGGGGGAAGGACGGCATCCGCAAAACCGTGCGCGGCGTGATGCCCTCGGTCACCAACGCCAACAACGCCTCCATCTGCTGCGGGGTCTGGCCCGCGGTGCACGGTATCACCGGCAACTCCTATTGGGACGAGCGCGCCGGGCGCGAGGAATACATGGAGAGCGCGGCGCTGCTTCTAGCGCCCACGCTGTTTGAACGGGCGGCGCGCCACGGCGTGAAGTCCGCGCTGCTTTCGAGCAAGCGCAAAACCACGACCCTGCTGCCGCGCGGCACGGAATTCGCGCTCACTCCGGAAGCGCCGCCGGCGGAATGGGTGCGGCTTCTCGGCCCAGCGCCGGGCATTTACAGCCGGGAAATCAACTACTGGCTGCTCCGCGCGGCAATCCATTTGCTGAAGACGCGGCCGGATCTCGGCTGTCTTTACGTCCACACTACGGATTACCCCATGCACACCTGGCCACCGGAAGCGCTGGAATCCCGGGAGCACCTGGCGCGGCTGGACGCGCTTTTGGCGGAAGCCGAGGCCGCCGCTCCCGGCGCCGCCTTCCTGCTGACCGCGGATCACGGCCTGCACCACAAAAGCCGCTGTTGGGACCTGGAGAAAGCCTGCCGCAACCGCGGCCTTCCGCTGCGCGCCGCGATTTCCGCCGAGCGCGACAAGTACCTGGTGCACCATCGCGGGTTCGGCGGCACGGCTTGGGTGTACCTGAACCGCCCAGGCGATGCGGAGCGGGCCGCCGCGATGATCGAGCGTCTGCCGGGCGTGGAATCGGTGCTCAGCCGCCCGGAAGCCGCCGGGCGGTTCCACCTGATGCCGGAGCGTATCGGAGAACTGATGGTGACCGGCGACCGCGACACCGTCTTCGGCGAACTCGATACGGAAAGCGAGGCGCTGCCGCCCGCATATCGCAGCCACGGCGGGCTATCGGACACAGCGGTGCCGCTGGTGGTGCACAATGCCCCGGGCGCTCCGGCGGAATCGTATTTCCAGCACAATCTGGATCTGGCGCGGTGGCTGTACGTTTAGTGTAGCCACGGGAATCAATTCGCGGGATGGAGCTCAACGGATGAGTCAGGCGACGCAGCCTCGCGGTCGGGCGGCGGCCCGCATGCAGGCAGTGGAAGATCCCAGGTCATGACGCTATCCGCGGCTTTTGCAGAGATCGATTTGCGGAGTTCGCCGACTTCTGGTTGGAGATTCACCACCGCCGGTTCGCGAAGGACGCAATTCATTGAGCCGTCGTCCATCAGCCTTCGTAAGGGCAACCGCGCATGTGGCTGAAGCGCCACGACCTTACCTACTCAGCTTGGGAAGGCCTTATGGCGGCTCAAAGGGTACGCTGGTAGCGAATTTCGTCGACCATCACACCCCACACCGATTCTGTGCGGCGCTGGCCATCAGGCGACCACCGATCGATCCGGTAAAACCGTTCTGCGCGAACGTTGCCCACAAGTACCCATAGAACGGCACGCCGGAATCCGAGATCGAGAAGGCGGGAACGGGCCGCCGCCACAAGTGCAACGCCAATGCCGCGGCTCCACTGATCGGGATCAACGTACAGTGCACACAACTCTCCAAAGCCTGGCATATCCGGTTCGCGCGCAGGCGCTGTGGTGGCAAATCCATGGATCACCCCCGCTTCGGCCACAACGATCGTCTGTGGTTGAAGCGGGTCGAGGCTGCTGAAATTGTATTTTTGCGCGCGATCCTCGGGGCGAAGCTGATCGAGATAATCGTCGGGCAGCAGTGTGCGGTAGGCGGCCTGCCACGAGCGCACATGCACGCGCGCAACGGCCACTGCATCATTTGGTTCCGCTGGCCGAAGTAGCATATCCCGCAGCATAAGCCATTCACGTCCATCAACGAGGAATTCGCAGAATTATTGTTCGGAACCCTCAGAAGCTGCGCAAGAGAAAGTCTCTTGTGCTCGCCAGCACTCGCTCTCGCGTGGCGCGATCCGGCAGTAATCGAGCAATCTCAACCGCCCCGATAATCGCTGAGAAAATCGCAAAGAAAGCGCGCTCTCGATCCGCGGTCCGGCTGCCAGGCATGAGCGGAAGCATTCGGCCTTTATAGTTCGCGAGTTCCTCAACGATTTTTGATTTCATCGTCTTGTTGGCCCGCGCCAATTCGGGTGCTAGCGCCGCCAGGGGGCATCCGTGCTCGGGGTGTTGGCAGTGCTCCGGGGTCAGGTAGGCCCTCACAACCGCCTTCCACGCCTCACCAGGGGGAGACTGTTCAGCGGCACGAACTAAGGCTTCGGCGACCTCCCGGAATGCCTCACGCAGCGATTCCGCGAGTAGGTCGTCCTTGTTCTCGAAATGCTTGTAGAAGCCTCCATGAGTCAGGCCCGTATCCCGCATCACAGCTGCAACCGCGGCGCCATGCAAGCCTTCGGCACGAACACGCTCGGCAGCATCTTTCACAATCTTTTGACGGATCTCCGCTTTATGCTGCGGCCGGTAACGCACAACTATTAGGATGCTGCGAATCATCCCAAGATGCAACCCGGCCGTTACAGTACCAAGGGCGCGAAAAAAATCGGAATCTATAGGATTATATACATCATCCCAAAAGCGGGAAAGGAGATTTCTCATGGTTCATCCAATTTTGGTCACAGGCGCTGCCGGCGGAATGCAAGGCTCAACCGGGCGGCAGGTCGCAAACCTCTTGATGGAACACGGCACTCCGGTTCGCGCCTTCGTTCATCAGCTCGATTCCAGATCCGATGATCTCCGCAAACAAGATGCGGAGCTGGTTGAAGGCGACCTCTTGAACCCAGCCTCGGTAAAGGCCGCCATGCGGAATGTCAAGCGCGCGTACTTCACCTACCCGGTGGCCGACGGGCTGCTTGAGTCGGCCGCAATTTTCGCCGCGGCCGCTCGCGATGCGGGCCTCGAGCTTGTGGTGAACAATTCGCAATTTCAAGGCACGCCTGACGATCCCGCTTTTCGGGATCTACAAGACGCCACCAGCTTCCGCAATCTTCAGCATCGGCTGGCCGATCGCATCTTCGACTGGGCGCAGGTTGGAGCCGTTCATCTCCAGGCGCCGCCCTACTATGAAAACGTGCGCGCTCTGGTCAGCCAGAGCGTCGCCGAGCAAAGCACCGTCTTCCTGCCCTGGGGTGACGAGACGACGGTCATCCCGCTTGCCGGCGCGGAATACGTATCCCGTGTAGCCGCTACCCTGCTGGCGAATCCTGGTGCGCCCTCTCGAAGCGTGTACGCGCTGGTCAGCGCAACTCCAACGGTGAAAGAGATAACGGAAGCTCTGGGAAGGGCCACCGGACGGCCGGTTCGATACGTGGCCATCACGGACGAGCAGTGGGCCAATGCAGTGAAGGAGTGGATCAACCCTCACGCGCTCGATCATCTGACACATCTTTGGCAATACTTCCGGAGAGGGGAGAGAACCTTTCACGCTACCGATGCCATCCGCGTGGTCACCGGCCGGGATCCCCTGACATTAGAAGACTTTTTCAGAACAAATGCCAAGGCGATCGGCGGTGGCCATCAATCAGCGAGCGAGTCCCTCGGCTATCGAGGGGTAGCCCTGACGAATTCTTAAGAAGGAGACGACCATGATCAAGCCGAGAATCATCGTGACCGGCGCTACCGGGAAGACGGGTAGCCTTGTCCTTACCGAACTGCTCAATGCCGGTTATCCCGTCCGCGCCATCGTGCACCGGGAAGATGGCCGCAGCGCGCGGCTGAAAGCACAAGGGGCGGAGGTTCGGGTCTCTGATATGAGCGATGTTGAGCGCATCGCCGACGCGTTGAAGGACGTTCAGCGCGCCTATTTTTGTCCGCCTTACGATCCGTACATGCTCCACGGCGCGGTCGCCTTCGCGGTCGCAGCCAGGGAAGCGCGGTTAGAACAGATCGTTGGCCTCAGCCAATGGCTGGCGAGCCCGTCGCATCCCTCGCTCTCGACACGTCAGAACTGGCTCGTCGATCGGTTGTTCTCGATGACGCCCGGCGTCGCGCATACGATCGTCAACCCGGGCTTCTTTGCCGACACCTATCTGACGACAATTGGTCTGGCCGCGCATTTCGGGATGTTTCCCTGGATGTACGGCGATAGCCGTGACGCGCCGCCCTCGAACGAGGATATCGCCAGAGTTGCGGTCGCGGTCCTCGAGGACCCGGCGCGACACGCCGGGAAGAGCTATCGCCCAACCGGGCCGGAACTCCTGGGCGCAGAGGATATGGCGAGGGCGATCGGCCGAGCCGTTGGGAGGCCGGTTCGTGTCGTACCGACGCCCATCTGGCTGTTCATGAAGACCGCCCGGACGGCCGGCATGCCGATCGAGCTCATGAGCAACGTGCGTTACTACATCGAAGATCAGAAGCATGGCGCCTTTGAACTGGGCGCGCCAACCAGCGACGTGCTCGATGTAACCGGCCGGCCGCCGGAGGACTTCGAGAGGATCGCTCGCCGTTATGCAGGGTTGCCTCGCAACCGGCGGACTGTCAGCAATTGGCTTCGCGGGGTCGCTCAGTTCCTAATCACCCCGCTCAGCCCTGGCTTCAACTTGGATCGTTACGATCGCGAACTGCGCCGCCCGTTTCCCTCGGAGCCCCAGTTCGCGACTGACTCAAGAGTCTGGCGGCGCGAGCACACCGTCGCCGCTGCCGCCAATGCGGCGCCACTGGGCCCCGACAGCGCCCGGCGCGCCGCCAACGGCCGCGTGCCGGCCTGACCGTCTATTCGTAAGGAGAACGTCCATGTCGCAGCAACTCTGCTTTTTCGTGAGCATTGCATTCAGTCTTATGGTATGGGGAGTGATCGGCACCCGATACATCTGGCCCGCACTCCGCGTCCGGCAAAGAGACGCAGCGTTGCGGCCAATGCTCATCCTGCACAGCTTCCGCTTTATCGGTTTGGCATTCCTGGTGCCCGGCGTCGTGTCGCCCGACCTACCTCCAGCGTTCGCGCACGCGGCGGCCTATGGGGATATCATTGCGGCAGTCCTCGCCTTGCTCTCGCTGATGTCGCTGCCCAGCGCGGCTGGCGTTGTCATCGCATGGATCTTTAGCCTGTGGGGCTCAGCCGATCTCCTCAACGCTTTCTACCAGGCCGGTCACGCCGGCCTCATGGCGGGGCAGTTAGGGGCCACCTACTTCATTCCGACCTGCGTGGTACCCCTTCTGCTGATCACGCATGGTCTCGTCTTCCGGATTATTCTGCAAGATCGGCGTATATCCGCAGCACAGGAAAGCGCCTTATCCGACCCGCCACTAACGCGCCGGTCGCCTGGAGCGGACGGACCACACGCGCGATAATCGCAATCGTAAACAGATACGGCGGAATCGAGACTCGAATGTTGCATGGCGTGGAAATGCTTGAGCGTCCTTACGAGCGGTTCAATGCTCGCGACGTGGAGAGTGTTCTGGGGAGCATGCACCCCGACGTAATCTCGGCCAACGGGTCCGCGGATTGGCGACTGGCTGGATTCGGGCTCTCAAGCGCGGGTTGCGACGGTATAGCCCTGCAGTAGCTTGGTCTTGAGGTGCTGCTTGACGGCTTCGCCAGCGAATGCCGCATCAACTCCCATGAGATTCGTTCGCAGAAGCTCTTCGCCCCCCCAACTGAAGATCTGTTCCAGGGCTTCGTACTCGCTCGTCAGGGTAACCGGGGTCAGCATGCGCGTATCGGTGTTGACGTTCAAGGCAACGCCTGCGCGGTACAGCCGGTCAATCGGGTGATGCTCCCAGCCAGCGATCGAGGGGATAATCTGCACGTTGGCAGATGGACAGATTTCCAGATGTATGCCCTCGCGCTTCAGTTTCTCAAGCAATCGGGGATCTTCGATGCTTCGGGTGCCGTGGCCGATTCGTGTGGGCTGCAACAACTGGATTGTCTCCCAGACACTATCCGGGCCACGGGCCTCGCCGGCATGCGCTGTGCGACACAAGCCGTTGTCTCTGGCGTGACGGTACGCGCCCAGGTGCGCGTCTATGGGAAAACCAGCTTCGTCGCCGGCAAGATCAAGCGCCACCACGTGGCTGCCCCGGAACTTCTCGACCAACCCCACCACCTCCATGCTCTGTTGCTCTGTGAAGTGCCGCAAGGTACAAAGGATCAGACGGGCTTCGATGCCGCTGTTGCGAATCATGTTGCTGGTTGCGGCTTCCACGATCTGCACCACGCGCTCGGAGGTCAGGCCCCGATCCGTGTGAAGGAGAGGTGCAAACCGGATCTCGGCATAGATGACACCGTCCTGCACAAGCTGTGAAAACAGGTCTTCTACGACTAGCCGGAGGGAATCCTCCGTCTGCATGAGTTGAAAGCCCTTGGGTGCGCGCGTCAAGAATTCAGCCAGGTTGGTGCATCGCCGCGGCGCTATGTAGTCTCGTTCATACTCTTCGCGCGTCACACGGGGGTCAAGTGTCGATACCGCCTGGTAGCTGAGCGAGCAATCGAGGTGCAGGTGTAGCTCGATCTTTGGGAGGGCCCGGATATCCATTCGTCGATGATAACGGCGTCGGAAGAGTTCCTCCACAGCGGGTTCGTGACCGAGGCGTCATGGCCTCGGCAACTCGCTCTGCCGCGAAGGACTGCATGGCTTACACCAATAGCAGAAAGATCCTGGAATGCGACATACAGTCCCCTCCAGCGAAGAATAGCCGCTGTGGCCCAGCGTTGCAACCGCGCCCTTGTCTCCCACCGCTCCCTGACAGTCGCGGCTCGGTTCCATCGGAAAAGCTGGGAACTATTTCGTGGAGGCGCGGACGCGGTTGCGCAGGGCGCCGATTTTGCTGACCTCGCAGACGACTTCGTCTCCGTCGCCGAGCACGCTCCGGCCGGAACCGAGACCCGCTCCGGCGGGCGTGCCGGTGGCGATCAGATCGCCGGGTTCCAGCGTGGTGATGGACGAGATATAGGCGATGGCCTCGGGAATGCGGAAGAGCATGTCCGCGGTGCTGCCTTCCTGCCGCAGGTCTCCGTTCACCCACAGGCGGATGGTCAGATTATGCGGGTCGGCGATTTCGTCGGCCGTCACAATCCACGGGCCGCAGGGGGCGAAGCCGTCGAACCACTTGCCCCCCAGCCAGTCGAAGAACTTGTCGTACTCGCGCACGCGCCGGCCGGCGAGCTTCGCGTTGAGCTGCCGTTCGGAAACATCGTTGATGACGGTGTAGCCGAACACGTAGTTCATGGCATCCGCGGCGGCGATGTGCCGCCCGCGCTTGCCTATCACGACACACAGTTCCGCTTCCCAGCCCACGGCCACGTTCTGCGGACCGATCGGGATATCCACAGCGGCGCCGGTGAGGGTGGTCGGCGGCTTCAGAAAGAACTGCGGGGTGATGATGTCGGCCGCCTTCGGGCGTTCCATCCCGCCTTCTTCGATGTGCGCTGCGTAATTTCCCGCCAGGCAGAGCAGCTTGCCGGGATTGCCGATAGGCGGCAGCAGCGCCTCGTCGGGCAGTTCCACGGTTTCGCCGCGGGGCAGGCTGGAGATGCCGCCTCTGGCGATCCGTGCACGCAGATCTTCGCCGCCGGAAAACAACTCCAGGCTTCTGGCGCCGCCCTGTTCTTTTACGATGCCCGGGGAGGGACACCCATTTCTTTCGATTGTGGCCAGCCTCATGTGGGGACTGCGAGGATTCTACCAGACAAAGCGCAGGCCGAGTTGCAGCCGGCGCGCGTCGGTGCCGTCCGGGAATCCCTGCGACGCCGTGCCCGCTCCGAAGCCGGAGGCGGGATTGAGCACGGGGACGCCGCCCACCACCGAGGCGACGTAGGCCCGTGTGGAGACAGAGGTGAAGTAGCGGTGGTTGAAAACGTTGAAGGCGTCGAAGGTGAACATCGCCTTATAGCGCTCGGTGATGGGGAACATCTTGGTGAGGCGCGCATCAATGCGGGACACTTGGTCGATGTTCAGGCTGCCGATCGGCAGGAAAGGAACGCGATTGCCCAACCCGCCGCTGGTGTAGCCGTTCAGGGTGCCCGTAAAGGCCGCGCTGTAGGGAGCGGGAGCAGGGGCGGAGGAGATCTGCACGGTCGGAGTCGCGGGCGGCGCCGAGGAGAACGTGCCCAACAGGGAAAGCTGCCAGTTGTTCACCAGGTAAGTGGCCCAGGGGTTCTTGCTCTCGGTGAAGGTCGGCGCCCACACGCCGTTGAGCACCAGCCGGTGGCGCACATCCAGGGCGGAACTTCCTTTTTCCGCGCGGTAGTCGCCGGGAAGGTAGCTCTGGGGCCCGCCGCTGGCGAAGATGTTGGGAGTCCCCGCGTACCCCTGACCGTCATCTATGGCGTGCGACCAGGTGTAAGCCATCGAGCCCTGCAAGCCGTGCGAGAGGCGCTTGTTCAACTGCAAGGCCAGGCCGTTGTACCAACTGTTCAGGCCGGCGTCGATGATGTTGATGCGGGCGTACCTGGGGTCCACGCGGTTCTGGCGGACATATACCGGCGTGGAGTAAGAGCCCACCTGGTTCCCACCAGCGTCGTTGATGCGGTAGGTGATGGTCGGCCCAGGCGCCCCGATGTTGATGTCGTTGACCGACGTGAGGTGCAAGCCGCGGCTCCAGATGTAAGAAGCCGTCAGCGCCAGGGTGCGGGTCAATTCCCGCTCGATAGCGATATCGCCCTGCTGGGTGTACGGAGCACGGAAGTCCTTCGAGGCGATGTTCAGGTTGACCGAGCCCACCGGCGGATTGTAGTTGCCGGTATTCGGCAGCCGGTTGGGGAACACCGGGCCGCCCGCCTTGTCGCTGGCGCTCGCGGAATTCAACGTGATGGACTTCTGATACAGCCCGTTGCCCAGGAAGAACGTGTTGATCAGGCCGCCCGGATAGCGCGCGTAGAAGATGCCGTATCCGGCGCGAATCACCGTCTTGCTCTGATCGTCCAGGGCATACGCCACCCCGACGCGCGGGGCGAAATCCTTGTTGTAAGTCGGGATGCGTCCGGTGGCCGGATAATCCGGATTAGTCAGGGTCGGCTGCGGCAGAGAGGTGTAGTCATACCGCATCCCCAGGTTCAGCGTCAGCCGGGGCGTCACTTTGTACTGATCCTGCACAAAGAAGCTGTAATCGGTCATGTACAAGTCCACTTCCGGGTTGCCGATGGTCTGGGTGTACGTGGACCAGTCCTTATTCCCCGCTGTGTTGCCGGTCAGGTCCAGCGCCAACGCCGTGAAACTGGGGAACAAGTAGGTGCCGGTTCGGTTGAATAGCAGGTTCGTATAGTCTTCGGTCCGCATGATGTCGGCGCCCAACTTGAGCGTGTGCCGGCCCTTGGTCCAGGTGAGGGTGTCGGAATACTCGAAGCGATTTTCGCTGGGATTCGTGCGCGGATAGTCGGTGGCCGTACCGAGATAGCTTTGCCCGGTAATGCTGATTCCCAGGAAGCCGATGCCCGGGATCGCCAGCGCGTCGTTGGGATAGTCGAACTGCTTGTCCTTGAACCAGCCGAAGCGGAATTCGTTGACCATGCTGGTGGTCGGGATGGCGGTCCAGGTGAAACGGCCGTACTTGGAGCGCACCGAGGAATTCACGTTGTTGCCCACGCCGTTGCCGTTGTTCAGCACGGCCTGGGTTTGCAGGCCGTTGGGCGATACCCAGCGCAGCAGGTTCAAGCTGATGCTGAAGGCATTGCGATCGGTCGGACGCCAGTCGATCTTGCCGAAGCCCAAGTCCTGGTTGGCCGTCCGGTTGATGGTTTGAAACTGCCGGTCCAGGAAGTGGATGGCGGCGTCGCACTGGGCCGGGGTGGCCGGCGCGCCGCAAGTTCCGATGAACTTGCCGGAGGAATCGAACAGGGGATTGCCGGGCGCGGTGATCGACGCGATCAGCGGAAAGTCGCGCCGCATGGCTTCGTAGTTGAAAAAGTAGAACAGCTTGTCCTTGATGATTTTGCCGCCGGCGCTGGCGCCGATCTGGTTGCGCGTTTCTTTCGGGTTGATGCTGGCGAAGGTGTCTTTGGCGTTGAAATCCTGATTGCGGAAAAACCAGTAGCCCGTGCCGTGAAAATCGTTGCTGCCGCTGCGGGTCACGGTGTTCACCACGCCGCCCATGGCATGCCCGAACTCGGCGGAGTAGTTGTTGGAAACCACCTGGAACTCCTGCACGGCATCCTGCGAGATCTGCGAGGAGATGCGCGTGCGGCCGGCGTTTTCGTTATAGAACTGCTCGGTGGTGTCGTTGCCATCCGTGAGGAACGAGTTCCCGCCCGCCACTCCGCGGAAGGAAATCAGCCCGAAGGTTCCATCCGGAACCACGGCCGGCGAGAGCAGGACAAACGAGTCCACCCGCCGTCCGTTGATGGGCAGGTCCTGAATCTGCGTGCTGTTGACCACCTGCGAAACGTCCGTCTTGGTGGAATCCACCAGCGGGGCCGCCGCTTCCACGTCCACTTGGGTGGCCGTGCCTGCCACGTTCAGGACCACTTCCAGGCTGACGTTCTGGCCTACCAGCACCTGGATGTCCTTCACCTCGTATTCGGCGAATCCCTGCTTGGTGACGGTCACGGTGTAGCCCGCCGCAGGCACCAGAGAAGGCGCGGTAAACACACCCGCCTCGGTCGTGCGCAAGGTGCGGTGGATGCCTTTGGAGTCGTTGGAGACCACGACCTGGGCATCCGGGACGGCGGCGCCGGTGGCGTCGCGGACGGTTCCGGAGATGGCCCCTAGCCCTGCCACGGACTGCGCCCACGCAGACGGTCCGCACAGCATGGCGATGATGGCACCAAACACTACTGGCTTCTGCATAGCTTTCCTCGCAAGTAACCTCTTGACCGGATAGTATACCTCCGGGCTGTTGACAGATTGATGACTTGGTGGCCCGATTGTCGGGAAGACCGCTCCCTTTGGTCGTGGCTCGGTTCAGCTTGTCTAGACCAGGCCGGTGAGCTTGTTTTCGAAGGTGGGGAATTTGCCCAGGCGCGCCTGCAGGGCTTCGTCGGCGAGCGTCACGTAGAGATCGCCCAGCGTACCCGTCATGCGGCTGTGCAGGCCGGTTTGGAGGTTGCCGGCGTGGCCCGCCAGGATCAGCGACAAGCCATTATTCTTGTGGATGTTCGCCTCCGCATGCTCGTGCACGAAGAGCAGGCAGGTGTGATCCAGCAGGGTGCCGTCGCCTTCCGGCGTGGCTTTCATTTTGCCCACCAGGTAGGCGAACTCCTCGACGTGCCAGCGGCAGATGTCGCGCAGAATGCGCATGCCGCGCGGCGTTTCGACGTCGCCGTGGGTGTACTCGTGGTGCCGTTGGGCGGTGTGGCCCAGCCAGGGGAACCGGGAGAGCCCCTGGCACTTGGTGAGCATGTAGGACGCCACGCGCGTCTGGCGCGAGGCCAGCGCGTGCACCAGCAGGTCGCTTTGCAGCTTGGCGATGCGCGGCCAATCCTTCAGATCGCCGCCGTCCGGCGGCCGTTCCACCACCTGCTTGTATTCCGGCGGCAGGCTGGCGATGGACCGCTCCAACTCCCGCACGGAGGTCAGGTATTCATCCAGGCGGGCCTTGTCCTGGCTCCCCAGCCGCGCTTTCAAGGCCGCCGCATCCTCCTGCACCGTGTCCAGAATGCTGCTTTCGCGGTTGATCCAATGCGCCTCCTTGGAGCCGAACAGCCGGTCGAACAGACGGTGGGGGATCATCTCCGGCGGCAGCGGCCGGTCGCGGTCCGCCCAGCTCAGATTCCGCTGGATGCTTTCTCCGAACGACTCCTGGCACACGCCGACTTGCAGCGAACGGAAACGCGAATCCTGCCCGATGTTGCGCGCAATCACCTGGTCGAGCGACGGCCCGCCCGCTCCGCGTCCGGTAAAGACCTGGCCGGAAACCAGGGCGCTCATCGAGGGATAGTGGCTGTTGCCCGGACCCGGCAGGCGCGCGGCGGGGCTATCCAGCCCGGTGATCACATGGATGTCGTTGCGGAAAGGCGCCAGCGGGTTCAGGCAGGGGGTGAACTGGAAATCTGGTCCGGTCTCGCGCGGCACCCAGTACTTTTCGGGAATGCCGTTGCCGTTGAACCAGAACACGAAGCGAGTTTCGATCGCCTTTTCCCCCAACCGGTTGGGCGCCGCATACGCGGTCCCGTTGGGATTGAACATGGCCTCCAGGGCGGGCACGCCGACGCGGACCATCGCGCCGGACAATCCCATGCCCCGCAGAAACGTGCGCCGCGAAAGCGCGGTCTTGGCAGCCATCCTAACTCCCTCCTCCCAGGAACGGCTTAGAGGTGATGATTGAGATTATCAGATTCTGAAACTGAAACCGCGACTGGCGGAATCTTTGCAGGGCCTCTTCGATGACCGGCTGGTCCGCCGCCGTCTCCGCCCGTCCTACCGCGTAGCGGAATAACTGCTTCACCACGCATTTCTGGCAGGCTGGTTCATTCGCCAGGATCTGTCCCAGGTCGCGGGGGCTGCCGAAGTCGGAATGCGGAATGCCCCGCACGTAGGCGGTGGTGTCCAGGGTGAGCCGGTGCTCGGTGGGTTTCATCTTGAGGTGGTGCTGCATTTCATCGAAGGTGGGATAGATGGTGATCACCTGCTGCTCGCGGTACCGCCCGATCCCGTCATAGTGCTCGAAGCCGAACCCGATCGAATCCACCAGTCCGTGGCACGCCGCGCAGGTCTTATTAGAGAGATGAACCTGGAGGCGCTCCCGGTTGGTCAGCGGCTTCTCGTCGGTGGGCGGCGGCAGGGTGGTGTTCACCCCCGGGGGTGGAGGCGGCACGATCTGGCACAGGAAGTGCTCCCGGACGAACAGCCCGCGCTCGGTGGGCGATGTATCGGCCGGCTTACTGGTCAGGGCCAGAAAGGCGGCCTCCCCGAGAATGCCGGCACGCTTTTCGTTCGGGGGAAAATCCACGCGCGCAAATTCCCGCTGGGGCGCCGGCAAGCCGTACAACTGCGCCAGGTCGTTGTTCAGGTAGGCATAGTTGGCGGTGAAGAACTGCATGAAGTTGCCGTTGTCCCACACCAGATGGCGGTAAAGCTGGCGGGTCTCTTCCATCATGCCGGCCGTCAGTTCGGTGCTGAAATCCGGGTACAGCCGCCGGTCCCGGATGGCGTTCTTGAGCCGGTCGAAACGCAGCCATTGCTCCAGGAACACATCCATCGAACGCTGGGCGCGGGGGTCGTCGAGCATGTGCCGCGCGGTCCGTTCGATCTGCTCTTCGGTGTCCAGTTCGCCGTCCCTGGCCGCGCGGAACAGGTTCTCATCCGGCATGGTGTTCCACAGGAAATAGGAGAGCCGGCTGGCCGTACGGTATTGCGGGTACTCGCCGTTCGGGCCGCCCTCCAGGTGGAACAGAAAGTTGGGCGACTGGAGCATGGCCTCGACCACGATTTGGGCGCCCTGGAGGAAGTCCCGGGACGAGGCCGCGTCCACCAGAAACAGCTTTTCGTAGCGAGCGGTTTCGGAGGCAGTCAAGGGCCGCCGGAAGGCCCTGCGGCCGAACTCCCGGATGAACTGCTGCCGGCAGGCACCGTCGGCGGGTCCGGAAGGCGTGCACGGAACCAGGCGGCGCAGGTCGCCGCGAAAAGCGTTGCGCGCCAGTTTCTCCGCCGCGCGGTTGTAAGCCTCCTCCTGCACCGGCGCGATGCTCTGGCCGGCAGCCTGGTTGGTGAAGCCGTTGATGTAGTCTTCCTGGGGGAACTGGTCGGCGGGGCGCGTTTCGTCACCCAAGAGGTCGGCCACGGTCTGGTTGTACTGGCTGTGCGTGAGACGCCGCACTACTGCGGGTTCGGCGGCCGCTACGCCGCGTTTGCCCATGGCCGCCGCCAGCCGATCCTCCGGTAGGCTGGCCAAGTAGGCGATCCATTGCCGCAACACGGTCTCTTCCGGGCTGCCGGGATGAATGCGTTCTCCGCCGGTGTGTTGCAGCCGGTTGGTGGGTTTGCGGAACAGCAGGGATTGGTCCGGATGCTCGCGGTCCACCAGGATGGAGAGGCGCAGGCCGAAGGCGGTGATGTCCTCGGGGGAGGCTTTCTCGGGCGGGAATTGCAGCCGGGTGCGGGAGGCCACGCCGTTATCGTTGTGGCACATGCGGCACTGGGCTTTTTCGAGAATGGGGAACAAGGTTCGATTGAAGTTCGCGGGCGACTGCCCGCACACCACTGCCGCGAAGAGAAAAGGCAGGGTGAGTCTCGCCTTTTTCAGCATCCCTCCAGCCCTGATTATCGTATCACTTCGGGGGGCTCTGGAAGAGGGAGATGCCCGCGATGCCGGCCGCGCCGGCGGCCAGGCACTCGGCGGCATTCCGGCGGTTCACGCCGCCCAGCGCCAGCACCGGCAAGCGCACCGCCGCAGCGGCCTCGCGCAGGAGCGCCAGGCCCAGCGGCGCGCCATAAGCGGCTTTCGACGGCGTGAAAAAAACCGGGCCGAAGACCGCGAAATCGGCGCCCTCGGCCTCCGCCTGCCGCACCTCGGCGACGGCGTGGCAAGAGACCCCGAACAGGAAGCCGGCGGGCACGATGCGCCGCAGTTCGCGCGGCGGCGGCGAATTCGAGGGCAGGTGGACACCATGCGCCCCGGCGGCCAGCGCCACGTCCGTACGGCCGTTTACCAGGATGCGGGTAGCGTGGGGATTCGGCAGCGCCAGCACAGCGCGGGTCAGTTCCAGCAACTCGCGGGTTCCGAGGTCTTTTTCGCGAATCTGAATGCGCTCGATGCCCTCGCGAAGCGCTCGTTCTATGGCCTCGAGCAGCGGCCCCAGGCCTCCCAGCGGTTTGCGGTCGGTGATGTAATACCGCAGCATCAGAGCGGCCGGTAGTAGCTCTCGCCGGCGCAGGCGCGGCAGAGCACGCGGCCGCCGCGCTCCACCTGGCGGCGGAAATTGATGCCCTCGCCGCACTCCGCGCAGACTGCGCGCTCGGCCTTATAGCCGGGCAATTCCTCGGGAGGCAGGGTCACGCGCACCCACCGCAGATCGAACAATTCCTCGTCCGGCATCTCCCGGTAGGCGCGCATCTGCTGCTCGTTTCTTCCGGCGATTTCCGGGTGCAGCTCCCGGGCCCGCTGCCTGGCGCTTTCCCGCGCGGCCAGGCGGACGGCCTTGCCCGCCTGGAGATCGCAGAAGGTGGCGGCCACTTTGCCGAAATCGCGGAACTTGAGGGCCCGCTTGCCCAGCCGGCAGCCGGTCACTACGGGGATGGCGTCGGTGACGCAGCGGTCGATTTCCACCACAGTCACGAGGCGCTTGCGGTCTTTTCCCTCCGGATCGTCCAGGCCCAGCAGCTTCAGTCCGTAGAGGGCCATGCGCAGGCCCAGAATCTGCCCGGCGCAGATGTGGCCGTGGGCCTGTTCGGCCAGCGCGACATACTCCTCAAAATCCCTCAGCGGCATTTACAGGACCCTCAGAGAGTCCGGCGGAAATTCCACCAGCCATTCTTTATTATCTTTCTGCCGCTGGTACTCGTCGGGCGGGACTTCCACCACAATCTCGCCGGAAAACTCCAGCCGGACGGACTGCGAGCGCTCGGAGACGCGCAGCAGCCGCGCGGGCACCTGATTGGGTTGCCGGGCGGCGCCGTTGGGCGCCTTGGCGCGCAACTCCTCGGCGCGCACGCACAGCCACACGCGGTCGCCCTTGAGCCTTCCGGGGAAATAGGGCCCGGTGAGTTCGAAGGCGCCCAGCCGCACGCGGCTAGTATTGCGGCCAGGGTCCAGGCCGGTGATTTCCGCCTGGAAGAGATTGGGGATGCCCAGCAGGCGGGCCACCTCGACGCTGGCGGGCTGGTCCAGCACTTTGCGGGGCGCGCCGCTCTGCACGATGCGCCCTTCGCGCAGCACCAGCATCTCGTCGCCCAGGGCGAAGCACTCGTCCAGGTCGTGCGTCACGAGCAGCGCCGGCACGCCGTAATCCGCGCGGACCTGCCGCAGCACCTCGTAAAGCTCATTCCGCAGGGGGATATCCAGCCCGCGCGCGGGCTCGTCTAGCAGCAGCAGTTTCGGCCCGCCGATCAGCGCCCGGGCGATGGAGCAGCGCTGTTTCTGCCCGCCGGAGACTTCGTGGGGACGACGTCCAGCCACCTCCGCCAGGTGGAAGCGCTCCAGCATTTCGTTGACTTTGCGGTGCCTTTCCAGGCGCGGGCGGCGCTCCGCCGCGAACATCAGGTTCTGCCGCAGGGTCATGTGGGGAAACAGGGCGTAGTTCTGAAAAACGTAGCCGCAGTTACGCCGCCGGGGCGGCAGGTTTACGCCGGCGGCCGCATCGAACAGGATCTCGTCGTCCAGGAGGATGCGCCCGCTGTCGGGCCGGATGAAGCCGGCTATGGAATCCAGCGTGAGGGTCTTGCCGGCTCCGCTGGGGCCGAACAGCACGGTCACTCCCGCAGCCGCCTTGAACTCGACCTCCAGCGAGAAGGCCGCGGATTCGGCGCCCGCCGGAAAGCGCTTGGCGATGCGCGCGTGGATCATGCACGCACCTGCCGGTGCTCCAGACGGTTAGCGGCGTAGACGATGCCCATCGCCAGGACCGAAAGCACCAGCACCAGGGTACGCGCCAGCAGCGTATTGCCGGACTCGACGGCATCGTAGATGGCCACCGCGGCTGTCTGCGTCCTGCCGGGGATGTTGCCGGCGACCATCAGGGTGGCGCCGAAATCGCCCAGCGAGCGGGCGAACGCCAGCACAGTAGCCGCGAAAATGGAGCGCCGCGCCAGCGGCAGGGTCACGCTCAGGAACACGCGCCATTCCGAAGCGCCCAGGTTGCGCGCGGCCTTCTCATAGCTGCGGTCCACGCTTTCCAGCGCCGCCCGGGCAGTTTTGACCAGCAACGGAAAGGCGTGCACCGAGGAAGCCACCACCGCCGCCTGCCACGTGAAGACCAGCGGCTGTCCCACGAGGTCTTCATAGACGCGCCCCAGGGGGCTCATGCGGCCCAACACGACCAGCAGGTAGTAGCCCAAAACAGTGGGCGGCAACACCAGCGGCAGGGTGGCCAAGGCATCCACCGCTTCTTTCCCGCGAAACGTGCGGTTGGCCAGCAGGTAGGCCAGCAGCAGGCCCGAAACCAGCGAGAACAGGGTGGCCAGGCCGGCTACACGGAGGCTCAGCCACATCGGAAACCAGTCGATTTGCATACGCTCCGGGACTCTTAATTATAGCCACGGGTCCGCGTTCATCCCTGGTTCATCTCGCTGCGCTTACAATTGGTTCGACAGGTCCCCCATGCGGTTGCTGCTGGTGGAAGACGAGCCCCGGGTGGCTGGATTCATCGCCAAGGGCCTCCGGGAACAGTGCTACGCCGTGGACATCTCCCCCGACGGCGAGGACGCCCTGTATCGCGCCGGCGAGACCGAATACGATTTGCTGATTCTGGATGTGATGCTGCCGCGCAAGGACGGCTACGCGGTCTGCCGGGAGCTTCGCGGCCGGGGCTTCCGCCACCCGATCCTGATGCTCACGGCGCGGGACGCCGTGGACGACCGCGTCCGGGGGCTGGATGCCGGAGCCGATGATTATCTAGCCAAGCCATTTGAATTTCGGGAGTTGCTGGCACGCATCCGGGCTCTACTACGAAGGCCGCAGGAGCTTCGGCCACAATTACTACAAATATCGGATTTGGTGCTGAACACGGCCAGCCACCGGGTGACCCGCGGCGGGCAGCGCATCGAACTCACCGCCAAGGAGTATGCACTGCTGGAGTTTCTGCTGCTGCGGCAGAATCGGGTGGTAAACCGCGAGCAGATCGCGGAGCACGTGTGGGATGAATCCTTCGATCCCCTTTCCAACATTATCGATGTCTATGTACGGCGGCTGCGCGCAAAGATCGATGCGGGGTTTGCGCCGCCGCTGATCCACACGCGCCGGGGGGAGGGCTATTTCCTCTCCGCCGGCCCGGAAGGCGGCGATGTTTAAGAGCTTCCGCCTACAACTCACCGCCTGGTATCTCGGTTGTTTCCTCTTGTTGCTGGGATGCTTTAGCGGTTTCCTGTACGCCCTGCTGGCGCGGAACCTGCGGGAACGCCTGGATGCCTCTTTGGCCGACGAGGCGGTGACGGCGGCGGGGCTGTTCCGGGCGGAGTTGGGCGAGCACTCCGGCGCCCTGGTGCCGGCGGCTGTGGAGGCGCTGGATGAGCTGCGGCTGCCGGCCGCTTCGCTGGCCATTTTTGCCGGGGGAAAGATGCTGGCGGCGAATCGCCCGGCGGATTTTCCCGGCCAGCGGGTAAGCCTGCTTTTGGGGTCCGGCCGCGTGTATCGCACCTGGCCGGAGCCTGGACGTCACGGAGCGAGGGTGCTGGTGCTGCCATTCCGCGCGGGCTCGGCCGCGTGCCACCTGGCGGCCCTGGAGCCGCTCGATTCGATGGCGGAGCAACTGGCCGCCCTGCGGGAGGTGTTTTACCTGGGACTGCCCCTGGCGCTGGTGCTGGCGGGGGCGGGCGGGTATCTGCTGGCTGCCAAGAGCCTGGCGCCAGTAGCCGCCATGGCGAAGCAGGCCGAAGGGATTACCGCCCGGAACCTGGACCGCCGCCTGGAGGTGCGCCGCGCCAGCGCCGAATTGGGGCGGCTGGCCGCCGCCTTCAACGAACTGCTCTCGCGGCTGGAACGCTCTTTCGCCAGCATGCGGGAGTTTGTAGCGGACGCCTCCCACGAACTGCGCACGCCTCTGTCGATCATCCGCGGGGAGGCCGACGTGGCGCTGTCGCAAGACCGCCGGCCGGCCGAATATCGGGAATCGCTGGCCATTATCCAGGACGAAGCCCGGCGGCTGTCGCGCCTGGTGGACGACCTCCTGAGCCTGGCGCAAGCCGATGCCGGCCACCGCCCGCTCCACCTGGAGGACTTCTACCTGAACGACCTGCTGGAGGACTGCTGCCGCGCGGTCCAGCCTCTGGCGCGCCAGAAGTCCATCCAACTGGCGTGGTCCTACGGGGAAGATGTGCCGTTCCACGGCGACCAGGAACTGCTGCGGCGCATGACGATGAACCTGCTGGATAACGCCATCCGCTACACGCCTGCCGGGGGCCGCGTGGAGTTGAACCTCGACACCGAGGGCGGCCTGGCGCGCATCAGGGTATCCGACACGGGAATCGGTATCCCGCCCGATTCGCTGGAACGTATCTTCGAGCGGTTCTACCGGGTGGACAAGGCGCGCTCCCGGGCCGTGGGGGGATTCGGCCTGGGGCTGGCGATCGTGAAATGGATTGCCGAGTCTCACCAGGGCAGCGCCCACGCGGAGAGCGCTCCGGGGGCGGGCAGCACGTTCACGGTGCGGCTGCCGCTGTCGGGCGCCCGTATTCATCCCCGATTCATCTTGGATTCCATACAATGAACCTTTCATCGGGCACCTTCCGAGGTCCACGCGTGCGTACCCCACTCCGAGTGCTTATCCTGTCGGCGGCTCTGGTTTGTCCCGGGTTCAGCCAGGCGAACCCCCTGACGCTCGAGGACTGCATCAAGCTGGCTTCTTCGGTGGAGTCCGCTGTGAGCCTGGCGCGGCTGCAAAGCGACATCGCCGGCTACGGCGTGGTACAGGCGCGGGCCGGATTCCTGCCGCAGATCTTCGCCGGCGGGATCTACACCTACAACAGTCCGCTGCGGGCCGAGGAATTCAGCTTCATCAGCTTGAACGCCGTCCGCGAGTACGTCACGCAGGGCAATGCGGTACTGGAATTGGATACCTCCGGGCGTTTGCGCGCTGCGCTGGCGCGCGCCCGAGCAGACCAGGACGCCGCCGCGGCGGGTCAGGGACTTGCCCAGCGCGACCTGAAACGGGCCGTCGCAGCGGCCTACTACCGGGTGCTTCTGGCAAGGCATATCGTGCAGACGACCAGCGATTCACTGGGCGAGGCGCAGAGTTTCGAGAGACGCACGCGGCTGCTGGCGGAGAAGGGCGAAGCCGCCCAGGCGGACGTGGTAAAAGCGTCGGCGGAGGTGGCGTTCCTGGAGCAGTCGCTGAACGCCGCGCGCCTGGATGCCAGCGTGGCCAACCACGACCTGGCGTCTTACTGGACTACGGAGGTGGACAAAGAACTGGCCCTGGCGGATGTGCTGGACCAGCCCGCGCCGCCGCCGGAACCTCCACCGCCGGCCGACGCGGAACCTTTCACCCGGCGACTGGAATTCCGGCTGTTCGACGCGCAGTTGCGCGGTTTCCAGGCGGACGCCCGGCGGACGCGCGCGGATCTGTATCCGCAGTTGAGCCTGATCACGCAGTACGGAATCGACGCGCCGCGCTACAGCTTCAGCTATCGCGGCTATGCCACGTTTTTCAACCTGCGCATCCCGATCTTCGACTGGTTCCGCACGCGCAGCGCCGCCCGGCAGTTCGATTTGCAGGCCCGGCAGGTAGAGACAACCAGCCGCATCACGCGGCGCACCTTTTCGCGCGACTATCGCGACGCCCTGGCGCGCGTCGCGCAGGTCTACGCGCAGATCGCGATCACGGAGTCGCAAGTAAAGCTGTCCGAAGACAACCTGAAGCTGAGCCGCGTGCGCTACGAGGGCGGCGAAGGACTGGCCCTGGACGTGGTCGCGGCGCAGAGCCAGTTGGCACAGGCGCGGGCCAATTTTTTCACCGCCAAGGCGAATTACCTGAATGCGCGGGCGGATCTGGAGGTCGCGTCCGGCAGATGAGAAACCACACGAAACGCAACAGCCGCCTGTGCTGGCTGGTTTTGCCGGCGATCGCATTGGCGGGCTGCGGGAAGCAGGAAGAGGCCGCGCCCAAGCCACTCGTCTCGGTCAAAGTGGCCAAGGCAGAGGTGCAGACGGTCCACCTTACCGTGACGGCGCCGGCGACCCTGTGGCCGCGCGAGCAGGCCAGCGTGGCGGCGCGCATCACGGCTCCCATCCGGGAACTGCGAGCGCGCAAGGGCGACAACGTTGTGGCGGGAGCGGTGCTGGCCGTGCTCGAAGACCGCGACGTGCGCGCGCAGCGGGAAGAAGCCACGGCGGCCGTCGCGGACGCGGAGGCCAACCTGCAAAAGACCATGGCGGGCACGCTGCCCGCCGATATCGAGCGCGCCCGCGGCCAGGTGGCCACCGCGGAGGCCGCTCTGAACCTCGCGCAAGAGGTCTACAAGCGGCGCGCCGACCTGTTCAAGCTGGGCGCCATCCCGCAGCGCGACCTGCTCCAGAGCCAGACCGAACTCGCACAGGCCAAAACCAACTTCGAAGTCTCCCGGCGATCGCTGGAGCTGTTGCAGCAGCAATCGAGCGAGCGGGATATCGCCATGGCGCGCAGCCGCGTGGAGCAGGCCCGGGCGCGCCTGAGCCAGGTGAACGTGCAACTCCAATACACTGAACTGCGCAGCCCCTTCGCCGGCACGATCACCGACCAGTCGCAGTTCCCCGGCGACATGGCCTCCCCGACTACCCCTACCTTTACCGTCATGGACCTGGACACGGTGATTGCGCGCGCCCAGGTTCCGGAAAGCCAAGTCGGCCCTGTGCGCACGGGCCAAACGTGTGAATTCCGCCCCGTGGACGCGAGCTCGGAGGCGTTCCCCGGCAAAATCACAGTGATCAACAAGGCCGTGGACCCGGCCCGGCGGACCGTAGAGGTGTGGTGCCAGATCCCGAATCCGGAGCACAAGTTGCGCGGCAATCTGTTCGGCGACGTAACGGTGGCGACGGGCAGCCTGCCGGACAGCGTGATGGTACCGCTGGCCGCGGTGCAATTCTCGGAAGGCACGCTGAACGGAACGGTGCTGGTGGTGGAGAAGAACGTGGCGCATTCGCGCGACGTGGAGACCGGCGAGAAGCAGGGCGGCCAGGTGCAGATCAAGTCCGGCGTCAAACCCGGGGATACGGTGGTGGTCCAGGGAGGCTACGGCCTGCCTGACGGAACCGAGGTGAAGTTGGCGGAGGACGGCAAGTGACCACGCGGCTCGGCGAATTCGTCCAAAACCAGGGGCGCGCGCTGGTCATCATCGTGCTGAGTTTCGGGCTGGCGGGCCTGGTGTTTCTCTTCCGGCTGCCCATCGCGATCTTCCCGCAGACGGACTTCCCGCGCATCGTGATCCTGGTGGATAACGGCATCCAGCCGGTGGATGTGCAGATGCTGACGGTCACAAGGCCGCTGGAGCAGGCGGTCCGCCTGGTGCCCGGCATTACGGATCTGCGTTCGGTGACCGCCCGCGGCGCCACCGAGGTGAACATCTACTTCCGGTGGGACGTGGACATGCAGAACGCGCTCAACCTGGTGCAGGGGCGCATTTCGCAGATCCTGCCCTCCTTGCCCGCGGATACGCGCTTCTACATCAACCGGCTGACCTTCTCGGTGTTCCCCATGATCGGCTTCAGCATGACCTCGCCCAGGCGATCCACGTCGGAGCTGTGGGACCTGGCGTACTACGAGATCGGGCCGCGGCTGTATCGCCTGCCGGGCGTTTCCGAGGCCAGGATCGTAGGCGGGCGCCCGCCGGAATATCACGTGCTGGTCGATCCACTGAAGCTGAACAGCTACGGCCTGCCGCTCACCAAGGTGGTGGACGCCATCCGCAATAACAACGTGATTCAGAGCGCGGGGATGGTGCAGGAGAACTACCACCTGTACTTGACTACGGTCACGGGCCTGATGCGGCAGCGGGAACAGGTGGAGAACACCGTGGTGGACGTCATCAAGGGCACCCCGGTGCGAGTGAAAGACCTGGCGAACGTGGCGCCCGGGGAGCAGCCGGTCTACCAGATCGTCACAGCCAACGGGCGGCCCGCCGTGCTGGTGAACGTGCTCCAGCAGCCAGACGGCAACGCGGTGGAGATCGCCGACGCGGTCAACCGGGAGCTGGTGGAGATTCGCAAGACCCTGCCCAAGGACATCCAGCTTTCGATCTTTTACGACCAGTCCATCCTGGTGCGCGATTCGATCAAGAGCGTGCGGGACAGCATCCTGATCGGGCTGGCCCTCTCGATCCTGGTGCTGCTGCTCTTTTTGAAGAGCTGGCGCACCACGGTGGTGGCGGCCCTGGTGATTCCGGTGGCCACGCTGGTGGCGGTAGTTTTCATGCAGCTCTTCCACATGAGCTTCAACCTGATGACGCTGGGCGGACTGGCGGCCTCGATCGGCGTGGTGATCGACGACGCCATCGTGATGGTGGAGAACATCGTGGTGCACATGTCGCTGGGGCAAGCGCCGCGGGAGGCGGCGCGCAGCGCCATCCAGGAACTCACCCCGGCGCTGATCGGCTCAACGCTGACGCCCATCGTGGTCTTCGTGCCGCTGGTGTTCCTGGGCGGCATCACGGCGGTGTTCTTCCGCGCGCTCGCGATGACCCTGGTAACCGCACTGCTGGCCTCGCTGTTTCTGGCTATCTTTTTCACGCCGGTGCTGGCCCGCATGTTTCTGCGGGGGCGCGCCGCCGGTCCGGCTCCCCAGCCAGGCAACTCGGAAGTAGCCGAACTGGAAGCCGCAGAGCAGGCGGGCGAAGGCCGCGTCCTGCGCTGGTTCACGGCGCGTTACGAGACCGCCCTGCACTGGGCCTTGCTGCATCGCGCCGCCGTGCTGGGAACAGCGGCGGCGCTGCTGATCGGCTCGGTGGTCCTCTACAACCAGTTGGGCAGCGGGTTTCTTCCGGAGATGGACGAAGGCGCGTTCGTGCTGGACTACATCATGCCTTCGGGTACTTCTCTTCAGGAGACCGACCGCGTTTTACGCCACATCGAGCAGATGCTGAGCCAGACCCCCGAGGTGGAGAGCTACTCCCGGCGCACGGGAACGCAGCTCGGCTTGTTCGTGGGCGAACCCAACACGGGCGACTTTCTAATCAAGCTCAAGCGCGAACGGGAGCGCTCGGCCGATGACGTGATCGACGATCTGCGCCAGCGCATCACGAAGGCCGAGCCGGTGATCGACATCGAGTTCCCGCACATTCTGGAGGACCTGATCGGCGATCTCTCCTGGTCTCCCGAGCCGATTGAAATCAAGATATTCAACCCCAGCGACACGATTTTCAAGGACGTGGCGCGGCGCATCACCGACTGGCTGCCCAAGGTGAAGGGCGTGGTGGACGTGGTGAACCGCACGGTGGTGATCGGCCCGGCGGTCAATTTTCGCGTGGACCTGGGGAAGGCCGAGCGGGCCGGCTTCGGCACCAAGGACGTGGCGGACATCGAATCCGCCATCCTGGACGGCGAGGTGGCCTCGCAGATGATCCGCGGCGACCGCCTGGTGGGCATCCGGGTACGATATCCGCTGGAATACCGTTCCTCGACGGATCGCCTGAAGACCCTCCTGCTGACTTCTCCCACTGGCCAGAGCGTGCCGCTCTCGAGCATCGCCGACCTGGAGGTGGAAGAGGGGCAGACCGAGATCCACCGGGACAACCTGCGCGACATGACGTCGGTTTCCGGGCGGCTTTCGAACCGCGACTTGGGCTCGGCGATGAGCGAGATCCAGGAGCGGCTGTTTAAGGAGGTAAACATTCCGCCCGGCACCGAGATCGAGTTCGGCGGGCTCTATCAACTGCAGCGCGAATCTTTCCTGGCGCTGACGCAGGTTTTGCTGGGTTCCATCCTGCTGATCTTCATCATTCTGGTTTTCGAATTCCAATCCTTCTCGCACCCCATCGCCATCCTGGTGGCGACGATTCTGTGCGGTTTCGGCGCCCTGCTGGCTCTGTGGATCACGCGCTCCACGCTGAACGTGGCGTCGTTCATGGGGGCCATCATGGTGGTCGGCATCGTGCACAAGAACGGCATTCTGATGCTGGATGCCGAGAAGTATTTCACGGCGCGGGGCTATCCGCTCCGCGAAGCCATTTTCCATGCGGGACGGCGCCGGCTGCGGCCCATCGTCATGACGGCGCTCGCGACCATCTGCGGCATGCTGCCGCTGGCCCTGGGCATCGGATCCGGCTCGCAGCTTTTGCAGCCGCTGGCCATCGCCGTGATCGGCGGCGTTTCAGTGTCCATGGTGCTGTCGCTGCTGATCACGCCGGTGCTGTTCTACGCTCTGCGGGAGAAAGGGCTGTAAACATTCGCCGATGTTGCGCCGGGCAGCGCGAAAGCGTAGGGTGGAAGCGGAACGATGAAGCCAGGGCTTCCGGTTGAGGGGAGTATCACACGCCTGATCGGCGACTTGCATTCCCTGTGCCACGGCGAGCAAACCGTGGCGCGGCTGATTGGCTGCGGGGAGCCGGCCATCGAGCCGTTGCGGGAATTCCTGCTACAGGGGCGGCCCAGCAGCGTCTACGAGCCGCGGCGCTGGGCCGTGGAAGCGCTGGCAGGCCTGGGTGCTTGGCATGTGCTGGTGGAGTATCTTTTGACGCCGCGGCAGATCGCCGACCCAGTGGCGCGCTTCGGCGAAGAGGCCGTGGAGAGCGCCGCGGCGCGCGAACTGGCCGCCTGGCGGACCGAATCGGTGTTCCGGCTGTTGCTGGACCTGGCCCACGAGCGTTTCCGCGTGGGGTTGATCGAGGCGCTCGGGGAGTTCCGCCGGACCGAGGCCATCCCGGTTTTCGACCGCGCGCTGGAGGACGATTATTACCGGTCCGCGGCGGAGCAGGCGCTGCGCCGGCTGGGCCCGGCGGCGCGGCCAGCGCTGGTGCTTTCCGCGGTGACGCCGCTGCCCAACGCCGTGGCAGAGAGCACCTCCAGCTTGCGGCGCCGCCGCAGCGTGCTGACGCTGCTGGCCGAGATGGGGATCGCCGCCGAAGACGCGCCGGCGCTGCGGCCGCTGGCGGACTCGGCCGACCCCGAACTGGTGGTGGGCGCCGTGAGGCTGGTGGCGCCCTTCGCCGCTCCCGGCGAACGCTTCCTGCTCGCGCGCCGGTTGCTGGAAGTGCTTTACGCCGCGGGCTGGTTCCTGCAGGATGATATCGAGACCTGCCTGATGCTGTTGGAAGGCGCAGCGCGCAAGCTGGTGGACGACCAGGTGCGGCAACGCATGCATCTGCCCGCCGAGGAGCGGGCGGCCGACAGCGCCTTGCATACGCTGCTGCGTGTCCAGCGGCGGCTGGGCGGTAAAGAAGCCCGGGGAAGGCTCGGAACAACCGCTCCCTGACGGTCGCGGCTCGGTTCCATTGACAAAAGGACATCGAGTACAATAAAAAGCTAGTTGCAACCATGTTGCAGACACTCGTCATCACCCTGCGCGAGGGGGTGGAGGCTGCCCTGGTGGTCGCCATTACCATCGCCTACCTCCGAAAAACCGGCCGGCGGGACCTTCTGGGCTCGGTACACAGGGCCTTCCTGGCGGCTGTAATTGCGAGCTTTGCAGTGGCTTGGCTGTTTGCCAAGTTGCAGGTAGGGGAGGACGCCTACGAGGGATGGGTGCTGGTGGCCAGCGCCGCTTTCGTGCTTTCCATGGTGCTGTGGATGAACCGCCACGCGCGCGGGGTGAAAGCCGAAATTGAAAGCAAGTTGCAAAAAGAAGCCGGTTCCTCCGCGGCCGCCTGGGGAGTATTTCTATTCGTCTTCCTGATGATTTTCCGCGAAGGCGTGGAAACGGTCCTCATGCTCGCCGCGGTGCGTTTCGACACCTCCGGCCTGATGGAACTGTTCGGGGCGGCGGCGGGACTGGGGCTGGCGGTCCTGTTCGGCGTGAGCTTCGTGCGGGGCACCATCCGGGTCGATCTGGGCCAGTTTTTCCGCATCACCACGGTGATCCTCATGGTGGTGGTGGCGCAACTGCTGCTTACCGGGCTACACGAGCTCTCGGAAAGCCAGGTGCTGCCCAGCAGCCGGGAAGAGATGGCGCTCATCGGGCCTATCGTGCGCAACGACGTGTTCTTTTTCGTGGCGATTTTGTCCCTGGCCGGCGCCATGCTGCTGATGGAGTGGCGGCGCCGCCGGGTTCTGTCCATCGCGGGCCTGGAAGGCCCCGCTCTGCGCAAAGCCCGCTGGACGGCGCGGCGCGAGAGGTTGTGGATGATGGCCTCCTGCTCGGCCACCGCGCTTTTCATTCTGGCGATCACGGCGGAGTTTATTTACGCGCAGTCGGCCACCGCGCTTTCCGCCGCCGTGCCGGTTTCGGTGGTTTCCGGGGCCGTGCGTATTCCCGTGGCCCAGGTGAACGACGGCAACCTGCACCGCTTCGCCGTGGAGGCGGATGGCGCGACGGTGCGCATCATCGTGCTGCGCAAACCGGACCAGACGCTGGTGGCCGCCTTTGACGCCTGCCAGATCTGCGGCAACCAGGGCTACTATCAGAAGGGCCCCAACGTCATCTGCAAGAACTGCGCCTCGGCTATTTTCATTCCCTCGGTGGGGCAAGCGGGCGGATGTAATCCGATTCCCCTGGAATCCCGGGTGGAGGGTGATCAACTGGTGGTGCCGGCGGACAAGCTGCTGGCCGGGACCCGCTACTTCCGCGCGCCGGGCCCGTAAATGTTCCTGCGTTTCGTGAGCCAGTCCATCCGGCGCTCGCCGCGGCGCAAGGCCATGACGGTGGCGGCCGTGGCCCTGGGGACCGCCGTGGCCACCGCCATGCTCGGCGCCATGCTGGAGGTGGGCGACCGTGTCAACCGTGAACTTCGCAGCCTGGGCGCTAACCTGGTGGTCACGCCGCGAAGCACTTCTTTGCCGGTACAGATCGGGGGCATCGACTACCGCCCGGTGACCCGGGAGAATTACATTCCCGAGGCACAGGTGCCAAAAATCAAGGCGACCTTCTGGCAACTGAACATCACCGGATTTGCGCCCGCCCTGCACGCCGCAGCCACGATCGAAGGCCGGCGCGTACCGGTGGACGGAGTCTGGTTCGCGCGCCGGTATCGCGCCCCGGACGGCTCCGCGCAGGAGACCGGGCTGCGGGCGCTGAATCCCGCCTGGCACATCCGCGGCCACTGGGTGGAGGACCGCGAACGCAACGACCAGGCGCGCGAGTGCCTGGCCGGCGCGGCCCTGGCGCGGCGCCTGGCTCTCTCGCCCGGCTCGGTGGTGACGCTGTTCGGCGAGCCCTTCACGGTGGCGGGGATCGTTTCCACCGGCGGCGAAGAGGAAGATCGGCTCTACGTGCGCCTGGAGGTGCTGCAGCGGCTCACCGGGCGCCTCGGGCAGGTGGATGCCGTGCAGGTGGGCGCGCTCACCAAGCCGGAGGACGAATTCGCCCGCAAGGATCCGGCGCGGATGACGCCCGCCGAGTACGACCGCTGGTATTGCACCCCGTATGTGAGCTCCATCGCGCACCAGATCGAGGAGGCGCTGCCCATGGCCGTGGCCAAACCCGTGTGGCGCGTGGCCGATAGCGAAGGCCGGGTGCTGGAAAAGGTCCGCGGGCTGATGTGGCTGATCGCCCTGGCGGCGCTGGCTTCAGCCGGGTTAACGGTGTGGAGCGTGATGGCCGCGACCGTGCTGGAGCGGCGCACGGAGATAGGCATCATGCAGGCTGTGGGCGCACCGGACTGGCTGGTGGCGGCGTTGTTCGCGGCGGAGGTGAGCGTCGAGGGGGCCGCCGGCGGATTGCTAGGCGCGCTGGCCGGAGGGGCGCTGGCCCGTTGGGTGGGCCGCGCGGTTTTCCACGTTTCCGCGGGAATGCCGTCCCTGCTGGCGCCGCTCGCCGTGCTGGTGGCGATCACGGTAGCGCTGACCGGCGCGGCACAGCCCTTGCGCCGCTCCCTGGCCCTGGATCCGGCGGTCACGCTGCGGGAGGGGGCCTGATGTTCTGGCGGTTCATCTGGGGAGCGGTGCGGCTGCGCCGGGGCCGGCTGCTGCTGGCCTTCTCCGCCCTGGCGGTGGCCGCCACGCTGGCGACGGCGCTGTTCAGCGTGTACTCGGACATCGAACGAAAAATGCGCGCCGAGTTTCGCGGGCTCGGCGCCAATCTGCTGATCGCCCCGGAGGGCAGCGCGCAGACGGTTTCGCTGGCGGGTGTGGCCGCGGCGGAGCGCCTGGGCGCGGCTGCCGCGCCGTTCCTATACACCGTGGGCCGGCTGAACGCCGAGCCGGTGGTAGTGGCCGGCGTGGACTTTTCGCGCGCCGCGCGGCTCACGGGCTACTGGCGGGTCCAGGGCGCGCGCCAGGCGGGAGCCGCGGAATGCCTCGCGGGGACCGCCGCGGCAGCCCACTTCCGGTTGTCGCTGGGCAGCCGCGCCGCCCTGGAGGGAGCGCCCTGTGTGGTGCGGGGCATCGTGGAGACGGGCGGAGCAGAGGACGCCCAACTGCTGCTGCCGTTTGCCGCCGCGGCGAGCCTGGGCGGGTTTCAGGAGCGCGCGAGCCTGATTCAGGTGCGCGCTGACGGGCGGCGTCTCGATCAGGTGCGCGAAGCTCTCGCTCGCGCGCTCCCTGGGGCGGATGTCCGCGAACTGCACGCCGTGGCCGAGACAGAAGCCAGCGTGGTGCTGCAAGTCCGCGGAGTGCTGTTCTGGCTCACGGCTCTGGTCCTGGCCGTCACCACGCTCTGCGTCACCAGCAACTTCGGCGCCCTGGTGCTGGAGCGCAGCCGGGAGATCGGTATCCTGAAGGCCATCGGCGCCGGCGAACGGCAGATCGGCGCGCTGTTCCTGTGCGAATCGCTGCTGCTGGCCTGCGGCTCCGCCATCGCCGGGTACGCAGCCGGATTGCTGGTGGCGTGGTGGATCGGCCGGGAGATTTTTTCCGGCGCGGCCGTAGGGGTAAACTTTGCGGTGTTCCTGCCGGTGCTGGCCGTGACCCTGGCGGTGGCCGCCGCGGCTACGCTTCTGGCGGCGTCGCGCATCTGGCGCATCCGGCCGGCCATTATCCTGCGAGGAGAATGAACGCACGATGCCGTCCTTCGTCGAACTGGAAAAGGTGAGCAAGCTGTACGACGGCTCGGGCGGGCGGCCGGTAAAGGCCCTGGACGAAGTCTCGCTGCGCGTGGAGGCCGGCGAGTGGATTGCCATCATGGGCCCCTCGGGCTCCGGCAAGACCACCCTGCTGAATCTTCTCGGCTGCCTGGATCAGCCTTCGAGCGGCGCGGTGCGCATCAACCAGGTCGAGACCTCGGCGCTCAGCCGCGCGGAACTGGCCCGCTTCCGGACGGAGACCGTGGGGTTCGTCTTCCAGCAGTTTCACCTGGTGCCGCATCTCACGGCACTGGAGAACGTCATGCTGGCGCAGTACTTCCACAGCATGACCGACGAAGCCGAGGCGCGCGGCGCCCTGGAGCGCGTGGGGCTCGCCGAACGCGCCGGACACCTGCCTTCCCAGCTCTCCGGAGGCGAGCAGCAGCGCGTCTCGATTGCCCGCGCCCTGGTCAACGATCCCAAGATCATCCTGGCGGACGAGCCCACCGGCAACCTGGATGCGCCCAACGAGCAGATCGTGCTCAACCTGCTCACCGACCTCCACGCGCAAGGCCGCACCATCCTGATGGTCACCCACGACGACCAGGTGGGCCGCTGCGCCGACGTGCGGGTGGATCTTGAGCATGGGCGAATCGTGGAGACCACGGTCTTCAGCTTCGAGCAGAACCAGGATTTCGACGAGGTGCTGGAGCAATTGTGGATCGCGCGCGAGGCCGCGCAGCACATCGAGTCCGCGCACTTTACCGAGGCGCAGCACCGGAAGCTGCTCGCACAGATGGCGCGGATTGGCCTGGTGGTTCTCGACGGCCAGCGCGTCGGCTTTACCCCGCCGGGGGAAGAACGGGCGCGCAGCGTGATCCGGCGGCACCGCCTGGCCGAGCGCCTGTTCATGGACGTGCTGGCGATCCGGGACGAAACCTCGGTGGAGTCCAACGCCTGCACGTTTGAGCATATTCTGAGCCCGGAAGTCACGGATCGCATCTGCACCTTTTTGGGGCACCCCACGGAGTGCCCGCACGGGAGCCCCATTCCCGCGGGCGTTTGCTGCCGCGAGGGACGGGCATCGGCAGGGTTGGATCTTCCAGGATGCCTGGCGCATCTGGAACGGAGATGAGCCGGGCACTGGCTTAACTCCCGCCGCTCCCGGCGGCTCGGCTCACGAAATGCTGTGTTACATTGAAACTCTGTCTCTTTCCATTGGTTAAGGTTTCGCGATGCGCAATGTCGTGATTGTAGGCTCCGGGTGTGCGGGAAATACGGCTGCGATCTACACCGCCCGCGCGAATCTCAGCCCCCTGGTGGTCAGCGGGCACGAGGCCGGCGGGCAGTTATCCCTGACCACCCTGGTGGAGAATTTCCCGGGCTTTCCGGAGGGCGTCAACGGGCCGGACCTGGTGGCCGCCATCAAGAAACAGGCTGAGAATTTCGGCGCCGAGTACATGCACGGCGCGGTCATTGAAGCCGATCTCTCGAAGCGCCCGTTCCGCGTGAACGTGGAAGGCGAGTGGATCGAAACCCGCACACTGATCATCGCCTCCGGCGCCTCGGCACGCTGGCTGGGTCTGGATTCCGAGCAGAAGCTCATCGGCCACGGCGTCAGTTCCTGCGCCACGTGCGACGGGTTTTTCTACCGCGGGAAGAAGATCATGGTCATCGGCGGCGGTGATTCGGCCATGGAGGAGGCGAACTTTCTCTCACGCTTCGGCTCGGAGGTCACCCTGGTGCACCGGCGCGACCAGTTCCGCGCCTCCAAGATCATGCTGGAGCGCGCCCGCAGCAACCCTAAGATCAAGTTCCTGACCAGCACGGTGGTGGAGGAAGTGCAGGACATCGGAAGGCAGCTTGTCACCGGTGTGCGGCTGCGCAACCTGGCGACTGGCGCGGTTTGGGAGCAGGAAGTGGACGGCTTCTTCGTGGCGATCGGACACATTCCCAACACCGCCGTGTTCCGCGGGCAGATCGAGACCGACGCGGATGGCTACATCATTTCCAAGGGCGGAGCGCGGACCAATATCCCGGGTGTCTTTCATGCCGGCGACGTGCAGGACCGTGTCTACCGGCAGGCTATCACGGCCGCCGGGGCGGGCTGCATGGCAGCCATGGAAGCAGAACGGTTTCTGGAAGCGGAAGGACACTAACCAAGGAGATGCGCATGATCGAGAGAATCAGTCCGCCCGGCGTTCCCACCCCGCGCGGGCCTTACAGCCCGGCGGTCCGCGCCGGCGGTTTCATCTACGTGGCGGGCCAGGGTCCCATCGACCCGGCGACCCAGCAAATGTCTTATGGCGATATCCGGCACGAAACCCGCCTCGTGCTGTCGAACATCCAGAAGATCCTGGAGGGCTGCGGCGCCACCATGGCCGACGTCGTGAAATGCTCGGTGTTTCTGGCGGACGGCAAGGACTTTGCGGCCATGAACGAGGTGTACGCGGAGTTCTTCGGCGAGGCCAAGCCAGCGCGCACGACCGTGGAGGCCAAGTTCGCCAACCCGCAGATGAAAGTCGAGATCGACGCCATCGCCTATAAGCCGAAGTAAAGCGGAGGGGCGGGCGCCCGCCGCTTTCTCCGGCGGCGGCTCGGACTGAACACGAGGCGTACGCTCAGATTCTGATAGCATCAAAATACGGGGATCCTGCTTGCTGGACTTCTTGAAAGGACCGGTCAGCGCCGCCCAGGAGTTCTTTCAACTGACCGGCCGGGCCCTGCAAAATATTGCCCGGCGGCCGCATTACTGGGACGACGTATTCTTACAGATGGACACTATCGGAGTTGGCAGCCTGCCGATTGTGGTCATGACAGGATTCTTCAGCGGCGCTGTGATGGCGTTGCAGATGTCCCGGGCGCTGGCGCAGTACGGCCAGGTGGGCAAGACCGGCACGCTGGTCTCCATTACCCTGGTGCGCGAACTCGGCCCCGTGCTGACGGCGTTGGTGGTGGCCGGGCGCAATTCCTCCGGCATCGCCAGCGAGCTGGGCTCCATGAAGGTCACCGAGCAGATCGATGCCATGCGCGCCCTGGGCACCGACCCCATCCAGAAGCTGGTCACCCCCCGACTCATCGCCACGGCGGTGATGCTGCCGCTGCTCACGATTATTTCCGACTTCGTGGGGATGTTCGGCGGTTACGTGATCGCGTACTTCTACCTGAAGTTGATGACCACGCAGTACTGGAGCACGGTCTGGCGGGCGCTGGTGTGGAACGATGTGGCGCAGGGCCTGTTGAAACCGTTCGTCTTCGCGTTCATCATCTCGCTGATCGGCTGCTATTACGGGCTGCGCACCACCGGCGGCACCCAGGGCGTGGGCCGCGCCACGACGCAAGCGGTGGTGGCGGCGTCGGTGCTGATTTTCGTCCTGACCTTCTTCCTGACCAAGATCTTCGTGTGGCTGGCCGGGACGTGATGCCGGAAGACGCCTCGAATCCCGTTCTACGCTTCGATCGGGTGACCGTCGCCTTCGAGGGCCAGCCGGCCATTTGCGAGGTCTCCTTCCGGGCTTTTCCGGAGGAGACCCTGGTGATTCTGGGCGCTGCCGGGAGTGGCAAAACGGTGCTGTTGAAAACGGCTCTTGGCTTGTTGCGGCCGGAGAGCGGATCCGTGCAGGTTTTCGGGCGCGACATTTCGCAACTGCGCGAGCAGGAATTGTTCGAGATCCGCAGCAAGATCGGGATGCTGTTTCAGGAGAGCGCGCTGTTCGATTCCCTCACCATTGAGGAAAACGTGGCTTATCCTCTGGTCAACCAGGCGTGCATCCATTGCCCGCCGTCTGAGGTACGGCCCAGGGTGGAGCAGGCGCTCCGATTCGTGGAACTCGAACAGACACTCGAAAAGTTCCCGAGCGAACTCTCCGGGGGCATGCGCCGCCGCGCGGCCATCGCCCGCGCCGTGGTGACCGAGCCGCCCCTGCTGCTGTACGATTCGCCCACCGCGGGTCTGGATCCGATCACGGCCAACACCATCGTGGCCCTGATCGTCAAGGAGCGGGATGTCTCCCATGCCACCACCCTGCTGGTTACGCAGCGCTATCAAGACGGAAACCTGGTGGCCAATTTTCGCTACAATCCGGAAGATGGCCGGTTGATTCCCGCCCAAAACGGCCGGGAGAAGTCGCACTTGCGCACCCGCTTCCTGGTCATGCGCGAAGGGCAACTGGTGTTTGAGGGTAATCAGGACGAGTTAGAGGCGACCCGGGACCCGTATGTATCCAAGTTCGTGAAGCATCAGAAATGAGCTATGGCTGGCGCTAGCAAAGTAAAGTGGTCGCAACTGCGGGTGGGAGTCCTGGCCATCACGGCCTTGGTGATTCTGGCGGCGCTGATCCTGCTGCTCACGTCCACGGGCGGCATCTTCCAGCGTTATGTGATCCTGCGAACTTACATGGACGACGCCTCCGGCATGACCGAAGGCACGCCGGTCCGCCTGAACGGCATCACCATCGGCAATCTCGACAAAATCCGGCTTTCCGGATCGAGCGACCCGGTGCGCGCGGTAGAGTTCCGCATGGAGATCAACCAGGAATACCTTCCGCAGATTCCAGTGGATTCCAAGACCGAGATCAGCGCTTCCAACCTGCTGGGCGACAAGTTCCTCAACATCACCAAGGGCAAAAGCCCGGTCCACGTGCAGCCTGGCGGGGAGCTGCCCAGCGTGGAGGCGAAAGACATTCCGGAACTGATGGCGGCCAGCGCCAACCTCCTGCAGACACTGCAGAACATCTCCAACCGCGCCGACAGCATGCTGAGCGGCATTCAGAACGGGAAGGGCAACCTGGGCAAACTGCTCAAGGACGAGGAACTCTACAGCCGCCTGAACGCCATCGCCAACGAGAGCCAGCAGTTGCTCACCGATATCCGCCAGGGCAAAGGCACCATCAGCCGGCTGATCTACGATGATTCGCTCTATCAGGAAATCCGCGCGCCGCTCAAGCGCATCGACGCCATCCTGGCCGAAATGCAGCAGGGGCAGGGCACGGCCGGTAAGCTGCTGCACGATCCGCAACTCTACGAGGACGCCCGGAATTCCATGGCCGAGATCCGCCGCCTGGTCACGGATGTGAACTCCGGCAAGGGCACCGCGGGCAAACTGCTCAAGGACGATGCCCTTTACAAGCAGATGAACGACCTGGTCGCCCGCCTGGACACCACGATGGACAAGATCAACTCCGGCCAAGGCACCCTGGGGCAACTCGTGGTCAACCCGCAGTTGTACGAATCGCTCAACGGCGCGATGCATGAATTTCAAGGTCTGGCCAAAGACATGCGGGCGAATCCCAAGAAATTCCTGCGCATCAAGCTGGCGATCTTTTGACCTGCCGCAGGCAATTGGTGGTGAATGCCGACGATTTCGGGTTCACGCCCGATGTGAACGCCGGGATTGTGGAGGCACACACCCGGGGAATTTTAACCGCGACCACGCTGATGGCCAACGGCGAAGCGTTCGACGATGCCATCCGGCTGGCGCGCGCGACGCCCACGCTGGACATCGGCTGCCACATCGTGCTGATCAGCGGATGCTCGGTGATGGAGCCGGAGCGTGCGCTGCCCTCCACAGTGGGGGAGTTGCTGGCGGCCCTGGCGCTCGGCCGGCGGCGCGTGTATGACGAGATGGCGGCGCAGGTGCGCCGCATTCTGGACGCCGGCATTCAACCCACGCATCTCGACACCCACAAGCACACCCATTTGGCGCCGCCCGTGCTAGAAGCCCTTGCGCGGGTCTCCGAGACTTTCCGCATACCCTGGGTGCGCCGCCCGTTCGATTTTCCGCTCACGGGCGGAGTAGCCGCATCCGTTCCCTGGACGAGGCGGGCGGCCAGCCGGGGCCTTGGGCTGCTGCGGCGGCGGTTTCACGACATTCTCGAGCGCCACCACTGCCGCACTACCGAGCACTTCGCGGGCTTCCAGATGACGGGCCGTTTCCGCGCTGCCGAACTGGTGCGGTTGCTGCGCCATCTGCCCGTGGGGGTCACGGAGTTCATGTGCCATCCCGGCCATCTGGGCACGGACCTGCGGCGGGCGCGCACCCGCCTCAAACAGAGCCGCGCAGAGGAACTCGCCGCCCTGACCGCCCCCGAAGTGAGGCAGGCCCTGCGAGAAAACGCCATCGAACTGGTGTGCTACCGGGATCTGTGAGGCGGCCGGGCCGGCGCTTCAGCGGACGACGACCTCCATCACCGGATCCGGTCCGCTTCCCGGCGCGGTGTGAATCGTTTGCACCACCTTCTGTTCCGGCAGGGACACCACGAAGACGGTATCCTTTTCCTCGGCCGAGGCGAAGGCCAGCTTGCCGTTCCGCGACAGGTTCAGCGACACCACGTGCTCCGGCAGGTCGATCCGCGCCACGACGCGACGCGCTCGCGGATCGGCCACCTCGAGGCAGTTTTCGTGATACAACGCATAGACCAGCCGTCGTCCATCGGGGGTCACGGCCATGCGGACCGAGCCTTTGCCGGTGTGAATCTCGCCCACCAGTTTCTGTGTCCGTGTGTCGATGATGGAGATCGTGTTGCCGTCCCGGTTGCCCACGTAGAAATACCGGCCGTCGTGCGATACCACGCCACCCTCCGGACGGTCGCCGGTGGGGATCAACGTGACGTCGCCGTTCGCCAGGTTGATGGCGGAGACGTTCGCGGAATTGCTGTTGCTCACGTAGGCATAGTTGGCTTCGGCCGCCAGTTTCACCATGTGGGAAGTTTTTCCCTTGGTCGGGTATGTGCGTAGCACCTTGCGGGCGGCGGGATCGATCAGCAGCAACTGGTCCGGCAGTTCCGTGGTCACCACCAGGCGGCCAGTCTTAGGGTCCAGGTCGATGCCGTGCGGGCGGCGGAAGTTGCCCAGGGAGATCTCGCCCACCTTCTTGCGCGCGGCGACATCCACGATGGAGACCGTGTTGCCTCCCGTACCGGGCTGCTCGATGCGCATGGTGCCGTTATCGGTCGTGTAGAGGTACCGCCCGTCGGAGGAAAGCACCATCTCGTGCGGGTTCCGGCCCACCGGCACGGCCGCCAGTTTCTCACCGGCCGGAGTGTAAAAGGCGATGGAACTCGCAGCCTTCTGCGAAATCAGATACACGGTGTGCTGCGCCTGGAGCGCCGCCGCGCTGGCCAGCAGCAAGAGGAGCCTGGCAATCATGAGTCTATTCATACGCTATGTTCAATGCCTGCATCAGACCCTTCGTATACCCGATGGCAAAAATGTGCCCTAACATGCCATAGCCGGGATTCTTCTGTGCGTCCTCGCCCTCCATGGCCGGCGCATGGTCGGTACGCAAGGGGCCAACAAATCCGCCCCGAACGTAGCATTGCAGCATCCTCGCCATATCCGTCGGCCCGTCGTCATGAAATGTCTCGTAGTAGCGCGTGTCCGCCGTGCCATCAACATCACGGAAGTGAACGAATTGGATCTTGCGCCTTTCCGCGAACTCCGTGGCCACCGAATAGATGCTTTCACCCGGAGCGTACTTCATCGATCGGAAGTTGCCCTGACAGAACGTAACGCCATTGCATGGGCTGTCGGCAATTGAAAACAGACGCCGGTAAGCTGCTGGGCTGATCATGATCTGGGCAGAGCCGAGATATGGGGAGACTGCCGGGTCATTAGGATGGTATCCCATCCTGACATTTGCCTTCTCGCATACAGGAATAATCCGCTCTATCAGCCACGTTAACGCTTCCCACAGTTGATCTTCCGTATAGATTTCCTTCGCAGGAGGGAGTTTCTTGGATGCCTCATAATCATGCTCGGTCGATATGGCTCCGCCACGCACAATAACGTTACCTGTTCGCCTGCCCCCTTGGCCTAGGTTATAACACAACACCGGGATGCCCACCTTGCCCATGGCCTCAATAACGGCAATCCAATTCCTGAGTTCTTGATCCCGGCCAGGTGTACCCCGCTTGATGTTGTCCGCAGGGACTGGCGTCATGGTTTCATACACGGCAACCTTGAAGCCCGCCTCGGCCCAAGCCTCTTTGTGTTTCCGCATCGCTGCGGCATATTGATCGGGACCGATGCCTGCCAAGGACGGAGTGGAGACCACATGGGTGACACCCATCTGAAGGCAGAGCTTCTGGCGATTACGTTGATCCAAGCTGAGTACGTGCGACATGATAATCTTCCCTTGTCGTGTCGCATACGCCCGTTCGGGCACAAACGAAGCCGTTCGAGCGGCAGCGGCCATCGCTGCATTAGTCTTAACCCATGAGCGGCGAGTGAATTGCGCCATTTGTGCTGTGGTCCTTTCAAGCCATAAGAATATTGTGTCTTGATCACCTATTCCAATTCCGGACTCCAGTGTACAGCCAGGCGTGACGTCCCGTGTGGGTTTGCGAAGACCGGCTGGTTCCAGGCGAGCGCGCGATAAGAGCTCTTCCGCCCGTCAATCTTGGGGGAGGCCAACGTTCCGCTGGTGCGAAGGCGCCCGCCTGACAACCCGACTCACGCCTTCACCACCACGGTGGCGCGGTGGATGGCGTTGAAGCCAGTTCCCGGCAGTGTCCGCGGCATGGGCTGCATGGGCCAATGGAACGGCGCACCCTTGACCGGATCGATCTGGCCGGTGTTGGTCGGCAACTTGCCCCCAGGCAGCCCTCCACCCCAGTCGCCGGGCGGCGGCAGGATCGCGGCATCCCTCCAGGCGGCCTTGCTCCAGTACGGGTTGTCCTCTGGCCACGGGTATACCTGGGAATGGATGAAGTACTGGACTTTGGCGAGCCCCCAATACGCCGACTTGCGCCATGCCTGTCAGTGGGGCGGGCGTGTCCGGCGGGAGTTCCTTTGGTGCATTCAAGAACCGGGCGCGGGTCTTCAGCGGGCTCTCTGTGTCATTGTTCAGCTCCGCGTCAGAGTCATTCGCCTTGTAGTCGTTGGTCAGGACGATGCGCTGGACCCACTTGATCGACTTGTTGCCGTAGGCGCCGGGAGTGATCACCCGTACCGCACCGTCGTGGGACGCAGGATGATCTGACCGTTCATCCTGTAGATGAGTCGCTTCACGTTTGCCTGACCGGCGCTGGCAGCGAACAGCCGCTGTCGCGCGGGCGGCGGGGATGCGGATAACAGCCAGCCATTGCGCTTTCGACCGCCGTGCGCTACCACGGTGTGGAGCAACGCTACGGCGAAGGATGGACATGGACATCGTTGCACATTGCCTGTGGGCCGCTGCGGCAGGGATCGCAGCAAAGAGATCGATTAAAACCAGCGTCAGCGTGGGCGGGACGGCCTGGTGGGGAGTATTCCCCGATGTGCTGGCGTTCGGGCCATCGCTCGCCGCTGGTCTGTGGCTGCGGCTTGCGGCTGGCCCCACAGCGGGAGCGGCTGGCGGTCACGTCCTGCCGCATGTCCACCTCGGCCTCCCGCTGTACCCTGCGGCGCATAGTCTGATCGTGTTCCTGTTGGTCTTGGCCGTAACCACGCTCGTGGCGCGCCGCGTCGTGGTGGAGCTGTTCGGATGGCTACTCCACATCCTGATCGACATCCCCACGCACAGCCTCAGATTCTACGCGACCCGGTTCCTGTGGCCCATCTCCGGCTTCAGGGTCGATGGCGTGGCCTGGTGGACACCGTGGTTCTGGATCACCACGTACGCGGCCCTGGCTGCCGTGTACCTCGTGCTGTGGTGGCGGGGATGGCTGTCGCCGCGGCGACCGGCGGCGGACCAGGGCGTGCGTGAGGCCGCTCGGCAGTAGGGGCGAACTGGTACCGCCAACACGCGAGCGGGAGCGCCAGGGCGGCCGTAGTGTTTGGCGATGGCCAAGACCACTCAGAAAGAATTCGGAGCCGGCTGACTATTTCAGGGGTGGTTTCCACCGATTCCCCACGCGCTCCCCCGCCCGCTGTAGGGAAGGGGCGCTCAACGCGGCGGTTCTTCGCCCGGCCCTCCTCCGTCTGGTTGGAGGCGACCGGAGCGAGAGGGCCGACACCCGAATTCTTCAGGCGTCCGGCAGCGATGCGGTGCCTGGTGATCAGCGCGTCGACCACCGCGTCGGCCCGTGCCTCGGGGAGCTTCAAATTGTGCAACTATTCGCCGGTGTCGTCTGGCGCGTCATCTTGCACGCCTTCGTAGCACACGCCTTTATACTCAAAGGGTGCCGGGCACTCTGTATCTGGTGGCCACGCCCATCGGCAACCTGGAGGACATCACCTACCGCGCCGTGCGCGTTTTGCGTGAAGTTTCCTTGATCGCCTGCGAGGACACCCGGCAGACTCGCAAGCTGCTCCAGCACTATGGCATCGACCGGCCCATGGCGAGTTATCACGAGCATAACGAAGCAGCCCGCGCGGCCGAACTGGCCGGGCGCCTGTCTGAAGGGGCTAGCATCGCCCTGGTCTCGGATGCCGGAATGCCGCTGGTCTCCGATCCGGGCTATCGGCTGGTGCGCGCCGCCATCGAAGCCGGTATTCCGGTGGAACCGGTGCCCGGACCGGTGGCCCTGATCGCCGCCCTGGCCGCTTCCGGCCTGCCCACCGACGCTTTCCGTTTCGGCGGTTTCCTTCCCGCCCGCTCCGGCCAGCGCGAGCGCGTGCTGGAGGCGCTCCGCGACGAGAGCGTCACCTTGGTGTTCTACGAGGCTCCGCACCGCATCCTCGAAGTCCTGGCCGACATCCAGCGCGTGCTGGGCCCCCGGCCAGTGGTGGTGGCCCGGGAACTTACCAAGGTCCACGAAGAGTTCCTGCGCGGCACGGCGGAGGAGATACGCGCCGATCTGGCAGCTCGTGCCTCGGTCAAAGGCGAGATCACGTTGCTCATCGGCAGGAGCGCCGCAACCGTCCAGGAAAACGAGCCGATCGAGGACGCCGTGGAGAACTGCGTGCGCCAGGGCATCCCCCGGATGGACGCCATCAAAGCGGTGGCCCGACGCCGCGGCCTATCCAAGCGCGAGGTCTACCGGCGCCTGGAACAAGTCAAATAACGGGCCACGCTCCCCGCCTGGACGATCTGTGGATTCAGACACTTACCCCTTGACTAATATAATCAGATCCGCTTAACTGAATACAGCTTGAGAAGTTTGCTTTAGGGCCAGGCACAACGGGTCAAGCGTACGGAGATAGACCATGAAACGATCCTCAGCGATTGGTCTCGTCCTGCTCTTTCTGGCTTGCGGCAGTGCAGCCATGATGGCGCAGGTCACGACCGGCACCATCCTTGGAAACGTGCGCGACACATCCGGTGCGGTAGTCACCGGAGCGGCTATCAGCATACGGGAAATTTCCAAGGGGACGGTGCAAAACTTTCAATCCGATGAGAACGGAGCGTACTATGCGCCGTTCCTGATTCCCGGAACATACGAGGTCACCGTCGAAAAAGAAGGCTTTCGCAAGGAAGCCAGCAAGCCGTTCGAGTTGCAGGTGGATCAGAAGGCCAGGGTGGACTTCAGCCTGGAAGTCGGGCAGGTGACCGAGTCGGTGGTGGTGACCGCGGCGGCTCCGCTCGTCAAGTCCGAGACCGCCGAACTCGGCCAGGTGGTGACCGAGAGAGCGGTTCGCGAACTGCCGCTGAACGGGCGCAATTTCGCGCAGCTCGTCTACCTCGCGCCTAACGTGACGCCCGGGCAGCAGGGCGAGAACCTCTCGGGGCAGAGTTCGTTCAACCCCCGCGCGGCGTCCAACTTCAACGCGCTGGGTAGCCAGGCCAACGTGAACGCCTGGCTGGTGGACGGCATCGACAACAACGAGTACAGCTTTAACACCGTGATCGTGCAACCCTCGATCGAATCGGTGCGGGAGTTCAAGGTGCTCACCGGCACTTTCTCCGCCGAGTTCGGACGCGGAGCGGGGGTGGTCTCGGTATCGACCAAATCCGGCAGCAACGACTTTCACGGCAATGCCTTCGAGTTTTTGCGCAACGATCTGCTGGATGCCCGGAACTACTTCAACGCCGTGCCGCAGGCAAAGCCGCCCTACCGCCGCAACCAATTCGGGGCAGCGGGCGGGGGACCGGTCATTTTGCCCAAACTCTACAACGGGAAGAACAAGACCTTCTTCTTCATGGACTACTTCGGCACCCGTGAGAGGAAGGGCCTGACCTTTGTGAATACGGTTCCGGACTCCAATACGCGCGCAGGCGACTTCAGCCGGTTCACGGATCAGAGCGGCAATCTGATCCGGATTTACGACCCGCTGACCACCAGGCTCAACCCGAATTTCGATTCCACCAAGCCGGTCACCGCCAGCAACCCGCAATACCTGCGCGATCTGTTCGCCGGAAACGTGATCCCCTCCAGCCGGATCAACGCGGTGGGGCTGAACGTGGCCAGCATCTACCCGATGCCGAACGGTCCGGGCAATTTCAATAACTACACCAGCAGCGTGCCGCGGGCCGTCAACGACGACGGCTTCAACGTGCGCGTGGATCACCAGATTTCGAATAGCGACTCGTTCTTCACCCGCTACAGCTACGAGACCTACCGGCTCAGCGCGCCGCAGGGGCAGGCCAACTGCTGCCTCCCGACACCCGCCGCGGCCGGTCAAAAATACGATTTAGGCCCGTACGTGGCCGGTCTGCAAGTTACCGACCTCACAACGCAGGGTCTGGCAATCAACGAAACGCACGTTTTCCGCGCCAACCTGATCAACGAGTTCCGCGGCGGCTTCGCCCGCACCAACCCGTTTACCCGGCAATCCGATATGGGCCACAATGCGGCGACCTCGTTGGGTATTCAGGGCGTGAACATCTCCCAATACAGTTCCGGGATTCCGGGTATTGATGTCAACGATTTCACCGGGCTAAGCGGCGGGCCGGGCTTCCTGCCTGCCAATCCGCGGGAGACCCACTGGCAGTTGGAAGACGGCGTCTCGTGGACTCTAGGCCGGCATCAGACCAAGTTCGGTTACCGCTACGTGCGGCGCATGACCTCGCCTTACACTGGACCTCCGGGTGGCGGTCCCCGCGGCAATATGCTCTTCGGCCGGAATTTCACCAATGATCCGGTCACCAACACCCAGGGAACGGGTATGGCCACCCTGCTACTGGGCTACATCAGCGGCGGCAGCGGGCGCAGCATCCTGCTGGAGCCGTATTACACGACCAACCAGGATCACAGTTGGTATTTCCAGGATGATTGGAAGGCCTCCCGGCGGCTCACCCTGAACCTGGGCGTAAGATACGACATCTTCATTCCCGACAGGGAGATCCGCAACCGCCTGGTGAACTTCGACCGGAGCCTCCTGCAACTGGTGTACGCCGGGGAGAACGGCGTCTCCGACACGGCCAACAAGCAGACCCGCTACGGCAATGTCGGCCCGCGCGTCGGCTTGGCCTACGACGTCAGTGGGGACGGCAAGACCGTCATCCGGTCCGGCTACGCCATCAGCTACTTCCCGGAGATGCCTTCCGGCTCGAACCTGATCGGCGAGCAGGTACCCTATGTCGTTTCGCAGACACCTTACGGTAACATCCCGGTCAACCCGACCAATTGGGCGGTCATTCCCACCATCGATCATCCGTTCCCGGCCATCCAGACCGTGAAACCGCGGACGGCGGCGGAACTGAATGCCAACCCCGTCGGCGTGCTGGGCCATTCGTTCCGCAACGAAACCCCTTCGATGATGACCTGGAATTTCAACATCGAGCGGCAGATCAACCAAAGCATGGTGGCCGAGGTTGCCTATGCCGGCAGCCACAGCACGCACCTGCTGTTCGGTTACAACCCCAACGAGATCCAGCCCGGCATCGGCTCGCAGCAATCCCGCCGCCTGTTGCAGCCCATCGCCAACGTGTCCAGTATCAGCGTCTTTGACCCGATGAACTCCTCCAGCTACCACGGCCTTTCCACCAAGCTCGAAAAGCGGTTCTCCTCGGGCCTGCAGTTCCTGGTGGCTTACACCTACGCGAAGAACCTGGACTACGCAGGGTCAGCGGCCAGCGGCGGCGGCGCCGTCGGCAACCCGCAGACCATCACCAATCTCCGCGCCGGGCGCGGCCCCTCGGGCTTCGACGTGAAGCACCGGTTCGTGGCCAGCTACCTCTACGAACTTCCGTTCGGAAAAGGCCAGCGCTGGGTCAACAGCGGGCCGGCAAGGTGGATCGTCGGCGGATGGGCCTTGAGCGGCATCACCACTCTCTCCACGGGCCGCCCGTTCACGGTGTACCTCGCCCAGGGCGTCAACAACGGCGCGCCCAGTTGGCCGAACCGGATTGGCCCCGGCACACTCTCGAACGCGGACCGCCAACTCTGGTTCAACCCGAACGACTTCGCGGCGCCCCCGCCCAACACCTACGGAAATTCGGCGCGAGGCGTGCTGTATTCGCCGGGCCAGGTGGGCTTCGACGTTTCCTTTGTCAAGAACAACCGCATCGGCGAGCGCTTCAACGTCCAGTTCCGCCTGGATTCCTTCAATCTGACCAACAGCCCGTACTTCGGCTTCCCGGACGCCAACATCGGATCGCGCACCGTGGGGCAGATCACTACGACCAACTCGGATAATCGCGACCTGCAGTTCGGGCTGAAGTTCGAATTTTGAGCAGACGCCGGCCCAGGAAGTGAACTGGGCCGGCGGCGTTTCGAGACGGCCCGTTGCGCCGGCGGGGCGGGGGGCCATATGATTTAGCGCATGCCTGCGCTATCGCGCCGCGAATTTCTCTCGACCGCGGCCGTGTCCCTGCGGAAAGCGGAACCCGAAACCATCCTCCATCACGCCAACATCTTCACCGTAGACCCGCGCCAACCGCGGGCGGAAGCAGTGGCGATCGCCGGAGGACGCTTTCTGGCAGCGGGGTCGAATGTGGATATCCGCGCGCTGGCGAAGCCCGGCACACGCCAGATCGACCTGGAGGGCAAGACCGTAGTGCCGGGATTCGTTGACGCGCATTCGCATCCGGCCAGCGCGGGACGAGCCCACCTGCGCGAAGTGGATTGCGATCTGCGATCCATCCGCGCCATTCAGGAGGCCATCCGGCGACGAGCGGCAAAGACACCCGCGGGGCAGTGGGTCCTGGGGTTCAAATACGACGACACCAAGACGGAAGAGGGCAGGAAGCTGACGCGGGAAGACCTGGATGCCTCCACGACGCAGCACCCAGTGTTCATCCAACACCGCGGCGGGCATACAGCCTATGTGAATTCGCTGGCTTTCCGCGCGGCCGGGGTTCCGGAGACGGTGGCCGATCCGCCCGGAGGCAAATTCGACCGGGATGCCGCGGGACGCCTCACGGGCGGGCTGCGCGAGAGGGCCACAGAGCCGTTCCACAAGGTGATCCCTTCGTACTTCAGCCGGGCGGACTATCGCGAAGGCGTCAAGCTGATCTCGCAGATGCTGGTAAAAACCGGCATCACCTCGGTGCACGACGCCTACGGCACTCCCGAGGATCTGCGGGCGTACCAGGACGCGCGCGAGGCGGGCGAACTTTCCGTCCGGGTCTACTGCTTGATCGGCTACACGGCAATCGACCGCATGCTGGCGGCCGGGGTGCGTACGGGGCTGGGAGACGAATGGGTGCGCGTGGGCGCCATGAAGATGACCTGCGACGGGTCGATTTCGGAGCGCACGGCGCGGCTCTCGCAACCCTATGCCGGCCGTCCGGGCGATTACGGGATCCTGGTAATGCCCGAGGAGGAGCTTTATGCCTATGGCCGCAAAGCGCACGAGGCCGGATGGCAGATCGGCATCCACTCGAACGGCGATGTCGGGATCGACATCACGCTGCGCGTCTACGAGCGCCTGCAACGCGAATCTCCGCGGCGCGATCCGCGCTTCCGGGTGGAGCACTGCACCCTTATCAATGAGAGCCTGCTGCGGCGCATCAAGGCGCTGGGGGCGATTCCGACGCCCTTCTGCACCTACGTCTACTATCACGGCGAGAAGATGCGTGAGTATGGCGCCCAGCGGCTCAACTCCATGTTCGCCATGCGTAGTTTTCTGGATGCGGGCATAAGGCCCACGCTGGCCTCGGACTATCCGCCCGGTCCGTTCGAACCCATGATGGCCATGCAGTCGTGCGTCACTCGCACAGACATGAAGGGGAATGTTTGGGGACCGCGGCAGCGCATTGGCGTGGAGGAGTTCCTGCGCGTGGCCACTCTGCACGGCGCCTATGCCTCATTTGAGGAAGACCGCAAGGGGTCGATCGAGCCGGGCAAACTGGCGGACCTGGTGGTGCTGGGTCGCGATCCCACGCGCGAGGACCCGCAGTCGCTGATCCGTATTCCGGTGGAACGCACCATGGTGGGGGGCCGGTGGGTATTCGAAGCGTAGCGCTATCGTTATTCGCCCTGGCGCTGGCGTGGGCGCAGTTCCGGGAATCGGGCGACGCCCGCCTGTCTTCCCACCTGGAACTTGCGATCGAGCCGCTGATGCCCGCCCGCGTCTACCTGTTCAAGGAAGGCAAGCCGTTCCGGTTCAGCCCGGTCCAGGCCATGCTGCCGCTGCGCGTGGACTTGTTCTATCGCGAGCGGTTGTGGCGCAACAGCGCCGATCCGGCGGTTCTGGAAGTCACCTGTAACGACCAATCGCACTTCCTGCTGCTGAAGGGCCGCGCGGCCTTTGATCTGCCGGCGGGACACTACCGGGTGGAAGCGTACCGCGGGCTGTTCTTCGTGCCGGCGGCCGAGGAGTTCGACCTGAAGGCCGGCGAGACGCGCCGCGTGGCCCTGCGGCTGCGCAACTGGGCCGGCGCCGCGCGCGGCGAGTGGCTTTCCGGCGACGACCACATCCACCTCACGCGTTCGAAAGAAGACAACGACGTTTACCTGAAGTGGCTCGAAGCCGAAGATCTCTCCGTGGGCAATTTCCTGCAACTGCAACGGCAGATGGACGCTGCCGTGCAGTACGCCTTCGGGCGGGCGGGAGAAGCCTGGCGGCCGGGCTACTCCATCCGGCCGGGGCACGAGTCGCGCAGCCAGTTTTACGGGCACGTGAACCTGCTGGGCGGGCGTGAGATGGTGCGTCCGCTGAGCGTGGGCAGCATGTACGCGAATTCGCCGGAGGCGTATCCGTATCCCGGGGTCCTGTTCGAGCGCGGGCGGGCGCTGGGCGCCACGGTAGGCTACGCGCACTTCAACGGATCCATGCCCCACTCGACGCTGCTGATGGACCTGGCCCTGGGCAAGATCGACTTCGTCGAGGTATTCCAGTTCGGGGTGCTGAAGACCGGACCCTGGTACGAACTGCTGAACGCCGGCTTCCGGGTGACCGGGATTGCGGGCAGCGATTTTCCGGCGGGCTTCACCCGCCAGACGTCCTGGCCGCGATATATCCCGCTGCTGGGGCCGGAGCGCACCCTGGTGAAGGCGCGCGCCAACGGGTCGCCCTACGAAACTTGGGCCGAAGGCGTGCACCAGGGCAATGTGGTGGTCAGCAACGGACCGCTGGTGGAGGTGCGGGCGGAGGACGGCACGGCTACGGCGACGGCCAGTTTCTTCCGGCCGCTCGAGAAGTTGGAGATCGTCCGCAACGGGCAGGTGGTGGCGGCGGTTCCGGGCGACGGCCGGCGCACGAGCCTAACGCTTTCCGCCAAAATCGATCCGCAGGAAAGCTGCTGGGTGGCAGCGCGGACGGCGGCGCGGAAGGAGGCGGGGGAACCCGAGATCCAGGCACACACCAACCCGGTCTACGTGTTGAAGGACGGCAAGCCAGTCTCGGTGCGGGAGGACCGCGAGAGGCTGGCCGCGCGCTGGCAGGCGGAGGTGGACTGGTACAGAAACGCGGGTCTGATCTTCGCTTCCGAGGCGCAGCGCAACCAGTTTTTTGCCGATGCCGAGCGCGCGCTGCGCCGGCTACAGCGTGACGACCGGGATTGACGCCGAGCCGTAGATCTTCCCGCCTTTCACGGTGGCCAGCGGCGCCAGCTTTTGGTGACCGGTGCGCTTGGCGCCGAGCGAGTCGGTGAATTCGAAGTTGCCTTCCTGCAAGTCGAACACCGCCGCATCGGCTTCGGCTCCCGGCTTCAGGCTGCCAAGTCCGCCGGCGAATCCGAAGGCGTTGGCGGCGTTGGTGGTGGCGCGCTCGATGACCTGTTCGAGGGTCAGGCCCAGGTGCAGGAACTTGGAAAGCGTCGTAGCCAGGTCGAAGACCGGGCCATTGACGTTGAACTGGTGCACATCGCTCGAGATGGTTCCGGGCAACACCCCCTGCCGGAGCGTCTTTTCGGCGGTGTCGAAGGAAAAGCTGCCGGCGCCGTGGCCGATGTCCATGTGAACCCCGCGGGCGATGGCAGCCCGGACCTCCGGCAGCACGCGGCCTTTGGCGTCCAGGATGCCGCCGTCGCCTCCGCGGAAACTGTGCGTGATGATATCGCCCTTCTTCATCATGGCCAGGATCGCGGGCAGAGGCGAGTAGGAACCCCCGATGTGCACCATCAGCGGCAGGCGCACGGCGTCGGCGGCTTCGCGGGCCAGACCCAGGGCCTTGAGGTCGTGGTCTCCGGCGATGTTGCGGGTCAGACGGATCTTGACGCCCAGAATGACGTCGCGGTTTTGCTCGATGGTGCGGATGGCGAGCTTGGGGTTGGCGTATCGCAGTTCCAGCAGTTCTCCCCAGGGATTGTCGGTGGAGAGCGTGGATTGGCCCACTACGGAGATGTTCAACAATGCGTAGATGCGCGTGTCGGCCAGGTTGATGATGAACTTGCGCAGGCCCGGGAAGGTGTGCGCACCGGCCGAACCGGCGTCGATGGCCGTGGTGACTCCCTTGGCGATGCAATTGGGGTCCGCCGGAATGCCCAGCGGCGCCACGCCGTCGTAGACATGCACGTGGATATCGATTAGTCCGGGGGTGACAATCTTGCCGCGGGCGTCCACTACCTGCCGGGCCTCGGATTCGGGGATGCGCTCGGCCAGCAGCGCAATGCGGCGGCCGGAGATGGCGACATCCCGTTCCGTCGAAAGGCCCTGGGAGGGATCGACCACCCGGCCGCCACGGATCAGCAGATCATATTTCGCCGCGGCGCCGGCGGTCTGTGACGCCAGGCTATAAGCCAGGAACTGCCTGCGAGAATGGGAAGATTTCACAGGACAGCAGCATATCACGCGCGGTCCAGGTCGAGGACTTCGAAATGGAACCGGTCGGGCGGCAGCAGCGCGGCATCTTCCGTGCTCAGGTGCGCCCAGGTATGATACGCGGAATCCGCTACCGAAGGGCTCAGGTAGAACAAAAAGTCGTTCGAGCAGCAGCGGATGGGCGGTGGCTGCCGGAAGGTGAGGCGCAGGCCCACGGCTTGCTCGGGCCCGGGGGCAGGCACCGGAACGTCCTTGTCCACCAGCAGCGTGACAAAGCTGCTGCGACTGGCGTGCGGCCACAGGTCGGGATGCAGCAGGTGGCGCAGGGCGGACTCGGATTCAAAGGTGATCTCGCACTGGCGAATCCAGTCCAGGATCGAGTCGCCCCATTGCCAGCGCGCAATCAATCCGCGATATTGCTCAGCCAGGCTGGTGGCCAAATCGAACTTGCGCTGTTCGATCACGCTCGCGTCGGCATCCACGTCGGGGAGCATCTCTTCGACTTCGAGGATCACGCTGTCCAGATCCACGGTCTCGTTCGCGGTCCTCTCCGGGAGCGAATGCACCAGCAGGGGAGGAAGCTCGTGAGTCTTGTGGCCCGGGATCCGGATGTACTTCGGATCGTCCCTCATTTTCCTCTCACCTACCCATTAGACGTGCCGCACAAACAATTCTGTTTCATTATGTAGCACATCATCTCAAGGCGTTACACAAGAAAGATGTGATCGGGGTTATAGCCGTACCCTATTGATTACGCAGCACTCGACGAGGGCTGCTGCCAGCGGCGCGGAAAACCTCACAGACCGGCTCCGCGCGGGTCTGTTATCATGCGGCTTCATGGCCGAATACGCGATCGGACTGGACCTGGGGGGCACGAACCTGCGCGCGGCGGCGGTGGACCGCTCTGGCGTGCTACTGGAAAAGATAGCGGGCGCAACGAATATGTCGGAGGGGCGCGAGGCCGTGCTCGAAGACATGGTCAGCGTGATCCAGAAGCTACGGAAGAAGTGGGGCGCCGGCGGGCTGGCGGGCATCGGCGTGGGGGTTCCCGGCTTCATTCTGCTGAAGGAAGGCATCATCAAGAATTCCAACAACCTGCCGTTCTTCGAGAACCTTCCCATACGCGACGAACTGGAGCGGCGCCTGGGCGCGCGGGTGATCCTGGAGAACGACGCCAACGCAGCGGCGCTGGGGGAAAAGTGGATGGGCGCAGGGAAGGAAGTGGAGGACCTGGTACTGCTGACCTTGGGCACCGGAGTGGGTGGAGGCATCATCTCCGGCGGCAGGGTGCTCCGCGGGTACCTGGGCATGGCCGGCGAACTGGGGCACCTCACCGTCGTGCCGACCGGCAACCCCTGCGGCTGCGGCAACCAGGGTTGCCTGGAGAAGCACGCCTCGGCGACAGCAGTGGCCGCCATGGCGCGCGTGATGAGCCTGGGCGAAGGATTGACGTCCAAAGACATCTATGAGATGGCCACGGCGGGCAACGAGAGCGCGCGGCGGATCTGGGAGATCTTCGGACAATCGCTCGGCGTGGCGCTGGCCATGCTGGTGAACACGTTCAATTTTCCGTTGTACCTGCTCAGCGGTGGCGTGCTGGGCGCTTGGGACCTGTTCGCGCCGGCTATGCTGGCGGAGACTCGCCGGCGCTCGTTCACGTTCCGCACCACCCATACGCGCATCGAGAAGGCCACACTGGGGGATGAGGCCGGCTTGTACGGCGCGGCGTATCTGCCGTGGATCGAGTCGCCGGGCCGCGTACACTGACACGGACAAGGTCAATCGCCATGTGGATGGGAATCGATATCGGCACGGGCGGGACGCGCGCGCTTCTGGTGGATGAGCGCGGTAGCGTGCGCGCGGGATTTACGGCCGCGCATGAGGACATGCGCATGGAGCGGCCCATGTGGGCCGAGCAGCGCCCGGAGAACTGGTGGGACGCGGCGGTGGCGGCGATCCGCGGCGTGCTGGCGGCAGCCGGCGCCTCGGGCCAGCAGGTGCGCGGCATCGGCCTTTCCGGCCAGATGCACGGCCTGGTCATCCTGGATGCGGCCGACCAGGTGATCCGCCCCTCCCTGATCTGGTGCGACCAGCGCAGCCAGGCGCAGGTGGACTGGATCAACCAGACCATGGGCCGGGAAAACGTGCTGCGCGCCATCGCCAATCCCGTGCTCACGGGCTTTACTTTGCCGAAGCTGCTGTGGGTGCGGGATAACGAACCGCGGAATTTCGAACGCGTGCGGCGTATGCTCCTGCCCAAGGACTACGTGCGCTTCCGGCTGACGGGGGAGTACGCCTCGGAGGTCTCGGACGCATCCGGCACGGCCGTGTTCGATGTGGTGAACCGGAGATGGTCCTTCGAGATGATGGACGGGCTGGGGTTGGACCGGGCGATCTTACCGGCATGCCATGAATCGAGCGATGTTACGGGTACGGTGACGGCGGCGGTCGCGGACGTTACCGGGCTCGCCGCGGGCACCCCGGTGCTGGGCGGGGGCGGCGACCAGGCGTCCAGCGCCGTGGGCAATGGCATCGTGGAGCCAGGCATCGTTTCATGCACGTTGGGCACCTCGGGCGTGGTGTTCGCGCACATGGAAAAAGTCGCCTACGATCCGCAGGGCCGCGTGCACACCTTCTGCCATGCCGTGCGGGACCGCTGGCACGTGATGGGGGTGACGCAGGGCGCGGGATTGAGCCTGCAATGGTTCCGCAACCAGTTGGCGCCCGGGGCGGATTACGACGCGCTCACGGCGGAAGCAGCCCAGGCGCCGGCCGGCGCCCAGGGGCTCTTTTGGCTGCCCTACCTGATGGGCGAGCGCACCCCTCACCTGGATGCCGCGGCGCGCGGCGGCTGGATCGGTCTCACGGCTAAGCACCAGCGCGCGGACCTGGTGCGCGCGGTCATCGAAGGCGTCTCCTACAGCCAGCGGGACTGCCTGGAGATCATCGAGCAGCTAGGCGTGGCGGTGAGTTCCGTGCGCGCCTCCGGCGGCGGAGCACGCAGTTCCTTCTGGCGCCAGGTGCTCGCCGATATTCTGAACAAGCGCGTGGTCACGCTGGAGACGCAGGAGGGGTCGGCGTACGGCGCCGCGCTGCTGGCGCTGGTGGGGACGGGCGAATACGGCAGCGTGCCCGAGGTGTGCCGCGCAGCTATCCGCGAGACGGGATCGGTGGCTCCGCGCGCGGCCGAGGCGCGGGCCTACGTCGCGGCGTATGGTGTATACCGCGCGCTCTATCCGGCGTTGCAGCCGATCTACGGGCGCATCGCGGAGTTGTAATTCGGAAAGACCGTGTCTCGAATCTCATCGGCGAGCGGGCCGGCAATCTGGTCCACGGCGGCGCACATCGGTACGGCCGTGAGCCAGATGAGGATTCGGCGAGACCGTACCGACATCTCGGCCTTATGGAAGAGGCGGCGCCGTTCCCGAAGGGATTCCCATGTGGAGGCCGAACACGGGTATACGAGGCAGCAGACCACCAGCGCAGCCTCGGCCAGGTTTGCATACGCGAGGATTTGCAGCAGGTCCTGGCGGTGTTCCTCTCGCAGGGTGTCCTCTTTAGCCGCCCATCGCCCCTGCTGAAGCTCTTCCCAATGCCGCTTGTACTTGGCATCGATAACGAGTGTGCACCCGTCCAGTTCTAACATCAGGTCGGGAACCAGAGACCGCTGCGATCCGGAATAGGGAGGCTCCCAAGCCAGCGGCGACATCGTCTCTCGTTTCCTTCCGGCCCTCAGCCGGCCACCTGTCCGCATCGCGACCCCGCGAAGCACAGTCTCCACCCATGCTTCGAAGAAGAGTTCCATAGGCATGGTCCACGGAATCCCCTCCAAGTCGCTCAGGCCGGCAAGGCCCCGCTCCTCGATGGTCCAGTCAATGGCCTGAAGGCCCTCGAAGAGAACGTCGCTTCGGAGCGGCCGGCGCAGCCACACATCGATGTCGCGCGGCGACGGACGGCGGGCCGGCACCGCCCGCACTTTGAACAGCAACGATTCGGCTAGCGCAATCAACCTGTGCACGAAGGCTCCCTGCTCTCGCTGCGTCTCGAGCGATTGAAGCTGGCGCTCGATGGTGAAGCGGATCGCCCCTTTGAGGTGGCGATCATCGCGGAGGTCAGGGAACGCGCACGGAACGGCCAGAAACTGTCCCCGCGGGAGGTTGCGGGTGGCGTATTGCTGCCAGAACACCGTGCCCTTGGGCGCCAACCGCTCTTGCGCGGTGAACTCAAAGCGGCGTTCCAGCCGGTCGAGCAAGGACCTAAGCCTCGCCAGAACCATGAAAGAGAGAACCCAGGGCGGCACTCTGCGCTCGGACCGCTTCAGCAGAGGAAGGCGGAGCGGCGTCGGGCTGACCAGCCAACCCATTTCCGCCAGCATCGGTCCGATACCGGGCCAAGGGAATCGGGGCTGCACCACCAGACCGTAGTCCGGTTTCGCCGTAAATGGAGACACCAGGGGAACGGCTCCAACCGCACTATTGGACTCGATCAGCAAGCGAACATCGGTGCCGTCGTAGTCCCGCCTGACCGATACCTCAAGTAGCTCCAGTAATGGACGATTCTGGGAGATGAACTGATCGGCCAGCCGCGCCGCCTGCGATTGGGGGTCCACTGCCCCTTTGGTCCCAAAAAACTGAACAGCAGACTTCTCGAGCGAGCTGTGGTCCTCCAACTCCAGGCAGATGTCCTTTGAAGGCTTCAGGCCGGCCAGGGGAGCGCGGCGAGACTGCCGATGAGGGTGCCGGCCGCGCGAGCTGGATCGCGCGGTCAGAGGCTGTCGAGCCATTGGAGGTAACTCCGGATGCTCTCGGCAAAGCCCGTGACGTAGCCCTGCGCCAGGTATTCCGTCAACAACGGAGCGAGATTGGTCCTCAGGTTGGATCGCGCGGTCGCTTCGTCTTCAGCCAGGAAGTAGGAATGGCCCGGAACCAGCGACAGCGCGTCATCGGAGGCATGCTCCACAAAGATCGAGAGCAAGTCCCGAAACGCCTTCTGAGTAAGCGGGCATCCGTACTGTTCCACCACCTGCATGCTCGGCCAGAGCGGTACGAAGGCGAACCGGCGCCGCACCGCGACATCCACGATGGCAATGCTCCGATCGGCGCTGTTCATGGTTCCCAGAATGTGCAGATTCGGTGGGAGGAAGAACGTCCGGTGGAACGGTTTTCCGAAGTCGTACGGCAGGTCGATCCTCCGCTCAAATCCGGGTTCGGGCTCGAGGAGGTAAATTGCTTCGCCGAGGATCTTTCCCAGGTCGGCCCGGTTGATCTCATCGATATGGAGCAGGTAGTTCTTCGATGGGTCCTTCAGCGCCGCGGCGGCTGCCTCCATTAAGAACCCCGGCGCCGGAGCAAACCGGAATCCGATCGAACCATCACCCGCCACCGGCGCGAGGCCGCCGATGAAGTTCTCGTAGGTGGTGTTGGGATGAAACTGGATCGAGCGGCCGACCGAGGCGTACTCGTCGCGGAGAATCCGGCCGGCCATGAGGGTCTTACCTGTGCCCGGCGGGCCTTGGAGGATAACATACCGCCGCCGGTCCAGCAGCCCGGTCACCTGTTGGCGCGTCGTGGACGCCATCAAGTGCTCGAACCACGCCGCCAGGACCCCTTCTGATTGTTCGGTGAATTGAGCCAACGGCATCTGGCCTCGATCCTCGAACATCACGTCCAGCAGCGCGGTCACCGCCGCCGCAGTCCCCTCTCGTTCCGCTGTTGGAGTGAATGCGGCGTAGATAACCTTGCCGTAACGCTCGAATACTTTCTGGTAACCGGACCAGAGCCGCTTGATGGGATCTGGAATATCGAGGTCCACGCGGGTGGGGTCCTGTTTGGCCCACGCGATCTGTCGCCCGTGTCCGTACTGCTTGTTAAGCCAGGCGCAGATCGCCTGGATCTTGCGGGCATGCCCTGGACGCCCCAGAATCGCCTCGTCAGGTGAGAGGCCCTGCGTACCGACGACCATGGCGACCAAGCACGGTTCTCCTGGCACCGGAAAAATGACGAAGGACATGCCGCCATACGGCCCGGATGTCGGGTTCGATGGATGGATGTAGGCGGCAAATGGCACGCCGGTGTCGCTGCTGATTTCCGGGGCGCGAAGTGCCACTGTGTCCTTCGCATCTCTCCGATACCGCCCGACGGGAGCCCCGAACAACTCTTCGAAGGCGCGCTTGTTTCGCTCATTCCAGGACTCGCCAGAACCGGCGTGGATGATCTCTAACACAGGCTGCAGACAGTCGGTCATTGTGTTGTCGAGAATCTCCGAATGCACCCATCCAAACAAATTCAGGACGGCTCACCCGCGAACCCAGCTCCACCGGCCAACTGGCACTTGCCAGGGACGCAGACCCCATCACTCTATAGCCGGCCGTGTTGGTAACGCGGAGCCGCACGCCCGCGGGCCGCCGCTTTCCGTGCGGATCAGCAATTTCACACACGCGTATCCGGGAAAGGGCAGGCGCGTGGGAAGGTCGGCATACATCAGCAGCGCGGCGAACACGGCAACCAGTAACAGGCGTTTCACGGCCCACCTCCGGTGGAGAGAAATCATACCAAAGCGGTACCGCGCGAGCGAAACCGGAAATGGCGTGTTTTCATCACAATGAGGTATGAGAGCACTGTTGCTATTGTTTCTGGCCGCGGCCTCTGCCTGGCCGCAAATTATCTCGTTTGGCGTTAAGGCAGGTCTCCCCTTCACGGACTTCTTAGACACTGCCAGCAGCGGGCGGGTGAACTTCAGTACGGTGACCAACCGTTACCTCGTTGGACCCACGGCGGAACTACATCTTCCCGCGGGACTGGGACTGGAGGTGGATGCCTTATACCGGCACTTCAGCTACCAGGGAACAACCTCCGGAGTAGATACCCTCACCTCCCAGAGCACCACGGCCGGCTCCTGGGAGTTTCCAATTCTGCTGAAATACCGTTTCCCAACCCCGCTGGTGAAGCCTTTCGTAGACGGCGGGGTGGCCTTCAACACGCTCACCGGACTCAATCAAACGATCACCAACACGGTGTTTCCCAGTCGCACGACCACGACCAGCACGACGAATCCGGCGCAACTCAACGAAACCAACACGATGGGATTGGTGCTCGGGGCAGGCCTGGACATCCACGCGTTGTTTTTGCACGTGTCTCCGGAAGTGCGCTACACGCGCTGGACCAACCAGCAGTTCCGGGATGTGAATGGGTTGCTGCATTCCGACCTGAACCAGGCGGAATTCATGGTCGGCTTTACGTTCTGAACCGCCACCGATCCTGACGTTCACGGCACGGTTCTCCGGGGAGGAACCGTGCTATCCTCAGTTTTCCCATGGCTCGGCAGGAGAAGATCGCCAGGTTCTTCTGGATCCGCGGCCGCGTGCAAGGGGTGGGCTACCGCTTTTTCGCCCAGTACTGCGCCGAACAGATAGGCGTCACGGGCTATGCGCGGAACCTGGATGACGGCCGGGTGGAAGTCTATGCCGTGGGCACTTCCGAGCAGCTTTCGCGGTTAGCGGGGTTGCTGCGGAAGGGGCCGCGCCTGGCCGATGTGCGTGCGGTTGAAGAGCAGGACGGCGCCGTGCAACAATACGGGTCTTTCCAGATCGAGGGCTGATGAACCATCTCAAATCGCTGATCCGGGAGGTCCCGGACTTCCCCAAGCCGGGCATCCTCTTTTACGACATCACGACTCTGCTCAAAGACAAGGAAGGATTGCGCGGCGTCATTGATGGCTTGAGCGATCACTACCGCGACGCGGCCGTAGACGTGGTGCTGGGCGTGGAAGCCCGCGGCTTCATCTTCGCTCCGGCCCTGGCGTACGCGCTGGGCGCGGGATTCGTGCCGGTACGCAAGCCGAAGAAACTGCCCGCGGAATGCGTCCGCGTGACCTACGATCTGGAGTACGGCACCGACACGCTGGAGATGCATCGCGATGCCATCCAGCCGGGACAGCGCGTGCTGATCGTGGATGACCTGCTGGCCACCGGTGGAACCGCCGCGGCGGTCGCGCGCCTGGTGGAGCAGGTGGGCGGAACGGTCAGCGGCGTGGGTGCGGTGATCGAATTGACGTTCCTCAACCCGCGCGCGAAACTCACGGG
>JAJPJX010000006.1 GCA_021324015.1 Solibacteraceae bacterium | reverse complement strand
CGTGTCGGCGCCGCCATTTCGATGCTGTTCAACCCAACGTCGGGTGTAGCTCTGAAGACCCCGAAGCCACAACTCGGGGTCGCCGGATTCGAGTTGGATTCGCTCGATGTCGCTGAACGCGGCGCAGCCAGCCTGCCGATCTCGCGATTTGGCCATGTACTCGGCCAGTTCACCCGTTGCTCGTGCCATCGGGAGGTACAGCCAGGCGGGCGTCAATGCAAACGCCAACTTGTCCGCATAGCAAAGCTTCGAGACCGTTACCCCGTGGTTCTTCGCCCAGTACTCGTGTGCTTCGCAACTCGTAATGAGCGGAGCCAGCCTTATGGCGGTCAAGGAAATACTAGGCCACGAGTCGTTGAAGACGACGATGCGGTATGCCCACCTTAGCCCCGATTACATTGCGCAGGAGGTTAAGGTTCTGGATCGGGTGCTCCCCAAGGTGCAGAACAAGAAAGGGCTGCCGCCGTCGGCCGCGAAGTCAGCCGACTCCGACCTCAAAGAACCGAAGGACAACGGAAGCTCCGATCAGGAAAAGGATTGAAAAGTTCGAGTATTGCGAGTATTGCTAGTATTGCGAGTATGCGGTATCCTGATGTCATGAGGCTATCAATCCGAGAACCGATCACCCTGCCAGCCACTGAGCAGGTGCAGGTGCGCGATCTTGAGAGGATGCTCGGCCTGGGGGCTCCAGCGTTGGTCAGTGCGTCCGGAGAACGGCTCGTCGTCCCGCCAACGGTGTATGAAGTTCTCAGGATGGTGGTCGAACTCATGGCTGAAGGCAAGTCGGTCACGCTTTTGCCGGACAATCAGGTTGTCACCACACAGCGGGCGGCGGACTTGCTCGGCATGTCCCGGCCGTTCTTCATCAAGTTACTGGAGTCCGGCGCAATGGCCCACCACATGGTTGGGAATCAACGTCGCGTTTATCTGCGAGACGTTCTAGAATTCGCTCGCAAGCGCGAAGAAGAACGCCAGGCTGCTCTCGACCGTCTCTCCAAGCAGGCATTTGAAGCTGGGCTCTACGACCGCAACGTCATGCCAGAAGGTGGCAGTGATGAATGAGAAGAGGATTGGGTGAGAACTGGCTTCAAAGTCGTCCTGGATGCCTGCGTCCTCATCCCGATGCCTCTGGCGGATACTCTACTGCGCCTTGCCAGTGGGCCGGGACTGTACCTACCCAGGTGGACCGATCAAATCATGACCGAGGTGAACAGGAACCTCGCGAAAAACTTCGGGCTGACGGGTGAGCAGGTCGCCTACCGCGAGAGTGAAATCCGGCGGCACTTCCCTGAAGCGTGGGTGGAAGGTTACGAGTATCTGGTCCCTACCATGACAAACCACCCCAAGGATCGGCATGTCGTGGCCGCTGCGGTCCGGTGCAAAGCGAAAATCATCCTCACCCACAACCTCAAAGATTTCCCGACGGCTGCGTTGGAGCCCCACTCGATTGCTGCTATGGGGCCAAGCACGTTTCTCCGCAACCTGTACGAGCTCGACGCCGAATTTGTCGCGGAGACGCTTGAGCGGCAAGCTAGGTCGATCAACAAAACTGTGGAGTACGTTCTCGACAGAGTGAGCATCAACGCACCGGGTTTTGTCAGTTTTTTGAGAACAATAGGCCTACGGCAACCGGGAGGACCGGAACGATGATGTGGACCAGATTTCCGCGCCCCCGAAACCTTGCCCTTTTCTTGCCCTTTTCGTGCAACCAAAGTCTACAACTGAGTGCATACGCATGCAAAGCCTTCGGCCCGCAATTCATTGAGGATACAAGCTGAACTGGGACTATATGGAAGATCAGCATACCGGTGCAAAACCCGGCAAAATGGCTGTCGCCTGGTTCGGGACCAGGAGGTCGGTGGTTCGAATCCACTCGCCCCGACCATTCATCCCACAAGGTTTCATAACGATAGGCCGATCCGGGCTTCGATCCCGTGATCGGCGTTTTTGCTGGTGTGACCAGATTTGTGCCCACCCTGTACCTCCCCGGCGCTTGTTGCAATGTGCCTATAGATATGAGAATCTAATGACGAATTGCAACGCACGCCCGAATCCCGAATCACCGCTCTCGCGCGACGCCTCGGCGTAGTTCGCCCGCGCGACGTGGAAGCCGCTGGCATCCCGCGCGAGTATCTGCTGCGCCTGATGCGGCGCGGTGTGCTGGAGCGCTCGGGACGAGGTCTCTACCGGCTCGCGGACGCTCCCGTGACCGAACATCACTCCCTCGCCGAGGTCGCCAAGCGGCTCCCCCATTCGACGGTCTGCCTTCTCTCCGCGCTTGCGTTTCACGAGATCACTACCCAAAACCCGGCCGAGGTATGGATCGCTCTTCCTCCCGGGAGTCGCACGCCGCGGGCGAATGGGCCACGGCTTCGTGTGGTCCGCTTCACCGGACGGGCACTCACCGAAGGACGCGAAGAGCATCGGATCGAAGGCGTGGCTGTCGGCATCTACTCGCCGGCGAAGACGGTGGCAGACTGCTTCAAGTTCCGCAACAAGATCGGTCTTGATGTGGCGCTCGAAGCCCTCCGCGAATGTGTGGGGCAGCGAAAGGCAACCATTCGCGAGATCCACGATTTCGCCAAGATTTGCCGCGTGGCGCGCGTGATGCAGCCGTATCTGGAAGCACTGCCATGAACTCAGCGGCTTCCGTGCGAGCCCGCCTGCTCAATCTGAGCAAGCAGACCGGCGAAGACTTTCAGGCACTCCTCAACCGGTACGCCATCGAGCGATTCCTGTATCGGCTTGGCGCGAGCGATCAGTCGGATGACTTCGTTCTGAAGGGGGCCATGCTCTTCGTGGCCTGGCAGGGCAACCTGCACCGGCCTACAAAGGATCTCGACCTGCTCGGTTTCGGGGACGCCACTCCGGAGGCTGTCGCGGAGCGAATCCGGGCAGTCGTCAGCGTTCCTGCCGACGACGGGATCCTGTTCGATCCTTCGAGCATCGAGGCGGCAGTCATCCGAGAGGATGCCCAGTACGAGGGCGTTCGCGTCAAACTGTCGGCTTCGCTGGAACAGGCACGGATTCGGCTACAGGTCGATATCGGCTTTGGTGATGTGGTGGACCCTGCCCCGGCCCACACCGAGTATCCAGTGATTCTGAAGCACGTGGAACCACCCATGCTGCGCATGTATCCTCCGGAAGCGGTGATTGCCGAAAAGCTCCAGGCCATGGTTGTGCTCGACATTCGCAACAGCCGCATGAAGGACTTCTACGACCTCTGGTATCTGGCACGGACCTGGTCGTTTCAACTGGCTGTCTTGCGGCGCGCTGTCTTCGCCACCTTCGAAAGACGGCGAACGGCGGTTCCGAATGGGGTGCCCTTCGCGCTCAAAGAGGAGTTCCTTGCGGATGACGGGAAGCGTCAACAGTGGCTGGCCTTTGTTCGACGCCTGAACCTGCCGGCCGAGACTCCGGAACTACCACAGATCGGCCACGAGATCGCCCGTTTCGTTCATCCGGTTTTCGCCGCTGGCAACGAGGACGGTACTTGGCAACCGGGCGGCCCTTGGCACCGATGAGTGGCCCGCACGCGCTCGAGAGCGGCACGCACGGTTTCGGCTTGCGGATGAACGTATCGCCGCGTGGTTGAGAAGTCGCTGTGCCCAGCGAGATAGGCGAGCGTATACGGATCCATCTGGGCCCAGCGAGTCAGGCAGGTGTGGCGCAGGTCATACATCGTGAACGGGGAAACGACAGCCATCCGGCACGCCCGTGCGTGCTGCTTTTTCAGTGTTGACTTCTCCATGTGCCCGCTCCGGGTCGGCGCGGGGAAGACCCACTCGCAACTCGCCAACTCGCGTCTCATCTCGATCAGCGCTGCGGCACGTTCAGTCAGCGGCAAGACTCGGCGAGCATTCGATGTCTTTCCGTAGGGAACATAGATCGCGCCATCGCGGACGTGCTCCCAGCGGAGTCGATAGCATTCGTCCGGCCGCATGCCAGTGTCAAGCAGCAGCGACGTGACGTCGCGAAACAGGTAGGGATCTTGGGGCGCGATCGGCTGCTCTCCGCGCAACCGGGCCCGGATACCGGTCAGCGCACGCTGGTAGGCAGCGATAATCTCCTCGCCGATTTGTTGGGCTGCCGCGAGGTACCGTACCTCTTCAGCAGACGTGAGAACGCGATCCCGGTGGTTCTCTCCCGGCAGCATTTCCACCTTCGGCAGCAGCTTGTCTACCCGCCCCCACTCCACTGCCAAGCTAAGAACGCGGCGCAGGACCTCCAGACGACGGTTGATCGTGGCCACGGCATGCCCGGAATCCCGTAACTTGGCCACATATCCGCCGACCTTTTCGGCGGATATTGAATCGAGCGGGCATCCCTGCAACGGCTGGAAGGCAGCGATCAGTTTCATACCCGCGCGGTAGTACTCGAGCGTCTTGGGCTTATCCGCGAAGCGGCACTCGACATATGGCTTCACGTCGGACTCGATGAACTCGCCGAGCGTGCTTTCGCGCTTCTTCTCGCGGATGCCGGGCACAGGCTCCGGCTTTGATGTAGGTGGGGCCGGTCTTGCGTTGCCGCCAGCGCCGCACACTGGCGAGCGATACCCGCAACAGCCGGGCTACCTGTTTCTCATCGAGAAGCTCCATTTCGCACCTCTGCGCCAAGGTGCGAAAACTCGATGGCAGGGCAGAGTTCTCGGTGAAAACTCT
>JAJPJX010000136.1 GCA_021324015.1 Solibacteraceae bacterium | reverse complement strand
GGTGTGCACACCCCCAATCATCGCTGGGTGGTCTCGGCCGCGCTGGCCCAGATCCACGAGTTGCTGCCGGACCCCGCATACTCTCGGCGCATCGATCAATGGCTGGCAGAAGGCATCGACATCGACTCCGACGGCCAGTACACCGAGCGCAGCACAGGAGTCTATAACCCTATTGTGGATCGCTGCCTCACGGTGATCGCGGTGAAGCACAAGCGGCCGGGCCTGCTGGATCCCGTGCGGCGAAACCTGGACTCCATGCTGTACCTGGTGCATCCCAGCGGCGAGGTGGTGACCGAGATTTCGCATCGCCAGGATCAATACGGCCGCGCCACGATGGGCAACTACTGGTTTGCGCTGCGGTATCTGGCGCAGCACGACGGCGACGGGCGCTATGCTGCCCTGGCCCGGCGCCTGGAACCGCAATCGGCGAGCCTTGCGGCTCTGATGGAGTATCCGGAATTGGCACAGCCGGGTGCCGCTCCGGCGGCGCTGCCGGAAAACTACGAGAAGCTGTTTCCCGAGCTTGGCGTCGCCCGCATCCGCCGCGGCGAGCGCAGCATCACGCTGATTCTCGGGGGCAATAGCCGCTTCGTGACGTATCGCCGGGGCGAAGCCGTGGTCAACGCCGTGCGGTTTGCCAGCGCGTTCTTCGGCCAGGGTCAGTTCGTCCCGGCGCGGGGCGAGAAACGCGGCGGCGAGTATCACTTCCGGCAGTCGCTGGAGGCCGGATATTACCAGCCGCTGGACCCTCCCCGGGTGGTGCGCGCGGGCGAGTGGGCTTCCACGCGGACAAACCGGCGCCGCACGGAAGTCTGCCGGCTGGAGCAGTCCGCCATCGTGACGGAGTTGCCCAGCGGCTTGCGCATCCGCCTGCGCGCCCAGGGCACGGACCAGGTGCCGGTGGCCGTGGAGATCGGTTTGCGAGAGGGCGGGGAACTGCACGGCGCCTCGCCGGCCCCGCATGCCGAAAACGCCTGGATTCTGGAGCGGGGCCACGCCACTTACCGGCTGGGGAGCGATGCCCTGCGCATCGGACCCGGTCTCGCGCAGCACCGCTACACCCAGGTCCGTGGGGCCGCCCCTAAGCTGCCGGGCTGCAGCCTCTACCTGTGCGGCTATACGCCTTTCGATCACACGCTCGAAATTACAGATCTGTGACCACGGAGAGCGGCCTGCTATCCTAAGACTTCAAGTCCGCGAAGAGGGGAACATGTACCTGAAGATTCTGGCCCACCCGGTCCTCGTCAATCTGAATTTCCACATGCCTATCGTGGTGGACCTTTCCCATCCGCTGATCATGCTGCAAGGGGAGAACGGCTCTGGAAAGTCTACACTGCTGCATTCCATCTATTACGCGCTGCGTGGAGAAAAGCCCGGCGGCTTTATCTACCGGCTGGAGCCGGGCAAGGTGAAGGTCCGGGAAGTATACCTGTTCGACGCCGAAGCGCACAACCCTCGGACGCAACTCGAGTTGTTCAAGGACCAGCCCGAAATGCTGGAGTTTTTGCAGATGGCCAGTCACGGGCAGGTGATGCTTTCCATGTTCCAGCAGAATTTTCCCAATCTGCCGGATGGCACGATCTTGCTGCTGGACGAGCCGGAAATGGCCCTCTCCGTGTCCAATCAGCGGCGCATCCTGAAAATGTTGATGGAACTCGTGGACCGGAAGAATTTCCGCGTGATGTGCGCCACGCATTCGCCGGTGTTGATCGAAGCGCCGGAGACCTACGTGATCAACCTGGACAAGCACATCAACCGGAACGTCGCGTCTCTGGATCTGGGGGTGGAAGGCGCCAGCACGATCCAGTAAAGGTCCCTGCTACGGCAGGTGAACGCCCAGATAGTTGCCGTCTGCGCGGGAGGGCCCCTTCTTGGAGGGCACGATCTCGTCCAGCAACAAACTGACCAACCGGTCCGCGTTAGCGTGAGGCTCCGGATACAGCGTGATTTCCACGTTGTGGCTTCTCTGTTCCACCAGTCCGGCGTGCTCGGCGGAGACGAACCCCACCAGGTGTTCGGCTCCATCGGGAAGCTTGTGCACCTCGAAGCTCTGGAAGTTCTGCTTCAGAAACACGGGAATGTCGTCCGCGTGCGGAGCATAGGTGAAGCCGTAGGCGCCGCGCGAGAGCCGGTGGAGCGCCACGCCTTCTTCGGATTCGTCCATCAGACGCACCTGGTGCGCGGCGCGTAAATCCTTCAGTTCCTTGTCCGTATTGATAGAGATAGGTTGTGTGGACGAGCTCATGGGGTAAACCAGAATTGTAGCCCGCGCGGCCGCGATCCGGCAACCCGCGCCGATGGTACGCTGGACGCATGCACGTGGGGGCTTACCTCGAGCGCATCGGTCACCGCGGTTCGGTTTCGGCGACTCTGGAAACGCTGCGGGAGCTGCACCGCGAGCACATGCTGGCCGTGCCTTTCGAGAACCTGGACATCCACCTCGGCCGCAGGATCGTGCTGGACCCGGCCGCGCTGTTCGAGAAAATTGTGACCCGGCGCCGCGGCGGCTTTTGCTACGAACTGAACAGCATGTTCGCCTGGCTGCTGAGCGAACTGGGGTACTCGGTAACGCTGCTCTCGGCCGCGGTCGCCCGCGCGGCGGGCGGCGGATTTGGACCCGATCTGGATCACCTGACCCTACGGGTGGACCTGGCTACCCCCTGGCTGGCGGATGTGGGCTTCGGCGAGAGCTTCCGTGAGCCGCTTCGTATGGACGACCCGGGTGAACAGCTTCAAGACGGCTGCGTCTACCGCATCCGCGATCAGGTGCTCGAACGCAAAGAAGACGACGGCGGTTGGAAGCCGCAATACCGCTTTTCGCTCGAGCCGCGGTCGCTGGCGGATTTCGGCCCCATGTGCCATCACAACCAGACTTCGCCATCATCCTTTTTCACCCAGGTGAGGCTGTGCACACGGGCCACCCCCGAAGGCCGCCTCACCTTGCGGGACTTGCGCCTGACCATCGCTGAGGGCGGCCGCCGCGTCGAGCATCCGCTGGCTTCGGAGGAGGAATTCCGCAGCGTTCTTCTGGACCGCTTCGGAATTCGATATGATGGCTAGCCCTGGTGTTACAATACCTCTGGACGCAAGGAGAGCGGCGTGTCTTTCATTCAAAACCAGTATGAACGAAACTTTATCACCACGTCGGTAGATTACGTGTTCAACTGGGCGCGCAAGTCGGCTCTGTGGCCGCTCACCTTCGGTCTGGCCTGCTGCGCGATCGAAATGATCGCTTCCTCCACGTCTCGCTTCGACATCGCCCGCTTCGGGGCGGAGGTCTTCCGGCCAAGTCCGCGGCAATCGGATCTGATGATTGTGGCTGGTACGGTGACCCTCAAGATGGCGCCGGTGCTGAAGCGCATTTGGGACCAGATGCCGGATCCCAAGTGGTGCATCTCGATGGGGGCGTGCTCCAGCGTGGGCGGTCCGTTCAACACCTACGGCGTGCTCCAGGGAGTGGACAAGATCGTCCCCGTGGATGTGTACGTCACCGGATGTCCGCCGCGGCCCGAAAACCTCTTCTACGCGTTGCTGAAACTACAGGACAAAATCGATCAGATGACCACCCTCGTCAAGCGGCCGACCGAGGTGCGGCTGGACGAGTCCATGCTCGAAGAGTTTAAGAAGCAGGTCATGATCGCGCAGGTTCAGAATCCTGCCTAGCGTGTTCTATAGAGACGCCCTCGAGGTTTACCGTGCCAGGCCGCTCGACGCCTTCGCCTGGCTGGCGCACGGCTTCGGAACGCGCGGCTCCGCAGCTTTCGGCAATGGGAACCTGGCTACCTTGCGGCAGATCCATTCGAGCCGCTGCCTGGTCGCGGACGGGAAGGCTGGCTGCCTCGGGGAAGGTGATGCGCTGCTCGAACAGCGCCCCGGCATCCTCGTGGGCGTCAAGACGGCGGATTGTTTTCCCATCCTGCTGGTGGACGAACGTCGCCGTGCGGTGGCCGCTGTGCACGCCGGATGGCGGGGCGTTGCAAAGGGCATCGTGAAGGCCGCGATCGAGCAGATGGCGCGTGTTTTCTCCACCTGCCCGGAAGATGTCCATGCGGCGATCGGGCCGGGCATCGGCGCGTGCTGCTACGAGGTGGGGCCAGAGGTGGCCGGGCGCTTCGGCATTCAAAGCTGTGGGCCCGTCAAACTCGACCTCGCGGATCAGATCCGGACCCAACTCCTCCAAGCCGGTGTGGCCGCGGAACGCATGTACCTCGCCGGTCTCTGCACCAGGTGCCACCCGGAGGAGTTTCATTCCTACCGCCGCGACGCGGAGCGGGCGGGCCGCATGTATTCCGTGGTAGGGATTCGGTAACCGCCGCGGGCGCGGCTCTCATTGGGCAATAGGCCGGCTGGAGGGCCGCGGCAAGCGCTGCGCATCGTCCCGGCGGGCGTAGTAGCGGCGCCGGCAGGAGCGGCAGCGGATTGGGACGCAGGCCAAGCGGGCCAGGACCCAGTCCGGCAGGCTCGGCCGCGGATACGATTGGCGCACGTCGGTGCCGCTGCATCCCGGGCAGACGTCCGCCGGCCGCGTCAGCACCGCGATCAGCCGCATCGCGATCCATACAAACAGCAGGACCGCGACCATGCTGAGCAGCACCACGGCAGTGATGGTAACCATGTCGTGCGTGCGGCCGAAGAGTGTGACATGAGGAACCGCAGGATAACGCCGCAACATTCCGGTTCGCGCCAAGTCTAGTGTACTGCACGGACCTCCCGCCCCGCCCTCTGCGATAGACTATTGGCTTCCGATGAAACTGCTTTGGATCGGGCTGGGCCTGTGTGCGCTCGCCGGCGCCCAGGATTTCGACGTCCTCATTCGAGGAGGGCGCATCGTGGACGGCACGGGGAATCCCTCGTTCCTGGGAGATGTGGGCATCCGTGGCGGCCGGATCGCGGCCATGGGGCCGCTGGCGGGCAAAACCGCGAACCGCGTGATCGATGCCTCCGGCCGGGTGGTCTCTCCCGGCTTCATCGATATCCACAACCATTCCGACTACACGGTGCTGGTGGATGGCAACGCCCAGAGCATGATCCGGCAGGGCGTTACCTCGATGATCTTCGGGGAAGGCGGTTCGGCGGCCCCGGTGGGAGGGAAGCAGGATCGCGCGGCGGAACGCGCGGACTGGACCGACTTCAACGGCTACTTCGCAAAGCTGCTGCGCCAGGGCATCTCCACGAACATCGGCACCTACGTGGGATCAAGCCAGATCTGGACCTACGTACACGGCGAACACGCTGGACCCGTGAGCGCCGCCGAGCTGGAGCAGATGCGCGCGCTGGTGCGCCAGGCCATGCAGCAGGGCGCGCTGGGGGTGGCCAGTTCGCTGAGCGGGCCGCCGGGCTCCTGGATCGACACCGATACGCTCGTGGCCATGTGCGCCGAGGCGGGCAAGGCTGGCGGCATCTACTCCACGCACATGCGCACCGAGGGGCAGGGCGTGTTCGAATCGGTCGCCGAGGCCATCGAGATCGGCCGCCGCGCTCACCTGCCCGTGGACATCATCCACCTGAAGATTGCCGATCACAAGCTCTGGGGACAGATGCCCGAGCTCGTGGCTACCATCGCTAATGCGCGCACGCAGGGCGTCGAGGTGCAGACCAATGTCTATCCCTACCGGGCGGGACAGAACAATCTGGCCAGCATCATTCCGCCGTGGGCGCACGAAGGCGGCACGCAGGCCATGATCCGGCGGCTCAAAGACCCGGCCCAGCGGCCCCGCCTGGAGCGCGAGATCCTGAACGGCATCCCCGGCACGAACTGGTACGACCACTATACGGCCACCGGAGGATGGGATGGCATGCTGCTGGTTTCTCTCTCCAATCCGGCTTACAAGCAATACGAAGGCAAGCGCATGAGCGAAGTGATTCAAGCTATCGGCAAGCCGCCGATCGATGTGCTCTTCGAACTTCTGGAGAACAACAACGGCTCCGTGCCCACGGTTTACTTCCATCATTCGGAAGAAGACATGCGCTACGCCTTGAAGCAGAGCTTCTCTTCCATCGGCTCGGATGGAACCGCCGTAGCGGTCGAGGGTCCGTTGGCCAAGGGTCACCCGCATCCGCGCTACTACGGCACCTTTCCGCGGATCCTGGGCCGCTACGTGCGGGAAGAACATGTGCTGACCCTGGAAGACGCCGTCCGCAAGATGACCTCGGCCAACGCCGCCAAGATCCGGCAATTCGACCGCGGGCTTCTGCGCCCCGGAATGTGGGCCGATGTCACGGTGTTCGATCCCGCCGCGGTGATCGACCACGCTACCTACGAGAAGCCCGCCCAATACGCCACAGGAATCGACTACGTCATCGTGAACGGCACAGTGGTGCTGGAGAAGGGGCGCCACACCGGCGCGCGTCCCGGGGTGATTCTTTACGGCCCCGGGAAACCCGCCAGATGAAGACCCACGGCGGCTTCAGCCGGTTCGCGCCCGCTTGGCCGGCCGCCACTGGTGCCTCGCCATCGAAACGCGGTCCCCCTGAAAAGCGACCCCTTCGCTCTGGAGCCGGATGCGCTGCTCCATGCCGGCATGCCCGCCCAGCAAAATGCGTCCGCCGGCGCCCACCACGCGGTGCCACGGCAGCGCGCCGCCGCAATCGTGCAGCGCCCAGACGACCTGCCGCGCGCAGCCCGGGAAACCGGCTTCCGCGGCCACCTGCCCGTAGGTGGCGACCTTCCCTTTGGGGATCTTCCGGACCGTCTGGCGCAACACCGCGAGCATCGCGTGCTAGTGGTACAACCCCGGGTAGGATTCGCGCATCTCGCGCGCTTGTTCCCGGGCTGCTTCGATCTGCACCAGATCGCCCTTCCCGATGCCCGGGCACCAGGAGCCGGTCCGGTGCCACTCCCTGGCGCTATCCACCAGTTCCGGCCAGAACGGAAAGATCCGGCACTGGGCTGGTTTCACGGGGTGAATCGCGCACCCCTCCGGGCGCAGAAAGTGGCAGCGTGTAGCCCGGGGGGTGCGCAGCCGGCGGAGATTCCGTGTGCGGTACACGTAGCGCTTCTCGAAATCCTGGGGCGCCATCCCCAGGTAGTGCGCAATCCGCGGCAAGTCCTGCTCGGTCAGGTAAACGAACCCCTTCTGCTGGCAGCAGACCGTGCATCCCGGCTGGCACTCGAAGCGCATACGCCTATGTTAATCCAGCGCCTGCAACCACGAGCGCGCAGACTGCCGCGAACGTCAGCGAACCGCTGTTTCCCCGCCCGGCGCTATGGACAAGCGGCGGCCGGGGTGGTGAATGTCCCGTTCGAGGAATACCAGCCGTTCACGCCGAGTGAAGGCGTCTGGCGATAGAACCAGGAGAAGAACGCCATCTCCTGCGGGTGGTACAGGTAGTTGTTCGGCATCAGAACCGGGATGACCGTGCCGCTGAGCGGATCGCCGACCTCCAGGTTGCTTTGGCAGTTACTCACTTGTCCGATGTTCCCCCAAGGCGGCGTCGGATTGAAGGTGGTTGGGTCGTCCATCCATTCGCCGACCTCATGGCTGAGTGCCGAAATATCGCCGCTCCCGGAAAAGCTCTGCGAAGCGTCCCAGTCCGCCACGGCGTATGTCTGCATCACGCCCGAGCCGTTCTTGTAGGCATTGTGGTACCCCAGGATGCAGCAGTTGCCGGGTGTGAGCTGATACATCACCGTGTTGTAGAGCAGGAAAATCGGGAACGTCGTGGAGCCGACGCCGTACTTGGCCAGCGCCGGCAGGATCCCCTGCTGCACCGCCGCATCAAACCAGTTGACGTCTACGTTCGCCACCGGACCGCACACCGGTGCGGGCGAAAGCAAGGTCCCGTGGCCGGACGGCACGGTGATTCTCAGCGCCGGGAAATTGACCAGGCTCAAAAGCACGTGATAGTTCGGATTCATGCCGCCCGATCCGGTGAACTGCCAGAAGTTGGCTCGCTGGAAGAAGTCCACGTACTGCGTGGATCCCACGTTCACGCCGCCGACGATGTAATCGAAATTCTGGAAGATGGGCGAGGTCTGCGTGAGGCTCTGCGCCGAGCCCTGCGGCGTGCAGATCGGATCGGTCTTGGTGGGGTCGAAAACCTGCCCGCCCGGCAGCGTCAGAACCAGCGGAATCAGCACCGTGGGAATCGTGGTGGTCTGGCTGGTGAGCGGAATCATCGGGTTTTGCCCGACCATGACGTAACGGTAGGATTTTCCTCCAGAGGGGATATTGGATCCCCACAATGGGATGGTGGCTCCCACCACTGCCTGGGAAGCCGCGGTGTTCGGATCAATCTGCGGGGCTGGCAGCTTGGGGTGAATGATCCGGTACGGGAAGCGCAGCCAGCCTGCACTCTCCTGCCCGAAGGCCCCGGAGACCCCAAAGCACACAACCGTCGCAATAGATAGGTACAACCAACGTTTCATGGATGAACTCCTCTGAGTGGCGCGAAGTATCCCGTACCCCCTTCGGGATACTTACTGCGAATTTAGGCGCACGCGCAATTGTGTTCCGCATGGCTCGGAAAGTCAACAGTTTGGCAGTACTAGCAGAACTCAAACCACGCGCTTGACAGGATAGAAGGCCGGCTGGGAAGATCAATTTCACGCACTGTCGATGAAAAGCCCCTATGGGCGTCCCAGTCCGAACCGAGGAGCTTCGCAAAATCTATTACTCTCCGCCTCCCGCCGCGGCCGCCGGCTTCCGTGGCTTGCGCCGCCGGTCTGCCTCCCGGAACGCGAAGAATGTGCACGTGGTGGCGTTGGATGGGGTCTCCCTGGAAGTGGAGGCCGGCGAGATTTTCGGGTTGTTGGGCCCGAATGGCGCCGGCAAATCCACTACCATCGGCATTCTGACCACGCGCGTGTGCCCCACCTCCGGGCGCGCGTGGATCGGAGCGTATGATGTCTGGGCAGAGCAGGTCGAAGCCAAACGCCTGATCGGCGTGGTGCAGCAGCGGCCGAACCTGGATTTCTCGCTCACTGCGCGGGAGATCCTGCTCTTCCACGGCGCTTACTACGGCCTCCCCTCGGCGGAGCGTGTGCGCCGCTGCGCCGCGCTGCTGGAGCGCTTCCAACTCTCCGACCGCGCCGACGAGTTGGTGCGGGGATTCTCCGGCGGCATGATGCAGCGGCTCTCCATCGCGCGGGCCATGATGCACGATCCAGAGGTGCTCTTCTTGGACGAGCCCTCCACGGGCCTGGATCCGCAGACTCGCCTGCTGTTGTGGGAGATCGTGCGCGAGTACAACCGCGGCGGCAAGACCATCCTGCTCACCACACACAACATGGATGAAGCCGACGAGTTGTCGCACCGCATCGCCATCATCGATCACGGGCGCGTCATCGCTCTGGATACGCCCGCCGGATTGAAGGCTTCCATTCCCGGCGGATATCTTCTACGCTTGCGCTTCAACTTGCCGGCGCCTGGCATTTCCGAGCGTCTGCGGGCGCTGCGCGGAGTTACAGAGGTCCGCGTCGAAGGCGCCGGCGTGGATCTCTACGCAGGCCGCGGCGGATCGCTGATCCCCGAAATTGTGGCGGTGGCCGCCGAAGCCGGCGCCGACCTGTGCGACGTGCACATTTCCGAGCCGAGCCTGGAAACGCTCTTCCTGCATCACACCGGAAGGAGCCTGCGCCAGTGAATTGGAAAACTTTTGCCGCGCTGCTGGCGCGCGACGCGCACGTCGCCCGCCGCAATTACCTGGCGCTGATGCTGCAAACCCTGCTTCAGCCGCTGCTCTTCGTATTCGTCTTCGGCCAGGTCATGATCCGCGGCGGAATGATGGCGGCCAGCTATAAGGGCATGCTCCTGCCCGGCATCATGGCCATCGCCATGATCTTCACCGGGATCCAGGCGGTGGCCATGCCCTTGATTGCCGAATTTCAGTTCACCCGGGAGATCGAAGACCGCCTGCTGGCTCCCATTCGCATGGAATGGCTGGCGGTGGAAAAAATCCTGGCCGGCATGCTCCAGGCGCTGATGGCCGGAGGGGTAGTACTGCCTTCCGCCTGGTTGCTGCTGGGCAGCGGCGTGGGACTGCGGCTCGACCGTCCCCTGGCGTTCGCTTCCGTCGCCGTCCTGGTGGCCCTCTTTTCGGCATCCGGCGGCCTCACCCTCGGCTGCACCATCGGCCAGACAAATATCGGGCTGATGTTCAGCCTGGTGCTCGCTCCCATGATCATGTTCGGCTGCGCCTATTATCCGTGGAGCGCGCTGAGCAGTTTCCCGGTGATCCAGAAAGTCGTGCTGCTGAACCCCCTGGTGTACGCCAGCGAGGGCCTCCGCGGCACGCTGGCCCCCCAATATCCGCACCTTCCGATCGTCGTCGTGCTGCTGGTGCTCAGCGCCGTCGACGGGCTGCTCATCGCGTTGGGACTAAATCGCTTCCGCCGGAAAGCGGTCTCCTGAGGCGGCCTGCCGGACTGTTTTTCACGGAAACCACCGCTCTTTCCCGGAGGCCTTCCGGGCCTTCCGCTGCCGCCGGAAAAAACACTTGGAATTGATGTGCTATATGTGACATAATTGAGCGAAATCGAGATTGAATAAGAGATCGAAAAGCTTCTTTTTCCGGTAGTCTGATAAGAAGGACCTGTGGGAGGGCGGAAAGCCACCGGGAGTACAGGGGCCGACAACCTTCGGAGGCGATATGTGGACGGGAGCTAAGGCCGTTGGCAGTAGCGAGTTGGAGGACGCGCTGGCGTACCTCCCCCGCAAGGTGTTGGTGGAGTGGCGGCGCGGAGAGGTGATCTACGACCGGGAGCGGCCCAGCGGTGGCCTTCATCTGGTCGTCGCGGGCCGGGTGAAGGTTTCGGTTCCGGGGGACGGTGACCGCCGCATCGTGCTCGACATTTACTCCGCGGATGAAATTTTCGGCGAGACCAGCTTCCTGGGTTTCCCCGCGCGTGAGGAATGCGCCGAGGCGATCGAGTCCGTCACCCTGATGTCCTGGACCGTGGCGGAGATCGAGGATCAGATCCAGGTCCAACCCAAGCTCGGGCTGGCTCTGATTCAAATGCTGGTGGAGCGTGGCGTGGAACTGGAAGAGCGCCTCCAGAGCTTGGCGCTGGAGAAAACTCCCGAGCGCATCGCCCGCAGCCTGCTGCGCTTCGGCAGCCGGGTGGGAACGCCGGAAGAGGACGGCTCCACGCACATACCTCCGCTGACGCACCAGCTTCTTTCGGAGTACGTGGGGACTTCGCGCGAAATTGTCACCTTCCAAATGAATCATTTTCGCGATCAGGGCCTGCTGCGGTATTCCCGTAAAGCCATTGAGATTTTCCCGGAGGCCCTGCGGAATTTTCTGGAGCGACCCAACGGTCGCGCTGCCGGACACGCTGCCGGCTAGCAGAGAACGTTTACGGAGTCGCGCATTCCGCGGCAATGCTGCGCGCGTGCAGTATTATGGGGAGATGACAGGTACCGTACCTCCCCACACCGGGGATTCCGCCGCACAGCCTCACAACGCCTCCCAACCACAGTCCATCATGGACCTCGAGCGCGATTACTTGCTGCAAAACTACAGCCGGTACCCGCTGGTGGTGCATCGCGGCAAGGGCTGCTATGTATACGACACCGACGGCAAACGGTACCTCGATTTCATCTCCGGCATCGGCGTCAACGCCCTCGGACACGCGCATCCGCGCATCGTGAAGGTGATCCGGGATCAGGCGGCGCTGCTGATTCACTCCTCGAACCTGTACTACCACGAGTACCAGGGGCCGCTGGCCAAAAAGCTGGCCCAGATCAGCGGACTCGAGCGGTCCTTCTTTGCCAACAGCGGCACCGAGGCCATGGAAGGCGGGCTGAAGATGATCCGGGCGCACGGTACGCGCGTCAGTCCGGAAAAGCACGAAATCGTGTCGCTGGAGAATTCCTTTCACGGCCGCACGCTGGGGGCTTTGTCGGTCACCGGCCAGCCCAAGTACCGCGCGCCGTTCGAGCCGCTACTGCCAGGGGTAAAATTCATCCCCCCCAACGACCTCGCCGCGCTGGAACAGGCGGTCAGCGGCCGCACTGCCGGCATCGTCCTGGAGCTGATTCAGGGCGAAGGCGGCATCTACCCGGCGGATTCCGCCTATGTCCGCAAGGCGCGCGAGTTGGCTGACCGCCATGATGCGCTGCTCGTGTTCGACGAGATTCAGTGCGGTGTGGGGCGTCCCGGCACCTATTTCTCCTATCAGCGCCTCGATCCGGTGGTGCTGCCGGATGTCATGCTGGCCGCCAAACCGCTGGCCTGCGGGCTGCCTCTGGGCGTGGTCACCGCCAACGCGAAAGCTGCCGCGAGCATCGGCGCGGGCATGCATGGCTCCACTTTCGGCGGCAGCGCTCTCGCCTGCCGGGTAGCGCTCGAGTTTTTCGACATCCTCGAGGAGGTGCTGCCATCCATCCAGAAGGTCGGCGGCTATTTCCACGTCATGCTCAACGAGATGGCGCGCAAGTATTCCGTGATCAAGGAGGTGCGCGGCTACGGCCTGATGATCGGCGTGGAACTCGAGGTCCCCGGCAAACAAGTAGTGCTGGATGCCATGGCCGACGGTCTGCTGATCAATTGCACCCACGAGACCGTGCTGCGTTTCCTGCCCCCCTACATCGTCACCGAGCGCGAGGTGGACGCGGCCCTCAAGGTTCTGGGCAAGTTGATCGCGAAATTGAAAGCCTGACGCCGGGCTGCGGGCTTACAGCAGGTCTTCCCGCTTCCGCTGCTCCAGGATCTTGACGATTTGGCCCACCTGTTGGGCCCGGTCGCGGGCGGCGATCAATAACGCGTCGGGCGTGTCCACCACTACCAGGTTCTCGACGCCTAGCAGGGCTACCAGTTTGCCTCGCGCGTCCACGTAGTTGCCGCGGCTGTCTTCGCAGATGGCTTCGCGGCCCAGCACGTTGCCGTGGCGGTCCTGCGGCAGCAGTTCGTAGACCGCGTTCCAGCTCCCCACGTCATTCCAACCGATCTCCTCACAGGGGATTCCCACCACCCGGTCCGACTTTTCGAGTACTGCGTAGTCGATTGAGATGTTCTCGCATCGCGGAAATACCTGCCGCACGCGCGCGGCGAAGTCCCGATGCCGGAACGGGGGCAAGGAAGCGAGCAGCGTGGCTGTGCGCGACAGATGCCGGCGCAGTTCCTCGAGCAGCACCGAGGTGCGCCAAAAGAACATGCCCGCATTCCAGTAGTAGTTGCCCGCGCGCACATAGCGCCGGGCGGTTGCGGCATCCGGTTTTTCGCGGAACCGGCGCACCGCCACTGGCTGCCTTCCGGCGGTGGTGCCGCGGGGGAATTCGATGTATCCGTAACCCGTCTCGGACCAGCGCGGCGCGATGCCCAGCACCACCACTTCTCCCCGCCGCCCACAACGTAGTGCCGCACGCACCAGTTGGCGAAAACGTGCCGGCCGCCCGATCACATGATCCGCCGGAAACACGCCCATCACCGACTCCGGGTCCAGCGAGTGCAGGATGTGCGCCGCCAGGCCGATGGCCGGCGCCGTGTTCCGCTGGGCCGGCTCGGCCAGGATCTGATCCGCGGGAATCTCCGGAAGCTGCCGCACGATTTCTTCGCGCAGGTGGGAGTTGGTCAAAATCCACAGCCGCTCAGGGGGAATCACCGGCGTCAGCCGATCCACGGTCGCCTGAATGAGGGAGCGTTCTCCCACCACCTGAAGCACTTGTTTGGAAGACCGGCGGCGGCTGCGCGGCCAGAATCGCGTACCGCGCCCCCCGGCGAGGATCAAGCCGTAGCTGTGTTCGTCTTTCATCCGCGGGCGGCTGGCTTGGAAAAAGCTAGTTCACCGGGTAACTGTGAATCAGCCGGAATGTGCGTGCCCAGCGGGTCTTGGTGAAGAAGTGACCGGCCAGATCGATGATATGATCGAGCCCGATCGAGGGATTCGCCAGCGCCTCGGTGGGAGCGTCGTACGACCAGTAGATGATCAGCGGTTTTCCGATGATATTCTCGCGCGGCACGAAACCCCAGTAGCGGCTGTCCAGCGAAGAGTCGCGATTATCGCCCATGGCGAAAAACCTCTCTGGGGGAACCACCACCTCGCCGTTTACCACGTGTTTCTCCAGCATGTCTTGGGCGGCGTCGGAGACGTGCACGTTGGGTTCGCTGGGGAAATTGTCGCGGTACGAATCGATGTATTCCGTCTTGTGGACCACGTAAGGTTCCACCAGCTTGTGGCCGTTCAGGTAGACCTCCTTGTTCACCAGCTTCAGATGGTCGCCGGGAACGCCCATAACACGCTTCACGAAGGTCTGGCGGATATCCATGGGGTAGCGAAAGACTATGATGTCGCCGCGCTTGACGTCCAGGTATGGCAACACATGCCTGGTCACCGGTCCGGGCGGGGCATATGCCAGCTTATCGACCAGCAGATGGTCCCCGATCAGCAGAGTGTCCTCCATCGAACCCGTAGGGATGACGAAGGCCTGCACCAGCGTGGTGGTGCCGAACAGCAGCAGGATGATGGTGACAGTCCATTCCGCGATAAACCCGCGCGGCGGGTCACCTTTGCGTGAACGGAACGACCGGACGCCTTCGTCGGCTACCGTGGTTGTCTTGTTGGAATCCACAGTCTCCTATTGTATCGAAAAGCTTGGTATCCTGTGGCATTGGGAGCCGACTTGAGCGCAGCCGCCGCCGATCCCCTCAACGCGGGGTCCTCCTCCTTGAGCCGCTATCAGCCTGTATTTCTCGTGTTTGGGTGTACTATCCTGGGCGCCGCGGCGCAGATCCTCATGAAAACCGGCGCCAACCAGATCCCGCATGCCGGGCTGGCCGCCATGGTAACCAGCCTGCCCCTTATGGCGGGTTACTCCCTATACGGCTTGAGCACCTTGCTTCTGGTTCTGGCGCTGCGGGACGGGGAGCTCTCGCTGCTCTATCCGGTAATCGCCCTTACGTACGTCTGGGTTACGTTTCTTTCCTACTGGATCTTCCACGACAAGCTGAACCCGTCCAGGCTCCTGGGCGTCGCCCTGATTGTGGTGGGCGTCGCCATACTCGGGAAGCAAAGCCGCCGATGAACACGCCGTTCAGCTCCATGGCCTTGGTCTTGGTGGCCTCTTTCATTGGGTCTTTTGGCGCAGTCTTCCTCAAATCGGGTGCGGCGCGACTGCGCAACGGCTTCTGGAACATATTGAACACCCACCTGGCGGCAGGCGTTCTGTTGTTCCTGCTCTCCTCTTACTTTTTCGTGCGCGGCATCCGCCATGGTGAGCTGTCCGTGTTGTATCCCATGGTGTCTCTGGGCTCGGTGTGGACCCTATTCTGGTCGCGGCTATTCTTCGGCGAGCCGTTCACCCGCTCCAAGTTCTTCGGCCTATTCTTGATCCTCGCCGGCGTCTTTTTCGTTGGTTTGGGCAGCAAATAATCAGGGCCGGACGACCCGGTCCATTTCCAAAAATTCCTGAATATGCGGGTGGTCGGAATGCTCCAATTGCGCCGGCGGTCCGCAATAGATGACGCTGCCCTCGTAAAGGAAGACCACCCGGTCGGCCACCTTGTACATCAGATCCAGGTCGTGCGTCACCACCACCGAAGTGAGCTTGAGCTGCTGTTTGAGCCGCAGCATCAGGTCCCCGAGGTGGTCGGACATGATAGGATCCACCATGGTGGTCGGCTCGTCGTAGAGAACGCACTGCGGCTGTGCCGCCAGCGCCCGGGCGATGGCCACGGCCCGCTTGTAGCCGGTGGAGAGGTCCGCCGGATAGGAATCGCGGGCTTCCAGAATATCCACCATCTCGAGCAATCCGTTCACCACGTCTTCCTTGTTTTGAGCGTCGTAATCTTCCCGTAACTCCAGGGAAAACAAAACGTTCTCGCCCACCGTCAGGGAGTCGAACAGAGCTCCGGACTGAAAGACCATGGTGACTTTTTTGCGGATCCGGCGCATTTCCGCTTCCGAAAAGTCGGTGATGTCCTCGTGGGCCACAATAACTCGTCCGCTGTCGGCACGCAGGAACCCCATGATGTGGGAAAGGGTGACGGACTTTCCTACACCGCTGCGGCCGATGATGGCTACCGTTTCGCCCGCATCCACATGAAAGTTGGAGTCGATCAGGACCGGCCGGTCGAAGGACTTGTACACATGCCGGAATTCGATGTAGTGGGGATACCGCTCGTTCATGGCCCGCTGCTGATTTTGATCATAACAACCAGGGGGGAGGCCCGGCTAAATCGCCCCGCCGCGCGTCTTATGTTCGTAAGTGCCTGTGCTTCACGAAGGCGGCCCACTCTTGGATCGTATTGCAGTTTGCAAAGTGTCCCTCCAGGGATACTTGCCAGTTCTGGACCGTCAGGCCGGCGAGGCCCTCGAGGACTTTGCGAACGCCCTGCTCCAAAGCCCCGCGGATTGCCGGAAGGGCGCGCCGGTGATAGACCGCGCAGAGGGGTTCCGGACGGCCCGAGGGTCCGGCGGGCAACAGGCAGTCGGTGCCGGAGCGTTCCGCCGCCTCGAGCAGGTCCTTGAGGAACGAGGCGGAGACCGCTGGCATGTCGCATGCCACTACCAGGTTCCAGTCTGCGCCGGAAGTGGCCAGGGCGGTGCAGATACCCGCCAGCGGGCCGGCGCGCGGCAGCGCATCCGGAACCACCGGATAGCCGAGATGTCCGTATTTGCCGGGATCGCCCACCAGCGTCGCGCTTCCGGCCGCCGCAACCACGATGCTGGCAATGTGTTCTACCAGAGTGGCTCCGCGGTAGGGCAGCAGCGCCTTGTCTCGCCCCATCCGGGTGCTTCCGCCGCCGACCAGCACAAACCCGGCCCGGTTCATAGGAGAATAGTAGCACCCGGTCCGGCACGGACTGGCTGTTTGGACGAGTGGGGCCTATAATTGAGGAGATAAAACACGCGCATGCGGAATTGTTTTAGTTTCGGATGGAGCCTGGGCCTGCTGGCCTTCGCCTGCCACGCGGTCGCCGCATCCTCCGAGACGCACCAGGTTTCTTCGGTGGTGCGGGTGGATGCCCGGACCGGGCGGCTGGTGCGCAGTTTGGTCGTGACCCCCCGGCCCGTGCGCGAGGGCGTGGTGGCTTCGCGCGTCGTCACCCCGCTCGTGCCCGCTCAGGCCGCGAGTCTGCGCGCGCCCGCCACGGTGGAGGAGGCGGTCGAACAGGCCGCCAGCGAAACGCAACTCTCCCCACGGCTGATCCACTCGGTCATCAAAGTGGAGAGTAACTACAATCCGTATGCCATCTCTCCCAAGGGCGCCCTGGGGATCATGCAACTGATTCCCGCCACAGCGCGGCGTTTTGGCGTATCCGACGTCTTTAATCCCGCCGAGAATATCAAGGGTGGTGCGCGTTACCTGAAGTACCTGCTGGAACTGTTCAACTACAACTATCCGCTGGCCTTGGCCGCCTACAACGCCGGGGAAGCGGCCGTCGCGCGATATGGCGGCGTGCCTCCCTTTCCCGAGACCCGCAGCTACCTCTATCAGTTGCAAAAGCGTATGGAGTCGGCAAGACAGGCTGAAGAGACGCGCAAAACGGAACCCGTGCCGGTGCAGCCATCCGGCTACCGGCCTATCCGGTCGTATGTGGGGGCGGACAACAAAGAGTATTACGTGTCTCCGTAGCGACATATGAAAGCGACGCTCATTCCCGTGGTGGCGCTGTTGACGGCGGTCTCGGTCGAAGCTCAGACCCGCCAGCCGCCGGCACTGGAAGTGACCGCGGTGCGGCTGTGGACCCTCAGCGGCATCACGCGGGTGGCCATTCAGGTCAGTGGTGAGTTCGATTATCACGCCGAGCGGGCGCATGACCCCGAGCGGGTCTTCTTCGACATCTTCCAGTCGCGTCCCAACTTCGCGGGCCGCCGGCTCTACAATCAGGAGACTGAAGATCCGATTGTGCGCCGCATCCGTGTGGCGGAGACCCTTCCCGGCGTGACGCGCGTGGTGCTCGATCTCGCCGGTAAGGTGGAATACAGCGCCTCGCAGCTTGCCAATCCTGATCGGCTGATGGTGGAAGTACGGCTGACCACCGATCCCACGCTGGCGGCGCCGCCGCTGGTAAGCGCAGCGCGGCCCCCCGCATCCGTCCCTGCCGCCCGTCTTCCGGTGGCTAATGTGGAGGAGACTCAGCGCGCCATCAGCGCCGCGGCGGACAAGGTCGCCAAGACCATCCCCGCGCCACCGGCTCTGGTTACGGCTCCCCCGCCGGACGCGGTGCCCGGCAGCCTGCCACCGGCGAGAGTGGAACCTCCCAGGCAGGAAGCCAAGCTCACGGCGCCCAAGCCGGAATTGCCGAAGGCGGCCACCGGTGCCACCTCTCCCACACGTGATCTGGCCCCTCCCGCGAAGCCCACAGATACTGCCGCAAGCGCCTCCCGCCGCACCGAAGTCGGCAAAGCCGCCAAACCGGCCAGCGACGGGACCAGTTCTCTCACCCGCGTCCTGGGGCTCAAGATTAACCGCGTAGTGATCGATCCGGGCCACGGGGGGCACGATCAGGGCACCCAAGGTCCGCGTGGACTCCTGGAAAAAGATCTGGTGTTGGACGTCGCCAAGCGCCTGGGCAAACTGATCGAGGAGCGCATGAGTGCGGAGGTCATCTTTACCCGCACCGACGACACCTTCATCCCTTTGCAGGAACGCACCGCCCTGGCCAACGATAAGAAGGCGGACCTCTTCCTCTCGATTCACGCCAACTCGTCGCGCTATCCGCGCATCGCCGGCGTGGAGACTTATTATCTGAACTTCACCGATTCCCAGGACGCCATGGAAGTGGCGGCGCGCGAAAACGCCAGCTCGGACAAGTCGATCTTCGAGCTGCACGACCTCATCCAGAAGATCACGCTGCACGAAAAGGTGGAGGAATCCAAAGAGTTTGCCTCGCGTATTCAGTCTTCGCTCCAGGCGTTTGAAGCGCGCTCCTTTCCCCAGAGCAAGAACCGCGGGGTCAAGCGCGCGCCCTTCGTCGTGCTGATCGGAGCGCAGATGCCTTCCGTGCTGACCGAGGTCGGCTTTCTCACCAATCCCAGGGAGGAGGCGCTGCTGCGGAAACCCGAATACCGCCAGCGGCTGGCGGAAGCCATTTACCGCGGCATCTCGCGCTACGCGCAGAACCTGAGCCATTTTCAATTGGCCAAGGCCAAAGAGGAGTCGAAGTAATCCGGCATGCCCGATCCGCGCGTGGTGGTCCTGCGCCATGTTCCCTTTGAGGGCTTGGGGCGGATCGCGGATATCTTGCGTGCCCGCGCCGTGGCGTTCGCCTACACGGAAGCCTACGGCGATCATCCGGTGCTGCCGCCTTTACACGAAGCTGCCGGGTTGATCGTTATGGGGGGACCGATGTCCGTGAATGACGCTGTGCCCTCGCTCCAACGCGAAACGGCCTATCTCGCCCAAGCCATAGCATCCGGCAAGCCGGTTCTCGGCGTCTGCCTGGGAGCGCAGTTCATCGCCAAGGCGCTGGGCGCGAAGGTCTACCGGAACGCCGTGAAAGAGATCGGCTGGGCGCCGGTCTATTGGACCGAGGCCGCCCGCAGGGATCGTCTGTTCGGCGGTTTGGAGCGGCCGGAAACCGTGCTGCACTGGCACGGCGAGACCTTCGATCTGCCGCCGGGCGCAGAGTTGCTCGCCCGGTCCGACAATTGCCGCAACCAGGCCTTCCGCGTCGGAGACCGGGTCTACGGCTTGCAGTTCCACCTGGAAGCGACCCCCGAGATGGTGGCCGACTGGTCCGAGCAGGAAGTGAACTGCGCCGATGTGCGCGAACTCGCCACCCCTATCGACCCGCAGTGCCATGCCGCCCGCCTGGCGGAGCTTTCCGCAATCGTCTTCGGCCGTTGGTGCGATCTGCTGCGCCCCTGATACGATAGTCTGACCAATGAACACGCAATTCCGCCTGATCCTCGCGGCCTGTCTGTGGACGGGCTGTGCCGCCTGGGGACAACTGCCTCCGCCCAACACCGCCGGGGTTTCTATGGGGCATCTGCACCTCAACGTCAGCGACCTGGACGTCAGCCGGCGCTTCTTCCTGACGCTAGGCGCCAAACCCGTGCGCCTGGCCACTATGGAGGTCATGGAGTTTCCGGATGTGCTGGTCTTCCTGAAAGTGCAGAATCCCACGGGCGGCAGCGCCGGCAGCACCGTAAACCACGTCGGCTTCCGGGTGAAGAACCTGGCGGAGTCGGTGGCCAGGTGGAAGGCGGCGGCGCTGAACATTCAGCCGGGCGCGAGCCCCACGCAGGTTTTCGTCATCTCTCCTGATGAGCTGCGGATCGAGATGACCGAAGATCCCTCCATGACCGTCCTGATTGCCAACCACCACATCCATTTCTGGGATGGTTCGGTGGAAGCAACCAAGGCCTGGTACGTTAAGATGTTTGGCGCCAAGCCCGGCCGTCGGGGGAAGTTCGAAGCTGCCGACCTGCCGGGCGTGAATCTCTCCTTTACTCTCTCGCCTTCGCCGGTGGTGGGCACCCGGGGGCGCGCCCTGGATCACATCGGATTTGAAGTTTCGAACCTGCAAGCCTTTTGCAAAAAACTGGAAGCGCAGGGCGTTACCTTTGATGTGCCCTATCGCCGAATCGAGGCGCTGGGCATTGCAGTAGCGTTCTTCACCGATCCGTGGGGCACCTACGTGGAACTCACCGAGGGGCTCAACAAGCTCTGACAGCGCGGCGCCCCCCGGAGGAATCGCATGCGAATGCTCACTGCCCTCGGTCTGCTGGCCGCCGGAATTGCTGCCCGCGCCGGAGACGCTCCCCGTCGTTTGGAAGCTCTGGACGTCTTCCAGTTGCACTTTGCTTCCGATCCGCGGATCGCTCCCGCAGGCGAGCGCATCGTGTATGTGCGGCAGTTCAACGATGTCTCCACCGACCAGCGGGTCTCGAATCTCTGGGCGATCCGCGCTGACGGCTCTGAGGACCGCCCGCTGACCACCGGAACGCATCACGACAGTTCCCCGCGTTGGTCGCCGGATGGCTCACGCATTGCTTATCTTTCCGATCGTGACGGCAAGACGCAAATCTACGTGCGCTGGATGGACACCGGCCAGACTGCGCGCGTGACCAATCTCGAATCCCCGCCGTCGGATATCGCCTGGTCGCCCGACGGAAAACGGATCTCGTTCGCCGCCCTGGTGCCATCCGAGGGGCCGAAGCTCGCGGGAATGCCAGCGCCGCCCGAGGGGGCCCGCTGGGCGGAGCCGGCCAGGGCGTATGATCGCCTGTTGTTCCGCTTCAACGGCCAGGGCTATCTGAAGCCCGGGTTCACGCAGCTCTTCGTGGTGGCGGCGGAAGGCGGCGCGCCCCGGCAACTCACCAGCGGCGACTTTCCGCACAATGCCCCGCTGTTCGGCGGCGGGGACATCGTCTGGACTCCGGATGGCCGGCACCTGCTGTTTTCAGCGGTGCTTCGGCCGGATTACGAATTCAACCCGTTCGATAGCGAGGTCTACGACGTCTCGGTCGAAGATGGCCGCGTCCGGCAGTTGACGCATCGCGCCGGCCCGGACATCTGGCCGGTAGTTTCGCCCGACGGAAAGACCATCGCCTACACCGGGTTCGACGACCGGCACCAGGGACATCAGACCACGCGCCTTTATCTGATGGATCGCAACGGGCACAATCCCCGAGTCCTGACCGGCAAACTGGACCGCGACGTCGTGGCGCCTCACTGGGCCGCGGATGGCAGCGGCCTCTACTTCGCCTACGATGATCGGGGTGACACGAAACTGGGCTTCGCCGCGCGCGACGGCTCCCTGCGTGTCCTGGCCGACCATCTGGGAACGGGTGGTTCGAGTTACGGTGGGAGCGGGTCCTTTAGCGTGGCGCGGGATGGCGCCTTCGTTTTCCCCTATACGCTGCCGTCGGATCCCAGCGGCCTGGCAGTGGGCGGCGCGGGCCGCCCTGCCGCGCGCCCGATCACAGCCTTCAACCGCGAGCTGCTGCGGCAAAAGAAGTTGGGCCAGGTGGAAGAGTTTTGGTTTCGGTCGCCCAGGGACGGCCGCAACATTCAGGGCTGGGTCATCCGCCCACCGGACTTCGACGGCGCCCGCAAGTATCCCCTGATCCTGGAGATCCACGGCGGACCTTTCGCCAACTACGGCGACCGTTTCGCCACCATCCTGCAAATGTGGGCGGCGCGCGGCTATGTGGTGGCCTACGTCAATCCGCGGGGCAGCACGAGTTACGGCGAACAATTCGCCAACCTCATCGATCACGCCTATCCGGGCGAGGACTTTTATGACCTGAACGCCGGCGTGGATGCCCTTTTGGCAAAAGGGTACATCGATCCACGCAACCTGTTCGTGACCGGCGGTTCGGGCGGCGGCGTCCTCACCTGCTGGGTGATCGGCCATACCGCGCGCTTCCGCGCGGCGGCCAGCCTTTACCCCGCGGTTAACTGGTATAGCTGGATGCTGAACACCGATCTGCCGTCGTTCGCCAGTATTTACTGGCTCCCGGGCATGCCCTGGGACCATCCGGAAGCCTTCCTCCAGCATTCGCCCATCACCTACGTCGGCAATGTGACCACCCCCACGCTGCTGATGACCGGCGAGGAAGACTACCGCACGCCTATCTGGGAAGCCGAACAGTACTACACCGCGCTGAAGCTGCGCAAAGTGGAGGCGGAATTGGTCCGGGTTCCCGGCGAGCCGCACGGCATCACTCGCTCGCCCAGCCACGAAATGGCGAAAATGCTATATGTGGCGGAGTGGTTCGATCGCCACAGAATCCGATAAGGAGGCACCAGCATGCGGCTGGCTCGAACTCTCGGGATGTTGCTGGTATGCTCGGCGTGGGCGCGCGGCGCCGCGGCGGATCGGCTGACGGCCACGGATGTCTTCCATCTGCAGTACGCCACCGACCCTCAGATTGCGCCTGACGGACGGCAGATCGTCTACGTGCGGCAGTTCGCTGACATCATGAGCGACAAACGCGCTTCGAACCTGTGGGTCGTCCGCGCGGACGGCAGCGAGGACCGCCCCCTGACCACAGGCACGCATCACGACGGCAGCCCGCGCTGGTCGCCCGACGGTCGCCGGATCGCCTATCTTTCCGACCGGGACGGCAAAACGCAGATCTACGTACGGTGGATGGATAGCGGGCAGACCGCGCGCCTGACCAACCTGGAGAACGCGCCTTCCGGGCTGGTATGGTCGCCGGACGGCAAACTGCTGGCGTTCGCGGCGCAAGTGCCGGCCGAGGGGCCTAAGATCGTAACCCTGCCGGTCGCGCCGGAGGGTGCCAAGTGGGCCGAACCGCCCAAGCTTTACGAACGCCTGGTCTACCGCTTCAACGGGCAGGGATATCTGAAGCCGGGCTTCACGCAGTGGTTCATCGTGTCCGCCGATGGCGGCGCCCCGCGCCAGTTGACCAGCGGCGCCTACCCGCACACACCGTCGTTGTTCGGGAGCCCCGATGCCGTGTGGACGCCCGATGGACGCTATCTGCTCTTTTCGGCCAACCTGCGGCCGGACTACGAGTACGACCCGCTCAACACCGAGGTCTACGAGGCTGCCGTGGCCGATGGGACGGTCCGGCCCCTCACCCACCGCAAAGGTCCGGATCGCGCGCCCGATGTCTCCCCTGACGGCAAGACCGTCGCCTATGTCGGTTTCGACGACCGCTACCAGGGGCACCAGACGACGCACCTCTATTTGATGAACCGGGACGGCTCCAGTCCGCGCGTGCTGACGGCGAAGCTCGACCGCGACGCGGAAAGTCCTCGTTGGGCCCCGGACGGCAGCGGGTTGTACTTCCTGTATGACGACCAGGGAGATACCAAGCTGGCCTTTGCTGCGCTGGACGGCTCAGTGCGGGTAATCGCGGAGCACATCGGAGCGGGCGCCTCCAGCTACGGCGGCGGCGCCTCGTTCAGCGTGGTACGGGATGGGGCCTTCGCTATCCCTTACGACACTCCCTCTGATCCGGGCGACGTGACCGCCGGCAAGTCCGGCCAGGCCGGCGTGCACGTGCTTACGGCGCTCAATCGCGAGTTGTTCCAGCAGAAGAGGTTGGGAGCGGTGGAAGAGTTCCATTTCGCTTCTTCCAAAGACCAGCGGCGGATCCAGGGCTGGATCGTCAAGCCCCCGGATTTCGATGCCTCGAAGAAATATCCGCTGATTCTGGAAATTCACGGCGGGCCGTTCGCCAACTACGGAGACCGTTTCGATACCCTCAAGCAGATGTGGGCGGCGCGCGGCTACGTGGTCGTGTACGTCAACCCGCGGGGCAGCACCAGCTACGGCGAGGAGTTCGCCAACCTCATCCACCATGCCTATCCCGGCGTCGATTTCTATGACTTGAACTCGGGTGTGGACGCCGTCATCGCCAAGGGCTATATCGATGCCGCGAACCTGTTCGTTACCGGCGGTTCGGGCGGTGGCGTGCTCACCTGCTGGATGATCGACCGCACGACGCGTTTTCGCGCCGCCGCCAGCTTGTACCCGGTCATCAACTGGTACAGTTGGGTGCTGACCTCGGACCTGCCTGCCTTCGGCAGCCTTTACTGGTTCCCAGGAAAGCCATGGGAACAGACCGAACAGTACATGCAGCGCTCGGTCCTGGAGCACGTGGCAAGTGTGACGACGCCGACCCTGCTCATGACCGGCGAGGAGGATTGGCGCACGCCCATCTCCGAGGCGGAACAGTTCTACGCCGCCCTGAAACTGCGCAAGGTGGAGTCGGCTCTGGTGCGCTTCCCGGGGGAACCTCACGGTCTGACCCGCATGCCCAGCCACGAAGTGGCCAAGATGCTCTACGTTGTGGAGTGGTTCGATCGCCACCGGAAGCGCCCCTGAAACTCTCTTTTTGCGGAACAAACCTTCGTCAGATCGCGTCTGTCTAACAGGCCGATGTGATTAAACCGCGCCAACTCCGTCCCAGCGCGTCTTTTTGGGAAGCCACCCGCATCGCGCTGGATTCGCTGGCCAAGAGCAAACTGCGAAGCCTGCTCACGCTGCTGGGTATCATTCTGGCCACCACCACTCTGATTGCCGTAACCGCCTTGATCCACGGCATGAACCTCTATATTGCGGAGAAGGTTTCCAACATGGGCGCTGACGGCTTCCGCATTGTCCGCATGGCCTGGTTCGGCCCTTGGGACCCCAAGAAGTTTTACGAAATGATGAAGCGCAATCCCCAGATCAAGAAGGAGGAGTACGAGTTCGTTAAGCAGAGAGCCACCCTGTTGAAAGGCCTGGGGATGATGGTCTCACGGCAGGTGCGGGTCTCTTTCAAAGGAAATTCCGTGATGGGTGTGGACCTCGAGGGCATCACCGATAACATCCCCACGATCAACAATGTACAGGCTGGGATCGGCCGCCCCATTTCCATCGAGGAAGTCCGCCGCCACGCCCGCGTGGCCTTCATCGGCAACGACCTCCGAACGCGTTTTTTCGAGGGCGTCGATCCGGTCGGCAAGGTCATCCAGGTGGAAGGCGCCCAGTACGAAGTGGTGGGTGTCGCTAAAGCTCTGGGCAGCGTGTTTGGCAGCTCCCAGGACAATTTCGTAATGATTCCCATCGAAAGCTATTTCAAGACCTATGGCGCGCAGAGCGGCATCCGCATGGTTGCCAAGGCCATCGACCAGGAGCACCTGATGGCCGCCCAGGATGAGGCCCGTATGCTTCTGCGCGCCTACCGGCACCTGGGACCGAAGCAGGATGACAATTTCTCGATTTTCGCCTCTGAGACCTTCGTTACTCTGTGGGAGCGGCTCACCTCCGCCATCGCGGGGATGGCCGTGGGCATCGTCTCCGTCTTCATGGTAGTGGGCGGCATTGTCATCATGAACATCATGCTGGCCGTGGTTACCGAGCGCACGCACGAGATCGGCATCCGCAAGTCCATTGGCGCCCGCCGGCGCGACATCCTCAACCAGTTCCTGGTGGAGTCCTCCATCCTGGCCGCCGCCGGCGGTTTGATCGGGGTCTTTCTGGCCTGGTCGGCAGCCGTCCTGGTGCGGAACATGACGCCCGTGCCGATGGCCCTGCCCTGGTCCTCTGTTTTCATCGGCGTCGGATTGTCGGCGGTGGTCGGCCTGTTCTTCGGGATTTATCCGGCGCGCCGCGCCGCGCAGCTCGATCCCATCGAAGCCCTGCGGGCGGAGAAATAGCCATGACTGCGCTGGCGCTCACCAACGGACTTTCCCTGGCCCTCCAGACCATCCGCTCGCACAAGCTGCGCGCTTTTCTCACCGTCCTGGGGGTCATCATTGGTACCGGCACCATCATCGGAGTTGGCGCCATCCTCACGGGCTTCGATGCCTCGATTACCGCGATCTTGCGCAGCTTCGGTCCCAACTCCATCATCGTTTTCAAGTTTCCCGTCGGATTCCGGGTCACCGAGTTGAGCCCGGAGGAGCGCACCCGTAAGAACCTCACCTATGAGAACGCCGCTCACATCCGGGAGCGTTGTCCCGCGGTGCAGACGGTCTCTGCCATGCTCTTCCCCAATCGCGGGTTCATCAATGCCCACTACAAGGGGAACGACATGTACGACGTGGACCTGTTCGGCGTCGAGGAGACCTACGCCCACGGTGGTCAGGTGGATATGCACCTGGGGCGCTTCTTCGCGGAGGAAGAGAGCCGGCGCCGCATGCCCGTGGCCGTGCTCGGAGAGGGCATCGAAAAGGGCCTCTTCGCCAACCTCGATCCCATCGGGAAAATCATCAACGTGGATGGCCACCAGTTTCAGGTGATCGGCACAATGAAGCGTCCGGCGGCCTCGTTCTTCGGCGATCAGGACAACCGCCTGCTGCTGCCCTACTTCACCATGCAGAAGCTGTACCCCAATGCGCGGGAGAATGCTATCGTCGTCACGGCCTACGATGGTCGCCTCCGGAGGCTCTGGACCAGATCCGGACCGTCCTGCGCATCGACCGCCGCGTCCCCTACAACAAGCCCGATACTTTTGCGCTCTCCACGGCCGATCAGATGGTCGCCGATTTCCGCCAGATCACGGCCATCACGTTTCTGGTGATGATCGTCCTCAGCTCCATCGGCTTGCTCGTGGGTGGCATCGGTGTCATGAACATCATGCTGGTGTCCGTGACCGAGCGCACCCACGAGATCGGCATCCGTAAAGCCATTGGTGCCAGGCGCGGCGACATCCTGCTGCAGTTCCTCCTGGAGGCCTCCTTACTGACCAGCCTGGGGGGCCTGGCCGGGATCATCTTCGGATGGATGATCTCCTTGGTCAGCAAGCTGGTTTTCAAATCGCTGCCCGCCTCCGTCCCGGCCTGGGCGGCGATCATGGGCATCGTAGTTTCGGTGGGTGTCGGCTTGTTTTTTGGTATTTGGCCGGCCAACAAAGCCGCCCGCCTCGATCCCGTCGAAGCCCTCCGCTACGAGTAGCTCGCTATAGCGTCTTCAAATACTCCAGCAGCGCGGCTTTTTGCTCCTCCGGCAGCGTCGTTCCGAAACGCTCGCCCGCGTGGCCGATGTTGCTGTTCCCGGGCTGGCTGGTGTCGAACTCCCAAACGTCCGGCCCGGAAGCCGTCGTCTGGTAGCCCACTTTTTCGGGATCGAACTCCCGATTCCCTACCAGGAATTTCTGCGGCCGCTGGTCCGGATGGAGCAGGTGGTAGAGCGTGGGCACGGAGGCGTTGTGCAGGTACGGCGCGGTCGCCCAGATCCCCCACAGCGTTCGCGCCATGTACTTGCCGGTGGCCCGCCAGATTGCGGGATTCACGTCCATGCCCACCTGTTCTTCCTTGCTGATCCCTTCGTCCTGAAATGCTCGTTCCTTGAGAGCCTTCAGAATAGGCGCCACGGCTGCCGGAAACGGCGTTTTGTCCACGGGCCGCCCGAAGCTGTTGGCGCGGTTCGGGTCGGTTCCCACGTCCACCAGCGATACCAGTTGATCGCGGTGGCAGCCTTGGCACTTCTCCTCGAAGATTTTCTTTCCGGCCTCTGCTTTGGCTGCGTCGATGGGTCCCAGTAACTCCTCCGGCCAGCGCGGCGGCTTCAACTGCCGGGTCAGTTCCTCCAGTCGGTGCAGGTTGACGATGCGCAGGCTGGACTGGTACGTCTTGGGGTCGAAGACTGCGCCCATGCCCAGCGCCTGCCCGATGTTCCGCTCCAGGATCGAATTCGTGTTGCCGTCGTAGTGGATCCAGCCGGTGGATTTCGCAGTCCATTTCTCACGCGTATTGTCCGGCACGGACCAGATATACGGAAAACTCACCGGTGACTGCATTTTCATGGCGTATTTCGGGAAAAGGAAATTGCGCGCCGCCCCGAACGCGTCCACGCGCCCCGGGCCCGGCTCGGTTCCGTCCAGAATCAGGCGTCCGTGTTCGATGTACGCCAGCCGCGCCTTCAGCAGCGCGATGTCCAGCTTCAGGCGCTGCGCAAACGGCAGTTTGGCCGCCTCCGGCCGCAGCGCGTCGGCCTCCTTGGATGGCTTCGAGGCGTAGTCCGGATCGGCGGTCGGCTTCGGCTGCACGTCGCCCGCTGTCTTCACGGCCTCGTCATTGAGATACTGCGATGCGGCTTCCTCCGAAGGCGTATCCGGAGTCTGCTTCTTCTCCATGGCGATGACCAGCGCCAGCAGCTTCTTGGGATTCTTGAGCGTGTCGTTCAGCGAGTCGCGGAACTCCACCTGGTACCCCTGCAGGTTGATCAATCCGGGCGCCCCATGGAGGCGCAGGCGCTTGCCTTTCCAGGTGATCTCGCCCACATGGCAGGCGGCGCAATTGAAGCCCACCATCTCGACCCCCTCGGAACTCGCGTCCCGCGACCGGGCGACAGTTAAACCCACCGGCATGCCGTAGGGATTGGCGGTGCTGGCCCGGTCCTGCAGAAAGCCGAAACGCTCCATGTCCTCTAGAAACGGCTTGCCCGTCTTGATGCTCTTCAGGTTGGCGAGCAGGCTGTAGGGCATCAGTTCGCTGCCCTCTGGAAGATGGTAGTATTCGGCCCACTCGGCGGGAGTCCAGCCGTTGCCGCTGAAGGAGAGAGGCGATTCCAGCTCGGTGGGGGCGGGAGCAGGCGGCTTCTGGCTGCAGCCGGCGGCCACGAGCGCCCCAACAAAAACTGCGACTGCCTGGCGGCGGGAAGGCATGAGCCAGATTATACCTTCCCAGGGGAACTCAAATCCGGCGGCGGTCTGCCTAAAGCCGGCCGATATGGATAGCGCCGTCGTTGGTGCGGACGTACAGCGGGCGCGTGCCGTTGTTCAGCTTGCCCCGGAGGTTGGAGGAATTGCGGACCCCGCTGACCGTAAGGGGCAGATCCACCGAGATGCCTCCGTCCCCGGTGTGCACATCCAGGTCCGCCGCAAAATCGGAAGGCAGCCGCAGTCTCACGCTGCCGTCCCCGGTTTCCACGCGCCAGTTCGTGTCGATCTTGGATCCCGCCAGAATTTCTGCCTGAATGCTGCCGTCACCCGTGTGCAGGCGCAGCGAATCCAGTCGTCCGCGGACTCGGATGCCGCCGTCGCCCGTGCGTGCCTCGAGCGTTCCATCGAGTGTGTCAGCTTCGATCGCGCCGTCGCCGGTCGAAAGGTGCGCCTCGCCCTTCACGCCCTCGATCCGAATCCGCCCGTCGCCGGTCCGGATCTCCGAGCGGGTCTGGCGGGGCACCTGCAGTTCAATCCGCACCGTGCGGCTGCCGGCGCCCCAGGTGCGGGAAGGCAGGTGCACGTCGAGTTCGACGCGGTCGCCGGTCTGGTGCTCGCGGACCTGCACTTCGCCCGGCCCGATCTTCCAGCCCGTGGTGGTGACGCGCGCCTCGATGCGGTTGAGATCCCAGGCGCGCACGGTTACGGCCCCGTCGTTGGTGTCTACCCGCAGATCCGCCGCACCGGAAATGGAAAAGGTTTTGGTCCACTCGTCCGCCAACCCGGGCGCGGCGAGGAGGACCGCAAGAGCGAGGATTCGGATCACACTGCTCCTTTCCAGCCTCCAATCATACCAATAGGTCCGAAACCGGGCTACCGTCCTGCATCCCGAGCCGCGGCCGTCAGATAGCGGGAGTTACGCCAGCAACTCCCTCACCACCCGGCCATGCACATCTGTCAGGCGGAAATCACGGCCCGCGTAGCGATAGGTGAACTTCTCATGGTCGAACCCCAACAGGTAGAGCAGCGTGGCGTGCAGGTCATGCACGTGCACCTTATTCTCCGCGGCGGCGAATCCGAACTCGTCGGTAGCACCGTGCACGCAGCCCTTCCGCATGCCCCCGCCGGCCACCCACATCGAAAAACCGTACGGATTGTGGTCGCGCCCGTTCACCATGCCCGAATTCGCGCCCACGTCCGGCAGTTCTACCGTCGGTGTGCGCCCGAACTCGCCGCCCCAGATCACCAGCGTATCTTCGAGCATTCCGCGCTGCTTCAGGTCCGCAAGCAGAGCCGCAATCGGTTGATCGCACTCGCGCGCCAGCCGCCCGTGGTTGCCCTTGATGTCGTCGTGGCTGTCCCAGGGCTGGCCGGCGCCGTGCCATACCTGCACGAAGCGCACGCCGCGTTCCAGCAGCCGCCGCGCAACCATCATCTGTCGCGCCTGTAGTCCCTCGCCGTACATCTTCTTCACACTCTCCGGCTCCTTGGAGAGGTCGAAGGCTTCGTCCGCCTCCATCTGCATGCGGAAAGCCAGCTCGAAGGACTGCGTGCGCGACTCCAGCAACGCGTCCTCCTGCCGCCGTTCCTGGTATTCCCAGTTCAGTTCCGAGAGCAGATCCAGTTGGCGCCGCTGCTCCTGCCGCGTGGAATACCGGTCCTGAATGTTTTCGATCAGCTTCTCGATGCGCGTCTCGCGCGTGTCGATGCGGGTGCCCTGATAGGCCCCGGGTAAAAACGCGGAGCGCCAGTTCTGCGTGCCCTGCGTGGGCAGGCCGTCGGGACACAGCACGATAAAGCCCGGCAGGTTCTGATTCTCCGAGCCCAGCCCGTAGGTCACCCAGGAACCAAAGCTGGGCCGCACCTGGCGCACGTCGCCGCAGTTCATCATCATCAGGGACGGCTCGTGGTTGGGGATGTCGCTGCACATCGAGCGGATGACGCACAGATCGTCCGCCCGCTGCCCCACGTGCGAAAAGATCTCGCTGATCTCGATGCCACTTTCGCCGAAGCGGCGGAACGTGAACGGGGTCGGAAAGGCCGCGCCCGTGCGCCGCTCGGTCTTGAGTGTGATCGGGATCGCCTTGCCGCCGTAGCGCGCCAGGGACGGCTTGGGGTCGAACGTGTCCACGTGTGAAGGGCCGCCGTTCATGAATAGGTGCACCACGCGTTTGGCCTTGGCCGGAAGCGGCGGCTTCTTCGGCGCCATAGGGTTCGCGCCGGCGGTGGGCGCCGCCTCTAGCGCTCCTGTCTCTCCCAGCAGCGCTGTGAGGGCCACCGCACCCATGCCCATCCCGCAGCGCTCGAGCATCTCCCGGCGAGTCACGAAATTCTCTTTCCAGCTCATGGCGGTTCAATCCACAAACGCAAATTCGTTGGTTTCGAGCAGCACCTGCGCGTAGCGTTCCCACCCCCCCAGCGGCTCTTCGCTGGGGCCCCGGAAATCGGCCGCCGCGCTCCAGTGGGCGTCGCCGCCGGCCAGGCGGATGGAAGGCGCCCAGGTGAAATTGTCGTTCTCCGTGTCCGCCCGGCCGTCTACGAGGAAATCCAGCCTGTCGCCCTTCTCGACGGAGATGCCCGAAAGCTTAGTCTCCGCGCTCGTGCCGTTGGCAATCCATTCGGCCAGTTCCCCCAGGCGGCTGGAGACGATGCGCGCCCGCACGCCATCTCCTGTGCCCAGCGCGTCCTGGTTGTGCCGCAGCGTCCCTTCGATCACGATCTTACCTGCCACGGGGCTCACCCACCTGCGGATCACCGCGTGCCGCAGATCGTCGCCCGGATGCCCGCCGTTGGCGCGCAGGCTGGCGTCACCGCTATCGGGCGCAGGCAGCACGGAGGCCCCCTGCCAGGTGTCATCCACGAAATAGCGAAACGCCGTGAACGTCTTCACGCGTCCTTGAGCGGGGTCGAATTCCCCGAAGCCGTACTGCCACGGCGAGGGCGCCGCCGCCGGCCGGTCGGATGTGGCGCTCGCCGCAAACCGCTCGCCCAGCCGCATTTCCTGCGCCGTGGGTGCGCGCCCCAGCACGATCCGGTACAGCGCGCGGATGCGTTCTTCCGTCCGCAAGGTTCCCTCAATCTCCGGGCGGTGCGCCACGCCGCGCGCCTGCTCGGCCACAAACGCGCTGTTCAGCAGGAACAGAGCCTGCTGCGGCACCGTGGTGGCGTAGCGCATGGGCGCGTGCTGGTCCGGACTGGCGAAATCGAAATTGCTCAGAAATCCCGGCACGCGGCCGCGCTCGATATAGCCGTAGATCGTTCTGCGCGGCACCGCGGGCAGGGAAGTGAGCGCGTATGGCGGACCGCCCGCGGTCAAGTCCAGCCGCCCGGCGACCGCCAGCAGAGAATCGCGCAGCGCCTCGATGTCCAGCCGCCGCCGGTTCATCCGCCACAGCAACTCGTTCTCCGGATCCACCCTCCGGGCTTCTGGATTGTCCAGGCTGCTCTGCTGGTACGTGGCCGAAAGCAAGATCAGCCGGTGCAGCTTTTTCAGAGACCAGCCGGACTCCATGAATCGCACTGCCAGCCAATCCAGCAACTCCGGATGCGTGGGCGGATCGCCGCGCGCGCCGAAATCGCTGGGCGTGCGCACCAGCCCCGTCCCGAAATGATGCAGCCACACCCGGTTGACCATCACCCGCGCCGTCAGCGGATTGTCCGGCGAGGCGATGGCATCGGCCAGTTCCCGCCGCCCGCTGCCCTCGTGGAAGATGGCCGGCTGCGGGCCGCTCAAACAGCTCAGAAAGTGCGGCGGCGTCTCCACGCCCGGATTATTGGGGTTTCCGCGGACGAACACGTGCCCGGGCTTGGGCGAAGGCACGTCCTCCAGCACCATAGCGCGCGGCGCTGCCCCCGCGTAGGCGTAGTCGGCACGCATGGCTTCGTAGCGGCGCTCGAAGCCGCGCGTGTTGTTGCCGTCGCCCTCCGTGTAAATCAGCTCGAACTCGCTCACCGGCACGTTCACGGGGGCATCCACGCCGCGCAGCGCTAGCCGCACGTGCTCCTCGTCGGCCAACGGCAACGCCACCGGCCCGTCATAGCGCAGCAGCACGGAAGCGTATAGGCCGGCCGCCTCCCGAATGGATGCCGGAGGATGACTGCGGAAGGCTTCGGCGATGCGCAAATTCGCGCCTGTCTGCGCCGCGATCGCCTCGGCTTTCGCCTGAAACGCTGCGTCCGGCAGCGCCGCCAGAGCGTGCCAGATCCGGAATACCGGCTCGCCCGAGGCCTGCGATGCCGCCAGGTACCGGCGCCACCGCCCCAGCATGTGCAGGTTCAACTGCCGGTCCTTCACCAATTCCTCGATTTCCGTATTGCTCAGCGTGCGGGAATCCCGCACCGCGAGCAAGTAATCCGCGATCTGCGTCTTGAAGAACGAAATCATTTCCGCGCAGCGGCGCGTGCGATAATCCGCGTCCACCTGCCGGATGTGCGCCAGGCGCGGCTGCCACACCGCGTCCAGTGCCGTGCGGGGCGCCCGCGGTTCGAGCAGCGGCAACTCCCGCGGCTCGCGGATGTTGGAGAAGATCGAGTACAGCGAATAGTAGTCCGTAGTCGGGATGGGATCGTACTTGTGGTCGTGGCAGCGGGCACAGGCCACCGTCAGGCCCACCAGGCCGCGCGTCACCACGTCGATGCGGTCGTCCACGGTCTCCGGAAACGCCTTGGGGAAATCGCGCCCCAGGCTCAGAAATCCCAGCGCCGCCAGGTTGTGCGGGTCGTGGTTGTCCGGCAGCCGGTCGGCGGCAAGCTGCAGCCGCACGAAGCGGTCGTACGGCATGTCTTCGTTGAGGGCACGGATCACCCAATCGCGGTAGGTGTAAGACCAGGCAAAGCGCTCTCCCGCATTCCGCGCATCGGAATAGCGCGCGACGTCCAGCCAGTAGCGCGCCCAGCGCTCCCCGTAGCGCGGCGATGCCAGCAGCCGGTCCACCAGCCGGGCATACGCGTCGGGTGCCTGGTCCTTCTCAAACGACTCGATTTCCTCCGCCGTGGGCGGCAGGCCGGTCAAGTCGTAGCTCACACGGCGGACCAGGGTGCGCGGGTCCGCCGGGGGAGACGGCACCAGGCCTTTCTGCTCCAGCTTCGCCAGGATGAACCGGTCGATCTCGTTGCGCGGCCAATCGGTGCGCCGCACCGCGGGAGGCGGGCACGCCTTGGGCCGCTCGAACGCCCAGAACCTGCCTGTGGGCGCGGCATGCGTTTCCGCCGCCGGCTCCGCGGGCAGGAGCGCGCCCGCGCGAATCCAGCTCTCGAAATCCGCCACCACTTCGGCGGGCAGAGGCTTGCCCGGCGGCATCTTCAGCTCTTTGTCCTGGTAGCGGAGGGCGCGGATCAGCAGGCTTTCTCCGGGATCGCCCGGCTGAATCACCGCTCCGGAGTTGCCGCCCCGCCGTATGCCTGCCGGCGAGTCCAGCCGCAAGCCGCCCTGCACCTGAACCGCCTTGGAACTGTGACAAACGAAACAGCGGCTGGCCAGGACCGGGCGGATTCTGCTCTCAAAAAAAGTGACACCGTCCTCGTCGGCGGCGCCTGCCCACATCGCGGGCGCCACACAGACCGCCGCCCACCCCAGCAGGAATCTCGAGTGCATGCTTGGCGCATATTTTATCGCATGCGCAGGTGCCGGTCCGCGAACGTTAAGTATTGCTCCCAATCGTACTCGGTCACATCGTGCTTTCCCGCGCGGATGTGATAACCCACCGTGTGCATGATCGGCCGGTGGATTCCCGGCATCTGGCCCGTGCCGAGGCCCTCCTTGCCCAGCAGCCGGTACACCGGTCCCGCGGCGGCGGCGGAAAGGAACTCGCCGTGCGGATCTGCCCACAGGTCCTGTTCGGCGCTCGCCACGTAGAGCGGCCGCGGCGCGATCAGCGCCAGCAGCATGTGCTGATCCACCGGCAGCGCGTCTTCACGGTCGTTGAACTGCTTGTAGTTGGCGCAGAACCACCAGGGAAAGCGCGTGTTCAGGTCCTTGACGCGTTCTCCGAAATCGCGCCGGCTCAGTGCCGCGCCGCCCTCCCCGGAATCGTTCGAGATCACCAGCGCAAACCGCGTGTCCTGCGCGCCCGCCCAGAGCGCCGTCTTTCCCAGCCGCGAATGTCCCATTACGGCCACCCGGCCGGCATCCACGTCCCCGTCCGTCTCCAGGTAATCCAGCGCCCGGCTCAGACCCCAGGCCCAGGCGCCGATAGCGCCCCAGTCGCCTGGAAACGTCTGCCGCACACTGTAGGGCAGGCCGCCGTCGAAATCCGGTTCGATATCGGCGTAATAAGCGGTTGCCAGGCCATACCCGCGCGCCAGGATCTTCTCGACCTGCCACCGGGAGGCCGCCGCGCCCCGGCTGCTCTCCGTAGCCGCGCGCTTCACGGGGGTCTTGCGCGCATTGTCGCGCAACCACACGTCACCCAGGTGGATGCCCGCATCGGCGATCACCGTCTGGTTGCCGGCAAAGTTCAGGCCCAGGAATACGGGCACGCGCTGGCCGGCCCCGGCCGGCAGATAGAGCAGCAGGTGCATCTGAGGGCCGTCTTTCTTCCCAGTGAAATACACGGTCACCTCTTTGCGGATGGCCTTGCCACCGAGCGCCTGCCGGTCGATGGATGCGAGTTCGAAGCTCAGGTGCGGAGGCCGCGCGGGGCTGTGTCCGTAGACATTGGTCTCGAACAGGCGCAGAATCTCCGGACGGCGCTGCTTGTACCAGGTGGCGGCATCGCGCACGCGCGCGCCGTTGGCCAGCACTAGCGGATCGGGCAGCGTGTAGTGCGGCACTGTGGCTTCGTCATAGTTGGCGCCGGCGGGCTGCGCGGCGCAGACCGCAACTGTGAGCAGCGCGGCCAGGGCGGACCGTAGGGCGAGCATGCCCTTACGATACCAGCCCGCCGCGCGCCCTGTGGCAGAATAGGGGACTGCCATGCCGTCCTGGAAATTCTTCGATTGCGACGTCATGCTCGGCAACACCCTCGTGCCGCAGCCCGCGCCGCTGCTCACCCCCCGGGACCTTCTGCGGGAAATGGACCGTTTCGGCATCGAGCGGGCGCTTGTCTACCATTACCACCGCCTGAAGAGCCGCATGAACCGTCTCACCCTGGACGCCGCGAAGACCTCGCCGCGCCTTGTGCCCTGCTGGGCGCTGTCCCTCACCCCCATAATGCTCCGTGAAAATATCGAAGACCACGTGGATGAGATGCTGCGCGCCGGCGTCAAGGCGGCGCGCTTTGTGCCGGACGAAGGGCCCGCCGGCGGTCCCATGACCCTGCGGCTCTACCAACTGGAAAAGGTCCTCGCGCGCCTCGATCATCACCACGTCCCCGTGCTCATCCCCGGCGAGCACCTGCAAACGCCCCAAATGGCTGCTACCTATGGGTTCGACCAGATCCACGACATCTGCTCGGCGTTCCCCAATCTTCCGGTTGTCCTGCTGCAGGTGCGCTACGCTACCCAGCCTCCGCTCCTGGCGCTCATGCGCCGCCACGCCAACCTGTACTTCACCATTTCCTGGTTCGGGCTGTTCCGTCAGGTGGAAAGCTTTGTGGAAATGTTCGGGCCGGAGCGCCTGCTTTACGGCTCGGGTCTGCCCGGAGGCGACCCGGCCTTGGGCGTCGGCATGGTGAACTACGGGAAACTGACCGTTGCCCAGAAAGAGGGCATCGCCGGAACGAACCTCGCGCGGCTGCTGGAGCATGTCCAATGAAGTCCATCCCCCGCCGCGAGTTTCTCCAGAGCGCCGCTGCGGCCGTGCTGCCTCTGCCCGTTTCCCCCGCCCCCGCCAAAAGCATCCTGGAAACGGCTCGTGCCGCAGAGAAATTGTCGGATTTCGACGTCGTGGACGTCCACGCGCACATCGCCGAGACGCCCCCGGACGCCATCTGGCCGCAAGGTCCGCTGGCCCTGCTCGAGGACATGGACCGCTGCGGCGTCAAGCAGGCCGTCTTCAGCCACCTGGGAGCTATCCTGAGCACGGAAGACTCCGAGTACCTGGCGGGCATCGAGGCCACCGCGCAGGCCGTGCGTGCGCATCCCGCCCGGTTCCGCGGCTACCTGGTTTTTCACCCGCACCTGTTCGAAGCTTCCCGGCGGCAACTCCCCCGGCTCCTCGAGCCGGATTCGCCGTTTGTCGGCTTCAAGCTCCACGGAGCCTTTCATCAATATCCCGCCGATGGCCCGAAATACCGCCCGGTCTACGAATTCGCCCACGAACACCGCCTGCCCGTGTTGTTCCACGTGGCCGGCACGGGCCGCGACTGGAGCCACAGCATCGGCGCCATCGTGGACGAGTTCTCGCGGATGAACCTGATCCTCGCCCACATGGGGCCCGGCGAGGAGGCCCTCCCGGAGCTGATGAAGGGCCGGCCCAACCTGTTCTTGGATACCTGCCTCTCCACGGGCCGACACCGTCTCATCGAGAGACTCGCGGCGAAGCTCGGCCCCGAAAAACTGCTCTTCGCCAGCGACGCCACCTTCGACAGCCTTACGGCGCAAGTCGCCAAAATCGCCTTCACCGATCTTCCCGAAAGCGACAAGAAGCTCATCCTGGGAGGCAATGCGCGCCGCCTCTTCCGTCTGCCTTGAGAATTGGGCGATGGCTCAAGCCCTCGGTTGCCGGGTTGGTGCCTCTGTCGTGTAATCGCCTACGACTCAACTGGAGGCGCCGGTATACCCAGCGGTGGCGGGCTGTCCAAATCCGGCCAGGGATCCCTGAAGCCATCGATCACATCATCTCCCCAGTAACAGACCAAATTGTCCCTTCCCCCCGAAGCGTCGAGCACCCGGACCCAGGCGATATCAACCCCCTGATCCCGCAGAGCGACCACCGCATTTCGTAGGTGCTCCGAACCGGCTTTGTAATGACCGCTGTTGTTATCTATTGCGCTGAGCCACCCTGCTTTCTCCCGCTGCCTGTGGGCGTCGTAGCCGATATGGATGCAGCCTGCGCACAGCACCTCCCCGCCCGCCAGTAACGACGAGTGATTGAAGGTGTCGGTTTGCTCCAGTGTGTGACGGCCTGTTTGTGGATTGTACTTGACATACTGCTTGATTCCCAAATCGTCGGTGAACACATTGCCGTACTTGTCCATCGCGTAAACGTACTTCCTGTACTTTCCAAGCCTCAGCGCATTCATGAGAATCGGATTGCCGTCGATATCGTAAAAAAGGCCGTCGTCGCCCACCATGGCGAGATTGCGCAGCCGCTCGATTTTGTTCCGGAACACCACCGGGGGGTCGTTGAAAAGCTTCGCAAGCTTTAACGCCTCGTCCATGGTCAACTGCTGCCGCGTCTTGCCAACGAATTTTCGCATTCTAGGATCGTCCCACTGGAAATCCACGTGAATGCCAATTCTGCTCTCAGAGATGCTGCTGCCGCTTTGCTTCCCCTGCAATTCGTAATACTGGCGCTCCCGCTCATAGCCCGGACTAAGTGGTTTCAAACCGAAACCCAGCGGCCCCTGCCTCTTTCGCTCTTCGTACCACCCCAACGCTTGACGCACGTTAGGTGAGATCTGAAACAACTCCTCCATCGTTGCGCTCTGCAGGTTCTCTACGTTGTTTTTGCGGCGCTGGAACAGTTCGCTTCCCTGATTGGGCTTCTGCTCCTTGTGCTTGAGCCACTTGCCGCACTCTTTCCAGAGATTGTAGAGCAATCTCTCCTGCGCCTGTTGGCCCAGGCCGCGGCCCTCCCAATACGCTTCTAGTGCGGCCAAAACCACAGCCATACTGCTACCGTAAGTGACAAAAAGGGACCACGGCTTAGTATTGTGCTTGAAAACGGCGACCGAGGGGATGGGCATGGTAACCTCCGTTTGGAGGAATTATAACGAATGTTGTGCGGCTGCACTCGGCTGTTCAGCTTTTGGCTTGATCTTGGCAGCGAAGGATTGGGCTACGATCGTGCCGTTTCGCACAACAAACGTATCGGTCGCGAATTCGTATGAATTGTCCGCTGTTTCTGCAGTCCAGACGATATAGGCATGATCGCCCTCCACGCATTGCAGCAGCAGTGTGAACGATGAGCCCGGCTTGGCAAACTCCGAAACCAGGGTTTGGAAGAGGGGCCTGATCCCATCCGGGCCTTTCAGCGGGCCGGCGGGCGAGAACAGGACTGCATCCGGTGAGTAATCGGCCAGTACGCCATCGAGGTCGCGCTCGGCAAAGCACCTCAGATGACGACTCAGAACGTCGCTTGTAGACAGCATTGTTTTCCTATCCTCCTGATTAAGCACGATTCGCTTGCTTAGTGCCTTACGCACGCGTGGCGATCACCTCAAGCCATTCGGCGTCGACTTTCGTGAATCCGCTTGTCGCCAGATTGTGAGTCGACCATAGCTCTTCCATTTCCGCCTGGAGACGAACTCGTCCAGCCCGGTTTAGCGACGCGAAAGCGCGGTTCGCCGGCCCGTGGTACAGCCGGAAGAAGTGTACGACTTCGCCGGGTGGAAACGGAAAATTCAACACGGCGTTGCGCCGCGTAAACTCCATTGCCGATACGCCTGCGCCGAGCAGGGCGCGTACCTCGGTTTCATCCCCCCAAAGCACTGGCTCCCGCATCCCGGACGGAGCAACGAAAGGGGAAAGGATCTTGAACAGTTGTCCGACGAAGCCCTGCGGCGTCCAGTTCGCCATCGACGATGCCGCCCCGCCGGCATACCCGCAGCAGTTCCTTTGCGGCCACCTCCGGGCGCGGTGCGAATATGGCGCCGGCGAGGCTCGCGACGACGTCGAAGGTCGCATCCGCGAACGGCAAGTCCTCCGCGTCCCCTTCGTGGAAACGCGCGCTCAGTCCTTCAACTCGTGCCCGTTCCCGTGCTCGTTCGACAAGATTTTCAGCCACGTCGATGCCGGTCGCGTCCACGCCATGCCGGGCAGCAATCAAGGCCAATTGTCCGGAGCCGCACGCGACATCGAGGAGCCTGGATCCAGGTGGAGCCGCCAGGCGGCGATAGAAGGCTTCGGCTTCGACCTGCATATAGCGGGAAAGGCGATCGTAATCTCCTGCGTTCCAGATTCTCCTGAGATGCGCCTTCAGGGGCGCGATTTCGGAGGGCCAGGCTCGGCTGCTGACGTACCTTGTGGCCGGATTCCTCGAAACGATTTCCTCGATCAGTTTCTCCTCTTCTAATTCCATTGCTCTTCTCCTCGTTACGAACGCTGCCTCGAAGGGGACAAACCTCCACTTGGTCGGCTCCCCGCCGGGCGGATGTTCTGATTCACGTTGAAGAAGTTGCCGGGATCGTACTTCGCTTTGACGGCCGCCAGCCGGTCGTAATTCCCCCGGTAGGTCGCGCGAATCCGGTCCTCTCCCTCTTCCATCATGAAATTCAGATAAGCGCCGCCGGTGCCGAACGGATGCAGCGCTTCGTAATAACTCCTGGCCCAATCGGTGATCCGCGCGCGGTTCGCCGGGTCCGGGTCGACTCCGACGATGACCCCGCTCCAGACGGCATCGCGATGGCCGAACGCGGTGTCGGTTTCGCCCACTCGATTCACTTTTCCGTTGACCGGATAGAGATGCATGGTCGATTGCCAGGACGGCAGAAGGGACGCGTGCTCGAGATGTTTCTCAATCGCGGCATCGTTCAGTTCCTTGAAGAAATCCGCCTTCCAGTACCATTGCAGGCCGGTAGGGTAAATCGGGTCGAACATCCCTTGCAGCATCGGAAACGGCATCGGCACGAAGAACTCGAAAGCCGGCGGACGGTAGCTGCGGATCGGCTCCAGGATCGCATTGGCCTGCTCCATCGGCCCCTGATAGCACCACACGATCGCGCACATCTTGCGCAGGTGCAATTCCTCGGGAAACGGCGGTCCCGGGGGCACGGTCATCATGGCGACGAAGCCATTCATTTCTTCGGGCGCCCGCGTAATAAATTCCCGGTACCACTTCATCACGTCCGCGGCATCTTCCAGGTTCCAGAGCATCGGGCCGGCGCAAACGGTGTGTACCGGTTGCCCCTCAAAGAGAAACGAAATCACGATGCCGAAGTTTCCCCCTCCTCCTCGGACCGCCCAAAACAAGTCCGGATTCTCCTCGGCGCTCGCCACGACGAAACTGCCGTCCGCCAGCACCATATCGACCGACAAAAGGTTGTCAATGGTCAGCCCGTACTTCCGGGTCAGGTGGCCCATTCCTCCGCCCAAGGTGAGCCCGGCAACCCCGGTGCTCGAGATAATGCCGGATGGCACGGCCAGCCCGAAGGCGTGGGTCGCATGGTCCACATCGCGCCACTTGCACCCGCCTCCCACCAGCACCGTACGCGAGGAGGGATCCACCCTCACGTAATTAATGGGCGCGAGATCGATCACCAGGCCGTCGTCGCAAACACCCAGGCCCGCGGCATTGTGCCCGCCGCCGCGAACCGCCACACGTAAATCGTTGGCCTTAGCCATCCGCACGGCGGCGATCACGTCCGCGACGTCGGTGCATTGCGCGACCAGCCTCGGCTTGCGGTCGATCATTCCGTTGTAGACTCTGCGCGCCTCCTCGTAACCCGCATCTCCCGGTTCGTGGACCGTTCCGCGAAACTGGCTGCGAAATTCGTGGATCGCTTCTTGTAAGGACATTCCCTTCCTCCTCCGAGGGCGCGAAGTCATTTTCCGCGCCGGATATGTCCACTTTGCCTGAATGGCCGTTCTAGAAGCGTTCTGTGGAGGCGGATGCGGCCGTTCCGCCGGCTAGACGTGACAATTTACGCTCGAACGCGAGTGCACCCGAGCGCCGCGCAGCCTCCATGCCTCGCCGGAAACTGGCGCGTGCGGCTTCGGCCTTTCCCTCGGAAAGCAGCAGTTCCCCCTGCCTTTGGTACAACTCTGCGACCGCCCATTCTTCGCCGTTCTTGCTAGCGAATGCGAACCCCGTGGAGAGGCTGGCCAGCGCCTCGCTCATCGCGCCGGCGCGCACGAGTGTCTCCGTCAGGAGGGCGAAATAGTACGGCAACCGAAGCTCAGCGCCCAAGGCACGCAACCCGTTCAGCCCCTCCTGAAGCTGTGTCAGGCCTTGGGCTACTCCGTCCTCGGCGGCCGTCGCCCAGCCGGTCACGATATTTCCCATCGCCAGATAATACGCGAAGCCATGCCGGCTGCACAGTTCCACGGCCTCGCGCCCGCGCTCCAGGGCGGCGCGGCTCTCGCCCCGGAACGCATGCAGCAATGCGGCGTAGTCGAGTGCGATCGCCTGGCTGAACGGATCGTGGATCCGGTTCGCTGCCGCGATGGCCTCGGCGGCGTGCCTGTCCGCCTGATCTCCGTCTTCCCGGAGACAAGCCAGATGGGCCAGGTAGGAATGGCAAAAAACGCCCAGGTCCGGCCCGGCGAACAGCGCTAGTACGGACTCCGCGGACCTGTCGTGTGTGCCCGTCGCTGCGGCCATGTGCTTCAGCGATTCCTCGAGCCGGCCCACATGAAACAGGCAGCTTCCCACCAGGAAGTTTCCCGCCAACATCAGCCCGGCCGTCCCCTCCCGTTCCGCCGCTCTCAGAAAGTCCAGGCTGAACCGCCGTGCTGTCTCCAAATCGCCCCGGACTATGTGAAAGACCCACGCGCCGCTCACGATCGCGAACAGGTTTCGATCGTCCAGACGCCGCGAGATTTCCAGCGCGCGCTCGTACGTCTCGCCCACTTCCGGCGCGGAATAGCCTTCGGTTGTCACCAACGCGGGACCGAGCGTGGCCAGCAGATCGAGCTCCTGCCCCAGTCTCCGCTCCGACTCGGGAAATCCGCGGCAAAGAGCCAGAGCCCGCCTCAACAGGTCCGCCGCTTCGGCGTTCGCATATCGCTGGCGCGCGTACGCGGCCGCCCGCCGGTAATGTTCGATCGCCTCTTCCGCCATTCCGGCCTGTTCGAAATGCGAGGCAATCTGCCCATTCCAGATATCGATATCCGCTCCATATGCCTCGGCCAGCGCCCGCGCCACACGCCGGTGGAAGTAGCGCCGGCGCACGGGAGTCAGTTCCGAGCAGGCCACCTCCCGCAGCCGGTCATGGGTGAAGTCGTATTCGGAAATACCCCGGCTTTCGATGATCCGTCGCCGCCAGAGTTCGTCGAGGGCTTGGGAGACGCTGAGTTCGTCCCAATCCGTTGCCTTCTCCATCAATTCGACGGTAAAGGGGCGGCCGATCACGCTCGCAATGCCGGCGAGTTCGTAGGAGGCCGCCGTAAGCTGCGCCAGCCGTGCTGCGATGACCGAGTGCACTCGCGTGCTCTGCAGTCCTACCCTGACACTCTCCACTACAAACAGCGGGTTGCCGCGAGTGGCGCGAACGATCTCTGCGAGCTTGGCGCTGTCTAGTGGCTGGACGGATTCGAGCCGGGCCAACTCCGCTGTCTCGCCGGCGCCCAAGGGTTCCAGTGGAATCTCTACTGTAATCCCGGTTTGCCGCAGCCCAGCCACAAACCGGGTAAACGGATGTTCCCGGCCTGTTTCTTCCGCCCGTACCGTTCCAAGCACAAGGACACGGCCAGCGGCGGGCGAGGTCAACAGGGCGTTGAGCCACTCGAACGAAGCGGGGTCGCACCATTGCATATCGTCCAGGTAGAGCAGCAGCGGCTTACGGCTTTTTCCAACCGCGGCGTTGATCGATTCGTAAAACCGAAGGCGCTGCCAGCTTTCGGTGAGCGCGAGAGGCTCTCCGGACGCGCGTGGTTCGATCTTGGCAAACTGCTCGCGGATCTCCGGCGCCAGCCGGGCCAGCTCCACCGCTTGCTCGCGCGTCAGGCTTGACCAACCCGCGCGAACCACGTCGGAACGCAGCCACTCCGCCACGGGCGCATAGGCTACCTGACCCTGCCCGGCGTAACACCGGCTGCGCGCAGCCGCGTGTCCCTGGCTTACACATGCTTGGAAGAATTCGTCCGCAAGTCTCGTCTTGCCGATGCCTGGCTCGCCGGAGACCACGGCCACTCGCGGCCCCGTCTCCGCCGCGAGTTGCCAGGCCGACGTCAACTGCTGCCATTCCCGCGTGCGCCCGACCAGCACCCGGGCTTTTTGTGGTTGGAAGACCTCTGTCGGCGCCGCGTGCCCGGAAGCCCTATCGCGCGAAGCCCCGGGCTCCGGCTTTGTCTTGAGAATTCGCTCAAACAGTTCCACTGTTGCGGGACCCGGCTCCACCCCCATTTCCCGCCGCAACACGCGCATGCACTGATGGTAGGCGCGAAGCGCGCTCGATCGGTCGTGATTGGCCGCATGCAGCCGCATCAGCAGTTGATGGTGGGACTCCCCCAGCGGATCGAGTGCGACCAGGCGTTCGGCGAATGGGAGCGCCGCGGCGAATTCCTTCTGCTCTTCGAAGAGCGTCGCGAGCCGGTGCAGAGCATCGGAAGCGTCTTGCCGGTACTCTTCGCGGAATGGCGTGAGCCAGTCGTCGTAGAGCCCGGGCAGAAGGTCGTCCTCGTAGAGTTGGGCCGCGGCCGTGAGTGATTGGATCGCCCGGGCGCGATCGTTTTCCGCTAGTGCGGAAGTGGCCTCGGCGATCGCCCTTTGGAAATCCACGACGTCGATCTCACAGGAAGCGTCCTGCCGCCAGCGCACTGTGTAATGGTCGGTCACCAGCGAGTTGCATTCCGCCGGCAAGGCTCGCTTTAGGTGGTGGAGGAGCTGCCGCAGATTCGTCCGGGCCTGCGATTCGTTGGAAGCCGGCCAGAGCACAAACGCCAGCCGCTCCCGCGGTTGTGGCGTATCCCCATGCAGGATGAGATAGGCAATCAGGGATTGCAGGCGGTTCGTGTTCACCGAGGTGACCAAGTGTCCCGCGTAGCTGACCCGCAGGTTGCCAAACAAGTTGATCCGCATGAGTGCTTAGTCTACGACGTCCCGGGCCGCGAGGGGGCGCGACGCGCTCAGATACACATAGCACTCGGTCCTTGCAGTACCGGCTGAAGCGATCCAGAAGCCTGCGGCTGTCCCCTGCGCCGCGCCCTACGCCGCCCGCTGCTTCTCACGCGTCAGGCTGACCGATGCCGTCGGCGCGCCCACCAGCACCGGACAGGAGGCTTCCCGCGCGATGCGGTACGCGTGCGAGCCGAGATGTCCCGGGGTCCCGCCGCATTCTCCATGTCCGATCACCAGCAGCGACGCGCCGCGCGACTGGGCCGCGCGCACGACGACCTTCACGACTTCACCCGCGTGCACCGCCACTTCCGCGCTGCGCGCCAGCCTGCGCCGGAACTCCAGCAGCCACGCCATGGCACGTTCGAAAGCCGCCAAGCGCTGCCGGACTCCCCCCACTTCCGGCACCGCGTGGATCAGGTGCAAGGGCCGCCCGTACGCCTGCGCGATGCTGGCCGCCGAGTCGAGGTGCTCTTCGCCGCCCGGCCGAGGTTCCATCGCGCACAGCACCGGCCCGCCCTCCTTGGGCTCGCGCGCCGGCGCAATCCACACCGGGCACTTCGCCCGCGCCAGTACGGCCGTGATCGTGCTCTCCAGGCCCCCCGGACAGTTGCCCGAGCCGTGGCGCGGCATGAAGATCAGGTTCGCGCGGCCGCCGTTGGCCAGTTCCACAATCCGCCCGGCGGGGTCGCTCTTGCCGCCGCGCGAGGTGTCCAGCACCACCAGTTGCGACCGGCACTTCTCGGCCAGTTCCACCGCCTGTGCCAGAGTCTTCCTGCATTGCGGGCAGGCATCGGAGGGATAAACGATTCTAAGAAATGGCCACATCGCCTCTCCTCAATTCCAAGACGCTTTAGGGAGCCGCAGCGCCTAACATCGCGCCGCGGTTCTTGGACGTTACGGAACAATCGAGAGAGGCGGAGCGCGGCTGCCCGCCGCATTTCTGCTTCGGCCGGACTGCGGACCGGCACCGGATGGTATCCGGAACACGGTTGCCTGCAGCCCTGGCGTCGTCAGCCAGGTCACGCCCGCGGCCGCGCCGCGTTCACGCCATTGCCTTTGGACCACGACCCCGGCGCGCTGGCCGGCGGCCATCCATAAGTCCGCCGGGCGCGCCACGGCACGCAGACTTGCCCATCCCTGGCACAACCCCGCATCGGGAACCGCCCAGCCGCTTTGACCGGCTAGGGGCAGCAGCCACAAAACGGCGCTCAGGGTGAGCCAGTTGGTCTTGCCGCGCGACATGGTGTAACTAAGAAGATGAACCTTTTTTAATCTAGCAGCCGCCCCGGCCAAACGCAACCCGCCTGAATGCGTCCCGTGTGTGGATCGTCACGCCGTCCCGCGAGCGGCACGCTCCCCCAGGGCGATCGCTCCCAGCACTCCCGCGTCGTCTCCCAGCGCCGGCGGTACGATGTATTCTTCAATACATTCGATCAGCTCCGGTGCCCGGATATAGCCGTTCAGCAAGGCGCACACCTGGCGGCGGATCGGTGGAAACAGGTGGCCGCGCCGCATCACGCCCCCGCCCAGAATCAGCCGCTGGGGCGATAGCGTACAGATGAAATTGACCATCGCCAGGGCCAGATAGCGCGCCTCCAGGTCCCAGGCCGGATGATCGTCCGGCAGCGTCTCGCCGCGCCCGCCCCACCGGCCTTCGATCGCCGGACCACAGACCAGCCCCTCCAGGCAGTCGCCGTGGAACGGGCACGCGCCGGCGTAGGGATCACGCGCGGCGTCACGCGGCACCCGAATATGCCCCATCTCGGGGTGGATCAACCCGTGCAGGAGCCGCCCGTGCGCCATGCCGCCGCCACCGAATCCCGTGCCCACCGTGAAATAGAGGAAGGTGTCCAAGCCCCGCGCTGCGCCCCAGCGCGCCTCCCCCAAAGCCGCGGCGTTGACGTCCGTGTCGAATCCCACCTTCAGGCCCGTGGCCCGCTCGATCGCCCCCGCAAACTCCGTGTTCGCCCAGCCAGGCTTCGGCGTTGAGGTGATGTATCCATAGGTCGGCGATCGCGGATTCAGGTCTACCGGGCCGAAGGAGCCGATGCCGATCGCATCGAGCGAATGTCGCGTGCCTTCCTCACGGAAAAATGCCGCCGCCCGCTCCAGCGTTTCCTCGGGCGAGGTGGTCGCAAACTCCACCCGTGCCGTCAACTCGCCTGCCGGGTTGCCCACCGCGCACACGAACTTGGTGCCGCCCGCTTCGATACCCCCGTAACGCTGCATAGCCGACCAGAATATCAGTCCACCGGATATAATGCGCCTTGCCATGTCTCGTCTCCTCGCTACGGCATCTCTGTTCTGCGCCCTGGCCGCCGCCCAGTCGGATCCCCAGCAGATCCGCCGCCTGCTGGAGCCCCGCCTGGTAGGTCCGGATCTGGTGGCCTTCCAGTTGCGCGAATACCTGCTGCGCAAAGCCCCGCCGCTACCGGCTAACCCCACGCCGGATGGCTGGACCGCCGAGTCCCGCCGCCTGCGCAGGCATCTGCTGGACGATGTCGTCTTCCACGGCTGGCCCCGCGAGTGGGTCGAGGCGCCTCCGCGTTTTGAAGAGCGCGGCGTGATCCCCGCGAGCGGCTACCGCATGCGCAAGCTGCGGTACGAAATCGTGCCCGGATTCTGGTCCAGCGCCGTCCTCTATGAGCCCGAACACCTGGATGGGAAGGCGCCCGCGATCCTCAACGTGAACGGCCATGTCGGCGCCCCCGGCAAGGCCGTCGAGTACAAACAAAAGCGCTGCATCAATCAAGCGCGCCGCGGCATCGTCTCGTTGAACCTGGAATGGTTCAGCTTCGGCGAGCTTTCTTCCAGGGAAAACCTGCACTGGTATGCGGCCCACCTGGATCTGGTGGGCGCCAACGGCGTTGGTCTCTTCTACCTGGCCATGCGTAAGGGCCTGGATTACCTGGCCCAGCACCCCCACGTGGACTCCACCCGCCTGGGCGTGACCGGACTTTCCGGCGGCGGGTGGCAAACCATCGTGCTGAGCGCGCTCGATGAGCGCGTGTCGGTCTCCGTCCCGGTGGCTGGTTACGCCTCCTTGCGTTCCCGCATCGAGCGCCCCGCCGACACCGGCGACATCGAGCAGAATCCTTCGGATTTTCTCGAGAGCCAGGATTTCACGCACCTCACCGCCATGCGTGCGCCCCGCCCGACCCTGCTGATCTACAACGCCGAAGACGATTGCTGTTTCCGCGCCCCGCTGGTGAGGCCCTACATCTTCGACCAGGTCCAGCCCTTCTTTGCGCTCTACGGAAAAGTTGCCAACCTCGCCTGGCATGAGAACACCGATCCCGGAACCCACAACTATCAGCTCGATAACCGCCAGCAGTCCTACCGCTTCTTCGCGCGCCACTTCGGCAGGCCCGACCCGGGCCCGGAAATCCCCGTGGACGGCGAGATCAAGACTGTCGAGGAGCTGGCCGCCGGTCTCCCGGTCAACAACCTCACCATCCTGGGACTCGCGCGCCAGTTGGCCGATAGCCGCCCGCACTCTTCCGGCACCCGCGACCAGATCGGCCGCACCGTCCGCTACCGGCCCGTGGAGGTTGCCAAGGCCTGGGCACTCAACAACAGCAAAAACAAAGGCGTAGAGTCGCTCTCCTACCGCTTCGATTTTGACAACGGCCTGAGCGCCGCCGGCGTCGCGCTCCATTCCATCGCCGTCGCGCACCCCGTCCACGCCACCATCGTGCTCGATGACAAGGGCCGCAAAGCCGCCGGGGAGGCGGTCTCCGATCGCGTGAATCGCGGCGAGCGCGTGCTGGCCGCCGACCTGCTTCTCACCGGGGACGCCGCGCCCGAAAATCCCGGCGCCTCGGCCTACACCCAGATGCTGGCCGCCGTGGGCGATCGCCCGCTGGGTCTCGAAGCGGCACAGTTGATCGCCCTGGCCCGCTGGCTCGGCCCCGGCCCCGTGCGCGTCGAAACCAGCGGCATCCGCACCCAGGTGATCGCCCGCGTGGCGGCCGCGCTCGAACCTGCCCTCTTCCGCGAAGTGATCGTGCGGAACGGAATGAGTTCCCTGCGCCACCTGCTCGACGCCCCCGTGGAATATCAGGACGCGCCGGACCTGTTCTGCCTCGGCCTGTTCCCCCAGTTCGACCTCGACGCCCTCGCCGTCTTGCACCGCTGACCTCGCCCGGCCCCTGCGGCAGTACCATAAACAGCAGAGGGGATTTCATGACCACTGCCGCAGCCAATCCGGAAGTTCAGGAACCCATCATCGTTCCGCATCCGGTCACGCTCGAGTTGTACCGCAAGATGCTGACCGTCTATTACGTCGAGGAGCGGCTCAAAGTCTTCGACCGGCAGGGTAAGTGCTCCTTCCATGCCTCCACGCGCGGGCACGAAAAAGTGCAGGTCGGCCTCACCATGCTTCTCAAGCCGCGCCATGACTGGTTCTTCACTTACTACCGCTCCAAGGGCGTGGTCGTCGGTCTGGGCATGCCGCTCAAGGACATCTTCCTGGCCATGCTCAGCCGCGAAGGAGACCCCAACTCGAACGGCCGCAACATGCCCGAGCAATTCTCTTCCCGCGAGCTGAAACTCGTCGCGCAGACCGCCTGCACCGGCACGCAGTACCTGCCGGCCGTGGGCATGGCGCGCGCTCTGAAGCGCGATGGCGCCGGCCAGGTGGTTTATGTCTCCTCCGGCGAAGGCGCCACCAGCGAAGGCGAGTTCTTCGAAGCCCTCAACTGGGCCGGCCGCGAAAAACTGCCCGTCCTTTTTGTGGTCGAGAACAACGGCTATGCCATCAGCGTGCCGCAGGAGGTGCAGACCGGCTCGGAAGTGCACCGCATCGCCCAGGGCTTCGCCATGCCCACTTACAACCTGGATGGCACCTGGTTCGAGCCTATGTACCAGACCATCCCCCCGGTCATCGAGCGCCTGCGCCGTGGCGAAGGTCCCGCTTTGATCGAAGCGCACGTCATCCGCCTGGATCCTCACTCCTCCTCCGACGACCAGCGCAAATACCGCTCGCCGGAGGAACTTGAGGCCCTTCGGCAGCGCGATCCCATCTACCAGACCGAACAGTACCTGCTGCGCCACCGCGTGATGAACGCGGATGAAATGGATGCGCTGCGCGCCGAGATCAAGGCGGAGGTGGATCGTGCCGCCGCCGAAGCCGACGCCCAGCCGGCGCCCTCCGGCCGTGATCTCCTGGCGCACATTTATTCCGATGAGCCCGCAGTCGGCTCCCCGCCGCCTGCCCCGCGTTATCTGCCCTCCGGTGAGATCACCATGATCGACGCCATCAATCACGGCCTGCGCGAGGAGATGGAGCGCAACCCGAAGAGTGTCATGTGGGGCGAGGATATCGCCGATCCCAAGGGAGGCGTCTTCGGCGTCACGCGGGGGCTCACCACCGCCTTTCCGGGCCGCGTGGAAAACTCGCCCCTGGCCGAGGCCAGCATCGTCGGTGTCGCTGGCGGCGTGGCCATCGCCGGCTACAAGCCCATCGTCGAAATCCAGTTCGGCGACTACCTGTGGCCCGGCTTCATGCAGATGCGCGATGAAATCGCCACCGTGCGCTGGCGCAGCCAGGGCGCCTGGACCTGCCCCGTCGTGGTGCGCATCGCCGTGGGTGGCTATATCAAGGGCGGCCCCTGGCACTCAGCCTGCGTCGAAAGCTTCTTCGCCCACGTGCCGGGCTGGCGCGTGGTGTTCCCCAGTTGCGCGGACGACGCCAAGGGCCTCATCAAAACTGCGGCCCGTTCCGCCGACCCGGTCGTGTTCCTCGAGCACAAGGGCCTGTACCGGCGCATCCAGGCGAAAACCCCGGAGCCGGATGCCAATTACCTGGTGCCCTTCGGCTGCGGGCGCGTCCGCAGGGAAGGGAAGGATGTTACCGTAGTTGCGTGGGGCAGCGCCATCTATCTGGCGCTCGAGGCCGCCCGCCAACTCGAGCCGCAGGGTTATTCGGTGGAGATAATCGACCCCCGATCGATTATCCCTCTCGACGAGCAATTGATCTACCGCAGCGTGCGTAAAACCAGCCGCCTGGTGATCGCCTCCGAAGACAGTCTCACCATGGGTTTCGCCGCGGAAATCGCCGCCCGCGTGGCTCAAAACTGCATCGATGCGCTGGATGCCCCCATCCTTCGCGTGGCAGCGCAGGACTCCTTCGTCCCCTCGGCTCCCAGCCTCGAAGCCATGGTGCTGCCTTCGGCCGAATCCGTGAAAGCCGCCGTCGAGCAGGTTTTGCGATACTAGCCCAATCGGTCAACCGAGCGGCCAGAGAGGGAGCGGTCAGTTCTGCGCGCGGCTGTGTTTCCGCCCGTACGTGAAGTAAATCACCAGGCCTACTACCAGCCAGATGAGCAGGCGCAGCCAGGTGTCTAGCGGCAGACTGGCCATCAGCAGCAGGGAAATGAAAATACCCAGGATGGGCACCAGCGGCACCAGCGGCGTCTGGAAGGGCCGGGGCAGCTCCGGCCGCCGCACGCGCAGCACCCACACGCCGGCGCACACGATCACGAAGGCCAGCAGCGTGCCGATGCTCACCAGTTCGCCCAGAATCCCGATCGGAATCGTGGCGGCGAACACCGCCACGAACGCGCCCACCAGGATGGAGGAGATCCACGGGGTGCGGAAGCGCGGATGCACGGCGCCGGCCCACTGCGGCAGCAGGCCGTCCTTCGACATAGAGAAGAACACCCGGGATTGCCCCAGCAGCATCACCAGCATCACCGTGCTCAACCCCATGATGGTGCCGATCAGAACCAGGTACTGGCCCCAGCGCAGGCCGATGGCTTCCATGCCGAAGGCCACCGGCGCAGCCACGTTGAGCTGCTTGTAGCTCACCACGCCGGTAAGCAGCCCGGAAGTCACGATGTAGAGGATGGTGCAGATGATCAGCGACCCGAGGATGCCCACCGGCATGTCGCGCTGCGGATTCTTGGCCTCCTGCGCGGCCGTCGAGACGGCGTCGAAGCCGATATAGGCGAAGAAGATTACCGCCGCGCCGCGTCCTACGCCGGACCAGCCGTAGCGGCCGAACTCACCGATATTCGGCGGCACGAAAGGGTGCCAGTGGGAAGCGGCCAGAGCCGGGTGTTGCAGCACATAGACCGCCGCAATGCCGATGAACACCAGCACCGTGCCCACCTTCACGAACACGATCGCGGTGTTCAGGTTGGCGGATTCTTTGATGCCGATCACCAGGATGGTCGTCACCATGCAGATCGCCAGAAAGGCGATCAGGTTGAAGGAGGCCGTCACGTGCGGCAGGCTGGCCACCAGTCCCTCCGGCACGCTGGCGGCCGGCACCCAGATGCCGTTGTATTGGACCAGCAGGCTGCCCGGAGTGGCGGTCAGTTCCGGGGGGATGGTGATGCCCAGGTGCTGCGCCAGCAGGATCACGTTGGCGCTCCACCCCGAAGCCACCGTGGCGGCGCCGAAGGCGTACTCCAGGATCAGGTCCCAGCCGATGATCCAGGCGAAAATCTCGCCCAGCGTGGCGTAGCCGTACGTGTAGGCCGATCCGCAAATGGGAATCAGCGAGGCGAACTCCGCGTAGCACAGGCCCGCAAACAGGCACCCGCCGCCGGCCAGGATGAACGAGAGCATGATCGCCGGCCCGGCATACTGCGCCGCGGCGGTGCCCGTGAGCACGAAGATGCCCGCTCCGATGATCGCGCCAATGCCCAGCGCCACCAGGTTCACGGGCCCCAGCGCGCGCTTCAGGCTGTGCTCGTCCTCGCGCTCCGACTCGGAAAGGATAGCCTGTAACGGCTTCCGGGCCAGCAAGCCCCGCTTTTCGGTTGTGATCTGCGCCACCACAACAGTAGACCGCATTCCGCCGCCTCCCGCAAGGAACCGCGGGCGCGCGTCGCGTCCCTACTGCACCGCCTCGGCCAACTGCCGCCGGCTGCGCCAGGCGTGGAAGCGCGTCTGCCAGTTCGCCAGGTAGGTGTAGAACACCGGCGTGAGGTAAAGCGTGATGAGCTGCGAAAACAGCAGCCCGCCGACCACCGCCAGGCCCAGGGGCCGCCGCGCCTCGGCGCCCGCGCCGTAGCCCAGCGCGATGGGCAGCGCACCCAGCAGGGCGGCCATGGTGGTCATCATGATGGGCCGGAAACGGATCAGGCAGCCTTCGTAAATGGCCTGATGCGCCGGCAGACCCTGGCGGCGCTCAGCGTCCAGCGCGAAATCGATCTGCATGATGGCGTTCTTCTTCACGATGCCGATCAGCATGATCAAGCCCACGAAGGCGTAGATGTTCAGGTCGATCTTGAACAGGTAGAGCGTGAGCAGCGCGCCAAAGCCCGCTGAAGGCAGGCCGGAAAGAATGGTCAGCGGGTGGATGTAACTCTCGTACAGAATGCCCAGCACGATGTAGACCACCATGATGGCCACCATCAGGAGGACCCACAAATTTCCCAGGGAGCTCTGGAACGCCTTGGCCTCGCCTTCGAAGGTGGTGCCGATGGTGGCGGGCAGCGTCTCCTGGGCCAGGGCATCGATCTTGCTAACCACGTCGCCAAGCGAAGTGCCTGGCTTCAGGTTGAAGGACACCGTGACCGCCGGGAGCTGTCCGAAGTGGTTGATGGCCTGCGGCCCGGTTTCCTGCACCACGCTGGCCAGCGTATCCAGGGGGATCAGTTGGCCGCCGGCAGACTTGAAGTACAGCAGGGAGATGGCTCGCGGATCCATCTGGTAGCGCGGCTCCAGCTCCAGCAGCACCTTGTATTCGTTGACCGCCGCGTAGATCGTGGATACCCAGCGCGGCCCGAAGGCGTCGTAAAACGCGTTTTCGATCTGCGAGGGGCTCACCTGCACCGCCGCGGCCTTGTCCCGGTCGATGTTAACCTTCACCTGCGGACTTTCAATCTGCAAATCGCTGGTCACATCCTGCAATCCGGGCAGCGCCGCCACGCGTTCGAGCAGCTTCTTCGAGAGCGGGTACAGTTCCTCCTTGTCCGGGGAGTGCATGGAGAACTGGTAGAGGCTCTTGGTCACCTGGCCGCCGATCTGAATGGTGGGCGGATTCTGCAAAAACACGCGCATGCCGGGGAAGGCGGCCAGCTTGGGACGCAGTTCGGCGATGATTTCGTCCACCAGCAGCTCCCGTTGGCTGCGGGGCTTCAGATGCACTACCAGTTCGCCGTAGTTCGGGCCGCCCAGCGTGGAGGCGGCCGTGCCGCCCACGGTCGAGACCAGCGCGTCTACGTTGGGATCCTTGCGGATCACTTCGGCGATTTCGTTCTGCGCCCGGACCATCTGGTAGTAGGAGGTGCCCTGCTGCGCCTCGGTCACGGCGATCATCTGCTCGGTGTCCTGCGCCGGGATGAAGCCCTTGGGGATATCCAGGAACATCCAGGCGGTGGCCGCCAGCACCGCCACGAAAATCGCCATGGTGGCCGGGCGGTAGCGCAGCACCCATTGCAGACTGTGATCGTAGACCCGCAGCATGCCTTCGAAGCAGCGCTCGGTCGCGTGGTAGAACCAGCTCCGGCGCTGCTCGTGCGGCGGCTTCAGAAAGCGGCTGCACAGCATGGGCGTGAGCGTCACCGAAACCACGCCGGAAATCAGAATCGCCACGCAGATGGTCACCGCGAACTCTTTGAACAGCCGCCCCAGGATTCCGCCCATGAACAGCACCGGGATGAACACCGCCGCGAGCGAAAGCGTCATCGAGACGATTGTGAAGCCGATCTCCCGCGAGCCTTCGAGCGACGCCTGCATCGGCCGCTCGCCCATCTCCATATGCCGCACGATGTTCTCCAGCATCACGATGGCGTCGTCCACCACGAAGCCGATGGAGAGAATCAGAGCCATCATGGAAAGGTTGTCCAGGCTGTAGTTCAGCAGGTACATGATGGCGAAGGTACCGATGATGGAAAATGGCAGCGCCAGGCTGGGAATCACTGTGGCCGAAACGTTGCGCAGGAACAGGAAGATGACCATCACCACCAGGCCCAGCGTGAGCACCATGGTGAACTTCACGTCGTTGAACGACTCGCGGATGGTCTCCGAGCGGTCGTACAACACATTCATCACCACCGAGGGCGGCAGTTCCTGCTTGAACACCGGCAGAAGCTTCTTGACGTTGTCGGTGACCTCGATCGTATTGGTACCGGGCTGCCGTTGGATGGCCAGCACGACGGCGCGCTGCCCGCCCCGGGCGTTGTAAAACCAGGAGGCGGTCTTGTCGTCCTCCACGCTGTCGATCACCTTGCCCAGCTCTTCCAGCCGCACCGGAGAGCCCTTGCGATAGGCCACCACCAGGGGGCGGTACTGCGCCGCGCTCATCAACTGCCCGGAGGCTTGCAGTGTAAAGGCTCGCTTGGGTCCGGTGATGGCCCCGGTAGGCAGGTTGACGTTCCAGTTGCGCAGCGCGGCCTCCACCTCGTTGATGCCGATCTGCCGCGTGGCCAGCGCCTGCGGGTCCATCTGCGCGTGTACGGCGTCTTTCTGCGCGCCCAGCACCTGCACCTGCGCCACGCCCGTCACCATGGAGATGCGCTGCGCGATGCGCGTTTCCGCGTATTCATCCAGGGTCCACAGCGGAATCGAGGGAGAGGTCAGCGCCAGGTAGAGGATGGGCTGATCGGCCGGGTTTACCTTGGTGAAGGTGGGCGGCGTGGGCATGCCCTGCGGCAGCAGGCGGGAGGCCTGCGTGATGGCCGCCTGCACGTCTACCGCGGCGCCGTCCAGGTTGCGGCTCAGATCGAACTCCAGGGTGACTTGCGTGTTCCCCAGCGAATTCACCGAGGTCATGGACTCCAGGCCGGCGATCATCGAGAACTGGTTCTCGAGCGGCGTGGCCACGGCCGACGCCATGGTGTCGGGGCTCGCGCCTGGCAGCGCCGCCGTCACCAGCAGGGTAGGGAAGTCCACGTTGGGCAGGTCGCTTACCGGCAGCGAGCGGTACGCCACCAGCCCGAACATGGCGATGGCCAGCATCAGCAGGCTGGTGGCGATGGGCCGGCGAATGAAGGTTTCCGAGATGTTCATGAGGGAAAGCTTTCCAGCGCCTCGGGCGCGGCCGCTTCTGTGGCCTTCCAGGCTTTCCACTTTTCCACGATGGCCGCCATATAGGTGTACACCACGGGGGTCAGGTAAAGAGTCAGGAACTGCGAGAACATCAGCCCGCCCACCACCGCCAGGCCCAGCGGGCGCCGCGCCTCGCCTCCGGCGCCTAAGCCCAGCGAGATGGGCAGCGCTCCCAGCAGCGCCGCCATGGTGGTCATCATGATGGGCCGGAAACGGATCACGCAGCCCTGGAAGATGGCTTCCTTGGGCGCCAGGCCGCGGCTGCGCTCGGCTTCCAGCGCGAAGTCGATCTGCATGATGGCGTTCTTCTTCACGATGCCGATCAGCATGATCAACCCCACGAAGGCGTAAATACTCAGCTCCACATGGAACAGCAGCAGGGTCAACAGCGCGCCGAAGCCCGCCGAAGGCAGCCCGGAAAGGATGGTGATGGGGTGCACGTAGCTCTCATACAGCACGCCCAGCACGATATAGACCACCATGATGGCCACCAGCAACAGGATGCCCATGTTCTTCAGTGAGCTCTGAAACGCCTTGGCCGTGCCCTGGAAGCTGGTCCGGATGCTGTCCGGCAGGTTGTTCAGGGCCAGTTCCTCCATGGCGCTCACCGCGTCGCCCAGCGACGTGCCGGGCTTCAGGTTGAAGGAAATCGTCACCGAGGGCAACTGGCCGGAGTGGTTGATGCTTTGCGGTCCGGCGTCCTCCCAGATGCGGCAGAAGGTATTCAGGGGGATGAGATGGCCGTCGGTGGACTTGAAGTAGAGCTGGGAGAGCGCGTCAGCGTGCATCTGGTATTTCTGCTCCAGTTCCAGCAGCACGCGGTACTGGTTGATGGGGGAGTAGATGGTGGATGCCCAGCGCGGCCCGTAGGCGCTGTAGAGCGCGCCTTCGATATCGGCCGTGTTCAGCGCTAGGGCCGCTGCCTTGTCCCGATCCAGTTCCACGTTCACCCGCGGCGTCTTGATTTGCAGGTCGCTGTTGACGTCCTGTAATCCGGGAAGGCGCGCGGCCAGGCGCTCGAACCGCTGCGCCTGGCGGTAGAGTTCCGCGGTGTCCGGCCCTTGCAGCGTGAAATCGTAGGCCGTCTTCGACGGATGGCCGCCGATGCGGATGGCCGGAGGCAGCGTCAGGTACACGCGCATGCCCGGAATGCCTTGCAGCCTGCCGCGCAGCTCCTGGAGCACTTCATCGGCCTTCAGTTGGCGTTTGCGCCGCGGGATCAACTGCACGAACATGCGGCCGTAGTTCGATCCCCCGTTGAAATTGCCCCCCACGTAGGACATGAAGGTCTCCACGTTCGGGTCTTCCCTCACGATGGAGGCCACCTTCTGCTGGTATTCCTCCATCTGGTAGAACGAGGTGCCCTGGAGGGCCTCTGTGTTCACGTACATCTGGTCGTTGTCCTGGTCCGGGATGAAGCCCTTGGGCACCTTGACGTACAGGTAGCCGGTGGCGCTCAGCACCGCCAGGAAGAGCGCCAGCATCACGGGGCGGTGGTTCAGCACCCAGCGCAGGCTGCCGCTGTAGGCGCGCAGCATGGACTGAAAAAAGAATTCCGTTACCCGGTAGAAGCTGCCGGACTGATCCCCGGGCCTGCGCAGGAAGCGGCTGCACAACATGGGCGTGAGCGAGACCGAGACCATCCCCGAAATCAGGATAGCCGCGCAGATAGTGACCGCGAATTCCCGCAGCAGCCGCCCCATGATCCCGCCCATGAACAACACCGGGATGAACACCGCCGCGAGCGAGATGGTCATGGAGACGATGGTGAAGCCGATCTCCCGCGAGCCCCGCAGCGCCGCCTGCATGGGCAATTCTCCCTGTTCCAGGTGCCGCACCGTGTTTTCCAGCATCACGATGGCGTCGTCCACCACGAACCCGATGGACAGAATCAGCGCCATCATGGAGATGTTGTCCAGGCTGTAGTCCAGCAGGTACATCACCGAGAAAGTGCCCACGATGGAGAAGGGCAGCGCCAGGCTGGGAATCATGGTGGCCGAGACGTTGCGCAGGAACAGGAAGATCACCAGGATCACCAGCCCGAGCGTCAGCATCATGGTGGTCTGCACGTCGTGAAAGGCCTCCCGGATGTTCACCGAGCGGTCGCCGCGGATGGTCAATTGCACCGACGGCGGTAGCTGCGCCTGGAACACCGGCAGCAGCTTGCGAATGGCGTCGGTCACCTCGATGGTATTGCTGCCGGGCTGGCGCATCACCGCCAGGTTGATGGCCTTGCGCCCGTGCCCGTTCAGGTACATCCAGGAAGCTGTCTTATCGTCCTCCACGCTGTCGATCACCCTGGCCAGGTCCTCCAGGCGCACAGGGGAGCCGTTCCGCCAGGCCACGATCATGGGCCGGTAGTCTTCGGCCTTCATGAGTTGGCCGCTCACCTGCACGTTGAACGCGCGCTGCGGGCCGTAGAGCGTGCCCGTCGGGATGTTCACGTTCCAATCCTGCAGGGTGCCGGCCACTTCGTTGAGCCCGATCTGCCGCGCGGCCAGCCTGTCCGGGTCCACCTGCACGCGCACGGCGTACTTCTGCGTACCGAACACCATCACCTGCGCCACGCCGGAAACCATGGAGATGCGTTGCGCGATGGTAGTCTCGGCGTATTCGTCCACGGTCCAGATGGGCAAGGTCTCGGAGAAGACGCCCAGGAACATCACCGGCGAATCGGCCGGATTGTACTTGCGGAAGGAGGGTGGGGCCGGCATGCCCGGGGGCAGCAGAGGCGTGGCCTCGGCGATGGCTGTCTCCACGTCCACGGCTGCGCCGTCCAGGTCCCGCCCCAGGTCGAATTGCAGGGTGACCTGCGTGTTGCCCAGCGAACTGGTCGAGATCATCGAGTCCAGCCCCGCGATCATCGTGAACTGGCGCTCGAGCGGCGTGGCCACGGCGGAAGCCATGGTGTCCGGGTTGGCGCCCGGCAGGCTGGCGGAAACCACCAGCGTCGGGAAGTCCACGTTGGGCAAATCGCTCACCGGCAGCGCGCGGTACGCCAGCACCCCGAACAGCGCGATCGCCAGCATGATCAGGCTGGTGGCAATGGGCCGCCGGATGAAATGCGCCGAAATCTCCAAGTCAGTTCCTCAGATGATCTTTGTCTTTGGCGGCCCGCCCGCGCCTCCGGTTACGCGCGAGGTTTACGAACTATGCCGTCAACTTGCGCGTGAACTCCGCCTGCCCGTGTACGTCCGTGAGGCGCTGATCGCGCCCCTGGTAGAAATAGGTCAGCTTCTCGTGATCCAGGCCGATCAGCCGCAGCAGCGTGGCGTTCACGTCGTGGGCATCCACGCGCATCTCCGCTGCCTGCACGCCGAATTCGTCGGTGGCGCCCAGCACCTGCCCGCCGCGCACGCCGCCGCCCGCCAGCCACATGGTGAACCCGTAGGGATGATGATCCCGCCCGTTCTGCCCCTGCGAAAGCGGCGTCCGCCCGAACTCGCCGCCCCAAACCACCAGGGTCGAATCCAGCAGGCCCCGGCCTTTGAGGTCTTCCAGCAACCCGGCGATGGGCCGGTCCGTCTTGCCCGCCATGCGCGTGTGCGAGCCCACCAGGTCTGTGTGCGCGTTATCCCAGTCGTCCCCCACGTTGGTCCCGGAATAGAGCTGCACGAAGCGCACTCCACGCTCTACTAAGCGCCTAGTTAGCAAACATTTACGACCAAAATCCTCAGTTAAAGGTTCATCTATTCCGTAAAGCCCCCGCGTGGCCGCCGTCTCCTTCCGGAAATCCACCGCCTCCGGGGCCGCGCTTTGCATCCGGTAGGCCAGTTCGTAAGAGGAGATGCGCGCCTCGAGCGTGGAATCACCCGGCCGCGCCGCCTCGTGCATCTCGTCCACCCGGCGGATGAAGCTCAGCGTTTCGCGCTGCACTTCGGCCGGGATGCCCGGCGGATTTTCGAGATACAGAATCGGGTTCGCGCCGCCGCGGAATACCGTTCCCTGGTAGACCGCCGGCAGGAAGCCCGCGCCATAGGCGGGCGGTCCGGATTTGGTCGAGCCATCAGTCATCACCACGAAGGCCGGCAGATTCTGGTTTTCCGTGCCCAGCCCGTAGGTGACCCAGGAGCCCAGGCAGGGCCGCCCGGGAAACTGCGAGCCCGTGTTCCTCAGGTAGATGGCCGGCGCGTGGTCGAACACGTCCCCGTAGCAACTGCGCAGCACCGCGATATCGTCCATGCGCTTCCGCAGGTGCGGATACAGGTCGGAGACCGGCGTGCCGCAGGTGCCGCCTGGCCGGAACTGCCACGGGCTGCCCCGCAGAATCGCCTTGGTGGGGTCGTGGATGAAGCTGGTCTTGATGGTCCGCGCCAGTTCCACCGAGAGCGGCTGCCCCGTGCGCCTGGTGAGTTCCGGCTTGGGGTCGAAGGTGTCCACGTGACTCACGCCGCCGTGCATGAACAGGTAGATGATGCTCTTCGCTTTGGCCGGCAGCATGGGCCGCTTGGGGGCCAGAGGATTGGTTTCGGCCTCTAGCATGGCGGCCAGGGCCACCGCGCCGAACCCCCGGCCCGCGCGGCACAACAGGTCCCGTCTGGTCAGGCTAGTCCACATACAGAAACTCGTTCAGGTTGAGCAGGCCGCGTACCAGTTCCACCCGCGCCGCCTCGTCCGATCCCAGGCGCGCCTTCTGCCGCGCCAGAAATTCCTCGGCGGCCCTCTTCTCGCCCGGGCTCGGCGCGCGCTCCAGCACCCGCTCCCAGGCGTCCTCTACGCCTCGGATCTTGGCCGCCAGCGCGCGCGCCTGCTCCAGCATAAAGCGGCTGTTGAGCAGCGCCAGCGACTGCGGCGCGGTGGTGCTCTCCGTCCGGCGCGGGCAGGAGAACACACCGTCCGGCGCGTCAAAGGCCTCGAACATCGGCTGCTGGAAGGTCCGCCGCACGATCAGGTACACGCTCCGGCGCGTGTGCTCGGCGGGGTCCGGCGTCACCACCCACGCATTCTCCGGCTTGCCGATGATGCCGTACAGCTCTTGCGCTTCGAGCGGCGGCACCACCGGCATGCCGCCCATCTGCAGGTTCAGCGTGCCCGCCGCCTGGAGCACGGCGTCGCGGATCTCCTCGGCTTCCAGCCGCCGCCGGTTCATGTGCGAAACCAGCATGTTGGCCGGGTCTTTGATGCGCGCTGATTCGGTGGCGTTGGCGCTGCGCCGGTACGCTGCCGAAAGCATCATCATCCGGTGCATGGCCTTGATCGACCAATGGCGCGCGGCGAATTCGGTGGCCAGCCAGTCCAGCAGCTCCGGGTGCGAAGGCTGGCCGGCGCGGGTGCCGAAATCGCTGGGCGTGCGCAGCAGGCCGTAGCCGAAGTGCCCCTGCCAGATGCGATTCACCATCACCCGCGCGAACAGCGGATTATCCGCGCTGGCGATCCATTCGGCCAGGGCCTTGCGCCGCCCGGTGGTGCGCGCGTGAAGCGGCGGATCCGGCACGTCCCCGCCGCCCAGGCAGCTCAGGAACCCCGGCCCCACTTCGTCGCCGGGCGCGTCCGGATTGCCCCGCAGTGCGATATAGGTCCGCGGCGCTTCGCGGCCCACGTCGATGATGCCCGGCGACATCGGCGGAGGCCCGTAGCCGGCGAACATGTTCAGCAGGCGCTTCTCGATGGCCTGGATGCGCTCCGCGTCCGCCGGGCTGAGCGCCGCCAGCACTTCCTCGTCGCTGGGCTTGATCTGCTTATCGGATTCGGCCGCAATGGCCTGCTGTTCGGGCGTGCGCGCCGCCGCCTTGGTGCGGCGCGCTGCCTGCACGGCCGCGGGCAGGTGGGCGGCCTTCTCCTCTTGCAGCCGTTCCCGGTAAGGCTTCTCGATGCGCCCGATCTCCCGCCCGATCTGGCGCAGCCGGAACTCGCGCGTGTTGGCCGCTAGGTCGTAGAAGCGCGCGTCGTTGTATTCCAGAAACACCCGGTCGTTCACCGCCGGCGCGAAGATCGCCTGCATCCGGTAGTAGTCGCGCTGCGGGATGGGATCGAACTTGTGGTCGTGGCAGCGGGCGCAGCCCACCGTCAGGCCCAGGAACACCGAAGAAGTCGTATCCACGTAGTCGGTGAGCTTCTCCACCCGGTTCAAGTCTTCGACCTTGAAGAGCATGTCACGGTTGGTGCCTACCCGGAAGAAGCCCGTTCCCGTCTTCGCCTGCGGATCGTCCGGCCACAGTTCGTCGCCGGCAATCTGTTCTTTGGCGAAGCGGTCGTAAGGCTTGTCGCTGTTGAACGACTGGATCACATAATCCCGGTAGCGCCAGGCCTCCAGGATGTAGGGGTCCTGCTCGAAGCCGGAGGTGTCGCCGTAGCGCACCAGGTCCAGCCAGATGCGGCCCCACTTCTCGCCGTAGCGCGGCGAGGCCAGCAGCGCGTCCACCACCTTCTCCCAAGCCTGGGGCGAGGCGTCGTTGAGAAACGCGCGCACTTGCTCCGGCGAGGGCGGTAATCCGGTGAGATCGAAACTGGCGCGCCGCAGCAGGGTCAGCCGGTCCGCCTCCGGCGCCGGTTCCACGCCGGCGGCGCGCATCTTTTCGAGGAGGAAGGCGTCCGCAGGCGTGGCGGCGTCCGCCGTTGCGGGAACCTCCGGCCGCCCGGGCTTGCGGAATGCCCACCACGCGGCCGTCGGCGCTTTCACCGGCCCCGCGGGCCACTCCGCCCCCTGGTCGATCCAGGATCGCAGGGTTTCGATTTCCTCGCCCGAAAGCCGGCCGCCGGGAGGCATGGATACCGGGCCGCGGTGCAGGACCGCTCGCAGCAACAGGCTCTCGTCCGCGTGCCCGGGCTGGATGGCCGGGCCGCGTTTGCCGCCCTCGATCAGGCTCTCGCGCGAAGTGAGCCGCAAGCCCGACATGCCGGTCTTCTGGCCGTGGCAGGCGCCGCAGCGCTCACCGAGCAGGGCCACCGCCCGCGCCGGCAGCGTCTGCCCCGCCGCGGCCTGAAGTGCCATCGACACCCATGCGACAACCGAAATTCTCATGCCCAGCATCCCGGATTTCCCGTCATCATATCAAGGTGACTACCCGTTTGCTGTTGCTACTCTGCGCCGGGACCAGCTTTGCCGCTCCGCCGGAGATATCCAAACAGACTTACGTCTATAAGGTGGTGGACGGCACGGAGATCCATGCCGACGTCTATCGCATTCCGGACGGCCGGAGCCGCCCCGCCATCCTCTGGATTCACGGGGGCGCGCTCATCATGGGCCAGCGCGGCAACCTCAACCCGCTGCAGATGGAAAAATACGTGGGTGCGGGCTTCACCGTTGTCTCGATCGACTACCGCCTGGCCCCCGAAGTGAAACTCCCGGCCATCCTCGAAGACGTCCGGGACGCCTACGCCTGGTTGCGCGCGAAAGGCCCCGGGCTGTTCGCCATCGATCCCAACCGCATCGCCGTGGTGGGCGGCTCGGCGGGCGGCTACCTCACGCTCATGTGCGGCGACATGCTGCGGCCCCGTCCGAAGGCGCTGGTCGCGTTCTACGGCTACGGCGATATCGACGGTCCCTGGTATGGCAAGCCAGATCCGTTCTATCTGCGTTCCCCCGCCGTCTCCCGGGAGGAGGCCTACGCGGCCGTGGGCGGGAAAGTTCTCACCGGCGCCGGCTCACCCAACAACCGCGGCCGGTTTTACCTTTACTGCCGCCAGCACGGCATCTGGCCCCAGGAAGTAGCGGGCCTCGATCCTGTCACTCAGCCGCGGGCCTTCGACCGCTACTGCCCCATCCGCAACATCACCAGGGACTACCCGCCCACGATGCTGCTGCACGGCGACGCCGACACCGATGTGCCCTACCAGCAGTCCGTGGCCATGGATGCCGAACTCGCCCGCCGGGGTGTGGAGCACCAGTTCATCACCATCCCCGGAGGACCGCACGGCTTTGATGGCGGCAAGCGCATGTCCGATCCCGTCGTCGCGCAGGCCTTTGCGCGCGCCCTCGAATTTCTCCAGCGGCACATGTGACTGGACCCATGAGGTTGCCGCGACAGCATTGACAACTACGCGTCAGCATGGTTCGTCAGGTGCTGGCGCGCTTATCATTCCCGATAGCAGCTCGATAGCGGCAACCCACGTATTACGGACGTATGCTCCGGTACCTATCACGAGGGGCGCCGAACCGGCGCCGAGCCGTCAGGTAGCGACAAAGTTCCACCGTGGTGTCCGCAGACAGAGGCACGAGGCGTGACTTGTCGAACGTTGTCCGGCGCACGTGGGATACTTGGGCCGTCTCGTCGTAGTCGCCGAGAGTCAGGCGCACCAGTTCGCCCCGACGCAGACCGGTTGTGCAAAGCACAACGATGGCCGCCCGGGCCACCTCGCGTTGCGATGGCAACCCTTGGTGCGGGGCCAGTGCATCTGCGGCGGCTAGCAGGCGAACGAGGTCGTTATCGAATAGATGTAGGGAAACGGCCGAGGTGCCAGAGGCGGAAGCTGCGTCGGATCGGGCACAAAGGCGTGGGGGGTCCTCGCATTGGCAAAACGCAGAATTGATACACCGCACGCAGCCGCGTGCGCCGGGTGCTCGCGTGCACAGAGGCCATCGACTCAGCCCAAACCGCGAAGGCATCACGCGTCAGATCCGTGGCACGGCAGGAGACGAGGAACCGGTCCACACCCCGGAGGATATACGCCATCCAAATCGCACGCCGGCCCAGCGCGCGTTTAAGAGCGAGATAGTTCTTTATGCGCGGTCCGATCGGCGACTCGAATGCCTCAGGCGCTTTCATGATCTCACCTCCGGGCGGCATTGGGCCGGAAGCGGGCCACATCGCTCAAGTCGTCGATTTGAAGCCGCAGATACGTGCCTGTACTTTCGACGCTGCGGTGTCCGAGCAGGTCGCCTATGGTCTTGAGTGGCGTGCCTTGGCGGAGCAGGTGCATGGCCACAGCCGTGCCGAAGAGTGTGTGGCCCCCCGAGTCCCGGCAGCCGCACTCCGGCGCACGCTGCCCAATAATCAAGTGCATCGGAAACCGCGCTCGCCTGTATCGGGCCGCGAGGCGCACGGACGCGCAACAAGAGCTTCCGTTCGGTGCGATCTCCGGCTCGATGTCGCAGGTACGCGGCTACGGCCGTAGCGGCTTCATCGGTGAGCGGTACCGCCAGCGGTGTCCCGACCTTGGGCCGCGGTACACGGATCACGCGAGATCGCCACCGAAAATCCTCAAGTTCCAGGCTTGCCAAGATGCGCTTTTGCGGAGTTCGACCGCTCTCCGGCGGTCGCGGCTCGGTTCCAGTTGAGTCGCGGATTTGCGCTAGCTGGCGGCGGTTATGTGGAGGGGCTTGTCCAGCTTGAAGGTCAGGATGGATTCGGCGGGCACTTTGATGGAGCCGCCTTTGGTAAGGATCTGGGTGAGCGCTCCGGCTCCGGCACCGGAGGCGGCTCCGATGGCGGCGCCTTTTCCGTGGCCGGCGATGGCGCCGATGATGGCTCCCAGGGCTGCACCGCCTCCGGTATAGGCGGCGGTGCGCTTATTGGCGCCGACTCCGGACTTTCCGCGCTCCGCCACATCGGTGGTGGAGAGCTGATACTGCTGTCCGCCGATGGAGACCGACTGGAGATCCAGGACCAGGTCGGAGGCGCCGCGGATGCGGCCGCCGCCGGATGCCGAGCGGATCACGATCTGCGCATTGGCGCCCTTGGGAATCACTACGGCACCGCTGGGGTCGAGCACATCCTGGGTGATTTCCGCGGCGTAGGTCTGCCCTTGGGCGGCCTTGGCGGAATCGATGGTTTCCTCGGTGCGCACACTGAGCTGGGTGCCGGCGGCAAGGTCGTAGGTCTTGGTTTGAATCGCGGTCTGGTCCGGGTGGACATGGCTGTCGTGGGACGCATCGGGCGCGAGCGCGCCGGCATCCTGGCCGGCGGAGGGCGCCCCGGATTCGCGCTCGTGCTTCGCGGACCGCGGACGTTCCGCCTGCGCCGTAGTGGTCGCGGCGGGAGCGGCGGCCTGATCGTAGTCGACGGACTTCACCTGACTCATGGGGATGGTGCGGCTGGAGCCGTCGTCGCCGGCAATCGTGATTTCCGAGGGCGAACTAGCCATCACCGAGCCGGAGACGCGGGTGCCGTCGCGGAGCACCACGGTGGCGTGCGGCCGGTCGCCCGCGGTCTTGTTGCCGCAGGCCGTGAATAAAAATGCGAGAACGGCGATCAGACCAATCGAGATTTTGCGCATGTGAGTCGCTAGCTCCTCCGAGAGTCTCAGCCAGTATAAATCAGCCCCGGGGCCTATTTCAGTGGCGGACGCCACAGTTGGTTATGATAGCTACAGGATTCGCCATGAAAAGCTGGTTCGGGCTCCCGGCCCTGGCGCTGCTGCTGGCGGTGACTTCTCCTCCGGCGGCCACGCAGGCTCCGTTGGGGCGGCCCACACGACCCGGAGACGCAACGCTTCCCAACGGGAAGTCACAGGCGGAAGCGATCCTCAAGGCCGACCACGAAAAAGATCTGAAGGACGCCGCGCAGCTCGTGGAGCTGTCCGAACAGCTCAAGGAAGAGCTGGAGAAGAACGACCGGCATGTTCTTTCCGTTTCCAGCCTGAAGAAGACGGAAGAAATTGAGAAGATCGCCAAACGGATTCGCTCCCGGTTGCGGAGATTCTAGAGGCATTGGCCGCCTGCTGGCCCTGCTGCTGGCGGCGGGCGGGCTGGCCGGGCAAAGCACGCCAACCGCGCCAACGCCAACCGCTCAAAAGGCGCCGGTACTGGTGCTTTTGGGCGGCGACGCCAAGCCGTGGCAGGGCTGGTGCGCGCAGCGCGGCTGGGAGTTGCTGACGCCGTGGGCGGGCAGCAGCGAGCGGAACATCGACCTGCGCATTCAGGCCCTGGAGAAGCAACTGGCGGAGCTCGAGCAGCGGGCCGGGGTGGACGCGTCGCGCGTCTACCTGGTGGGGCAGGGGGAGGGCGCGACGGCGGTCTTTTACGTGGCGGCGCGCGCGCCGGACCTGTGGACCGCCGCGGTGGCGCTGGGCGGCACGCCGCGGCCGGCCATCGACACCAACCACCTCTACGCCGTCAACACCGCGAACGTGCCGGTGCTGTGGTTGTTCGCGGAGGCGCGGCTGGAGCCGCTGGCGAAGCTGCTGCGGGACGCGGGATACAACCTGGAGTCGCGCCAAGCGGCCTCGGCGAATCCCGAGCAGGTGTTCGACTGGCTGGCCAAACACGAGCGGGACCCGCATCCGGCCAAGGTGGACTGCGAGACGGGCACGCCGCTGTTCGCGCGGTGTTACTGGGTGCAGATGACCAAGTTCGATCCGGCGGAGAAGAACGACGTGCTGGTCTCCACGCGGGTGACGGCGGGTTCCGGCGCCATGCTGGCGGCGGGGCCCTTCGGCTTCGATGTTTCGCAGCCAGGGCCGGGCGTGCTGGTGAGCCAGCTTCCGGCGAACTACAGCGGGCCCCTGAAGACTGGCGACCGCATTGTGGCGGTCGGCGGCAAACCCCTGGCGGACGCTGACGCCTACGTCCAACTGATGGACCAGACGGTGGAAGAGAAGCCCGTGGTGATCATGGTGCAGCGGGGCGAGAACCGCATAAGGGTAGAGACCCAGATCGTGCTGCCGCGGCGGGACGAACTGATCACGGCGCGGGTGCAGGCGCAGTTTCTGCCGGAGATGAAGGAGATCCAGGTGCTCAGCCGGGCGGTTGCGGAGATGCGCGTGACGGTGCCCGCCGAGTGGGCCCCCGCGACGATCAACTGGAACGGCGCGGAGGTGGCCAAGGAGGCCGCGGCCGGGTGCTGGCTGTTGAGCGTGCAAAAAGAGCTGTTGCATGCGGCGCGGTGTCCCTGAACCCGGTATGCTAACCTGATCGTTCGAGCGTATGTCCCTCACCCGCGAGAAATCCCAAGTGATGAGCGCGTCGGAGATCGACCGGACGCTGGTGCGGCTGGCGCACGAGATCCTGGAGAAGACGCCGGACCTGGACAAGCTGGCGTTCATCGGCATCCGGCGGCGGGGCGTGCCGCTGGCGCAGCGCCTAGCGCGCAAAATCCAGGAGCTGGAGAAGCGGGCGATTCCCACAGGGACGTTGGACATTAATCTCTATCGCGACGATCTGACCACGGTGGATATCAAGCCGGTGGTAAACGGCACGGACATCCCGTTTTCGGTGCAGGGCAAGGAAATCATCCTGACCGACGATGTGCTGTACACCGGGCGCACGGTACGGGCGGCGCTGGACGCGCTGTTCGATCACGGCCGCCCGGCCAAAGTACACCTGCTGGTGCTGATCGACCGCGGGCACCGGGAGCTACCCATCGAGGCGCGCTTCGTGGGGCGCACGGTGCAGACCACGGATGACGAAATCATCGAAGTGAAATTCCGCGAGGTGGACGCGACGGAGAAGGTCCTGCTCGTGGAGAAGGTAGCCGCAAGCTAAGCCTGAAGACCATGCCGGCCGGACTGCTCGGAATCGAGGAGCTCGAGCGCCAGGAGATCGAGGCCATCCTGGCGCGAGCCAAAGACTTTCAGCCCATTCAGACCCAGGCCCAGAAGAAGCTGGACACGCTGCGCGGGAAAATGCTGGTGAACCTGTTTTTCGAAGCCTCCACGCGCACGCGGACGAGCTTCGAGATCGCCGCCAAGCGGCTGGGCGCGGACACGGTGTCGATCACGGCGGCGGGTTCCAGCGTGTCGAAGGGCGAATCGCTGGTGGACACGCTGAACACGCTGGCGGCCATGCGTCCGGACTGCATCGTGATGCGGCACGCGGCCTCCGGGGCGCCGCACTTCCTGGCGCGCCACCTGGCCATTCCGATCATCAACGCGGGGGACGGCACGCACGAGCATCCCACGCAGGCGCTGCTGGACGCGCGCACGATTCTGGATCACCGGCCGGGGCTGGAGGGGTTGCGGGTGGCCATTATCGGGGACATCGCCCACAGCCGGGTGGCGCGGTCGAACGTGCACCTGCTTTCGAAATTCGGCGCGCAGATCGTGCTGTGCGGCCCGGCCTCGCTGCTGCCGGCGGAACTGGGCTGCCTGGCGCCGGGAGTGCACCTCACCTTTGACATCCGGGAAGCCATCGCCGACGCGGACGTGATCATGATGCTGCGCGTGCAACTGGAGCGGCAGCATGAGGCGGCTTTCCCGGCGGGCGAGTATTTCCAGTTCTACGGACTGCGGCTGGAGCACCTGGCCCTGGCCAAGCCGGACGCCATCGTGATGCACCCGGGACCGATCAACCGCGGGCGCGAGCTTTCCTCGGACGTGGCGGATTTCCAGCGGTCCGTGATTCTCAACCAGGTGGAAAACGGCATCGCGGTGCGCATGGCGGTGCTGGAACGGGTGATTGGCTGATGGCTGCGCTTCTGATTCAAAACGGACGGGTGATCGATCCGGCGTCGGGGCGGGACGGCGTCGCGGACGTGCTCCTGGAGGACGGGCGCGTGGCCGCGGTGGGGGCGGGGCTGAGCCGCCTGGGGGCGGAGGTCTTCGACGCCAGCGGGCTGGTGGTGGCGCCCGGCTTCATCGACATGCACGTGCACCTGCGCGAGCCGGGAATCGAACACGCGGAGACCATCGAGAGCGGGTCGCGGGCCGCGGCGGCGGGCGGGTATACCTCCATCTGCGCGATGCCCAATACGATTCCGGTGAACGACAGCGCCACGGTGACCAACTACATCGTGGAGCGAGCGCGGCGCTCGGCGGTGGTGAACGTGTTTCCCATCGGCGCCATCACCAAGAACAGCGCCGGCGAGGAGTTGGCGGCCATCGGCTCAATGATAGCCGCGGGCGTAGTGGCGATCTCCGACGACGGCAAGCCGGTGATGAACGCGCGCGTGATGCGGCGGGCCATGGAATTCGCGCGCTCGTTCGACCTGCCGGTGATCTACCACTGCGAGGATCTGCACCTGAGCGCGGGCGGCGATATGCACGAGGGGCTGGAATCCACGCGGCTGGGCCTGCGCGGCATTCCGGCGAGCTCGGAAGACGTCATGGTGGCGCGGGACATCCTGCTGGCGCAGGCCACCGGCGCGCGTTTCCACGTGGCGCACCTTTCGACGCGCAACGCGGTGGCCATGGTGGCGTACGCGCGCCGGCAAGGCCTGCCGGTGAGCTGCGAGGCGACCCCGCACCATTTCGCGCTGACCGACCGCGACATGGCGCCCTACGACAGCAACTACAAGATGAAGCCGCCGCTGCGGGAGGGGGCGGACACCACGGCGGTGATCGAAGGCATCGTGTCGGGGGTGATCGACGCCATCGCCACCGACCACGCGCCGCACCCGGGCAGCGAGAAGATGCAGGAGTTCGAGCGCTGCCCGTTCGGCATCATCGGGCTGGAGACCGCCCTGGGCCTGGCGCTGGAACGGTTGGTGCACAGCGGGCGGATCGGGCTGGGCCGCCTGGTGGAACTGTTCACCACGGGGCCGGCGCGGATCCTGCGGCTGGAACGCGGCACGCTGGGGGTGGGGGCTCCGGGCGACGTGACCATTTTCGGGACCGATTTCGAGTGGACCTACGACGTCAACCAATCGTTCTCGAAGAGCCGGAATACGCCGTTTCATGGGGCGAAGTTTCGCGGGGGGCCGGTGGCCACGGTGGTGGGTGGCGCGGTCGTATGGCGGCGGGAGGGGTAATTGGCAGCGGTGAAAAGACCGCTCCCGGTGGTCGGATTTTGAGGAGACAGGAGCCAGAAGTCAGGAGACAGGAGCCAGAATGGCAGCGATTCTGGCTTCTGGTTGCCATGATCAGAAATCAGAAGCGGCAGCGGCCGATGCAGTTTTTGCCCTTGCAGGTCTTGCAGCAGAGGCGTTTGCGCCGGATCCGTTCCCACCGGTCGGCGGGGGTGTCGGTCGTGGGGGTTTTGGGTTTTACGGTGTGCCCCAAAACTGGGTGTGACTGGGTGCTTTGACCCAGCGCGTCGATGGTTTGCAGCATCTGGTCCCCTCTTTCTCTCCCGGCGCGACCACATTTTCCTCTGCCTGCCGGAGGTTTCGATTCCGGTTTCAACGATTTCCGGAGGTAATTGCGCCCAGCCATCCGGATCCGCTTTCCGTGTTGCGGGAGTTAGATGCGCATTTCAGATGCCGGAAGTCTGATTTTAGGAACTAGGAAATTCCCTTGAGGGAGATGCCTGGTGCGGGGTTAGTGCGGTTTATCGCCTTCGTGGTGGGTGAGGAAGTCCTGGTCGATGGGTTTGCGCCCGGCATAGCCTTCGTGCACGCCGTGCCAGAAACCAATCTCGGGTTCGCCCATCTTCCAACAGAGGTAGACTTCCTGGCCACGGAAGCGCGTGGGGAAGTCGATGAGGCCGATGTCCAGGTCTTTGACCAGGACGCCGAGGCTCTGGATCTCTTCCAGAGCGGCCTTCAGACGGCCCGCGACCTGGTCCCGCCGGTTACGGATCTCGAGCGGGGTCTGGCGGTCCACAACCATGCCGCCGGTGAGGGCGATGCGCTGCGCGAGGGCCTGCAAGGCCTGGTCGGCCTCGTCGTGCTGCGACTTGAGAGAGACGGCCTCACGCAACAGGGTTCCGACTTGAGGCAACAGGCCGGCTGCCTCCTGGAGCGTAAAGCATTTGCTCATGGGACAAACGGGTTGAGGTTCAGACGCCGGAAACCTGCACGGAGACGGAGCGGCTGCGGGGGCCGTCGAATTCCGCCAGGATGATGCTTTGCCAGGTCCCGAGGAGCACGGCCGAGTTGCGTACTTGCAGGCACAGGCTCTGGCCCATCAGCATGCCGCGGAGGTGGGAGTCGGCGTTGCGGCGTTCGCAGTCGGAGTAGGCGGGGTCGTTATGCCGCCAGCCGTTGTCCCGGTTGACGAGCTCGTCGAGGAACGCTTTGACGTCATGCAGCAGGGCGTCCTGCCATTCGTTGATGAAAACGGCGGTGGTAGTGTGCAGGGATTGCAGGTGAACCAAGCCGTCGCGGACGCCGCTTTTGCGCACCACTTCGTTGATGCGGTCCGTGATGTTGATGAGCTGCATGCGCTCGCTGGTAATCCAGTCGAGGATGCGGCTGAAGATCCGAAGTCCGCCAGGTGTTACGGGATGCGAGCCGTTTTCCGAGACTTTCTCCTCGAGATTCGCGATGCTTGTGTTCATATGCACTCCTCCGCCCCTCCATGTCTTTACGCGCCTGAAAGATGCGAAGATTTTTCTCCTCGTGTCGTTCTATGATTATAGCAGGCACATCCACAGAGACGCAGGCGGGAGTGGGAAGGAAGGGAGAATTATGAATCGGCGTGATATGTTTCGCGGTGTCGGCGGCGGTCTGATGGCCGCGGGTTTGGCGGGCCGCGCACCGGCCAAGGCAGCGACCCGGGGCGGCGGGCCGAACATTTACGAAAAGATCGGCGTGCGCCCGCTCATCAACTGCAAGGGCACTTTCACGATTATCAGCGGCTCGCTCACGTTGCCCGAAGTCAAAGAGGCGATGGACGAGGCCTCGCGGCACTACGTGCACCTGGATGAGCTGATGGACGCCGTGGGCCAGCGGCTGGCGGAGCTGACCAAGGCGGAATGGGGCATCATCACGGCGGGTTGCGCGGCGGCGGCCACACATGCCACGGCAGCCTGCATCGCGGGCAACAATCCGGAGAAGATGCAGCGCCTGCCCACGGACCTGGCCGGGCTGAAGGACGAAGTGGTCATGCCGCGGCAGTCGCGCAACGTCTACGACCACGCCATCCGGATGCTGGGCGTGAAGATGATCACGCCCGAAACGCGCGAACAGTTCCTGACGAGCTTCGGCCCCAAGACGGCCATGCTGGCGATTCTGGGCGAGGCGCTGGATCACCATCCGATGCAGTTGGAGGAGATGGTGCAGGTGGCGCACCAGCACGGCGTGCCGGTATTCGTGGATGCGGCCGCCGAGCGGCTCACCATACCTAATGTGTATCTGGGCAAGGGTGTGGATATGGTGGCCTACAGCGGCGGCAAGTGCCTGCGCGGGCCGCAGTGCGCGGGCCTGCTGCTGGGCAAGAAGGACCTGCTCCAGGCCGCCTGGAGTAACAGCGCGCCGCACCATGCCTTCGGACGATCACTCAAAGTGGGCAAAGAAGAGATTATGGGCATGCTGGCCGCGGTGGACATGTGGACCAAGCGCGACCACGATGCCGAGTGGAAGCAATGGGAGCGCTGGCTGGCGACGTTTCAGGAAAAGCTGGCCTCCCTCCCGGGCGTGACTACGCAGGTGCACCAGCCCAGGGGACCCTCCAACTACGCTCCCACGCTGCGGATCTCCTGGGATCCGGAGAAGTTGGGAGCGAATGCCACCGAAGTGCAGGATGCGCTGCTGGCGGGGAATCCGCGGGTGATCCTATCGGGATACGGGAACGCCCTTTCGATCATGCCGTACATGATGATGCCCGGCGACGACAAGATCGCTTCCGAGCGATTGTACGAAGTGCTGAAGAATCCCCCGCGGCACGAAAAGCCGGCGGTGACGCCGAGCAACGCCGCGCTGACCGGGCAGTGGGACGTGCAGATCGACTTCATTCGCGGCGAGGCGAACCACAGCCTGTGGCTGGAAGAGAAGAACGGCAAGGTGGTGGGGCAGCACCGCGGCGAATTCCTTTCCGGCGATGTGCGCGGCACGCGGGAAGGCAACCGCGTGAGCCTGCGCAGCGTGCATCGGTATCAGGGCACGGCGCTGACGTATCACTTCGAGGGAACCCTGGGTGAGAACACCATGAGCGGCACGGTGGACCTCGGGGAGTACGGCAAAACGCGCTTCGAAGCGAAGCAGCACTGGGTGTAGGCCGCTTCCGCTCCCTTTGGTCGCGGCTCGGCTAGATTTTGCAGTAAGGTTCGCGAGATAGGGCTCAGCGGCCGTATTTGCGGAGGATCTCGCGGAGGCGGTCGAGGGGGAGGGCGTTCGGCCCGGCGGCCTTGAGGAGGGAATTGTAAATGGCCTCCTCGGTAGCTTCCACGGCGGCCTCGAACAGCGGCGTCAGGGCCTCGTCGGCCAGCAGGTTGGCGGGCTGCCGGACGGTGGAGAAAGCGATCACGTAATCGCCGCTGCCGTGCGAGGAAGGCGAGCCGGTGCGGGCCATACCGAGCATGGCGCGGCGGGCGATGCGCTTCAGTTCGCGGGCATCCACGGGCGCATCGGTGGCCACCACCATCATGAGGGAGCCGTCGCCGGTCTCATTTTTGAGCAGGTAGCGCCCGAGCTCGCGGCCGACGGGGACGCCATCCATGGTGAGGATACCGCCGAAATTCGACTGCACCAGCACTCCCAGCGTATAGCCGCCAAGTCCGGCGGGCAGCACGCGCGAGGAGGTGCCGATGCCGCCCTTGAATCCGAAGGCCTTCGTGCCGGTACCCGCGCCGACGGCGCCTTCTTCCACCGGACCGCCGCGGGCGGCGCGGATGGCTTCGAGCACGTGCTCCCTGCGGACGGGGAGACTGCGGATATCGTTCAGGCCGCCGTCATTGGTTTCTCCCACCACCGGGTTGACCGAAACGACTTTTTCGTTGCCGGGCTGGGCGAGCGTGTATTCCACCACGGCTTCACCCGCCTGCCAGACGCCCAGGGTGTTGGTCAGCACCACGGGCGTCTCGATGACGCCCAGTTCCTCCACCTGCGTGGAGCCGGTGAGCTTGCCGAAGCCGTTGCCTACGTAAATCGCGGCGGGCACCTTCTGCTGAAAGAGGTTGCCGCCGTGGGGCAGGATGGCGGTAACGCCGGTGTGCACGCGGCGGGCGTCGTCCTGGAGCGTGACCTGGCCGACGCGCACGCCGGCCACGTCGGTGATGGCGTTCAACGGCCCGGGCCGCAGAATGCCGGGCGCCAATCCGATTTCGCGGGCGCGGGGACGGGTCTCGCCAGACATGCCGGAGACGAGGAGCGCGGCCAGCAGGCTAGGCGTAATGCGTGGCGATATAGTCATCCAGGATTTCAATGAACTCCGCCACGATGCGGTCGCCTTTGAGCGTGGTGAGCAGGCGGCCGTCCACGTAGACCGGCGCTTTGGGTTCCTCGAAAGTGCCGGGCAGGGAAATGCCGATGTTGGAGTGCTTGGATTCGCCCGGCCCGTTGACCACGCAGCCCATCACGGCCACCTTCATCGCCTCGACGCCCGGGTGCTTCTCCTTCCACTGGGGCATCTGCTGGCGCAGGTACGTCTGGATCTGATCGGCCATTTCCTGGAAGAAGGTGCTGGTGGTGCGACCGCAGCCGGGACACGCGGTGACCTGGGGGGTGAAGCTGCGGATGCCCAGGGATTGCAGAATCTGTTGGGACACAACGACTTCCTCGGTGCGGTCGCCGTTGGGCAGGGGCGTGAGGGAGGCGCGAATGGTATCGCCGATGCCGTCCTGGAGGAGGACCGCGAGGGCGGCGGTGGTGGCCACGATGCCCTTGGCGCCCATGCCTGCTTCGGTGAGCCCCAGGTGCAGGGGATAGTCGCACTGCGCAGCCAGAGCGCGGTAGACATCGATGAGGTCCTGCACTCCAGAGACCTTGGCGCTGAGAATGATCTTGTTTTTCCCCAGGCCGTAGCGCTCGGCGGCGCGGGCGGATTCGATGGCGCTGGCCACCATGGCGTCCAGCGTTACGTCGCGCGCGTCCTTGGGCTCCGGGAGGCGCGAGTTTTCGTCCATCATGCGGGTGAGCAGGGCCTGGTCCAGGGAGCCCCAGTTCACGCCGATGCGCACGGGGCGGTCATTTTCGATGGCCACCTCGATCATGGTGCGGAAGTTATCGTCGTGCTTCTTGCCGATGTTCACGTTGCCGGGATTGATGCGGTACTTAGCCAGGGCGCGGGCGCATTCCGGATACTTCTTGAGAAGGATGTGGCCGTTGTAATGGAAGTCGCCGATGATGGGCACACGGACGCCGAATTTGTGCAAGGTATCGACGATCCGGGGGACGGCCGCCGCGGCCTGCTCGGTGTTCACGGTCACGCGCACCAGCTCGGAGCCGGCGCGGGCCAGGGCCATCACCTGGTTGACCGTGGAGGCCACATCGGCGGTATCCGTATTGGTCATGGACTGGACCACGATGGGATGGTTACCTCCCACGGAGACACCGCCGACATCCACCGTAACCGTCGCATGACGGGGCTTTACAGACATGCATCCTCCGGGAAGTCTTCATTTTATCATCGCGGTTCCGGCGGCCTGGTGTAAACTGGGTAGGTTTTCGGAGAGCCGCTGATGAAGAGACTTCGCTTCCTGATCCTCACCTCCTTCGCCGCGCTGGCCGGGCTGGCGCTGTTTATTTCCCGGACGGACGCCAAGCCGGAGACCATGGAGCAGATCCTGCCGGGCGTGTGGTTCCGCGAGGGCGATCTCCAGCACCTGGGCCACTGCAACAACATCGTGATCGAGATGAAGGACTACCTGATCGTGGTGGACGCCAATTTTCCCAGCGGCGCCCGGGCTGTGATGGCGGACATCAAGCGCATCTCCTCCAAGCCGGTGAAGTACGTGTTCGACACGCACCATCACGGCGACCACGCCTACGGGAATCCGCTGTGGACGCAGGCGGGGGTGACCACCCTGGCGTACAAGGGTGTGGCCGAGGAGATGAAGCGCTACGAGCCGAAGCGCTGGCAGGAAGCGGCCCAGCAGCGCAAGGACGTGGCGGAGTTGAACCGCACCACGGCCGAGCCGCCCAAGCAAACGTTCGATCAGAAGCTGTTCAAGCTGAGCGAAGGCACGCGCACGGTGGAGTTCCGCTACCTGGGATGGGCCCACACGCGGGGCGACGGCTTCGTGTATCTTCCAAAGGAGCAGGTGCTGTGCACGGGAGACGCGGTGGCCAACGGCCCCTATAACTACACCGCGGACGGCAACGTCAAGAATTGGCCCAACGTGGTGCGCGCCGCAGAAAAACTGCAGGTGAAGTATGTTCTGCCGGGCCACGGGACGCCCGGGGGGCCCGAGGTCCTGCGAGGCCAGGAGCAGTACATGACGGAACTGTACCGGGCGGTGAAATCCGCCGTGGATTCCGGGAAGAAGCTACCCGACCTGGTGAAGATGGACGGCGACAAGCCGGTCTCGACGACCTTGCAGCTACCCGCCGGCGTGCAGCACTGGGTGGGCGACTTCATGGCCGCGCAGGTGAAGGACACCTACGAAGAAGTGACGCAGGGCAAGCCGCACGGGGAGATTCTGGGCGGCAAATAGGCTAGGCGCGCAGGTAGGGCTTGAGCGCTTCGAAACTGAAGTCGATCTCCTGGATCTCCGGGGGGCCGAGGGAAGCTTTTTCCAGGCGCGAGACGGTGGTTTTGAAGACGCCGCGCTTCTTGAGGATGTACTGGCGGGCTCCGGGGATCTGGTGGCCCACTTCGATCATCATGAGGAGGCGCCCGAACAGGTCGCGGGCTTTTTCGGTCTGGCCGGCCTGCTGCCACTCCCAGACCTGCGCGTGGATGTCGGCGTACTCGGCGCCGGGCATGGTGCCGTCGAAGCCCAGCCGCGCCTCGTACATCATGCCTTTACCGAAAGATCCGCTGAAGATACCTTTGATGGGCGGACGGTGCCGGCCGAGTTCTTTCATGCGCTGAATCGCAGGCTCCAGTTCCTCTTTGACGTAGCCAAAATTGGGAAACTCGTTCGCCAGTTCTACGAGGAGGTCCACCGTCATGGTGACGCCCTTGGCGCCGCCGGTGGTCTGAATGAAGAACGGCCGCTTGGAGACCCCGGCCAAAGCGTGGTAATAGGCGCGGTAGTCGTCGAGCGACTTGGCCTGGCTGGGGGGCATGGCGATCAGGCCATCGGGCTGGAGCGACTCGGCGTGGCGCGCATAGGCCAGGGCAGTCTCGGTGTCGGGCCCCTGCACGCCCAGGATCAGGGCCGGCCGCTTGCCGCGCGCCGCGCGGGCCAGGACTTCCATGCCGTGCATGCGCTCCTCGCGGCTGAGGAGCCAGTACTCGCTGGCCATCTGCGGCCACACCATGCCCTGGGCGCCGCAGCGGTCCAGAAATTCGACTTCGTGGGCCAGGTCCTCGAAGTCCAGAGCCTTGGCCTCCGTGTAGGGCGTGGACATGATGGGGAAGACGCCGCGCAGGGTCTTAGCGCCCGCCGCCCGCGCGCGTCCCGCCAGCGCCGCCACCCCCAGAGATGCCAGAAAATGCCGCCGTGTCGCCAGAACCGTCATACTGCTCTCTCCAGTCATTTCGGTGAATTCAGTCCGGTATTTCCGATATAATTCGGTTTCGGTCTCCCAGGAGGTACCTTGAGAATCTTAGCTCTTTTTGGCGCCCTGGTGAGCCTGGCCCCGCTTGCGGCGCAGCCGACGGCTAAAATCCAGGCGCTGATCATCACCGGGCAGAACGGGCACGACTGGCGCGGCACCACGCCGGTGCTGCGCAAGATCCTCGAAGACACGGGCCGTTTCGAGGTGCGCGTGACGGAAGAGTTTCGCGGCGCGGGGCCGGAGACGCTGGCGCCCTACGACGTGGTGATCCTGAATTACTTCGAGAAGAACCGCCCGGAGTTGCGCTGGGGCGGGCGGGCCGACCAGGCGCTGCTGGACTTTGTCCGCGGCGGCAAGGGAGTCGTGGTGTACCACTTCTCGACCGCGGCGTTCAACGGCTGGGAGGAATACGACAAGCTGTGCGGCGGCAACTGGCGGCCCAACCACGGGCATCATTCCGCGCGGCACGATTTCACGGTGAAGATCGTGGATGGGGAGCACCCCATCACGCGCGGCATGAAAGACTCCTTCCCGCAGGCGAACGACGAGCTGTATGCCAACCTGCAGTGGCAGCCGCCGGACCGCTATCACGTGCTGGCCACCGCCTGGGACGATCACTCGCTGTACCAGGGCAAGGCGCGCCAGCCGATCCCCGGGCCGGGGCTTGATCAGCCGATGCTCTGGACCGTGCCGTACGGGAGGGGACGGGTCTTCGCGACGGCGCTGGGACACGACGCCGCGGCTCTGGGGAGCGCGGGTTTCGTGGCGACTTTCGCGCGCGGGTCGGAATGGGCGGCCACAGGCACCGTGACCATCCCACTGCCGGTGGAACTGGCGAAGTAGGGGCCGCTCCCGGAGGCCGCGGCCCGGCCGTGATCGGGTTTGCGGTGTGCTACCGAGCCGCCAACTGCCAAAAGATGGTGCAGTCGGCCATCTCCAGGTGCTGCTTGTAGAGATCCTTCAAACCGTAGTCGGCGATTTCCTCGTCGTCGCAACTATAGGCCGTTGCAAAGATTCCGGCTTGGAGCTGGCGCTTAACCTCGGCTTCGGTGAGGATGTGCAGAAGCGCCCTCTCCGCGGGCGGCAGGACAACCTTGTGGGAATAGGACAATTCGAATCCCCGTGGGGGCGTGCGCCCGGTCAGGAAATAAATCGGCTCATCCGCAAAGAACATCGCGTCCCGGGGCGTCAGCTCGCTGATCTTTTTCGCCAACCGTTCGTACGTAGCCCAGGTGTCCATGTCTCTGCGCTCATAAAGCGATTTGCCCAGTCCGAGTGTGAACAGCACCGTAACCAGCAGCACCGGCCAGAGTGGCCGATCCGGTTCGAGCAGGCGGGAGGCGATCGCGTAGAGCCCAGCCACAGCCAGAATTGCCAGAAACGGCACGCTTAGTAAAAAGTACCGCGTGAAGGTCGGGTGGGCGCTGCCAACTTCCGCAGCAAGGGCAGCCGCGAGCCATGCGCACAGGTAGAACTCTGCCTTTAGCGGGCGCGGCCACAGGCTTCGGCGCGCGACGAAGAGCAGGCCGAACGCCGCGAGCAGGCCAATCACCAAGCCCTGGCCGGAGTCGATCCAGGATGTCAGGATTTCCAGGTCGTGGCGCGTCGTGTCGGGCCAATACAGCTTGCGAAAGAAGAGGTGATACTGGGCCAGATTGAACCAGGTCTGCCGGGGCCCCTGCGAAAACAGCCAGAACACCGGCGCAAAGGGAACCGCTGTTCCGGCGCCGAAAGCCACGAGTTTGGTCCACCGGCTGCCGGCGCGGTTGTAAAACAGCATCCAGACGAGCAGCACGGGGACGGCGGCGGCTGAAAGAAGCGACGAACCGGCGCCGGCGCCGGCGCAGAAGCCGGCCGCCGCAGGCAGCAGTAGCCCGCTTCGATTCACCGCGGCCACGGAAATCCGGAACGCTGCCATCAACATGAACAGGCACATTCCGTAGGCCTGCGCCAGGGGCCCGTACAAAAATACAGTGAAGTTCAGGCCAGCCGCCAGGCCAGCGGTGGTCGCGGCAGCGAAACGCCAACTTGGGACAGGAAACCGCCGAAACACATAATCGGCCGTCAGCAGCACCGCGCCGGCGGTGAGCAGCGCCGCGAATGCGTGCGGCACGCGCCAATTCTGGCCCATGACGCGCATCCAAAACGCATTCCAGTAAGCATTCAAAGGCGCCTGGGGGAAACAAAAATCGATGTATGGCCTTCTGCCAGCGTCTATCAGTTGCGCCGCGAGCAGATGATAGCTTTCATCCCAAGTGAAGGCCCAGGTTTGAGAGTAAACCAAGAGCGCCGCCGCATACAGCGACAACAGGCCACAGAGCCACACGTACTGACGCCTGTATCCTCCTTCGGCGTGCCCGGAAGGAAGCGAGTTCACTATAGCAAATACGATAGCAGACGGACGCCGCCGGGCCGGCGATGGGCTCAGAAATCGTATTTCAAGGCCAGTTGGATGACGCGCTCGGTCTGGTTGTAGCCAAAGTCGCTGGCCGAGGTGATCTTCCCGGCCAGCGGGTTGTTGGCCGGGGTCATCACCGGATCATCGAACTGCGGGTGGTTGAAGGCGTTGAACAGTTCCGCCCGGAACTGGAGCTTGTGGTTTTCCACGATGCGGAAGTTCTTGGCCAGTGTCAGGTCCCACCGATTCACGCCGCTGCCCTGAATGATTCCTTTCCCGGCGGTTCCCAGGCTCCCGGGCTGAGGATTGACCAGTGCACTGACGTTGAACCAGCGGTCGATGGTGCGTTGGCTGTGGGGCAGATTCGGGTTGCCGACCAGATCGGGGCGGGGTCCGGTGAACTGAGCGCCAAACTGGCTGGGAGTCAGGTACGCGCCGCTGAAGAAGGATGGCCGGGCGGCAACCTCCCATCCGCCGGCGATCCGCCCCAACACGCCGGCCTGGTTCTTGAAAAAGGGCAGGTCGTAGAGAGCGCTCACGTTCAACTCCTGCGGCCGGTCGAAAACGGAGGGGCCTTTGTTGAGGCGCAGGTTGCGGATGGTCGGCGGACCGAATGCGCCGGCTCCGATCGCCACGCCAACGGAACTGCTATCCACGTCGGTCAGCATTTTGCCGAAAATGTAGCCGGCCAGCAGCGAGAAGCCGTTGGAATACCTTTTCTCCAGGCGGACCTGCGCCGCTTCGTAGGTGGCGGCTCCCCGCGATTCCAGCATGGTGATGCCGGACAGGGAAGGGTAGGGGTAGTTCAGCGCGAAAGACGGGGGCTGCGGCGGGAACGGGATCGGCTCATTGTAATTCAGCCCGGTGGGCAGGCGGGTACTCTTCGAACCGCGATAGGCGACTTCGAACAACGTGTTTGGGGTGAGCAATTCTTGGATAGTGACATTCCATTCCTGAACGTAACCGTCGCGGAAGTTCCGATCGACGCCGGTGCGGGTGGTGAGGCTCAACTGGCCGAGATTCGCCAGCGGGTCATCGGTGGTGAAGACAGGCAAAGGATGAGACGGGTCTGGAGGCCGCACAATTCGGCTGTAGAGAACCGCGAACGGATTCTGAAAGCCGAGCTGGCGGAAATCGTTGCCGACAAAGGGGGAGTAGAACATCCCATAGGCCACCCGCGCAGTCAGGCGATTGCTTCCGCGGGGGCGCCAGGCGAGACCCAGCCGCGGCGAAAAGTTGTTGAAATCGTTGTTGACCAGGTTGCGGGGAACGCCGTTCTGCCCGGGCAGGATCTGCTGGCCGCTGGCGAGGTCAAACGTGGCAATGCGGTTGTTGAGATCAATCGGTTTGCCGAAAAATTCCCAGCGGACGCCCAAATTCATGGTCAGCGTGGAGGTCAGCCGCCAGTCGTCCTGAAGATACCAGGCGAAATTGTGGTAGCGGAAGCGTTGCTGGTAGGGTCCGGTCTGCACGGAATAAGAGGACGGGTAGCCGAACAGCGCATCCGCCAGGGAGTTGAGGCGGGTGGTGGTGGCCGCCGGCGGGGCAGCCGTGAAGATGCCGGAAAACGCATACGCGCCGTTGGGTGCGCCCCATTGGGTGGAGTTCAACTGTTTCTTCTGGTAGGTCTCGCCCAGTTTGAAGGTGTGCTTGCCGCGAACGATCGAGAGGTTGTCGACGACCTGGATCGATTGCGTGATCCACGTGAAGAACGCGTTGTTGGTCGAGAAGCCGACCTCCCCGAATCCACTGGGGGTCACGGAAGGGGCCCCGTAGGTCAATGGTTGCGTCGGAATGCCCTTGATCCCCAACTCGGACACCCAATTCCGCTTGAAGGAATCCGATGATTCGCGGTCCCGGTGAAAGCGCACCAGGCCGAGATTGGTTTCGTTGACGATAGTGGGGCTGAATACCCGGGTGTCTCCCAGGGCAACCTGAACGTTGTGGTCCGGCTGAACGGCATTATAAGGGAAGGCCGGCGTCAGGGCCTGCAAGGTTCCTTCATCATGGGACTGGTTGATGGTAAAGCGCCCGAACAGGTTGTCCTTGGAAGTAAGGCGATGGTCGACGCGCAGGGTGGGGATGTCTACGTCCAGGCGGCGCAGCGGAGAACCGATGTAATTGCGCGACGGATCGGCGGGATTGTTGGGGAGCGGGTAGAGAGCCAGCAGTCCCTTGCCCACGGAATTGATGCGGCTGGCGGGAATGATGTTGTTGGGGATGGGAACCTTGGTGAAGGGATCCACGATCAAGGCCCCGGCGTCGCCGCTGAAGTCGCCGGCGCGCTCTTGCGCGGTGGGCACCAAGGTGGTGCTGCTCACGGCGTTGCGCTGGCGTGTGCCTTCGTAGCTGAACATCCAAAAGGTGCGATCGCGCCCGTTGTACAGGTGCGGGATCAACACCGGGCCGCCCAGCATGAAGCCGAACTGGTTACGTTTTTGCGGATTGACGCCCGGCGCGAAGAAGTTCCGGGCATCCAACTTGTCGTTGCGCAGGAAGTCGAAGAGCGTTCCGTGCAACTGGTTGGTCCCGCGGCGCGAGGCCACGTTGATGATGGCTCCCGAGTTGCCACCGAACTCGGCGGAATAATTGGCCGTCTGCACGCGGAATTCGGCGACGGAGTCGAGGGAAGGAATCGCCAGGGGGTAATTGTTCAGCTCCATGCCGCTGATCTCAATTCCATCCATCAGCACGACGGCCGTGTTATCGCGCTGCCCGCCCACGCTGAAGGCCGGACCGTAATTTGCCTGCCGTTCGGTCGCACTGGCTCTGCCAGCCGTCACGACTCCGGGGGCCAGGAAGGTGAGTTGCATGAAGTTGCGGCCATTGATCGGAAGTTCGGTCACGCGCCGCTGGTCGATGACCTGGGACAGGTTGGTGTCGTTGGTCTGCAACAGGCCAGGCGAGGCTTCCACCGTGACCGACTCGCTGACGGCGCCCAGTTGCAGCGCGATGTCCTGGCGTTGGGATTGCGCGACCTGCAGGGTGATCGCGGCGATGCTTTCCTTTTTGAAGCCGGACTTTTCTGCCTCCAGCCTGTAGGCGCCGCGAGGCAGGGAGCGGAATTCGTAGAGGCCCGCGTCATTGGTGAGCTGAGTGCGTGATTGGTTGGTAGCCTGATCGGTCAGGGTGATGCGCACGCCCGGGATGGGAGATCCGCTCGGATCACTGACAATGCCGGTGATGGTGCCGGTGGCGGTCTGCGCCAGCGCGTTCGCCACGAACAACACGAAGAGTAGAGCCAGGCTTGCCCACGTTTTCACGAAAGTCCCCTCCGATGGTATTGGTCTTTCATACCACCGGGGATGCGGACTGTCAAGGCGAGCCTGCAACCGCTACATAATCGTGGAGGAGGAGTAGCCGCAGTCGATGTGCAGGACCTGGCCGGTGATCTTGCGGGAGTAGTCGCTGCCCAGGAAGAGGGCGCAGCCCGCCACATCCTCCTTGGAGATGGTGTCGCCTATGGGGCAGCGCTCCGCGATTTCGGACTGAAAGTGCTTCCAGGCGGCGCTCAGCATGGCGAACTCGTCGGGGTAGGGGCCCCGCTCGCGGGCTTTGCGAATGGCTTTCTCGAAGATGGCGCTGCGCCGGCTGTTGAGGGACTGCGGGTGGCGTTGAAAGGCCGAGAGGATGCCCAGCGCCGCCACAGTCTCGACGGGTCCCGGGGAAATGGCGTTCACGCGGATCTTGCGCGTGCCCATCTCGACCGCCAGGTAGCGCACGGTGCTCTCCAGCGCCGACTTGGCCACGCCCATCATGCCATAGGAAGGCTCAGCGCGTTCGGATGCCTGATAGGTCAGCGTCATCACGCTGCCCCACTCGCGCATGTAGGTCTTGGCGTAACGCACGGCGGTGCAAAGGGAATGCGCCGAGACCACCAGGCTCTGCGTGAACGCTTCCGCGCTCACGTCGGAAGGGTCGTGAGTGAAAAATTCCGGAGGACCGTAGGCGATGGCGTGCACCAGGACGTCGATGGGGTCCTGCCGGAAAGGTTCGAAAAACGCGGCGAGTTCTTCCGGGTTCAGCACGTCGCAGCGCTGCCCGCGGACTTTGGGATGGTTCACCAGCAGCAGGCGCACGCGGCTGAAGAACTTCTGCTGGTAGCCGATGTGGACCTTGGCGCCGTGTTCGGCGAAGGCGCGGGCGATGGCCCAGGCGATGCTGGACTCGTCCGCGACCCCCAGCACCACGACGTTCTTCCCCTCGACACTCATGGGCATAAGCTGTTAGTGTAGCAGCCCATGGCCAAAACACCGCTCCGTGACGGCCGCGGCTCGGTAGCGGGCGAATTCACTGGACCCGGTCGGGGTAGGGAAAGACCGGATCGAGGTCCACGGCCACATGCTGCGCGGCGCGCAGGGCGGTCTGCAATTCGGCGGGCATGACGTCGTAGCGCGTCATCCAGCGTTCGGCGCGGGCGCGGTCGCCAGAGACCTCGATTTCCAGGAGTTCTTTGGCCAGGTCGGCGATGGTCCGCGGCATGCGGGCGTAGTCGATGCGGTAGCGGCCGGCAGGGGTATGCGCCAGCGCCTGGTGTTCCAGCAGATAGTTGAACTCCATCATCTCCGCCCGCCCGTGCGCTTCACCGGTGCCGAAACGCAGCGTGCGGAAAATGCCACCCACATAGGAGGCGTAATACTCTTCCAGGCGGCTTTTCGGCATGGCGCCGTGATCCACCAGCCACTTCAAGCCGAACATGCCCACCACGTCGGCCTTGGCTTCTTCCAGCCCTGAGTAGACCGGGCCCACGGCCTCGCGGATATCCGCCTGCCGGCCGCCGACACGGGAAAAGGCGGGACCCAAGCCGTGCGAGATTTCATGCAGCAGCGTACCGGCCATGTAGCCTTCGGCGGAGACCTTCGCGGCCTGTTCCGGGACCAGGAGCAGCTTGGCCACCGGCAGAATGATGTGCTCCACGCGGGCGTCCATGAAGTTTTTGAAGAAGATCTTCTTGGTGCCCTTCTCCTGGTGGATGCGCGGATCGTTGGGCAGATTGTCGGCGACAGCCTGGTAGCCGTGCCGCAGGTCGCCGCCGCGGTAGGGCGAGTCCATGACTTCCATGGGGGTGAGATGGCCGCGTTTAGAGGGCCGGTCCGCTGGCGAAAGGGGCAGTGCGTCCTGGATATCCGGCACGTACTTCTGATACACGGCCAGCTTGCGGCTTTGCTCTTCGTCGCGGATCAGCACGGAGGCGCCGTACGAAGTCTTGACGCCCAGCAGGTCGTCCAGGTAGGTTTCGTAGGGCGCGAAGATGACGTCGAACTGGGGATCTTTCAAGTCCAGCCAAGCCAGGTCGCTGGGGTAGTAATCGTCGCTGAGCAAGGCGTCCGCGCGCAGGCGCAGGAAGCGCGCGAACGCGGGATCGCTACTGAGAGAGGCCGCGGCGCGCAGTTCGCGGGCGGCGGGTTCCAGATACTGCCGGTATTTTTCGTGGTAGGGCACGCCCACCAGCCGGTTGCCGCGCCATTCAACGACGGTGTAGGGGTTGTAGATGGCGGCCTTGTCTTCGGGATGCCGGCGGACGTATGCCTCGATTTGCGCGCGCGTGAGGCCGTGGGGATAGAGCGCCCGGCCGGGCGGCATAGGCTCTGTGCCCACGAAGGGCCGGTTCTCATTGAGCAGGTCGAACCGGCAGCCGTTAATCATGAGCAGCGCGCGGAGGGTGGCGTCCTGGGAAGTCAGGTAGAGGCGCAAACCCTCGGGATCGCTCTGGCGCCAGTAGGCGTCGTCCAACCAGAGGGTGGCCTCCACCAGGTGCTCCACCAGCTTTTGTTCGCGGGCGGGAAGACGCGCCGCGGAATTTTCGATGCGGACGGTGAGCCACTTGGCCCGGATCTCCGCGTAGTTCGCGGCCCGGACGCTCCCGGCCAGGCAGAGAGTCAGAACGAGGCTAGACGTCGCAAATGCGTAGCGCTTCATCGAGAGAGGTGAGGGGATCTTTGGTGGGGCTGTATTCATGCGCCAGGTACCCGGTATATCCGGCGTCCACGATGGCCTGGGCGATCGGAGCGTAGTTCAATTCCTGGCGCCCGTCAATTTCGTGGCGTCCGGGCACACCGGCGGTATGGAAATGGCCGATGTAGCGGAGATTCTCGCGGATGGTGCGGATGATATCGCCCTCCATGATCTGCATGTGGTAGATGTCGTAGAGCAGTTTGACCCGCGGGGAATTGACGCGCTTCATCACTTCCGCGCCCCAGGCCGTGTGATCGCACTGGTAATCCGGGTGGTTGACCTTGCTATTGAGCAGTTCCAGGCAAAGGGTGACGGCCTTATCCTCGGCGTGGGACTTCACCTTGTTAAGGAACAGCACGCAGTTTTCCAGGCCCTTTTCGTCGGAGAGCCCGCGGCGCTCGCCGGAAAGGACGATCACGTTGGGCGCGCCGGCGGCGGCGGAAAGGTCGATGCTCTCGCGGATGGCCGCTTCGATGCGCTCGTGGTTCTCGACGCGGTTGATCCCATCGCGGATGGTGGAACCGCTGGGCACCATGGTGGGCAGCAGCCCGTGGGCTTTCAGGGTGGGCCATTCCTGCGGTCCGATGAGGTCGAAGCCCACGACCCCCAGACGGGCGGCCTCGCGGCACATCTCGTCCAGGCTCATGCCGCGGCCGAAGCAGCCCCGCGTGACACATTGCTTCAGGCGTCCTTTGCGCGCGACGGGCGCCGCGGCAGCCAGGGCGGGAACGGCCATGGCCGGCAAAAAGGATCTGCGTGTCATGATCCCTATGGTAGCAAGCGTGCCGTATCTTATACTGGACCCGGAACAAGGGATGAACCGGCTGGCACGCAGGCTGCTCTATATCGCCCTGGGGATTGCAACGACCCTGGTCATCGGCACCGTGGGCTTCACGGTCATCGAGGGCTGGCCGCCCTTCGACGCGTTTTACATGACCCTGACCACCATGACCACGGTGGGGTACCGCGAGATTCACGAACTCAGCCACGCCGGCCGCATCTTCAATTCGTTCCTCATCATCTTCGGAGTCACCACTATCTTTATCGCCATCGGCGCCATGACCCAGACGATCATCGAACTGGAATTCGGCGAAGCGCTGGGCAAGCGGCGGGTGAAACACATGATCGACAAACTGGAGAACCATTTCATCGTGTGCGGTTTCGGCCGGGTCGGCCGGGGCGCCGCCGCGGAGTTGCAGCACTCCGGCATGCCCTTTGTGGTGGTGGACCGCGACCCGGACCGGGTGACACGGGCCACCAACGCGGGAATGCTGGCGGTGGAGGCGGACTCCACGCGCGACGAGACCCTGCACAGCGTGGGGGTGGCCCGGGCCAGAGGCTTAATCGCAGCCCTGGCGACGGATGCCGACAACCTCTTTGTGGTGCTTTCCGCCAAGGCTTTGAATCCGAAGCTGTACGTGGCCGCGCGGGCGGCCGAAGAAGGGGCGGAGGAAAAGATGCGGCGCGCCGGCGCGGACGCTGTCTTCGCTCCTTACTCCATCACCGGGCATCGCCTGGCGCAGGCCCTGCTGCGCCCGCACGTGATGCAGTTCCTGGACTTCACCAGCAACAAGATCGATATGAACGTAGCCATCGAGCAGGTGCGCGTGGCCGAGGAGAGCGAGTTTGTCTCGAAGACCATCCAGGAGATGCAGATCCGCCGCGACCTGGGCGTGATCGTGCTGGCGGTGAGAAAAGGCGACGGCGGGATGCTGTTTAATCCGCCGGCGGACACGGCCATCAGCGGCGGGGATTATCTGATCGTGATGGGCCGCCACGAAAATCTGCACCGTTTGGAGGGATTGCTGGCGGCGAAGCGGTAAGCGGGAAACATCCGCTGCGCGGCGGACGTCACTTCCTTGGATGCGGTTTTCGGGCGCGGGAGTATTGCTGTATCTGGCGGCCGGGCTGGCGTTTTCGCAACAGACGCCGGTCATTCTCATCTCCATCGACACCTTGCGCGCGGATCATCTGAGCGCCTATGGATACCGCAAGATCCGCACGCCGCATATCGACTCCTTTGCCCAGGGGGGCACGCTGTTCCGCGCCGCGGATTGCCAGATTCCGCTGACGCTGCCGTCCCACACTTCCCTGTTCACGTCCACCTACCCGTTTGAGAACCGCATCGAGGAGAACGCGGAGATTGTGCCTCCCGGGGCGGTGACGTTGGCTTCGGTGCTGCGCTCCCAGGGGTACCGGACGGGGGCGTTCATCGGCAGCGTTTTTCTGGAGCAGCAGTTGGGGCTCGGCCAGGGATTCGACGTGTACGACAGCCCGTTCCATTTCGAGGCCTTTTCGCGGCTTTCGGGCTCTATGTTCTTCGCCGGCGAGGCGAAGAATCCCTACGCGGTGCGGGAGAGCCGGCTGGGACTGCTAGTCGCGCATGCAGCGGCGCGCTGGCTTTCGGCAAACCGCAGCCAGCCGGTGTTTGCCTTCGTGCACCTGTTCGATATGCACAAGCCCTACCGTCTGCCGCCGGGGTTTGCGCGCCCGCCCGGCACCTCCGATTACGACGCGGAACTGGAATACGTAGACCAGGTGCTGGGCTGGTTCCGGCAGGCATTGGAGAAGGGCGGCTGGTGGGAGCGCTCGCTGGTGGCTTTGCTGGCGGACCACGGCGAGAGCCTGGGCGAGCATGGCGAGGCCAGCCACGGCTATTTCGTTTACGAAAGCACGCTGCGGGTACCGCTCATCGTGCACTGGCCGGCGGGGGCGCCGAAATATCCTGCCGAGGTGCAGCAGCCAGCCGGGCTGATCGATGTGGCGCCTACCATTCTGGATTTTCTGCACCTGCCGCTTCCAGCCTCGTTTGAAGGGCAGAGCCTGCTCCGCGGCATGGGCCCGGCGAGCCCGCCGCGGGCGGTGTACGCCGAGAGCGTACATGCGCGCGACTCCTTCGGATGGGCACCGTTACGCGCGGTTCGTCTTGGGGAGGTTAAGTACATCGACGCGCCGAAACCGGAACTCTACGATCTGAAAGCGGATCCGCAGGAGCGGAACAACCTGGTGCACGCGAATCCGGCGCAAGCCGCCGCCCTGCGCGCGCGGCTGAAGGACCTTCTGGCCCGGTCCGCACCGCGGCGGCGTGGCGCTCAGCCGGTACTTTCCGAGCAGAGCCGGGCACTGCTGGGCTCGCTGGGATACCTGGCGCCCGGACCGCAGGCGGCACGGAGCGCCGCGCGGCCCGACCCCAAAGACCGGCTGCCCGAGTTCCGGCTGTATGAAGACGCCATGGTGCTGCTGGCCGAACGGCGCCTGGGGGAAGCCGCGGCGGCCTTGCGGCGCGTGCTGGCCATGGATCCGCACAACATCCTGGCACGGCGCGACCTGGGAGCGACGTACCTGGAAGCGGGGGCGTACGAGAAAGCGAGCGTGTACCTGCGGGAGGTGACGGCGGCGGTGCCGGACGACTACATGACGCGCTACGAACTCGGCGTGGCGGATGAGCGCCTGGGCCGCCTGGCGGAAGCCAAAGAGCAGCTTGAGGCGGCGTGCAGGCTGGCCCCCGCGGCGGGGCAATGCCAGCGGGAACTGGATCTGGTCAACCGCCGGATGAAATAGCCGGCTACCTGCCGGATGCGGCCAACTCGCGGCGGATGACGGCGGCCACCTGGGCGGCCAGCGCCTGATAGCCGGCCTCGGTGAAGTGCACGTTGTGGGGCTGCTGGATGCGGTCCTCCTGGGGCAGCACCAACGCGTACAGATCGTCGATGGGAATCCCGGCCGCCTGCATGACTTTCCGGGCCACCTGATTATACGCCGGCACATCCGCGGGATCGCGCGGCGGATTCACCGGCCCTTCCGGGACGGGCGTGGTGCTGGCCCAGATCAGCCGGGCTCCGGTGCGCTGGAGGCGGCTCACGATCTGGCGCAGGTTCTGCTCGTATTGCGCCAGCGGGACCTGACGCTTTCGCGCCTCCATGATTTTCAGGTCGTGCAGGCCGAAGTTGAAGTGTATCACGTCCCACTTGCCGGCATCCAGCCAGTCCTCCAGGTGCGCGATGCCGTTGGAGGTGGGCCCGCCGTTGGTGAGGATACGGTGCACGTTGGCCTGGCCCGCGAGCAGTTGGCGCACCGGCAGCGTATAACCGATGGAGATGGAATCTCCGATCAGCAGCACGCGCGGCAAGCCGGGCGTATCCTGAATTTCGACGAAAGCCGGGTTGGGGGGTGCTTGGGCAGCCAGGGAGGCGGCGGCCAGCAGGAGCAGAAAGAGCGGACGCATGCGCCTATTTCACCGTGAAGACCGGCTCGATGTCCACAGGGATGTCTTTCAGGCCGTCGAGGGCCCGCTGCATGTCCGGCCGCACCACGGCCAGGCGCGTGAGCATGGCCTGGGCGCCCGCGTAGTCGCCCTGGGCTTCGATGGTGAGCAGGTCGCGCGCGAGGTCGCGGACGGCGGCCTGGATGCGGGTAAACTCCACCGCGAAGGTTCCGCCGGGCCGGGCCACGATGGCGCCCTTATCCCAGAGATAGTTGAATTGCAGGGCCATTCCCTTGCCGTGGGCCTCGGTGAGTCCGAAGCGCAGAGACCGGAAGGCGGAGGCCAGGTACGTGGTGTAGAGCCGCTGAAGCCCCCTTGGCCCCGCGGGCATGCCGTGGCCGTAGAGGTAGTCCAGCATGAAAAGCCCGGTCACATCTGCCTTGGCTTCCTCCCAGGCGCTGTAGAGATCCTTGAGTTCCTGCCGCGGCGTGGTGCTGCGCCCGGCGACGCGGATCTGATGCGGCCCTATGCCGTGGCTCAGTTCGTGCGCCAGGATGTGGGTAAAAAACGATTCGAAGCTCACGTCGGGCCGCTCGGAAGGCGGCAGCACGCGCGCCGCGATGGGTGTCAGAATGGTGCGGAACTTAGCCTCCTGCACATTTTTCAACATGACGCGCTTGCTGCCTTTTTCATGCACCACGCGCTCGTCATTGGGCAGGTTGTAGGCGGCCGTCTGCACGCCGTGAGCGGCGTCGCCCGACGCGAACACCTCGTTGACCACGGTGATGGGCGCCAGCGCACCGAGCTTCGGATTGCGGTACTGGGGATCGATGGGCAGGTGATCCTCGATCTCCTGCAAGCGGCCTGCGTAGGCCCGCAGGCGGGCGGATTCCTGCTCATCGCGCACGTTCACATAGGCTTCGAAGGCGGCTTTGTAACCGAACAACTCGTCGGTGTAGGTTTCGTAGGGGCCGATGGTGATATCGAGCGGCGAATCCAGATCCATCCAGGCGACGTCGCTCGCGTAGTAGTCGTCGGAGAGAAACGCATCCGCGCGGAGGGTGAGGAATTTTCGCAGCGAGGCATTGCCGGTGAGGGCGGCGGCTTCGCGCAGCAACCCGGCGGCCCGTTCGAGTAGCCGGCCGTATTCCCGATGGTAGGGCACGAGCGCTAGTTTGCCGGCCGAATCGCGCCGGACCACGGTGAAGAATCCCTCGGCCTGGCGGCGTTCGGCCTCGGGAAGCGTTCCGAGCCAGCGATCGAACTCCTGGCGGGTCATATCCGCCGGATAGAACCTGGCTCCCAGAGGTTTGCGCGGAGGGACATCCGGCAGAAAAGCGGTGTGTCCGTCGAGATCCGACCAGGGGCCCTTGTTGAGCCAGAAGTAGTGCCAGCGCGCCTGGCCGAGCGGACTGGTGTCCTTCCGCAGCCGGGCCGCGAGCGCGGGGTTGCCACTCCACAACTGGGCCAGGAAGAGGTCGTTCATCACGCGGGCGGCGTCCACTAATTTGGCGAGCGCCCGATTGTCGGCCGGGGAGAGCGCGGACGTATCGGCCCGGAGTTCAGTGGGCGCGAAGCGCGCCAGCATGGTTTGCAGTTGGGACAGGCCGGGGGAGGTCACGGCGAAAAGAAGCACGGGCAGAGGTCCCATGCAGTCATTGTAGGCGGACCGGCGGCGCTATTTCTTTTCGTCCTTCCTGGGATAGACGAGCGGATGCTTTTTGTCCTTCCATTCGGCCAGACCGCACGAACCAATGACCTTGAACCCGTGTTTGCTGAGAATGTCCGCGGCACGCGCGGCTCTTCCGCCGCGGTTTCAAGCGGTGATGATCAGCTTGTCCCTGGGGATCTCGGAGAGCCGGCTTTCAAGCTGCCCCAGCGGGATGTTTACGTAGCCCTCGATGCTGCCCAGTTGCTGGATCTCCCTGGGCTCGCGCACATCGAGGAAGAACAGGTTCTCCCGCTTCTCCAGGAGCTTGGCCAGCTCTTCATCGGTGAGCTTTTTGGCTGGGGGGGTGCCGGCGGCGAATAAAGTGCCGCCTACAAACAACGTGCAGATCGCTGTACGCCGGTTCATGACAGCCAGTATAATCTACGGCGGGCTACTTCTTCAGGAGTTCGACGGCTTTCTTCAGGAGCGGATCTTCCTGGTTTTTGGCCTGCGGCTGTTCGGCGGTCTCCGGCAGCGGTTCGCCGTTTTCATCCACGTCCACCTGCTGGTCGGGTTCGGCCATCAGGGTACCGGGGGTGACGCCCGTGTCCTGAATGGCCTTGCCGCTCGGGGAGTAGTACTTGGCCACCGAGAGGATGATGGCGCCGCCGTCATCCATGGTGATGGCGCGGCGCAGGGACGCATCGCCGTAGGTGCGCTCGCCCACCAGTTCGGCGCGCTTGTCGTCCAGCAGGGCGGCCGCGGCTATCTCCGCACCGTCCGCGGTGCCGCGGTTGGTGAGGACCACCAGGGGCAGCTTGCTGACCGCCTTGGCCGGGTTCGCATCAAAATTCTGGCGGGGCACCCGCTGGCCTTGCAGGTACGCAATCAGACCCTTGGAGAGGAAAAGGTTGGCCAGCGCGATACCTTCGTCCGGCTGGCCCACGGCGCAATTGCGGAGATCCAGAATCAGCTTCTGGGCGCCCTGCTTCTGCAGGTTTTCGAGCGCCGCAGCCACTTCCTGGGCTTTGCCGGAAGCCAGAGTTTCCGGATCGACGTACCCGATCTGATCGGGCATCATTTTGGCGGTCACTGCCGGGTAGGTGATTTCCACGCGGTTGAGCTTGAGCTTGGACGGCTCGGGGCGCCGCACCCGGACGACGGTGAGATCGACCGAAGTGCCCGGGTCACCCTGGAGCAGCAGGTAGGCATACGCCAGCGGCATGTCGCGCGTGGCCACGCCCTTAATGGTCTCCAGCATGTCGCCCGTGGAAAGGCCGGCTTTGGCCGCGGGAGAACCCGGGATGGCGCCCACCACCCCGACGTAGCCGAATTTTTTGGAGAGGATGAGTCCGACCTCCGCCTTCTTGGCGTCCTTATTTTTCAGGTAATCCTTATACTGGTCGGCGTTCAGGTAGCTGGCGAAGGGGTCGATGGACTCCAGCATCCCGTTCAGCGCGCCCAGCGTGACGCTCTTCAGGTCCGGCTCTTCCACATACTCGCTTTTGATGCGGTGCAGGACTTCGGTGTAAACGCCCAGCTGCCGGTAAGCGCCCTCCGGAGAGGAACTCTTGCCCAGCACGCTGCCGATCAACAGCAGGACCACGAGGCAGGTCGAGGTCAGGACAACCAGGTACTTCAAGCGGCTATTCATAGGGTTTGCGCACGCGCAGGGGCCTCGCACTATTATACCAGCGGCTCAGGCCCCCGCGCTCCGGGAAAAACGTCACCCAAGGGGTTTGACGCCGACCGAATCGTTCCGATTGCCCGCGGCGAAATTCGCGTCACTGGGGCAATGTGAAATAAAACGCCGCTCCGTTCTCTACTTGCGCCTCAGCCCACACCCAGCCGCCGTGCCGCTGAATGATGCGCTGGACCGTCGTCAACCCGATGCCGGTTCCCGGAAACTCATCCTGCCGGTGCAGCCGTTTGAAAGGCTGAAACAAGTGGCCTGCCTGCTTCATGTCAAAGCCGGCGCCATTGTCGCGGACACAATAAACCTGCAAGCCGTCCGGCTGTGTCATCTTTCCAAACTCAATCCGGGCCGACGCCCGTTTCGCCGTGTATTTCCAAGCGTTGGAGAGCAGATTTTCCAAGGCGATACGGAGCAATCCAGAATCAGCTTCCACTTCCATGCCTTCGGTGATTTGAACGTCTACGATCCTATCCGGTGAATGTGCGGACAATTGTTTGATAATTTCCTGCGCCAATCGGCTCAGATCGACCTGCTCTTTTTTGAATTCGGCACGAGCCACCTGCGACAACCGCAACAGGTCGTCCATCACCTCCCGCATTTGTCTGGCGCTGCTTTGCACAATGGCCAGATACTGCCTGCCCCTTTCATTCAGTGTGGTCTCGCCTTCTTTCAACGCCATTTGGGCAAAGCCCCGAATGCTTCGCAACGGTGCGGCCAAGTCATGCGAGACCGCATGGCCAAATGATTCCAGTTCGCGGTTGGCCTCCTCCAGCCTGGCATTGGCCCTTTCCAGTTGCGCGGTGCGCTCTTTCACCCGCTGTTCCAATTCGCTATAGACGCGCACATTTTCCATCGCCACGGACGTAGTGTTGGCCAATGCTTTCAACAACTCGACTTCCTCCGCCGACGGCAAGCGGCGGCGGCCCAGTAGTTGCCGATCGCGCCAACAGGCGCTTCCGTGCGAATCGGGACCATTGCCAGACTCTTTACAAAGGTCGGGCGGTAAGCGTCAGCCGGAATGCGCGGGTCGGCGTAAATGTCCTCGATGACGGCGGCCTGCCGGTTGAGCATCACCCAACCGCTGATGCAGGCGCTTAATGGAAACTTCTGTCCCTTCCAAAGCGGCGCAACCGCATCTTCGTCGGCGTAATGGCACAAGTCACCCTCTCGCAGGACAAACGTGGCCCCGTCCGCGCCGGTCAGCTCCCGCCCGGCGCGGCGGACAATGGCCATAACACCATCGAGGTCACGCGCCAGAGAAAGTTCCTGCACGGCGGCGATCAACCGCGCCATGCCGCGATTCATCCGCAGCAATTGCGTTCTGTCCCATTCACGACGCACGGTGGCGACCAGACGGCTGAGATCATCTTTGAGCACATAATCGGTCGCGCCAGCTTGAAAGCTTGCCCGGGTTTGGTTTTCGCCGGCCGCTCCTGAAACGCAGATAAATCCTATGCTGGGAAATTGTTGGCGGACCATTTTTAGCGCGGCCAGCCCATCGAAGCCAGGCAATCCGTTGTCAGCCAGAATCAAATCGAACTGGCTTTGTTCCAGCGCCGAAACAAATTCAGGCCGGTCCCGGACCACGATAAACTCGGCTGGAATGCCCCAGTTCAGGATGGCATTTTCTATGAGAAAGGCGTCCTCCTGTCGATCTTCCAAATGCAGTATACGAAGCATGCAGCATCCTTAAAAGCCTGCTTATTGAAAGATTTTAGCCTATTGCGGAGGAAAAGCCGGGCGGTTTAGCGAGGACGGCTGAGCCCACAGCGGCTGAAACAGTCGAACCTCGTGCCGACTTGTTCCAAGCGGAACGGGCCTGGTAACTGTCAACCAGCTCGGATGGCACGGTGCACGCCGCCGCCCCAGACTGCTGATGCCCGGCGGCGCGGCGGGCTACGAAACCAGCGCCTGGGTCACCCGGCAGGCCAACTGGTCGAAGGTTAGGATTTCGTAGAGAGTGGGATCGGACATGATGCGGGCCACCAGGGCGGCGTGCATGGCGTGCCCGGCTCGCTCCGCGATCACGTGGCCGAGCAGCGGCTTGCCCAACAGCGCCAGGTCTCCGATCAAGTCCAGCGCCTTGTGCCGGCAGCATTCATCGGGGAAACGCAGCCCTTCCGGGTTCAGCACGGTGTCGCGGGTGAAGCACACGGCGTTTTCGAGTGAAGCGCCGCGAATCAGGCCCATGTCGCGCATTTTGTCGAGCTCGTAGTCGAATCCAAAGGTGCGCGCGGGGGCGATTTCGGCGGCGTAGCGCTCCGGAGTCCCTTCCATTTCCAGGCCTTGCGTGCCTACCAGGGGGTGGTCCCAGTGAATGTCGCACGTCAGCCGGAAGCTGTCGGCAGGCAAGATGCTGATGCGCTTGCCCCGGTCCTCCACCATCACGGGACGACGGATGCGGAGGTACTTCCGCTTGCGGCGATAGTGCCGGATGCCGGCCTCGCGGATGAGATCGACGAAAGGGAGACCGCTGCCGTCCAGGATGGGAACTTCCAGGTTGTCGATCTCGACGTACACATTGTCGATGCCGACGCTGTAGAACACGCTCAGCAGGTGCTCCGTGGTGGAGACCAGCACGCCCTGCCGCATGAGACTGGTGGCATAACTCACCCTGGCCACGTGACGCCAGCTTGCGGGAATGGGGAAATAGTCCAGGTCGCTGCGCAGGAAGACGACTCCCGTGGAGACAGGAGCCGGCGTGATGCGGATGTGCACCGGGACTCCACTGTGAAGGCCGATTCCGGAGGCCTCGACCGGGCGCTGAACGGTGGTTTCAAATCGCAAGAAGGAAGCTCCGTTGTATGAGCAGCACTAATGGAAACACCTTAAGAATGCACGCTGCCATCCAATGCTAACCCATTGATTATAAAATGCAAGCTAAAATGTAACCGTTGCAGATTTGCAACACTTTGCGAGCCGGCTTGTGGCCATCACGTAACAGGTTGGACATAGGCCGAGGCGGCCCACTATGATGAGCGCAGTGGCGAAACCGCGGCTGTTCCTGATCGATTCGTTCGGCTTCATCTTCCGTGCCTATCATGCCCGCGCCCGCAGCGGCGCGCCGCCCATGCGCACCAGCACAGGCCTGGGCACCGAGGCTGTGTACATTTTCAACAACATGCTGCGCAAGCTGGCCAAGGCGTACGAACCCGACTATGTGGCCGCAGTCTTCGAGAGCGGCGAGCCCACGCACCGGTTGGAAGAGTTCGCCGAGTACAAGGCCAACCGCGCCGAGATGCCGGCGGACCTGGCCGAACAGATTCCTTATGTCCGCCGGGTGCTGGAGGCCATGCGCATCCCCATTCTGGAATATCCGGGCTTTGAGGCCGACGACGTGATTGGCACGATTGCGCGGCGGGGTGAAGCCGAGGGTTTGGATGTCATAATCGTCTCCAGCGACAAAGACATGATGCAGTTGGTGGACGAGCACATTTCGATGCTCAATCCGGCCAAGGATGACCTCTGGTACGACCCCGCCAAGGTCAAGGAGTTCCTGGGTGTGCCGCCGGAGCGGGTGGCGGACCTCCTGGCCTTGCGCGGGGATGCTGTAGACAACATTCCGGGCGCTCCGGGCATCGGAGATAAAGGCGCCCGCGACCTGCTGGAGCGGTTCGGCTCGCTCGACGCGCTGCTCGAACGCGCCGCCGAAGTGGAGCGGAAGACATACCGCGAGAGCCTTCAGAACCATGCCGAGCAGGTGCGCTTGAGCAAACGGCTGGCAACCATCGACACCGCCGTGCCGGTTGCTTTCTCGCTGGAGACAGTGAAGGCGCAACCCGCGGACGAGGCGGCGCTCCGGCAAGTGTACAAGGAACTGGAGTTCCACAGTCTGATTCGGGAGATGGGCCCGGCCGAAGACACGCGCGCCACGGATTACCAGGCTTTCGCGGATGCCGATTCTCTGGAGCGCTGGCTGGGCGGGATTCCGCGGGGCGTGCCGGTGGCGGTAGCGATTCTGGAGTCCGAAGAGGGCGGGTTTCCACTGGACACGGTGGGCCTGGCGTGGAGGGGCGGCGAGGGGCGGGCAGTCCCGGCGGCGCTGGTGGACCGGCTGCAGCCTTTTCTGGAGGACGCCGGCTGGCCTAAGATCGCGGCGGACGCCAAATCTGTGCTGCTGGCCCTGGGAAAGTTGGGAATCGAGGCCCGCGGCTTCGCGCACGATATCCTGCTTTATGCATTCCTGCTGGATGCCGATCCGGGGAGTTGCTCGCTGGTGGAACAGGCACAGCGGCGCCTGGATCTCAAGCTCGGGCCGGCGCCGGAGCAGCATGCCGATATCACGCGCATTCTCTGGGAGCAACTCAACCCGGCGGTAGACGAGCGCGGGCTGCGCCAACTCTACGAGACCATCGAGCAGCCACTGGTGGAAGTATTGACCAGGATGGAGCGGGCGGGCGTGAAGATCGATGCCGCTGAACTCCGCCGCCTCTCAGAAATGATGGAGACCGACATCGGACGGCTGACGGCAGAGATTCACGCGCTTGCGGGCAAGACCTTCAACATCAGCTCGCCGCAGCAGTTGGGCCGGGTGCTGTTCGAGGACCTGAAGCTGCCGGCACCGCTGAAATATGGCAAGGGAAAGACTATCTCGACCGCCGCGGACGTGCTCGAAGAACTGGCCGCGGATTACGAGATCGTGCGCAAGGTGCTCGATTACCGGCAGTTAGTGAAGCTGAAAGGCACCTACGTGGATGCGCTGCCGGCGCTCATCGACCCTTCCGACGGCCGCCTGCACACCAGCTTTAACCAGGCAGGCGCGGCCACCGGCCGGCTCTCCTCGTCCAACCCGAACCTGCAAAACATCCCGATTCGCACGCAACTGGGACGCGAGATCCGCGCGGCGTTCGTGCCCTGTGCCGGATGGAAGCTGGTGGTGGCGGATTATTCGCAGATCGAGCTGCGCCTCCTGGCGCATATGTCCCAGGATCCAGTGCTGGTAAACGCTTTCCAGCACGGCGAGGATATTCACACGCGCACGGCGGCGGAAGTGATGGGCATCCCGCCGCTGATGGTCACTCCGGAAGCGCGCCGCAGCGCCAAGGCGGTTAACTTCGGCATCGTGTACGGTATCAGCGGCTTTGGCCTAGCGGCGCAGTTGGGCATTCCGCGCGCAGAAGCGGAAGCGTATATCAAAAGCTATTTCGAGCGCTACGCTGGGGTGAAGAAGTTCATTGATGCCACAATTGCGGAGGTGCGCCGGACGGGCGTGACCCGGACGCTGTTCGGGCGGGAGCGACCCATCCCTGACATCCACAGCCGCAACCCCAACGCGCGGGGCTTCGCCGAGCGGACGGCCGTGAACTCGCCGCTTCAGGGCACTGCCGCGGACCTCATCAAGCTGGCCATGATCCGCATCGACCGGGAGTTGCGCGCCGGCGGTTTCCGCACCCGGATGCTGCTTCAGGTGCACGACGAGCTGCTCTTCGAAGCGCCGCCGGAGGAAACTACCGCGATCAGCGCCATGGTCAAGCGGGAGATGGAACAGGTGCACCGGCTGAAGGTGCCGCTGGTGGCGGAGGTGGGGGTAGGAGAGAACTGGCGCGACGCCAAGTGACGCACTAGCGCCTCAGGTAGGCGTCGTCTCCACGGATCCAGTCTTCCCGGGCAGGGGTGAACAGGTCCACGGCCACGGAGTCTTCGAGGGCTACCACCATATGCGGGGCGTTGGGCGGGATGTCCAGCACCTCGCCGGCGTGGAGGATTCGCTCTTCGCCGTTAATGACGAAGCGCAGGGCGCCGCGCTCGAGCATGGTCATCTGCTCGCTGACGTGACTGTGCAGCGGAACCACGGCGTCCTTGCGGAGTTCCAACCGCGCCACAGTGATTTTTTCGCCGTGGATCACGCGGCGAGCGAGCATGGGATTCAGTTGTTCGCGCTCCACCTGCTGCCAGTCGAAGACCCTCATGGGGGCGTATTGTATCATGGGAACTTATGAAAGGCGTCGTTCTGGCCGGAGGGACGGGGAGCCGGCTGTTTCCGCTGACGAAGATCACCAACAAACACCTGTTGCCGATCTACGACAAGCCCATGATTTATTACCCCATCCAGGCGCTGGTGGACGCGGGCATCCGGGACATTCTGATCGTCACGGGCGGCAAGAACGCGGGAGATTTCCTGCGCCTGCTGGCCAACGGAAAGCACTTTGGCCTGACCCACATCGACTATACCTACCAGGAGGGCGAAGGCGGCATTGCGGATGCGCTGGCGCTGGCGGAACACTTCGCGGACGGACACAAAATCTGCGTGATCCTGGGGGACAATATCATCGAGGGCAGCATTCGCGAGGCCGTGGACGATTTTCGCAAACAGCCATGCGGTGCGAAGATCCTGTTAAAGGAAGTTCCCGACGCGGAGCGCTTCGGCGTGGCGGAAATCGCGGGCGACCGGATTATCAACATCGAGGAAAAGCCCAAACGGCCCAAATCCAACTACGCGGTCACGGGTATCTACATGTACGACGACAGCGTGTTCGCCAAGGTGCGCACGCTGGTGCCATCCGGCCGCGGGGAACTGGAAATTACCGACGTCAACAACGCCTATATCCGTGAAGGCACGATGAGCTTTGCGTACCTAGAGGGCTGGTGGACGGACGCGGGCACGTTCGATTCGCTGCTGCGGGCGGGAAACCTGGTGGCGCAGTCGGCCAAGGGCAGGACGGCCGAAGGAGGCGCTTGATGGTGGAGCCCATCGCAGTACAGGAACCCTTGCGGGTGGCCTCCGGCCAGGGGTTGGAGCTGCTGCTGCCGGACTGCCCGCGCGGGATCGGCGCGGTGATTACCTCGCCGCAAGCGGCAGACCTGATCGAGGGAGTCAAAATCCAGCCGCTGAGCTTATGGCCGGATGACCGCGGCTACTTTCTGGAAGTCCAGCGCATGGGAAGCGGCCTGGCGGCGGATTTTCCGGTGGAGAGTACCCAGGTTTCGGCCACGGTGAGCCACCGCGGCACGATCAAGGCCTTCCACTACCACCTGCGGCAGACGGATTGCTGGACGCCGGTGCGCGGCATGCTCCAGGTGGCGATGGTGGATCTGCGGCAGGGGGCGCGCACGTTCGGCCTGCGCAACACGATCTACGTGGGGGAGTTGCGGCCCTGGCAGATCCTGATTCCGCCGGGTGTGGGGCACGGCTACAAGGTGGTGGGCACCTCGGAAGCCATGCTGGTTTACCTCACCAACCGACACTACGATCCCAAGGACGAGGGCCGGATCGCTTACAACGATCCGCACATCAACTACGACTGGGAAACCCAGCACAAATAAACCGGGCGCCTATCGATATGAAACTTCTGGTCACGGGCGGAGCCGGGTTCATCGGGTCCGCGTTCATTCGCCTTTCGCTAGGGACGGATCCTGAGGTGGAGATCCTGAACCTGGACAAACTGAGCTACGCCGGCAACCTGGAGAACCTGGAGCCGGTGCGGCAGAATCCGCGCTACGCCTTCGTGCACGGGGACATCTGCGATGCCGCGCTAGTGAACTCCCTTCTGGAGAAGCACAGGCCCGAGGCCATCGTGCACTTCGCCGCCGAGTCGCACGTGGACCGGAGCATCTTTTCTCCCAGCCCGGCATTTGAAACCAACCTGCGGGGTACGTTCACGTTGCTCGAAGCGGCGCGGATTCAACGCATCGGACGTTTCCTGCACGTCTCCACCGATGAGGTCTACGGCAGCCTGGCGCCGCCGCTCGAAGCGGACGAGAATTTTCCGCTGAACCCCAGCAGCCCGTACTCGGCGTCCAAGGCCGGTTCGGACCTGCTGGCGCGTTCGTATTTTTTGACGTACCATTTGCCGGTCGTGGTGACGCGCGCCTCGAACAACTATGGGCCTTACCAGTTCCCGGAGAAGCTCATCCCGCTGATGATTACGAATGCGCTTTCGGACCGGTCCCTTCCGGTGTATGGGGACGGGATGCAGTTGCGGGACTGGCTATACGTGGAAGACCACTGCCGCGGAATCTGGGCCGTGCTGAAGAAAGGCCGGGACGGCGAGATTTACAACATCGGCGGGAACCGGTCCCTGCCGAACCTGGAAGTGATCCGCATGATTCTGGCTGCTACCGGGAAACCTGAGAGCCTGATCCAGACCGTGCAGGACCGCCCGGGGCACGACCGCCGATACGCCCTTTCAAGCGAGAAAATCGCGCGCGAGACCGGCTGGCAGCCGCTAGTGCGGTTCGAGGGCGGGCTGGCCAAAACCATCGACTGGTATCAACGAAACTCCGGGTGGGTTCACCGCGTCCGAAGCGGAGAGTATCTGAAATACTACGCGCAGAACTACGAGAACCGCCAGGCGGAGCTACGTTCGGTGACCGATGCGGGTGGCCGTTGACGCCACGCCTCTGATTCTCTCGAGCGGGGGGCTGGCCCGCTATACTTCGGAGCTAAGTCTAGCCTTGGCGGAGACATTCCCCGAGGACGAGGTACTGCTGGTTTCCGATCAGGAGTTTGCCATGCCGGAAGGGGCACCGCAGAACCTTCGGCGCGGTTCGGGTCCACACGGACGGCTGGAGCGGCGCTGGTGGGTGTGGGGGCTCACAAAAGAACTCGGAAGGCTGCGGGCAGACATCTTTCACGGGACGGATTTCGCCGTGCCGTATGTCCCGTTGCGGCCGAGCGTGTTGACCCTGCACGATCTTTCGCCGTGGATGGACCCGCGCTGGCATCATGCGGCGGAACGCGTGCGGCGGCGCACGCCGGTGCTGGTGGGTTTGGGCATCGCCACGATGGTGCTGACGGACAGCCAGGCGGTGCGGCGCCAGGCCATCGAACATTTCCGCCTTTCGCCGCAGCGTGTGATGGCCGTGCCGCTGGCGGCGGGACGGCATTTCCGTCCGGTCGAGCCGGGACAGACCAAGCCCTATTTTCTGTACGTGGGCACACTTGAGCCGCGCAAGAACTTGCCGCTGCTGATGGCCGCCTGGCGGGAGGTGCGCAAGCAGGTGGATATTGATCTGGTGCTGGCCGGGCGGCGGCGCGAGGATTTCCCCGAACCGGCTGTCGAACCGGGCCTGCGACTGGCGGGAGAGGTGGCGGACGGCGAGCTTCCGGGGCTTTATTCGGGCGCGCTGGCATTCGTGTATCCCTCGCACTACGAGGGGTTTGGGCTTCCGGTCCTGGAGGCCATGCAATGCGGCGCCTGCGTGATTACCTCGCGCGACCCGGCGGTGGGGGAAGTGGCGGGCGACGCGGCTGTGCGTGCGGGCAGCGAGCAGGAACTGGTGGAGGCCATGCTGGCGGCGGCGCGGAACCCCGCGTGGGTGGCGGCGCGGAGGGAACAATCCCTGCGGCGGGCGCGCGAGTTTTCCTGGGAGCACACTGCCCGGCTCACGCGCGAAGTCTACGCCGAGGCGCAAAGGAGGTTTGTCTATTAGGACGGCGCTGTTCCTGGCTCCGGAAACCCCCTATCCACTGGCCGGTGGAGGGGCCCTGCGGACGGCTTCGCTGCTCCACTACCTGGCTGAGCGGTACGCCGTGGACGTGGTGGTATTTCGCGAGCCCGGCGCCGTAGACCCGCTCCGGCATTTTCCCGCCGAGCTGGCGCGCAGCCTGCACGTGCTGGAACTGCCGCGCCACGCCAGGCACGCTGTGGCGCGTGCGCTGCGCAACGCCGGCCGTCTGCTGCGGGCGGTCCCCCCGCTGGTGGATCGCTTCGCGGGATTTGAGGAGCGGCTGCGAGAGATCGTCGGCGGGCGCCGGTACGACCTATCGGTGATCGAGCATTTCTGGTGTGCGCCGTACTGGGAGCAGCTTGCGCCGGTGAGCGGCCGGACGGTGCTGGATTTGCACAACATCGAATCCGTGCTGCACGCCCGCTCCGCGCGGGTGGAGGGCGGCGCGGCAGCGGCGGCGCACCGGCTGTTTCACGGTGCCTGCCTGGATCTGGAGCGCTGCTGGCTACCGCGCTTTTCCTGGCTTCTGGCGACTTCGGAGCAGGATGCCCGGGCGATCCGCACAATCGCGCCCGCCGCCCGGGTGCAAGTGTTTCCCAACTCCATGCCGCTGGTCCCGCAGCCCGCGCACCGGGAGGAGGAAGCCATTGTCTTTTCTGGAAACCTGGAGTACCACCCGAACATCTCTGCTGTACGGTTTTTCCGGCGGGAAATCTGGCCTGTGCTGCGCGAGCGATGGCCCGGACTGGTTTGGCGGCTGGTGGGCAAGAATCCCCATGCGGTGCGGAAATGGATCGCGGGCGATCCACGTATCGAAGTGTCAGGAACCATACCTGACGCGATTGTAGAAATTTCGCGCAATAAAGCGGCGATAGTACCGATTCTCGCCGGAAGTGGTACGCGATATAAGATTATGGAAGCTTGGGCGGCCGGTGTGCCGGTGGTTTCTACTTACCTGGGGGCGGAGGGCCTTCCAGCGTGTGATGGAGAGAACATTCTGCTGGCAGATGAGCCGAAAGCCTTTGGAGAAGCGGTTTCGGCGCTGCTGGCTTCCGAAGGGTTACGGCGGCGGGTGGGCCAGGCGGGCCGTGAGGTCTATGAGCGGGAGTTTACATGGCCGGCAGCCTGGAACAGACTTAAATTGTAATTCCTGTACTCACATCGGCTTCCGGACCACTTATACTGAAAGATTCTGATGCGCTTCGCTCTGGACGCTCACGCCATCGGACGGCATCTGACGGGAAACGAGGTATACGCGCGGAACCTGGCGGGCGGGTTTGCGGCTCAGGATCAGGATTCCGAGTTCTTTGCCTACCTCTCGGTGGAGACCGCCCGGGCGTGGATTCCGGCCCGTTTCCACGTGCGCTGGGTTTCGCCTAACCCATTCCTGCGCTTGGGCTTCGATCTGGCCATGAAGCTCCGCGAGGACCAGCCGGATCTGATCCATGTGCAGTACACCGCACCGGTCGGCTGCCCGGTGCCGGTGGTCGTCAGCGTACACGACGTCAGCTTCCTGGAGCATCCGGAATACTTCACGCCCTTGCGGGCGATGCAACTCCGCTGGACCGTGGGGCGCACGGTGCGCCAGGCTGCCCGGATTGTGACCGGCAGTGATTTCTCGCGGCATTCGATTTTGCGGGCGTATCCGGAGGTGAACCCCGATCGCGTGGTGGCGGTGCCGAACGCCGCGGAGAGCAGCTTCCGGCCCACCTCGCGGTTGCAAGCGGCGGCCAACGTGCGTGCGGCGCTCCGGGTGAATACGCCCTTTGTTCTCTCGGTCGGCGATTTACAGCCACGCAAGAACCAGATCGGTCTGATCACGGCGTTTGCCGATATGCTGCGCGCCTGTCCCGAGCTGCCGCACCACCTGGTGCTGGCGGGTAAGGAGACGTGGTTCGCGCCACGCGTCCGGGAGGCGGCCCGGCAATCCGGGATTGCGGAGCGGATTCATTTCACCGGGTTCGTGACGGACGAGCAGTTGCAGCACCTGTACAATGCCTGCGAGGTGTTCGTCTTCCCGTCGTTTTATGAGGGATTCGGGCTGCCGGTGCTGGAGGCCATGGCCTGCTCCAAGGCAGTGGCATGTTCGAGTGCTTCCGCAGTGCCCGAGGTAGCCGACGGCGCCGCCCTGCTGTTCGATCCGTACACGCCGGGGGAGATCACGCGCGCCATGCTGGACCTGATCCGCGACACGGAATTGCGGGCGCGGATGGAGCGGCTGGGCCTGCAGCGCTCGGCGCATTTCAGTTGGTGTCGGACGGCGCAGAAGACGCTGGAGATCTACTACCAGGTAGTTGAAGAGTCCCGCGCGGTGGGAAAGGCCCTCAGACCGGCGCCGATTCCACAGCGATGAGCTGGACCGGGAGCAGTTTGTGGGCCGGCCTCGCGGTTGTGGTCCTGACGGCCGCCGTTCCGGCAGCGGCCCAAAGCGGATTTCCTTTTACCAGCGAAAGCCTGAATTATTCGGTGAACTGGCCGAGCGGGCTGGGCCTAGGCGAGGCGCACCTGACAGCCCATCAAGGCGTGGATCGTTGGGACTTCGAGTTCAACCTAGACGCTTCGATCCCAGGGTTCTCGGTGCACGACCACTATCGCTCCGCCGCCACGGGCAACCTGTGCTCCCTGGAGTTCGAGAAGGACCTAAGCCACGGCACCCGGCGTGCGAAGGAAACCACCTCTTTCGATTACCGTGAGAGCACCGGCCGCCGAACGACTCTGAACGGCGGCAAGACGGAGTTTTCCATCTCTGACTGCGCCCGAGACGCACTGGATTTGCTGTACTTCGTGCGCCGGGAGCTGGGGCAGGGAAGAGTGGCGCCTCCGCAGACCGTAATGTTCGGCGCCGCCTATGACGTACGGCTGGAATACACCGGACCGCAGGTGGTTTCGGTCAACGACGTCAAAGTGCAGGCAGACCGGCTGATCGCGACCTTCAAGGGGCCCGCCTCCAATTTCAGCTTCGAAATGTTCTTCGCCCGCGACCCGGCGCGAACGCCGCTGGTGATCCGGGCTCCGTTTGCACTAGGCACCTTCTCCATGGAACTGGTTCGCTGAATGCGCGTAGCTTTCTTTTCACCGCTGCCGCCTTCGCGCAGCGGGATCGCGGATTATTCCGAAACTCTGTTGAAGCACCTGGAGCGGCTGGTGGAAGTGGAAGCCTTTCCGGACGACAGCCGGCCGCTTGATCCTTCGCGTTTCGACGTGGCTCTCTACCATATGGGCAACAATCCGTACCACGTGTTTACCTACGAGGCCGCCATGCGGCACCCCGGCGTGGTGGTGATGCACGAATCCAACCTGCATCACCTGATGACGGACCTGACCATCCGGCGGGGAGACTGGGAGGGGTACCTGGCGGAGTGCGAGTACAACGGGGGTCCGGAGGCGCTGGCGTATGCCCGCCGGGTGCGCGCTCTGGAGGTAGGGCCGGATTACGACGGGCTGCCCATGACGCGGCGGCTGCTGGAGCGCTCGCGGGCGCTGATCGTACACAGCCGTTTCATGGTGGAGGAGATGCGCGTGCAGGGATTCCACGGACCGGTGGCCCGCGTGCCGCACGGCGCCTGGATTCCGCAGACCGACCGGCAGGCTTACCGCGAGCGCCTGGGGCTGGACGAGTTAACGCCGCTCGTGGGGATCTTCGGGTTTCTGAAGCCGTACAAGCGGATCGCCGAATCGCTGCGCGCCTTCCGCCGCCTGCTGAGGATGGTTCCGCAAGCCAAAATGATCCTGGTGGGCGAGCCACATCCGGATCTGGAGGTGGAGCAGTTGATCCACTCCCTGGGGCTGTGGGCCAATGTGCGCGTGCTGGGCTTCACGCCGATTGAGGATTTTGAAGGATACATCGCCGCCTGCGATATCGTGCTGAACCTGCGCTATCCCACGGTGGGGGAGAGTTCTGGCAGCCTGCTGCGGGCGCTGGGCCTAGGCAAGGCGGTGCTGGTGTCGGACGTCGGCGCGTTTCGGGAGCTCCCCGAGGACGTGTGCCTCAAGGTACCGGTAGACGCCGGGGAAGAGAACCTGCTGTTCGAGTATTTGAACCTGCTCGTTTCCCGGCCCACGATTGCGCGCGAGTTAGGCGTGCGAGCGCGCCGCTACGTGGAGCAGGAGTGCCGATGGGACGCGGTGGCCGGACGCTATGCCGACTTCCTGCGGTGCATTGCGGAAGGGCGCGAATGGCAGGAATCCGAGTCCCCCGTGCAGCCCCAGGCGCCGGTACCGGCAGCCGGGCCGCCTGCTCCTCCCACCGAATTTCTCAAAAGCTGGGCAGCCACCCCCGAGGCGCGAACCTATATCGAGACGCACCTTACGCGGCTGCAAAAGACGCTGGAGATCACGCCGCCGGGCGGACCGGAGGACCGCGTTCTGGAGATGGGTGCGTATCTGCAAATCACTCCGGCGCTCAAGACGCGCCTGGGGTACGGCGAGGTGCGCGGCTGCTACTACGGACCGCTAGGACAGACGGATCACCGCGCGGTGGTTTCGGCCGAGGGAGAAAAATTCGAGTGCGCCGTGGACCTGTTTAACGCCGAGAAGGACCAGTTTCCGTATGCGGACCAGTACTTTTCCACGGTGCTTTGCTGCGAGCTGATCGAGCACCTGTTCGAGGATCCCATGCACCTGATGGCGGAGGTGAACCGCATCCTGAGGCGGGGCGGTCACCTGGTGCTGACCACCCCCAACATAGTGGCGCTACGGGGGCTCTCCGCCATCTTGCAGGGCTATCACCCGGGGTTTTTTCATGCTTATCTGCGCCCGTCGGCGGAGGGCCAGGTGGATGCGCGGCACAACCGGGAGTACACGCCGCGGGAGATCCATCAACTCTTGGAGAACGCGGGTTTTGAGGTGGCGCTGCTCGAGACCGGTCCTTTCCGGGACGAGCCTCGGCCGGAATATGCCTGGGTGATGCATCTACTGGAGCGCTACTCGCTTTCCACGGCGCTGCGAGGTGACGGGATCTACGCGGTAGGGCGCAAGACGGGCGGCGTGCGCGAGCGGTATCCTGCGTGGTTGTATTCCTGAAGGCGAGAATCCGTGAGCGCCGCGTACCTGGAAACCGATGTCCGGCTAGGCCTTGAAGGCAACGTGCTGCACGCTGCTTTCCGCATCCAGAATCTCTCCCCGGCGGCGTGGCGTCCGGAGGAAGGCTTTGCCCTCGGCTATCATCTCTTTGATGCTGAGAGCGGCACGCTGCTAGTGGATGGCGAGCGCGTGGCGCCTGCGCGGGAGGTAGCGCCGGGCGAGTCCGCGCCGGTAGAAATGGGCTTCGCTTTACCCGCGGAATCCGGCCGCTATCAGGTTTTTCTCTCTCCCATGCGGGAAGGGCAGTGCTGGTTTTACGAGCGTGGATGGCCCTTCCTGTTGATCGATCTGGCGGTCGAAGACGGGAGGGCAAAGTTGGGGCGGGTTCGGGTGGCCTCACGCGGTACCGTGCGCCGGGAGCGCCTGGTGCACTCCGTCGGGCGCGCTTTTACCTTGCCCTTCCAGACCATCTGTCGCAACCGCAGCCTGATCCGCACCATGGTCCGGCGCGACGTCCTGGGCCGCTACCGCGGCTCGCTGGGCGGGGCTTTCTGGACCATTCTGAACCCGCTGCTGCTGATGCTCACCTACTTCTTCGTGTTCGGGTTGGTGCTGCAGGCGCGCTATCATAACGATCCCAGCCGCTCGGGCTTCGCACTCTACTTTTTCGCCGGGTTCCTGGCCTGGCTGCCGTTTGCGGAAGCGGTGGGGCGCGCCCCTACGGTCATGCTGGAGCATCGCAACTTCGTCAAGAAGCTGGTCTTCGCGGTGGAGACGCTGCCGTTCAACCTGGTGATCGCGGGACTGGTGAGCGAACTGTTCGCGCTGGCGCTGTACGTGGCCGGCTTTCTTCTGCTGCGCGGGCACGTGTACGCTACAGTGCTGTGGCTGCCTGTGCTGCTGGCGCCGCAAATTCTGTTTACGGCCGGATTATGCTGGTTTCTAGCGGCGCTGGGCGCGTTTGTACGCGACCTGGGACAGGTGATCGGCTTTCTGCTGACGCTGTGCTTCTTCCTGGTTCCCATCTGCTATCCGGAGACCGAGTTGCAAAGGCTGCCGCACTGGGCGCTGGCGATTCTGGGCAAGAATCCCATGTTCGTGCTGGTGCACGCCTACAGGGCGATTTTGCTGGAGGGGCACGCACCGGGATTCCGGCCGTTGTGGAAGCTGTGGGCGGTGGCCGGCGTGGTGTTTCTAGCGGGGCACGCCTGGTTCTACAAACTGCGCAAGTCGTTCGCGGACATCCTGTAGCGCAATTGCTGCCGCCGGGCGGCCCATTCTTCGCTGGAGAAGACGCGCGGGCCCACCTGGATCAGGCGCGGGAGCATGTCGAACACAGAGTCCGGGCCCCAGGGGGTTCCCTGGCGGGTGCGCAGACCCTGGCCGTTCAGTTCGACGGCCACCCTGGCGAGGGGCGCGTCCTCGACGATGAGCGACATCATCAGCAACAGGGCCTGTTTTTCGGCCGGGTGCTCGACCAGGCGCGATCCGTCCGCTGCCACCTGGAGCCCGTACGGGACGTCCTCGTCCAACTCCCCGGACGGCTCGGGTTCTCCTTCCACCTGGCGTTCCCACACCACGGCCACCGGCATCCAGCCCGCGGCGAGCCTGGCTTGCCAGTAATAGGAAACGGGTGGAGCCGGCGGAACCTCCCGCAGGTGTTCGATTCTGGGCATAGCGCCTCCTTTCGGTGACTCATCAGCCCAATCGACGCCATGTGCAAACTAGGTGCCACGCGGAAGTGCTTTGGCACGATGGAGACGCGGCGGCGAAAGTGTCCGGCGGTGGGATGAGCCGTCCCGGAGATGGGATTCAAGCGGACCAGCGAATCCCCCAGGCGGAATCGCCGTCGTTTTGCGGCCCGACCAGCAGGGCGCTCAGCCGCGGCAGGCCGGCAGCGGCTTTCACGTGGAAGACCAGCAGGTTGTCTCCTGAGCGAAGTTCCACCGCTTTGCGGAACTGGCCGATGCGGTAGCGGGTGAGATTTTCCTCTTCCAACACCTTCTGGTCGTTGAGCCAGGCGACTGCCCGGCCGTGCACACCCATCCACAGCCAGACCTTGCGGCTTTCACCGGCACGGACGTGGGTGGCGGCCGCGTAGGCCGGGGCGGGGCCGCCGGCGCCGGGCCAGCGCGTGAAGTGCAGCGTCTCGGTGGGCGCCTGATACGGACACCATTCAGCAACCGGCGCGGAAGGATCCCGCGTCACGCGCCACTCCCGGTTGCAGCGGCCGAACCAGCCTTTGGGCTTTGCCCAACGGGCGAACAGGGGGGAGGGATCGTCGCCCGTCACTTTCACCCGGCCGAGATCGAAAGTCCCCATTGCGCGTTGGGAAGCCATGTGCAGAAACTCGATGTCCCAGGGCTGGAAACCCACCAGGCGGGCCACCAAAGCATCGGTGGCTACCGGGTCGCGCCCCGCCAGAATCAGGTTGCTGCGGATCATCTGGTCCGGCTTGCCGTTGCCGTGCTCCTCGTATTGCAGGCCGCGGATGCCGTCCACCACGTTGAAATCGGGCGGGTGGAAAGCAGCCAGATCGGTGATGAAGGAATCGATGCGCCCGTCGAGGGAGTGCTGGGCGTGCAAGCGGTCGTTCGAGAAACCGCCGGGACTGGCGTAGCACTGCCGCGGCGCGGTGCCGACGTAGTTCTTCAGGCAGGCGGTGATGCCGCACATCAGGTGCACCTTCATAACCGGCACGCTGATGAGGAAATCGCAATTCCGGATGGCATTGGTGACGAAGTAGTCGGTGCGCTCACCGAAGCCGCCCACTCCGGTGGCCGAGCGTGGCACCTCGATCCGCTGGAACGTGCCGGCGGGATCGCGCACCGCGTCGTAGCTCAGGTCCACGTAATCGAAGCGTTTTGCAGGGAATGCAGCGGAGGCTCCATGCAGGACGTCCGCGAGCGAGCCGGCGAGGCCGGGGAACTCCTGAGCGCCCCAGTCGAAGTTCAGAGCGTCGGTATGCCGGCCGTTTTGCATCACCACGGAATCCGGGGTGGGGTCGTGGGGGGCGCGGTAACTGCCGCCCTCGGCGACGGTGACTCTGGCGGCCTGGGAATGACGCGCCACGTATTCCACCACCGCCCTGGTCACGCGGAGGTCCGTGACGTCTCCGGTGCGGTAGTGGGGCATGGGGCGGAGGGAGACGATGTTGGGCTTGATCACCACCCAGGAGCCGGATCGGATGCGGTCCTCCAGGCCTCCGGCGTAGCGGATCGCCTGCCACACCATGTCGCGGACGCGTTCGTAATCCAGCGGATCTTCGGGCGAAGCGGGCCGCGACAAGCGCGGGTGCGTGGAACGGACCAGGCCGAGCTGGTTCTTTTCGGGAGCGAAGCCGCCCAGACGCGCGGCCGCGGCGGCTCCCAGCGGGGCCGCTAGAAAAGCACGCCGGTTCATGATCGCCATGTCTATGTTATATAACAAGATCTGAAACACCGTATACTGGGATCGGAGACCGTGAATGAACAGAAGGCATTTCTTGGGACTGGGTGTGGCGGCGGGTATTGCCGCGGCGCAGAAGAAGCCGGTGGAAGAATCGGTCACGGCGACGGCCAGCCAGGATAAGACTCCGCGCGTGGGGATCGTGCTTTCGAGCTTCGGCGGATCGAGCGATCACGACGGCACGGCGATCAAGGGCCTGCGGGATCCGCGCCCGGTGGACGCGGACCTGACCGCTGCGCAGATCGATGGGATGGTGCGGAAAGCCATCGAGCTCGGCGACGCGCGTACCGGCGGGCTCACCAAGATCATCGGGCCGGAAGAGTGGGTGGTGGTGAAGGTCAACCTGGCCGCGTACCCCGGGCAGGAGGGATTCAAGCCGGGAGCGGCCACGGACCCGCGGGTGGTCCGCAGCCTGATCCACTGGATGGCGGAAAGCCACTGCGGGCAGCGCATCACGATCGCCGACGGCGCCGCTTCGTGGCAGCCTGTGGAACACTCGAAAGCCAAGACGGACGGGTGGTGCGCGGAATGGGGGGCTGCCTTCGGCGGGGTGAGCTACCGGCAGGTAGTGGGCGAATTTTCGCGGAAGTATCCCCAAATCCGCTGCGAGATCGTGGACCTGAACTTTGACGAGTGCCTGGAGATGCCGGTGCCGGGCAAAGCCCTGGCGCGCAACAACCCGGACGGGATGTACCAGATTCCCAAGACGATTCAGCAGTGCGACCGGATGATCAGCGTGGCGCCGCTCGGGACCCGCGCGGAGGTGGGGGTGTCGCTCTCTCTCGACAACTACTTCGGCATCGCACCGGGGTCGAAGTACGGCTTCCCCAAAGAGGGGCTCACCAAGCTGGGAAGTCCGGAAGAGGTCATGATCGACCTGTTCAACTTCCGGCCGGCGGATTATGTCTTGCTCGGCGGCAGTTATGGTCTGGAAGGCGACGGTCCCTGCGCCTCAGGCTCCGCCAGCGTGCACCACAACCTGATTCTGGCGGGCGCCAACGCCGTGGCTACGGACGCCGTAGCGGCGGACATCATGGGCTTCCCGCCAACTGAACTGGCCTGCCTGCAACTGGCGTGGCGGAACGGCCTGAGGATCTACGAGGTCGATTCCATCTGGACCCGCGGCAACGAGATCGAGCAGGCGCGGCGGCCATTCCGCAAGCCGAGGGATTGGAAGAAGGCGTAGCGGACCGGTCTGCGATAAAGTGAAGACGCCATGAAAGCGTTGCTGCTGAGAGGTCCGCGCCAACTGGAGGTGGCGGAATTGCCGAGCCCGGCGCTGGCCGGCGGCCAGGTCCGCGTGCGGGTATGCAAGGTGGGCGTTTGCGGCTCGGACTACTCCAGTATTGCGGGCAAACTGCCCTTCACGCGGTTTCCGATTGTGCCAGGGCATGAGGCCAGCGGGGAGGTCGTCGAAAGCGCCGCCGCCGGCTGGCGGCCCGGCGACCGGGTGCTCATCCATCCCATCCTGGGCAACCGGGCCGACCCGATCTTCGCCCGCGGCGAGGTGCATCACACCGAAGCGACCGAGGTGCTCGGCGTGGTGTCGCGAAACGGGGCCTACGCCGAGGAAGTCGTGGTAGAGGATTACATGCTTCGCGCGGTTCCGCCGGAGATGGATGACGAATCCGCCGCCATGGTGGAGCCGGTAGCCGTTGCCGTGCGCGCGGTCGAACGGAGCACGCTGCGGGCGGGCGAGAGCGTGCTGGTGTTCGGCGCGGGCAACATCGGCCTGCTGCTGGTGCAAACGGCCCGAGCGCTCGGCGCGGGCCGGGTAGTGGTGACGGACCTGGTGCCGGCGCGGCTGGAGTTGGCGAGGCGGTTGGGCGCCGGCGAAGCGGTCCTGGCCGGGGAGAGTTTCCGCGCGGCCCGCTATGAGAAGCAGTTTGACGTGGTGATCGACGGCGTGGGCAGCGCGGCGACCGTGGGGGACGCGCTGACGGCTTGCACGCGCGGAGGCCGCATCGTAGTCTACGGCGTGCCGGCGGGCGACATTACCTTTGCCTTGAACGCAGCCTTTTCCAAAGACGTGACGCTCGCGACCAGCCGACTCTACGACGCGAATTTCGAGACCGCGCAACGGCTGGTGACCGAGGGACAGGTGCGAGTCAAAGAGATCATCACCCACCGTGTGGTGCTGGAGGAAGCGCCCGGCCTGATCTCGCGCGTGATGGACGGCCGGGAGGCCGCCATCAAGGTCATGATTTCCCCAGGAGCGCTATGAACGAGCTTTTCTCGGTTCAAGGCAAGATCGTGCTGGTGAGCGGCGGGTCGCGCGGCATCGGGCGCGCCATCGCCGAGGCGTTTCACTTAGAGGGCGCGCGAGTGGTGGTCAGCGCGCGGAACGAACTTTCCCTGAAGGGAACCGGCCTGGACTACCAGGTCTGCGACGTGGCCGACTCCGGGCAGATTGCCGCCTGCGTGGACGCGGTAGCTCGAAAGTACGGCCGCATCAACGCGCTGTTCAACGTAGCCGGCATCAATTTCCGATTTGCCGCCGAGATCTTTCCCGAAAGCCGGCTGGACGAGATTCTCGCCGTCAACGTACGGGGCAATTACCTGATGGCCAGCCGCTGCGGCAAGGTCATGGTAAAGCAGGGGCGTGGCAAGATCGTGAACATCGCCAGCCTGCACACGCACGAGAGCCTGCCGGGGGTAAGCGTCTACGGCACGAGCAAAGGCGCCATCGGCTCCATGACGCGGGCCCTGGCCGTGGAGTGGGCGGCGCACAATGTGCAGGTGAATGCCATCGCCCCCGGCTTCATCCGCACGGATCTGAATGCCGCACTGTGGGAGCGGCCGGAGATGCGGGCGTGGGTGGAACAGCGCACCCCGGCGCGGCGGCTGGGAGCCCCGCACGACCTGGTGGGCACGGCCATCTTCCTGGCCAGCGCGGCCAGCGATTTCCTGACCGGGCAGGTGATCTACGTGGATGGGGGTTTCACCGCAGGTTCGCCGTGGCCGCTGGAGATCCCGCGATAGGGGCCGAAAGATACCGCTCCCTGGCGGTCGCGGCTCGGTAGGGGCGGTCACAAGGCGCGGACGGCGCGCTCGATCTGGTCCGCAAGGGCCTCGTAGTTCCGGCCCGCGAGCCGGAGCGGCGGGCCGAAGCGCACCTCTACCGCCGCACGGCGGATCATATTAGCTTCTTTCGGCAGCGCCGCCCCGGTGCCTCGCAGCCGGACCGGCACCACGGGGATCTTGAGCCGCGCGGCCAGCAGGCCCACGCCAGGCAGGAAGTCCGTCATCTCGCCCGTGTCATTGCGCTGGCCTTCGGGGAAGATCAGCAGGCTCCAGCCCGCCGCCGCCAACTCGGCCGCATAGCGTAGCGCGGTGCGCAGGCCGGTTTCGTTCTGCGGCAGGGGAAAGGCGCCAAACAGGAGCGCCGAGAGATAGTACTGCGTGCCGGAGGACAGCCGCGCCGCCCGGCTGTGCTCTTCGGGGTGGAAATGGGCGTGGAAATAGTCCTTGAGCATCAGCGGAGCGAGGCGGCGGCGCCAGCGCCGCGGCAGGGCCGCAAACAGCACCGGGGTATCGAAATGACTCTGATGATTGGCGGCGAAGATCACGGGCGGAGACAGCGTCCGCAGATGCTCCAGGCCGTCCACGCGCATCCGTGCGAAGGTGTGCGTGAACCAGTTGATCCAGGTGGCGTGGCTGAAATCGCGCACCAGGCGCGCAGGAAGGCTCCGGTTCCAACGGGGCATCACCAGGGGGCGGCTCACGGGCCGTGGGGGCGCGGAGACAAGTTCCAAGGGCATCTATTTTTATTATGACTTCGGTGGCCAGGAGATAAAAAGACCGCCAAGACCTATAATTGGGACGGGAGTTCCCCGATGCTCGAGATCGGCTTTCATACGGATGCATTCAACAGCAGTTACTGGAACTTCGAGCAGTGTCTCGAATGGGCGCAGCGCCACGGTCTGCACTACATCGAATGCGGGGCCATCGACGGCGTGAGTTGGATCCACGGCCTGGGCTATCAGCCTCACGTGGCGCTTTGGGAAGATCCGCTGCTGCTACGCCGGAAAATGGACCGGTGCGAGATGCAATTCTCGCAGATCGACGCGGCGTTCCCGCTTTCCCGGCCGGAGGGCGCCACGCTGGGCGTGGAGTACGTGCTGAACACGATCCGCTGGGCCAGCCTGGCGGGCTGCCCGCGGGTGGACACCACCGACGACCGCTCGCGGCCCGCGGGACTCACCGACCGCGAAGCGCTCGACCTGATGCGGCGCAATTATCTCCAGATCCTCAAGGTCGCCGAGGCGTACGAGATCACGGTGAACATCGAGCCCCACGGCTACTACACCACGCGGCCCGATTTCCTGGAGGAGATGCTGGCTTTCTCCGATTCTCCGTGGCTGGGCCTGAACTTCGATACGGGCAACACGTTTATCGCCGGAGAAGATCCAGTGGCTTTTCTCCAGCGCTTTCACGAGCGCATCAACCACGTGCACATCAAAGACGTGAGCGCGGGCCTGGCGGCGGTGGCACGCGGGGAACTGACCGGCATTGCCGTCAGTCACTGCGCCATCGGCGAAGGCGTCAACGCGGAAAACATCCGGCGGTGTGTCTCGCTGCTGGCGCAGTACGGGTACAACGGAGTGCTGAGCCTGGAATGTGAAGGCCACGGCGGACCCATGATCGAGCGCAGCCTGGCCTGGGTACGCGAACCGGTGGAACGGGCCGGCAGGCGGGCGGCATGATGGCCGCGCTGTGGTGCCCGGCGCTGGCGGCGGCAGCGCTCCGCGTGCTGATTCTGACGGGCCAGAGCGATGTGCCCTATCACGACTGGCGCGCCACCACGGCGCACCTGGAGCGCCTGCTGGCGGCCACATCGCGGTTCGAGGTGCAGGTGGAAGAGCAGCCGGCGCGGCTGAATGGCCGGAGGCCCGCAAACTATGACGTGCTGGTGCTGAACTACAACGGGCCGCGGTGGGGCCCGGAGGCCGAAGAGGCGGTGGAGCAGTGCATCCGATCCGGGAAGGGGATGATCGCCGTGCACGGCGTGAGCTACGGCTTGTTTTTCGGCATGGAGTGGAAGAACAACCGGTGGGCGGCCTCCCCGACGGGGGATCCGGGCTGGCGCGCATACTCGCACATGCTGGGCGTCACCTGGGCGCCGGAGAGCATCGGGCACGCCCGAAGACATGAGTTCGCCGTGGAGTGGGTGGACCGGGAACACCCGATCTCACGCGGGCTGCCACCCACCTTCACAGCCAACGACGAACTGTACCACCGGATGACGCATCTGGCCGGCATTCACGTGCTCGCCACGGCATTCGACGATCCGCGGATCGGGGGAACCGGTAAGAACGAGCCGGTCCTTTGGACCGTGGACTACGGCCGGGGAAGGGTGGTCCACCTGACGTTGGGGCACGATGTGGCGGCCATGTCGCAGCCCGGTTTCGAGCGGGCATTCGTGCGGGCCACGGCGTGGGCTGCGAATCCGGCCACGACCTTCTGAGGCGGGGCGTCACTTTACGTTTGCGTGCGCGTCCGGGGTTCGTTGAGCGGCCACCTCCACGAGGCCGACGATATCCCCCAGGCTGTTATGTACGGGTGAGAGCACCGAGATCCAACCGGGTTTGGCAGTCACCGTGATGCGGCGGCCGGTCTCGAGCACGGTCTTCATAGGCGCGGGCATCTCCTGATAGAGCGCACCCCAGGGCCAGAACTGGCTCAGTTCATGCGCGTTGCGGATGGTCACGTGGATTTTATCGGGGTGGCCGGGGACGGGCAGCCACAGATTAGCGTCGGCGGGGAAGGGCACGAGGCGGCCGATGCGGATGAGGGTCTTTTTCACGGCCAGGAACGCCTGATCATCGACGTCGTAATTGTCACTCGAGAGGAAACGGTCGCGCGGGTTTTCCTGGAACATGTATTCCCAGGCCCGCGGCGTGACGATGCGCTGGCAGAGGTCGCCATCCACCATAACGCTCGCCACACGGGCGGCCTCGTCGAGCGCCACCGTCCAGGAATCTGCGGCTGCGGCGGGCATGCCGGCAATGAGCAGCAATGCGGCGATCCTCATTTCTCCTCCGATGCGAGTTGCAGGATGAACTCCCGCACGTGCTGCCAGGCTTCCGGCGGGATGCGCGCCAGCATCCGGTCGGTCGCCTGGGTGGCCTCGTCGATATCCGTGCCGGACCACTCGTCCGGGGGACGGGCGGCAAAGGCGGGGCGCGGATTCCACCAGCCGGCGAGGCGCGAGCCGTTGAAGCGCGGGGCGGCTTCCTCCCGCAGTTCCGCCGCGGGCCGGCTCTTTTCCAAAGCGGCCAGCAGCGCCAGGTCTTCTACGGCATTCCGCTGGATCTTGAGCCGCACGCTGGGGATGGGACCTTCCACGCCGAAGCGCTCGCCGGGGTATACCAGCGCCGTGCCGCCGCCGCCGAAGTGAAACCAGGGGTCGCGGCCCGCATCCACGGTCAGCCAGTGGACGTAGCCGTTCACACCCCACAGCCAGGCCTGAAATGGGAAGCGCGTGATGGTGGAGGCGGGTTTGGTAACGGGCGGCGGGCCGGAGTAGTACCACACCACGTCGCCACGGCGGCGCAGCATCTCGGGGGCCCGAGGATACCAGCTCAGGATGCCGCCGCTCGTCACCCACAGGTTCACCACCCCGGCCAGATCTTGAAACTGCCGCTCCATGGCCCAGCTCACGTCGGCGCGGAACACGAACCGCACCGGCGTATCCGGCGGGAGCGCCTTGCGCAGCAGGCGGCCGAACTCCCGGAAGTACGATTCGTCCTTGAGGAAGCGCACTTCGTCGCCATCCCAGGAAAAGCCCATGTAGCGCTTCTTGTGGTTGAAGAACATTTCGAAGCGTGTGCGGGTCCAGCCCTTCTCGCGGAAGTGCCGCTCCATGGCGGAGACCACATTCACGAACTCCGTTTCGTAGCCCGGCTCTCCCCACCACAGGTAGGAAGCCGGCCATTCCGGGTTGATCGGCAGATAGACGAAGGGGATGGGCTGCGAGCCGCGGCGGGTGGCGGCGAATGCCGAGCCATCGAGCAGCGAGCTGTAGTGCCGGTCAAAGAGATTCCAGTTCGCGATGTGCTTGTTGCGGCCGGAGCCTTCCAGCGCGGGCGCGAATTCCGGGCCCACCTTACCGCCGTGGCCGTATCCCAATTGGTGGAAGATGCCCCGGTTTTCATAAAAGATGCGGTGGTAGGCGTGGATCAGCCGGAACAAGGCGTCGCTCTGGAAGAAATCTCCGGCGGTTTGCGCGCGGGCCTGGGGATACTGTTCGGCGATCCAGGAGGTGCCGTAGGAGTTGTGGTCCATGGTCACCACATCCTCGTTGGGGATGACCGCCGCGAGGACGCGGACCTCGAGCGTCAGATCGGCGGGGCCGCCTTTGGATTCGAGCGTGGCGCGGAAGGGATAAACTCCCGGCCGGGCGTCCGGCGGAATCCACAAATCGATCCAGAAAGCCTGGGCGGTCTGATGCACGATGCGGTTGTCGGGTTCCGGGAGACTGGAACGGTAGGGCAGGCGTACGGGCACCAGCGCATCCGGGTAGTAGAGTTTTTCGGAGTCCGTAAAGTGGAACCACTCACGGTAGGCGTCCACTTGCAGCCGGCCGGAGGGATCCGCCAGTTGGAGTCCCAGGCGGTAGTCGCCCTCCGGCGCTTTGACCACCAGGTGGAAGGAGAGGTAACCGGCGCGCGCGCCGGTGAGCCGCAGCGTCTTCGGGGGCGCCGCACCCGGACTGCTATCCACCGCAACGAGGCCACCGAAGGGATCGGGCCGCAGATACTCGGGCAGCGCTTCGAGGCTGGCCCCCGCGGCGAGGGGGAGGGCGGCCAGTGCCAGCACTCCCGCGAGCCACGCCGTCCGGCGCGAGAAGGGCTTGTGATAAAAAAGATCCATGCGTCTTAAGTATTGTGCAACAGTTTTCCTCGCACTCGCCTGCCAGGCGCCCGCAGCCACGGTTTCGCCCTTGTTCGGGCGCGGCTATTCCGTGATTCCCGAGCCCCAAATGGTCAAGCTGGGGGCGCGCGATTTTGATTTCGGCCCGGACTGGCGCGTGGCGCCCGGGGCGGGCGTGGGCGCCGACGGCGTGGCGCTCGAGACGCTGCGGGAGGAACTCGAGACGCGGTTCCACCTGCGGCTGGGTGCGGCTGGAACCAAGACCGTGCGCCTGGCAATTGCCCCTCATTCCGTGGAGATCGGCTCCGCCACGGACCGCGACCGGCAGATGCTGGCCGCGCAGGCGTACCGGCTGGAGCTGCGCCCGAATTCCATCACCATCACCGCCAACGCGCCGGAGGGGCTGTTCTACGGGGTCGAGACGCTGGTGCAGTTGTTGAAGCCAGGCTTCGGCGGACTGCGGCTGCCGGAAGGCGAAATCACGGACTGGCCCGACCTACAGTTGCGCAACATCTACTGGGACGACGCGCACCACCTGGATCGAATGGAGGTTCTGAAGCACGCGATCCGGCAGGCCGCGTTTTTTAAGGCGAACGGTTTCGCCATCAAGCTGGAAGGCCATTTCCAGTTCAAGAGCGCTCCGGCACTGGTGGAGCCGAACGCGCTCTCTCCTGCCCAGCTCCAGGAGCTGACCGATTACGGGCTGCGTTATTACGTGCAATTGATTCCGTATCTGGACGGACCGGCGCACATCGCCTTCATTCTCAAACACCCGGAATACGCTCCGCTGCGCGCCTTCCCGGACAGCAACTACGAACTCTGCGTCACCAATCCGGACTCCTACAAGCTGATGTTCGGCATGTTCCAGGACCTGCTGGACGCCAACCGGGGCGTGAAATACTTCTACCTTTCGACCGATGAGCCGTACTACGTGGGCATGGCCGACAACGCGCAGTGCCGCGAGGCGCCCCGCGCCAAACAGTTGGGCAGCGTGGGCAAGCTGCTGGCGGAGTTCGTCACCAAGACCGCCGACTACCTGCACGAGCGCGGGCGGACCGTAATTTTCTGGGGCGAGTATCCCATGAAACCCGACGACATTTCCGCCCTGCCCGCGCACCTGGTGAACGGTGAAGTATACGGCTCGCAATTTGACCCGGTCTTCCGCCGGCACGGCATCCGGGAGATGATCTACACCTCCAGCGAAGGCGAGGAGAAGATGTTTCCCAACTACTTTGTCCTGCCCACTACCCACCGATTGCACACAGACCGTTCCATCTCCGAGCGCGTGGCGGATACGTTTCAGAAGATTTCGTTCGATTCCGCGCGGCGGGACGCGGACCTGATGGGTATGGTGAACGCCGGGTGGGCGGATATGGGTCTGCACCCGGAAACCTTCTGGCTGGGCTATGCAACTGCCGTGGGCACCGGCTGGCACCCCGGATCGCCCGCGCCGGAGGAGTCCATGAGCGCGTTCTACCCGCTGTTTTACGGTGGGGGTGTCGTCCAGATGGACCGTGTCTACCAGCTCATGAGCCTCCAAGCCCAGTTCTGGTCGGACAGTTGGGACACCGTGGAGTCCAAAGCCCGCAAGCCGATCTGGGGAAACTCGGACCGCATCTTCCAGCCGCCACATGCGGCACACGACCAGGCGATCCCACTGCCACCCGCGCCCGGAGCCGCGGATCTGGCTTACCCGGCCACCTGGTCGAAAGCCAACGCGCGCCGGCTGGAGCTGGCGGCGAACTTCCTTCCGCAGAACGACGAGCTGCTGGGATTACTGCGCATGAACTTGCAGCGGGCGACACTGAACCGCTACAACCTGGAGGTCTTTCTGGCGATTGCGGGCCTGTATCGGCAGAATCTGGAGATGCTACTGGACCTGGGGCGCATGGACACGCTGCTCCAGTCGGCCGCGGCGGCCGCCAAGGCCAACCAGGCGCGGAGGGCCGTGGCCGCCGCAGACCAGGCGCTCGAAGCGGCCGGCGCCATCCGGGCCGGGAGGAACGCGGCCCTGGAGGACGCCACCGCCACCTGGTACAAGAGCTGGCATCCGCGCGTGGCGGAAGCCAATGGGCGCAAGTTCCGGCATGAACTCGACGACGTGAAGGACCACCTGCCCGACCGCACCGTGGACATGCGCTACCTGGTCTACCGCGAGCTTCTGCTGCCCTTCGGCGAGTGGGTCAAGCAGGTGCAGGCGGCTCGCAACCAGTACGCCAAGGCGCACCAGATTCCGGCGCGCGAGGCATCCTGGGACTGGACGGATTTGAACATCAGGCGCTGAGTGCGGATTGTCGCCCGGTCCGCATCTTTGGTAGGATCGCCTCCAGAGGTAGCTCAGGGGCTGCCAAGGGAGAACAGGGACCGGTATGCGATCCTGGCTCGTTCTTCTGGGCGTGGTGTTCGGAGCGCCGCTCGGCGCGGACCAGATGTTTGTATTTGTGGCCCGCGGCAGGCTTTACGAGGTGGTCACGCGGCAGATCGGCAGGGTCCTTGAGTTTCCCGGCCACTGGTTGTACGAGCCTTCCATCGTGACTCCCTCCGGCCTCACCGGGGGGAACTACCTGCTGCTGTTCTCCTCGAATCTCGAAAGCGGCAAGGATATCGACCACGGAGAGGCGATCTTTCTTTCCACCTCGCCCAACGGATATTCCCAATTCAGCGACCCGCAGCCCATTCTGACGAACACCTCCGTCCAGGACCTCTGCGACATGGGCGACGCGCGCCCCGTGTGGGACGGCGCTCAGTGGCACGTTTATGTCTACGCGGTCCAGGGCGACTATCACACCAACAAGTGCGGCCAGACCGCCGTGGTCTTCGAAGCCGCCGGAGGGAGCCTGACTTCGCTCTCGTGGGTGACGTATCCGGGCACCAACCAGGTGCGCCCGATTGTCGCCGGCACGGGAAGCAAGGGTGTCGCCGAGGACATGCAGTGGTTTTTCACCGGCGCAAGCGGGGACGACCCTTCGCCGCCATTCCTGGTGACGTACAACGACTGGGGGCGGCCGGACACGAACGTGCTTGCCTCGCGCTCCGATGGCACGAATGATCTCGAAACCTGGTACGACGTCCCGGTGGCTTACGACAGCGACCACCAGACGCTGGTGCTTCCGGATGCGATTCTGGCGAATACGCAGGATGCGGCGGCTTTGGGCGATCCGGCGATCGGGCTTGAATCGAATTGCGGCGCGGGTGACGGCCGCTATCAATACGTCTATGGCATCGGTCTGTACAACGATCTGACGCCCGCCTCCGGCCGCCCGGTTCCCCCGGCGCCGGGGATGTTCTTCCCGGGTTCGCTCGAATCCGTGGCCAATGATGACAACGGCCCGCGCATGTTCCGGCCGCGCCTGGCCAGAAACGAATACGGGTATATTGTTCCCGTTCCGGACGTTCCCGGCCTGCCGCGCATCTGGCGGAGCTACCTGTACTACAACGACGCCCAGGTGGGCAGCAAGGGGGAATGCGGCTACTCCCGGTGGTTCTCCTCCAGCCAGCGGTTTTCCGTCAGCTACATCGAGATTCGGGAGATGTGAGGCGGGAGGGGTTGTTGTTGAAGCCGCTGCCGGTCGTGGGTCATGTCCGGCATTCGGAGAGGCGGCTCTTCCGCCCGCGCCAGGGCTCTTTGCTATTGTGGCCGAAACCACACGGCTTGCGCCGTGGGCTACATTCTAGCGCCCTTTCGGGCTACTGGAGCGGTGTTGCGCTCAGACCCTGCTTTGCTTCACTTGCCGGCTGCTACAATCCAGGCATGGTGCTTGGATTGGAACATACGGCGATCGCTTCGCCCGATCCGCAGAAACTGGCCCACTGGTACGTGGAGCAACTTGGTTTCGTGATCAATTACGACTCCGGCAGGACTGTGTTCGTGAAGGCGCCCAACGGCTCCATGCTCGAGATCATCACCTCGGAGGGCGAGCGGCAGCCGCAGACCATGAAGGACCCGGGCATCCGTCACCTGGCGCTGGCGGTGGATGACTTCGATGCCACCTACCAGCAACTGAAAGCTGGCGGCGCTGCCTTCCTGGCCGAGCCGGTATCGAGTAAGGGCGTCCGCGTGGTGTTCTTTACCGACCCGGACGGCAACATTCTGCACCTCATCCAGCGCGAAACGCCGCCGTAGGCCCGGCCATGCGTTGGTTCCTGGGGTTGCCGGTCGTCCTGGCGGCGCTCGGCGCGCAGAACTTCACGGATATCCAGCCCAGCCCCCAGCAGACCGAGTGGCAGGATATGGAGATCGGCGTCCTCATCCACTTCGGCCTGAACACCTACACGGACAAAGAGTGGGGCGACGGCACCGTCGATCCCAAAGTCTTCAACCCGGCGCAGCTGGATGCCGGGCAGTGGGTGGCCGCGGCGAAAGCTGCCGGCGCGCGCTACCTGATCATGGTCGCCAAGCATCATGATGGCTTCTGCCTTTGGCCCAGCCGCTACACGCGCTATAGCGTGCAGAGCAGCCCATGGAAATCGGGCAAGGGCGATGTGCTGCGGGAAGTCTCGGACGCCTGCCGGCGGCAGGGCTTGCGATTCGGCGTCTATCTCTCGCCGTGGGACCGCCACGAACCCAGCTACCGCGACAATGCCGCCTATGACCGGCACTACAACGCGCAGGTGGCCGAACTGGCTTCCCGCTACGGCGAGATCCGCGAGTTCTGGCTGGATGGCGCCGGCAGCGAAGGGCACGTCTACGACTTTCAGACCTATATCCGCACGCTGCACACCTATCAGCCGAATGCGCTGATCTTCGCTGATGTGGGGCTGCTCCCCTACGGCGACATCCGCTGGGTGGGCAACGAAGCCGGCGCCGCGCCGGAGGAAAACTGGAACGTGGTGGATGCTTATGGGGTCCTGCGATGGCGCCCCGCCGAGTGCGACACGCCGCTGCGCGAGGCGCACTGGTTCTGGCACCCGCACGACGAGCGCAGTGTCAAGTCCTTGGAGAAGCTGCTCGAGATCTACCATCACTCGGTCGGGCGCGGCGCGCAATTGGTGCTGGGGCTCGCGCCGGATGATCGCGGCCTGCTGCCGGACGCGGACGTGGCCCGGTTGCGCGAGTTCGGCGATGCCCTGCGGCGGCTCTACGGCCACAACCTGGCTGCGGGGGCTGCGGCCGGCTCACCCTGGGCGGCTGCCCTGGACGGCGACCCGGATACGTTCTGGTCCGCGCCGCCGGACGCGCGCAATGCAGAAATCGGCGTGCGTTTCCTGGCGCCAGTCACCTTCGACCGCGCGCTCACCATGGAGTGGCTCAACAACGGCCAGAACGTGCAGAAATACGACATCCAGGCCCGGGTGGAGAACGGTTGGCGGACGCTCTACACCGGCACCAGCGTCGGCCACAAGAAGATCGACATTTTCCCCCGCACGACCGCGCGGGAGGTGCGCCTGCGCATCCGCATGGCGGCCGGGGCGCCGCGGATCCGGGAATTTCAACTCTACGACGGATCGCACTAGGACGGCCGCATTCGGCGCACTTCGCGCAGCACCGCGCCGGGTTAAGATGGGCTGAGGCATGCCAGAATTCAAGCTCATCACGCTCGATCCCGGCCACTTCCACGCCGGATTGATCCAGAAAGAGATGTATGCCGGGGTCTCCCCACAGGTGCATGTTTATGCGCCTCTGGGCCCCGACCTGATCGAGCACCTTGGCCGCATCTCGCGCTTCAACGCGCGCCCCGAAAATCCCACCGCCTGGCGACTGGAGGTGCACACCGGTCCGGACTTCCTGGAGCGTATGTGCCGCGAGCGCCCGGGTAACATCGTGGTCATCTCCGGCCGCAACCGCGGCAAAATCGAGCGCATCCGCGCGGCGCTGGATGCCGGCCTGAACGTCCTGGCCGACAAGCCCTGGATCATCCGCTCCGCGGATCTGCCCAAGCTGGCCGAGGCACTGGATCTGGCCGACCAGCGTGGGCTGGTGGCCTACGACATCATGACGGAGCGCTTCGAGATCACCTCGATCCTACAGCGCGAACTGGTGCAGGATCCGGACGTGTTCGGCGAGCGGGCGGCCGGCACGCTCCAGGAGCCGGGCGTTTCCATGGAGAGCGTGCACCATTTGTACAAGGCGGTCGCCGGCGTACCGAACCTGCGCCCCGCCTGGTTCTTCGATATCGCGCAGCAGGGCGAAGCGCTTTCCGACGTCGGCACGCATCTGGTGGACCTGGTGCAATGGACTTTGTTTCCGAACCAGGCAGTGGACTTCCGCCGGGAAATCGAGCTGACCGCCGCCGCCCGCTGGCCCACGGTGCTTTCCTTGCGCCAATTTCAGCAGGCCACCGCCGAGGCTGCCTTTCCGAGGCTCCTGGAGCCCTATCTGAAAGGCGGCAACCTGGAGTATTTTTGCAACACGCGCGTTTCTTACGCCATTCGAGGAATCCACGCCCGCCTGGACGTGCTCTGGAACTACGAGGCGCCCGCCGGAACCGGCGATACCTACTTCGCGGTGTTCCGCGGCACGCGCGCCCGCGTGGAGATCCGCCAGGGGAAAGAGGAGAGCTACCGGCCCGAACTCTTCGTGGTTCCGGCGAGCCGCGACGCCAAGGCGCAGGTGCTGGCCGCCGCGCGGCACCGCATCACGCAGCTTGCCGTACGCTTTCCGGGCCTCGGAGTAGAGGATCGCGGCGAGCGGCTCCACATCTCGATTCCCGACGGCTATCGTGTGGGGCACGAAGCCCATTTCGCCCAGGTGACCAACCAGTTCTTCGGCTACCTGCGCGATCCCAAGACGCTGCCGGCGTGGGAAAAACCCGACATGCTGGCCAAGTACCTGGTAAGCACGAAGGGCGTCGAACTCAGCCAATTGTCGTCACGGCGAGCGTAGTATTCGCCCGTGGGAAAATAGGGGTTTGCGGCACGGCATAAAGCGATGGGGATGCTACGTCCTGGCCGGGGTGCTGTGGGCAACTCCGGGCTTTGCACGCCAGGATCCGGAGATTTGCGGAACCTATCCGGAACGTTGGAAGCAGACGCTGGCGTTCCACCGGCACGTGCTGCGGAGCCGCGCGGTGCGCCCGCTCGCCGCGCCGTCTGCCGACGCGATCTCGCAAGACGCCGGAAACATCGCCGTACTCGAAGACTCGGACGGCGTGGTGGCCCGTCAAAACGACTTCAACCTGGATGGGGCGACCCTGACGTTTCTGCCTTCGGCGGCGCGGGCGGCGAAGTACCGGTTTCAGACTGCGGCGGCGAGCTACGACATGGCCGCGGCGGCTTCGGGTACGCCCCTCTCGCTTCACGATGACGACAGCCAGGCGGTGACGATGCCTTTCGCGTTTCCGTTTTTCGGCGCCTCCTACCGGCAGGTTTTCGTGAACTCGGACGGGAACCTGACCTTCGTAAGCGGGGATAGCGCGTCGACGGCGCGCTCGCTGGGCCGGATGAACGCGGGTCCACCGCGGATTTCCCCGCTGTTTGAGGACTTGAACCCCGACCTCTCTTCGCAGGGGGTGCGCGTGCTGGCGGAAAGCGGACGGCTGGTGGTGAGCTGGGTGCAGGTGCCGGAGTACCAGGCGAGCGGCCTGGGCCTGAAGGAGACTTTCCAGGCCCGGCTGTATCCGGACGGGCGCATCGAGTTCGCCTATGCGGGAGTGACCACGAGCGGGGCGGTGGTGGGGATCGCGCCGGGCAATTTGCGGGGCTCAAGCACACTGGTTTCGTTTTTCGGGGGGAGCACGTCGGAGTACGGAGCGGCTGTCGAGGAGCGCTTCGGCAGCACGGTGGAGCTGGACGTGGCGCTGGCGGCCCAACGCTTCTATCAAACACACGACGACGCCTACGACTACCTGGTCTTCTACAACAACGAAGGGGTGGCGGCGGGCGACAGCGCAGTTTCCTGGGAGTCCACGGTGCGGAACAACCGCAGCGGGTATGGAGACGTGCCAATCGATATCGGGCAGGAGTTCGGGTCCGCCGGACGCCTGCAGGCCGTGCTGAACATGGGGCCGCTCAACCAGTATCCGCCCGATCCCAACGGCACGGTAGCGGCGCGCGCCACTTCGGGAGACACGCCGGTGACGGTGCTGGCGCATGAAGCCGGGCACCTGTTCCTGGCCTACGCCAGCATCCCGGACGAAAACGATCCCGCGGCGCGGCCCATGCTGGGATACCAGAACTCGCACTGGAACTTTGCGTTCAACTCGGAAGCGTCGCTGCTCGAAGGAAACCGCATCCAGGACAAAGGAACGGCCGTCTCGCCGCGGTTTCTGACCACGGACGCCGTGGAGTGGTACTCACCCCTGGATCAATACCTGATGGGCTTCCGTGCGCCGGGCGAGGTGGAGCCGGCGCACCAGATGTTCCTGGTGACGGGGGTGCCGGCATCGTTCAAGTCGCGGCACCCGCAGGTGGGCGTGGGATTCGACGGAAAACGGCTGGACATTCACCTGGCGGAGCTGATTCAGGCGGTGGGCCGGCGGACGCCGGATTCCACGGTGGCGCAGCGGCATTTCCGATTTGCCTTCATCCTGGTGGTTCACGAGGGATCGCAGCCTTCGGCGGCGGACCTGGCGCAGGTGGAGGCATACCGGGCGAAGTTCGAGGCGTTCTATCAGCAGGCGGCCTCCAACCGGGCGTATGCGGACGCTTCGCTGCGGAAGGGGTTGGCACTGTCGGTGGCTCCGGCGGCGGGAGTGGTGGCTGGGCAGACGGCCACCGCCGCGGTCACGGTGCAGACGCCGCCGCCGGCGGCGCTAACCGTGAATTTCCAGACGCAGACGGGTGCCGCCGGCGCGCCGGCGGCGGTTACGATTCCGGCGGGCGCGCGCAGCGCCTCTTTCCAGATCACTGGGCTGCGGGCGGGGGTAGAGGAAATCAGCGCCATCCCCAGCGACGGGAGCTACGAGTCCGGCTATGCGCGCGTGCAGGTGGCACCGCTCTCCGCGCTCACGCTGGCCGTCGTTTCTGGCGATCAGCAGGTCTCGAATGGAAATGCGCCGCTTGCCAATCCGGTGGTGGTACGGCTGACGGATGTCAATCAACTGCCGTATGTTGGCGTGCGGCTGACTGCGAGCACCGGTGCGGGCGGCAGCGTATCGCCGGCGGCCGTCACGGACCCCAGCGGGCAGGCGAGTTTCCAGTGGACCACGGGCACAACGGGTGCGGCGCAACTGACGATCTCCGTGGCCGGCGGACCCAGCGTGGAGGCGAATGCGCTGACCGGAGTGGTGACGGCCGCGGCGGCGGTGAACGCGGCATCGTTTGCTCCTACGATCTCGCCCGGATCGCTGGCCACGCTGTTCGGCGGGAACCTGGCGGGCGCGAGCGTCAGCCTGGGCGGGCAGGCGGCGCAGGTGCTGTTTTCGAACAGCCAGCAGATCAATTTTCTGACGCCGGCAAATCTGCCGGCAGGTCCGGTGATGCTGACGGTGACGAATCCGCGGGGCCTGACCGGAAGCCTTACGGCGACGGTGGCCGCGGTTGCGCCGGGCATTTTCTTCGATCCCGCCACGCGGTTCGGCGCGGTGCTGGATGCCGGCAGCGCCGACACAACGCAGGCGCGCCCAGCCGGGCACGGCGACTACGTCGAGATTTACGGTACCGGGCTGGGGCCTACCAGCATCGCAAGTGGGGGGAACTTGTCACAGACGTTGGTTACCCCGCAGGTATGGATCGCCGGAATTCCCGCGGAGGTGGCTTTCAGCGGCCTGGCGCCCGGCATTCCGGGGCTCTATCAGATCAATGCGCGGATTCCCTCCACGGCGCCTTCCGGAGCGCAGCCGCTGGTGGTGATGGTGAATGGGGTGCGCAGCAACGAAGTGCAGATAGGAGTGCAGTGATGTTTTCCTGGCTTTTTTCCGATCCGCTGCCGGTGGGCTCGAAGGCCCCGGATTTCACACTGCCCACGGGCGCGGGCAAGACCGTGCAGCTTTCGTCTTTGCGCGGCAAGAACGTCGTGCTGGTGTTCTACCCGGGCGACGATACGATGGTTTGCCGCAAGCAACTGTGCGAATTCCGCGACCGCTGGGACGAAGCGCGCCGGCACAACGCCTTGGTGTTCGGGGTCAATCCGCAGAGCGCCGCCAGCCATACCAAGTTCCAGGAGAAGTACAAATTTCCGTTTCCGTTGCTGGTGGACGAGGGGCAGAAAGTCGCGGGGCTGTATCATGCGAACGGGCTGGTGGTCAAACGCACGGTCTACCTGATCGGGCCGGACGGGGTGATCCGGTACGCGAAACGGGGCAAGCCCCTCCCGGAGGAAGTGCTGGCAGCGGCGCAATGACTAGCGAAATCAGGCAGTTTTGATCCAGGCGTGTTTGGGGTCGTCGCTCCAGGCTCCGTAGGTGCGCCCTTCTCCCGCCAGCACCCAGGTGTAATTCAAGGTGTAGCCGGGGCAGGCGACCACGGGGTGGTAGCCGCGGGGGATCAGCACGGTGTCGCCGTTTTCGACGGCGTAGGCATGGTCGAAGGGGTCGGGATCAGCCGGGTCGGTGTAGACACGCATGAAGCCGAAGCCCTGGCGGGGCTCCACGAGGAAGGAGTAGGCCTCCTCCATGGGGACTTCGGATGGCGGCGCGAAGCGGTCGTGCTTATGCGGCGGGCAACTGGACCAGCCGCCGGGGCGATTGATGGTTTCGCCGCAGATGAGGTGTGCGGCGGCCAGATTGTTTCCGATGTGGGTGTAGACCGTTCGCGACCAATTGTCCTTGCCCACGGAATTTTTCATGGCGCCGGTCGGGGGGATGTGCGCGGGCTCGATGCCGGATTTCCCCTGGGCTCCGGCGGCGGTGATGCGGGCTTCGCCGTCCAGGCAGGTGAGCTTCACTTTGCGTCCGGCGGGGATGTAGACCATGGAGCCGGGCTCGCCGATGGAAGCTCGCGCGGGAACGTCCGCAGACCAGCCTTCGGATTCCACGCGCACCGGGCCGCTGTAGAAATCCAGGGAGATCTCCTCCTCGCCGCTTTCGAAGACGTGCTCGCGGAGGGAACCGCCCAAGCGGATCACAGTGAACGACAGGTATTTCAGACCCTGGCCGCGGCGCACTATGGGGTAGACTCCGGGGGCGTCGCCGGGAGACTTGATGTGCAGCGTCATGGCTTCAAGCTATCATAGGCAATCGTTCCCATGAAGATGATGAAGCTGCCACGGCTTTATCCGATCCTGGACACGGCGGCGCTTGCGGCGCGGGGTATGGCCGTGGAGCGCGCGGCGGAGGCGATGCTGGAAAGTGGGGCCGGGATTCTGCAACTGCGGCACAAGGGCCACTGGAGCCGGGGGCTTTACGAGGAGGCCCAACGCGTGGCGGGGCGGTGCGCGGAGGAAGGGGCGCTGCTGATCGTGGACGATCGCGCGGACTTCGCCCTGCTGCTCGGAGCGGGGCTGCACGTGGGGCAGGACGACCTGCCGCCGCGGGAGGCGCGCAGGCTGATGGGCCCGGATGCGGTGGTGGGCTTTTCGAGCCACAATCCGCCGCAGTTGCGGGAAGCGGGCGGCGAGCCGGTGAACTACGTGGCGCTGGGGCCGATATTCCGGACGATGTCGAAGCAGAACCCCGACCCGGTGGTGGGGTTAGAGCAGTTGCGGGAGTGCCGGGCGCTGGTGGAACAGCCGCTGGTGGCGATCGGCGGCATCACGCGGCAGAACGCGGCGGAAGTGCTGGCGGCGGGAGCGGACGCAGTGGCGGTGATCGCCGACCTGCTGCCGGAGCCGTGCACCGCGAAGTCTCTGCGCGAACGGGTGGAGGAATGGCAACGACTCGTGAGGAAGTAAGCACCGGCCTGGTGAAGGGGCTCGGACTGGTGGATGCCACCACGCTGGTGATGGGGTCCATGATCGGCTCGGGCATTTTCATCGTGTCGGCAGATATCGGCCGGCAGGTGAACTCGCCCGGACTGCTGCTGGCTACCTGGTTCGTGGCCGCCTTCCTGACCATGGTGGCGGCGCTGAGCTACGGCGAGCTGGCGGCGGCCATGCCGCACGCGGGCGGGCAGTATGTGTACCTGCGCGAGGCCTGGGGGCCGCTCAGCGGATTTCTGTTCGGCTGGACGACGTTCCTGGTGATTCAGACGGGCACTATCGCGGCGGTGGCGGTGGCGTTCGCCAAGTACACCGGGGTCTTTGTGCCGGCGATCTCCGCCGAGCGGTACCTCATAGGGAGCGGCAAGCTGGGGCTGACCACGCAGCAGCTTCTGGCCATCGCGGTGGTGCTGCTGCTCACCTGGCTGAACTCGCGTGGGCTGCGCGCCGGGGTGGCGGTGCAGAACACTTTCACGTTCGCCAAAACGGCGGCTCTGCTCGGCCTGGTGGCGCTGGAGTTCCTGCTGGGGCGCAACACGGAGGCCGTGGCGCGCAACCGCGGGGATTTCTGGGGGCAGGCCACGTGGGGCTTCCAGGCGGTCCGGCTGGTGGGCGTGGCGATGGTGGGCGCGCTATTCTCGTCCGACGCGTGGAATAACGTAACCTTCACGGCGGGCGAGGTGCGCAATCCGCGGCGGAACCTGCCGCTTTCGCTGGCGCTGGGCGTGGGCATCGTTTCCGTGCTGTATATCGCATGCAACTTCGGGTATCTCAACGTGCTGACGCTGGAGGCCATCCAGCACGCGCCGGAGGACCGCGTGGCCACGGCGGCGGTGGCGAAGGTGCTGGGGCCGTTGGCGGTGCAGGTGATGGCGGCGGCCATCATGATCTCGACGTTCGGCTGCGCCAACGGCCTGATTCTGGCGGGCGCACGGGTGTATTACGCCATGGCCAAGGACGGACTGTTCTTCCGGCGGGCCGCCACGCTCAACCCGCGAAGCCATACGCCGGCCTTCTCCCTGGCCATCCAATGCGCGTGGACCATGGTGCTGACCTTGAGCGGCAGCTACAGCGATTTGCTGGACTACGTGATTTTCGCGGTTCTGCTCTTCTATATCCTCACGATCTCCGGCATCTTCGTGCTGCGCCGCACGCGGCCGGACCTGGAGCGCCCCTACCGCGCGTGGGGATACCCGCTGCTGCCGGCTGCATATGTGGTGATCGCCGCAACGATCGAAATCCTGTTGCTACTGTACAAGCCCAACTACACCTGGCCCGGGTTGATCATCGTGCTGCTGGGGGTACCGGTCTATTTCTTGTGGCGCAAAAAGGAGGCATCCGGATGAACCTGTTCGCGACGAAATCGGTAAGCCGGATTCTGGAGGAATCGGAGAGCGGCCACCAACTCCGGCGGACACTGGGGCCGGGCAACCTGATTGCCCTGGGAATCGGGGCCATCATCGGGGCGGGATTGTTTTCGCTGACCGGGATTGCGGCCGCGCAGAACGCGGGGCCGGCGGTGGCCCTCTCGATGGTGGTGGCGGGCATCGGGTGCGCATTCGCGGGCTTGTGCTACAGCGAATTTTCCTGCATGATCCCGGTCGCCGGCAGCGCGTACACGTATGCGTACACCACGCTAGGCGAGTGGCTGGCCTGGATCATCGGCTGGGACCTGGTGCTGGAGTACGCGGTGGGCGCGGCCACGGTGTCGATCAGTTGGTCGGGCTATGTCGTCTCCCTGCTGCACGACCTGGGCATCGAACTGCCGGCACAGCTCGTGGCGGGGCCGTTCGAGACGTTGCACTTGCCGGACGGACGCAGCCTGCAAGGAATGATCAACCTGCCCGCGGTGTTTATCATCGTGGTGATTTCGCTGCTGCTGATGGTGGGGATCAAGGAATCCGCGCGCACCAACGCGCTGATCGTGGTCATCAAGCTGACCGTGGTGGTGGTGTTCATCGGGCTGGGTTGGATGTACATCGACAAGGGCAACTACACGCCGTATATCCCGGCGAACCAGGGCGTTTTCGGAAAGTTCGGTCTGAGTGGGATCATGGCGGGGGCGGGGACAATCTTCTTCGCTTATATCGGCTTCGACGCGGTCTCGACGGCGGCGCAGGAAGCCCGCAACCCACAGAAGGACATGCCCACCGGGATTATCGGTTCGCTGGTGATCTGCACCATCCTGTACGTGCTGTTTGCGACGGTGCTGACGGGCATGGTGAGCTACACCAAGCTGGGCGTGGCCGCGCCTGTCGCGGTGGCCATCGACAAGACTCCCTACTTGTGGCTGAACAAACTGGTGAAGCTCGGGATCATTGCGGGATTCACCAGCGTGATCCTGGTGATGCTGCTGGGACAATCGCGGGTGTTTTATTCCATGTCCCGGGACGGGCTGGTGCCGAAGGTCTTTTCCGACGTGCATCCGAGGTTCCGCACGCCGTGGCGCTCGAACCTGCTGTTCTGCCTGTTCGTGTCTCCATTCTCGGCTTTCCTGCCGCTCTCGGTGGTGGGACACATGACCAGCATCGGTACGCTGTTCGCGTTCGTAATCGTGTGTGCCAGCGTGTGGGTGATGCGGCGCAAGCATCCGGAAACGCCGCGGCCGTTCCGCACGCCTTGGGTGCCCTGGGTTCCGGTTCTGGGGATGGTCTGGAACTTCGCGATGATGTACTCGCTGGGGATCGACAACTGGCTCCGGCTGATCATCTGGCTGGTCATCGGGCAGGTCATCTACTTCTCGTACAGCCGGCATCACAGCCACCTGGCGCTACGGCGGGCGGCGGAAGCGCGCGAGTAGACTACTGGAACAGCGCCAGGTCGACGGCCTCGCCCATGGCCTTGTAGCCGGCATCGCCGGGGTGGAGGTGGTCCCCGCCGTCGTAGGCTGGCAGCATGCGATCCGGATGGCTGGGGTCGCGCACGGCCTTCTCAAAATCGATCACTCCATCGAAAGCGCGGGAGGTGCGGATCCATTGGTTTACGGTCTTTCGCCTGGTTTCTTTTTCTGACGTGAAGTAGCCGGGAAAAGGCGTGCCCTCGAAGGGCGTCAGGGTTCCGCCGAAGATCTTGAGGCCCTTCTCGTGCGCCCTGGCGATCATCTGCTTCAGTCCCGCGATGATGTCTTCCGCGCTCACCGTTTCTGACTCTGGCGCTGACGAACCGGGGTGGCCCAGATCATTGATTCCTTCGAGTACGATCACGTAGCGCACGCCCGGCTGCGCCAGAACGTCGCGATCAAAGCGCGCCAGGGCATTCACCCCGAAGCGCAGGTTGGATGCGGCATCATGCAGAATCCGGTTGCCTCCGATACCCTCGTCCAACACCGCGACTTGCCGGCCGCCGCGGCGCGCGAGCAGACGCGCGGCCAGAATGTCCGGCCAGCGCCGGTTGGCATCCACGGTGGAGCGGGCGCCGTCCGTGATGGAGTCGCCAAACGCAACCACCGCCGAAACAGACTCGGGCGCCAGCACTTCCACGCCTGTAAGGAACACCCAGGAGGTGATGGTGGCGGCGTCCGGGATCTCGGAGGCTCCCGTGAGGTCGCCCTGCCCGAGATACGACGTCTGGAGGGCCGCATAGTGGATACCCGAGCCGGCGGTTGCCTTGGGGAGGAACAGACTGATCGCCAGTTCACCGGCCGAGGGCACATCCAGCTCTACGGGATCGCTCAACACCGGCGCGCCCGCCGGAATCGTGATGGCAGTGCGGCCGCCGAAGATGAGCGTGCGGTCGGAGCCCGGCGCGATCACCGATCCCTTGGCGCGTACCGCGATGTGGGCGGCGCCGATTTCCACAGGTTGTTTCCCGTAGGCGTTCGAAAGCCGGACCCGCACGGTGTTTCCGCCGATGCTGGTGTGGACGATTTCGCGCACCGTCTGGTTCTGGAACTCCAGCTTCGCGGCGCGCATCTGCGCTTCATCGGGGAGTTGCGGCGCGGGACTTGCTCCCCAGGTGGCCACCCAGTGCGTCTGCGGGGCAGCGAAGGCGGCCGAGACACAGGCCAGAAGGAAGACGGTTCGGATGTTCATGGCGGTCAACCGCCTATCCTACCGCGGGCGGGACCCACCTTACGAATAGAAGCCTTTGCCTTCGGCGGCGAGGCGTTCGAGCAGTGGCGAGGCGCTCCAGTGATCCCCGAATGTCTGGCGGTATTCGCGCACTTTCGCCAGCATGGCAGGGAGGCCGAGGTGGTCGGCATAGGCCATGGGACCTCCGCGGTGGCGCGGGAAGCCGAAGCCGTGGACGTAGATCACGTCGATATCGCCGGGGCGCAGGGCCATGCCCTCGGCCAGAACGTTGGCGCCCTCATTGGCGAGGGCCGTCATGACGCGGGAGACGATTTCCTCCGCGGCAATCGGCCGGCGGGTGAGGCCTCGCGCCGCGGCGGCTTTCTCCGCCAGTTCTTCGATCAACGGATCGGGAACGGGCGCGCGGTTGCCCGGTTCGTAGCGGTACCAGCCGGCGCCGGTCTTCTGCCCGTAGCGGCCCATCTCGTAGAGCTGATCGGGGATAACCGACTGAGGTCCCTCGGCGCGGGTTTTTCCGATGGAACGGAGATACTGGCGGATGCGTGCGCCCACGTCGATGCCGGCGATGTCCTGCATGGCGTAGGGCCCGACCGGGAAGCCGAAATCGGTCAGCGCCTGGTCGATCTGCGAGACACTGGCGCCTTCTTCGAGCAGCAAGTGAGCTTCGCGCAGGTAATAGGCGAGCATCCGGTTGGCTACAAAGCCGAAGCAGTTGCCTACGACTACGCCCACCTTGCCGAGCTTCTTAGCAAGTTGGAGCGAAGTGGCGATGGTTTCCAGACTGCTGTGCTTGCCGCGGACAATTTCGAGCAGCTTCATCACGTTGGCCGGGCTGAAGAAGTGATGGCCGACGACGCTGGCGGGCCGGCCGCTGGCCTGTGCAAATTGATCAATATCCAGGGTGGAGGTGTTGGAGGCCAGAATGCAGTCGGGGCGGGTGACCCGGCCCAGTTCGGCGAAGACGGACTTTTTGAGCTCGAAGTTTTCGAAGACGGCTTCCACCACAATATCCACCTGGTCGAAGCCCTCCCAGCCGAGGGTCGGGCGGATGAGCGACAGGGCGCGCTCGACCTGCTCTTTGCTGATTTTGCCCTTGGAGGCGGAGATTTCATAGTTCTTGCGAATAACGGAGAGGCCGCGGTCGAGTGCCTCCTGGCCGGCTTCGCGCAGGATCACTGGGATGCCGGCATTAACATAGGACATGGCGATTCCTCCGCCCATGGTGCCGGCGCCCACCACGGCGGCGGAGCGGATCTGGCGGGCGGGGGAGTCCTTGGCAATGCCGGGGACTTTGGCCACCTCACGCTCGGCGAAGAACAGGCGCACCAGGTTGCGCGACTCGGCGGAGAGCACGCAGTCGGCGAAAATCTCGATTTCCCGCTGGCAGCCGCCGCCGAAATCCAGCGTGAGGGCGGCCTCGATGGCGTCCACGCAGGCGTAGGGGGCGCGCGCTCCGCGGGCGATCTTCCGGAGGCCGGCGCGCGCGGCGGCGCAGGCGGTCAAGCCGGCCTGGCGATCAGCGATCCTGGCGTCGAGATGGCGGGTTTTGCGGATCTCGCCGGCCGCAGCTTTGGCGCGGGCGAAGGCGATGGCTCCGGCGAGCAGGTCGCCCTCGACGATCTGATCGAGGATACCCTCGGCCAGCGCCCGAGAGGCGGAGCTATGGTTGCCCTGGGTGCAGAGTTCCAGGGCAGTGGGCACGCCCGCCAGTCGGGGAAGGCGCTGCGTGCCGCCTGCTCCGGGAATGATGCCCAGCAGCACTTCGGGCTGGCCCACCCTGGCCGCGGGCACCCCCACGCGATAGTGGCAGGCCATGGCGAATTCCAGGCCGCCGCCCAAGGCAGTGCCGTGAATAGCCGCAACCAGCGGCTTGGGGCAGTCTTCGAGCGCCAGCAGGCGGGCGTGGATCTCGCGCGAACGCCGAAGGGAGGCTTCACGGTCGGGAATCGTGCCGAAGATGCGGATATCGGCTCCGGCGATGAAGGTCGTGCCGGCTCCGATGAGCACCACGGCGCGAGCGGCTGGGTCCGCGGCGGCGCGCGCGACCATTTCGCTGATGCCTTCGGGGACGCCCGGGCTCAGGGCGTTCACGGGCGGGTTATCCACCGTCACGACGGCGACTTCCTCTTGTACGTGGTAGCGAACCAGTTCGGGCATCGTCAGTCAATGGTAACGCGGGCCGAGGCGGAGTGAGCCGGCCTGGGCCATTACTTAATTTTTCAACATAGAGGTATAATCAGGTCTGAAAATAGGATATATTGTTTGGGTGGGAGCGGCCGGGGTCCGCAGCGCCGGAGCTTCGGCATCTATGGGGTCTGCTCTCAACCAAGCTCGAATTAGCTTGACAACAGCACGGGATGGCTCTCATCGAGCCATCTCGAGGAGGTTATATGGCTCGCTACCGAGCGATTGCCTCGGTCTTGAAGATTTTCGTGCTCGTCACAATGATTGCCCTGCTGGCCAGTGGGCAGGACTATCGCGCCAAAGTCCAGGGTACTGTCACGGACCCGACGCAGGCGGTTGTGGTGGGAGCGAAAGTCACGCTCACAAACGTCAATACCGGAATTTCCGCCGTCAAGGAAACCGGACCTGACGGGCACTACGTATTCGACCTGGTTGAGCCGGGTACGTACTCGGTCGCCGTTGAACAGACCGGGTTCAGCAGATTCGTTCAAGGCGACATCCGCGTTCAGGTCCGCGGCGACGTGACGGTGAACGCCGTTTTGGCAGTCGGGAATGTTTCCGAGGCCGTTACGGTCGCCGAGCAGATCAGCAGCCTCCAGTTCAATACTTCCACCATGGACCTCACGGTGGACCGAAAGATGCTGACCGACCTGCCGATTCTGGCGCGCAACCCGTTCACGCTGGCGCTGCTCGATCCGGCAGTCGTGAACCGCTACTGGACGGATCGCAATCCGTTCTACATGTGGTCTTCGAGCAGTATCGATGTGGGAGGCAGCACGTCCGGAAAGAACGATCTGCTGCTGGATGGCGCGCCCCTGATGATGACCAACAAAGGCTCCTATGCGCCGCCCATGGACGCGGTGCAGGAGTTCACCGTGCAGCAGAACAGTGTGGATGCAGAGTCGGGCAACGGCGCCGGAGGGGTGCTGAGCCTGTCGCTGAAATCCGGCACGAACGATTTCCACGGCACGGCCTACTATTTCGGCCGCAACCCGGCCTTGAACGCGGTTGCCGATGCCGTGGCCCACCAGCCCAACCAGGTGCGCAACAACATCTGGGGCGGCACGCTGGGCAATCCGATCAAAAAGAACAAGCTGTTCACGTTCACGTCCTGGGAGCAGTGGCGCACCAAGACGCCGCGGGAGAACATAGAAACCCTGCCCACCTCGCTCGAGCGAACCGGGGACTTCTCGAAGTCTTTGAACGCCCAGGGCGGACTCCGCACCGTCTACGACCCGTGGACCACGGTATTCAATGCCGCGTCCTCCACCGCCACCCGCACGCCCTTCCCGAACAACATCATTCCCGCCGACCGCATCGACGCGACGGCCAAGCGCATCATGCAGGATGTGTGGCAGCCGAACAACCCCGGCGACGACATCACGGGCGTGAACAACTTCAAAGAAAATTACTATCTGGGGACCAATTATTGGAACCTCTCGAATCGGACGGACTGGAACATCAACGACAAGTGGCGCGTCTTCGGCCGCTACAGCCAGTTCCGCAACACCATCGACGAAACTCACAGTGTCCAATCGCCGGCCATTCCAAGATGGGATGGCGGGGCCATGTATGCGTTGAACATTGCCGGCGACTCCGTCTACATGCTTCGGCCCAATATGGTGCTGGAACTCAGTGGCAGCTACGGATCGATCCACGATGACTACGACGACCCCACAGGCAAGATGAGCGAACAGACCCTGGCTTCCATCTGGCCGAACCAGTGGTTCAAACCGTACACCAAGGACTTGACGCCCGTGTATTATCCGAATATGACCGTGGGCGACGCCACCTTCGGGCATGGCTTCTGGTGGGTGGAGCATCCCAAGAACGGATCGTTCCGGGCCAAGATCGGGCAGAACATGGGCAAGCACGACATGAAGTACGGCTTCGAGTACCGCCGCTCGTTCGGGTACATTTCCTACCCGAGCCCGTGGAGCTTCAATTTCGGGCCTGAACTGACCGCAAACACTTTCATTGAGCCCAACACGGCCTTGGTCGGGAGCCCCTACGCCACGTTCCTGCTGGGCGCGCTCGGCAGCGACTCCTCGGCGAGCTATATCGCGCCGCACGAGCCGCGCGTGAACGCCTACGCCGGGTTCTTTCAGGACGACATCAAGCTGACCCAGCGCCTGACCCTGAACCTGGGCCTGCGCTACGAATATTCGGGCGCCATGACGGACGCCAACAACCGGATTTCGCGCTATCTCGACCTGACCAACCCGATTCCGGAAATGCAGGCGACGCCGCCGGTCATTCCCTCGCAGGTTACGGCGATCGCCAATATCCCGTATAAATGGAACGGCGCCTGGTACTTCGCGGACGGCAATAACCCCGCGGTTTACCAGACCAGCAAGGCGGCTTTCATGCCGCGTGCCGGACTGGCATTCAAGTTGAATGACAAGACCGTGCTGAGGGCCGGGTATGCCCGCTATGTCATCCCGCCATCGATGACCCAGCCGTTCCAGTCCTCGATGCCGATTTACGGTTACACGGCGAGTACCACCGTGGCGCCGGTGCTACAAGGAATCCCCGGTGGAGTACTGAGCGACCCGTTTCCGTCTACGAATCCGCTGATTCTGCCAACCGGATCATCTCTAGGCCGTTATCAGAATCTCGGCGCCAGCGCTACCTGGGAGGCGCAGAATTTCCTGACTGGCGTCAGCGACCGGGTGAACTTCTCCATCCAGCGGCAGTTGCCCCTGCAGTTCATGCTGGATGCGACCTACTTCCTCAACCTGGGCTACAACCTGCCGTATACGCTGCAACTGAACCAGATGGATCCGCAACTCAGTTACACCAACAAGGGCCTGCTGTCCCAGACCGTGCCGAACCCGTTCTACAACTACCTCACGCCGACCACGTTTCCCGGACAGTTGCGGAACCAGAAGACCGTCACGATAGGCAGCCTGCTCACTCCGTATCCGCAGTATGGCAGTCTCGGACAGTTGAACACCCCCGGTGTCGGGGACCATTACCAGGCGTTGCAACTGCGGGTGCAGCGGCAATTCTCGAAGGGTTTCAGCTTCCTGTGGACCTACAACTACAACCGCGAAACCACGCAGAACTTCTTCAATGCTCCGGACCAGTACGCCAACCGGTTCACGTTCATCGACAGCAACAACCCGCGGCACCGGATGAATATCGCCGGCACATATGATCTGCCTTTCGGAAAGGGCCGCATGCTGTTGTCTCAGGCTCACCCGTTGGTCAACGCCATTCTCGGCGGATGGTCAACGAGCTGGATTTTCACCTATAACTCGGGGGATTTCCTGCGGTTCGGACAGATGAACGTAAGCGGCAACCCGGCGATCGACAACCCCACCCGGTCCCGCTACTTCGACACCTCGGTGTTCTCTCCACCCACCCCATACACACCGCGCACCAACCCCTGGCAATATCCGGGCGTGACCGGTCCGCGATACGGCAATCTGGACGCCACCCTCTCGAAGTTCTTCCCGCTGAAGGGAGAACGTCTGCGGCTGGAGTTCAAGATGGAAGCCTACAACCTCTCCAACAGCTTCATGGCCAGCGACCCCAACATGAGCGTATACAGTTCGCTGTTCGGGCGTTCGACCGGACAGGCGAACCTGGGCCGCCAGTTGCAGTACACACTGCGGCTCCATTTCTGATATTCGCTAAGCGTTCAGTTCGGCAGCGGCGCCGCGAAAAGCGTGCGCCGCCGCTGTCTTTATTGTGCTGAGGGAGGGCGGCACGGCCCGTGCTAGGATGGGTAATTGTCAGGTCTCGGGCTCCGTGCAACGGGCGGCCGCAAACCCCGCCAGGTCCGGAAGGAAGCAACGGTAGTGGTTTAACCTGTGTGCCGCGGATCACCCGGGGCCTGGCATTCTCCCGCCCATGTACCAGGTGATCGCCCGCAAATACCGGCCCCAGACGTTCCAGGATGTGGTCAACCAGGAACACGTGAAGACCACGCTGGAGAACGCGATCGCACAAAACCGCATCGCGCACGGCTATATCTTTTCGGGCCAGCGCGGTACGGGCAAGACCACGGTGGCGCGGATTCTGGCGCGCTGTCTGAACTGCGTACAGGGACCGGCAGTGACGCCCTGCGGCGTGTGCGCAAGCTGCAAGGAGATCAGCGCCGGAGGGTCGGTGGACGTGATCGAGATCGACGCGGCCTCGAACCGCGGCATCAACGAGATGCGCGAGCTGCGGGAGAACGTACGCTACCAGCCGGCGCGTGATCGGTTCAAGGTTTTCATCATCGACGAGGCCCACCAAATCACGAACGAAGCGTTCAATGCGCTGCTCAAGACCATCGAGGAGCCGCCGGCCTGGGTGGTGTTCGTGCTGTGCACGACCGAGGCGCACAAGATTCCGGCGACGATCGCTTCGCGCTGCCAGCACTTCAGCTTCCGGTCCGTGGATTTCGACGACCTGGTGGCGCGCATGGACTGGATCTGCCGCCAGGAGGGCATCGAGGCCGACGCGGATGTGCTGGCGGTACTGGCGCAGGCGGGCGAAGGCAGCGTGCGGGATTCGCTTTCGGCGCTGGACCAGGCGATCGCCTGCTGCGGGTCGAAGCTCTCGGCGGCCGAGGTGCGAGCGCTGTTGGGCGCCTTCTCCCTGGATTCGCTGGAGCAGGTGACGCAGGCGCTACGCGGGAGCGATTCGGCCAGGATGCTCCAGGTGGTGGACGAACTGGAGCGTAACGGGCACAACCTGCAGCATTTCAGCCGGGAACTGTCGCGCTATTTCCGAAACCTGCTGGTGGCGCGCATCGCTGGAGCCGATACGCGGCTGGTAGCTGCGTCGGCAGCGCAGAGGGAGCGGATGGCGCAGATTGCCGGGGAGTTTTCCGAAGAGGACTTGACCCGCTACTTGAAACTGACGCTGGACCTCTTCCGTGATCTGCAGTTTTCACTGCAGCCGCGCTTCCACCTGGAACTGGGGCTTCTGCGGCTGGTGCAGGCCGGCAAGCTGGTGGCGATCGAGGAGGCGCTGGCCGGCTTGGGGAGCGCTATGGCTGGCGCGCAGGCTCCGGCAGCCGCCGCGCGGGTCGCGGCGCCGGCGCCGCCCCCGAAGCCGCAGCCCGCCAGGGGACCGTCTCCGTTTGAATTGGACCGGGCCAAGAAGTCGGCGTTACCTCTCCAACTCCCTCCGTCCGCGGCTCCGCAGGCTTCTCCCGCTGCGCAGGCGTCCGCCGCGCCGGGCGAGGGAGGCATCTCAAACTGGCGCGAACGCCTTCATGCGGCATTCATGGAGGCGGGCATGCCGTTCACCGCCGATGCGATCGAGCACTCCCAGGTGGCGGAGGGGGGAGGGGAATTGCAGATTACCACGCCGCGGGAGCACTCCCTGGCGCTCAAGGCCGAGGACGTTCAGAAGGTGCTCCGGCAGATGGGCGGCAAGCCCCTGAGGGTGAAGATCCTGATCGGCGAGGTGGCTGCCGGGGATACGGCTCCGCTCGAATCCAAGGCGAAGCAGGAGAACGAGCTGGCCGAGCGGGCGCTTTCCAACCCGGAGGTGCGGCGCTTCCGGGAGGTGTTCGGCGGAGAAGTTCGCGCGATACGCAATCTAAAGGAGTGATGACGTGAAATTACCGGGTAACATGCAGGCCATGATGAAACAGGCGCAGCAGATGCAGGAGCGCCTGCAGCAGGAGGTTGCGCAGATCCGCGTGGACGCCTCGGCGGGCGGCGGCATGGTGACTGTCAAGATGGACGGTCACAAAAACGTTCTCGCGGTAAAGATCGACCCCGAGGTGGCCGGCGACGTGGAGATGCTGCAAGACATGGTGGTGGCAGCCTGCAACGAAGCCGTGAAGAAAGTGGACGAGGCGACCAAGGAAAAAATGGGCGGCTTGCTGGGCGGGCTGGGCCTGCCTCCCGGACTCTTCTAGACCATGGCCGACTTCGCTGAGCCGCTGGCCCGCCTGATCACGGAGTTCAAACGCCTTCCAGGGATCGGACAGAAATCCGCGCAGCGCCTGGCATTCCATGTGCTCCGCGCCAGCCGCGAAGACGCCGAGCATCTGGCCCAGGCGTTGCTGGATGTGAAGGACAGGCTGGGGCTCTGCCGGATTTGCTACAACATCACCGAGAGCGAACTCTGCCTGTTCTGCCGCGACCTGAACCGCGACCCGAAACTGATCTGCGTGGTGGAGGAACCGCACAACATCGCGGGAATCGAGACTACGCGCCAATACAACGGCCTGTACCACGTGCTGCACGGGTCGCTCTCGCCGCTGCGGGGAGTGAGTCCGGAGCAGCTCAAGATCAAGGGCCTGGTGGAGCGGATCGGCGCCGGGGCGATCGAGGAGGTGATCGTGGCCACCAATCCCACGGTGGAAGGCGAAGCCACCGCGGTCTATCTTTCGAAGCTGCTTAAGCCCCTGGGAGTGAAGGTAAGCCGCATCGCCATGGGCATCCCGGTAGGCAGCGACCTGGAGTTCGCCGATGAGGTTACGATTTGGAAAGCACTCGAAGGACGGAGGGAGATGTAGGCGCGGCAGCCTCGCGCAGGCCGTCATCGGTCACTGCGGCGATCTCGACCTCCACGATCCGGTTCGCCGAGTACGGCCGGGTCAGTTCCACCTTCAGATAATTCCCGCTTAGCGCCGTCCCCGGCTCGTGCAACGTGACTACGGAGAGCTTGCGGCCCACTATGCTGCGCCGGAATGTCAGGTTCTTCGCGGCTGCCAGTTCCCGCAAAATGCGATTGCGCTCCTTGCGCACAGGCATAGGTACCTGGCTGGGCAGCGCGGCCGCCGGAGTCCCGGGCCGCTCCGAATAGGTGAACACGTGCAGGTAGGTAAAGGGCAGGCTTTCGATGAAGCGGCGGCTTTCTTCGAACTCGGCGTCCGTTTCCCCGGGAAAGCCGACCATCACATCGGCGCCGATGGCCGCATCGGGCATAAGGGCGCGCGTCTTCTCGATGCGACCGGCGTAGTGCCGCGGGCGGTACTTGCGGTGCATGCGGCGAAGGACGCGATCCGAGCCGGATTGCAGGGGCGCGTGAACGTGGTGCGCGATCCGTCCGGAGGAAGCCATGAGCTCCAGTAAGTCGTCGGAGAAGTCCATGGGCTCGACGGAACTGAGGCGGAGGCGCTGAATACCAGTCTCGGCCAGCAGACGCCGGATGAGGCCGGCCAGGCGCATCTCGCCGCCGGGCTCGCGGCCCCAGCGACCCAGATTGATCCCGCTCAGCACGACTTCGCAATATTTTTGGGCCAGCGCGCGAACCTGTGCGACCACCTCATCGGCCGGCGCGCTGCGGCTGCGGCCGCGCACGTAAGGGATCACGCAGAAGGAGCAGCGGTTGCTGCAGCCGTCCTGGATCTTGAGGTTGGGCCGGGTGCGGTCGCCGGCGGCGTCTTCGACAGGCGCGGAGAGGAATTCGTGCTGCGCGAAGATGTCGCCTACCAGGATGTTGCCGTGATAGGGGGCGGCGGTGAGCAGTTCGGCGATGCGCGTCTTGTGTGAATTGCCGACCACCCACTCGACGCCCGGCAGGGCCGCAAGTTCTTCCGGGGCGCGCTGCGCGTAGCAACCGGTGAGCAGGATGCGGGCGGCGGGGTTCTCGCGGTGCACTCGCCGGACGGTGTGCCGCACGTCTTCATCCGCGGCGGCGGTGACCGTGCAGGTGTTGAGGATCACCAGTTCGGCTTCTTTACGGTTCGCGGTTGCCTCGAGTCCCCGGGCAGCCAGCATGGACTCGAGCGCGGCGCCGTCCGCCTGAGTGGCGCGGCAGCCGAAGTTTTGAACAAAGAATCTCCCCACCCTCCTTCGATTATAGCGGCCGTGGCCGCGGCCGGGCGACACGCTCCCGCCAGAGCGTGCAGCCCGGCTCAGGCGCACATCAGACAGATGGACGCGGCTCGGGCGTCATAGTCCAGTGCGGCGTCGCATGGAAGAGCGTGGTGGTGATGAGTTCGATCAGGAAACCAATCACCAGGCCCGAGACGAGCCATTCCACTGAGCCCTTCATCCCCATGTGGACCCATACGGCATCGGTCGCTCCCGGGAGACTGAAGACGATTCCCATCAGGATCCCGTGGATCGACCAGTGCGTCCTCCAAGCGCTCAATCCGATGGCGAAGCCCAAAACGGCGCGTGACAGCACGACTGTCCAGACTTCGGACGGGGGGATACGTCCCAGATACCACCAGGTGCACAAGCCAGCGATCACCCCGAGTGCGGTGGTCAAGGCTAATCGTTTCTCACTTAACATCGCCATGAACCTCCACTAATTTTGGACCGCTGCAGAATTGCCGCGGTTGCCTGCCAGTGTGATGGATGAGACCAAGGGAAGGTGCGCGACGATACGGAAACACGCCCATGGTAAAATCCGAAGTGTCTCCCCACGCATGGACTTTCTCACAGGGTTGAATCCCCAGCAGCGTGAAGCCGTGGCCCACATCGAAGGGCCGCTTCTGATTCTGGCCGGCGCCGGCAGCGGCAAGACCAGGGTCATCACGCATCGCATCGCACACATCATCCGCGGCCACCATGTGCCGCCCTCGGCCGTGCTGGCGGTGACTTTTACAAATAAGGCGGCGGGCGAGATGCGTGAGCGGGTGGCGGTCCTGCTGGACGATGAGGCACTGTCGTCGCGAGCCAATATTTCCACCTTCCATTCATTCTGCGTTCGCCTGCTGCGCCGCGACGGCGATCCGCTGGCCGAGATTCGCCCGGGTTTCACCCGGCGCTTTAGTATCTACGACGAGGAAGATCAACTCGCGCTGGTCAAAGCCTCCTTCCGCCACCTCGGGCTGGACGAGAAGTTCATGCAGTACCGCGCCGTGCTCTCGCGCATCAGCCAGGCCAAGAATCTCAAGCAGACCCCGCAGGACCTCTACAACCAGGCGACCGATCCGCGCGTGAGCAAGCTGGCGGTCCTCTTCGAGGAATACGAAAAGGCCCTGCGCACCGCCAATGCCCTGGACTTCGACGATCTCCTTCTCGAAACCGTCCGCCTGTTGTATCACGATGCTGCGACGCGCGACGCCTACAATCGCCGCCTGAGCTACATCATGATCGACGAGTACCAGGACACCAACCGCAGCCAGTACGAGCTCATGCGCCTGCTCTCCCGCGAGCATCACAACGTATGCGTGGTGGGGGATGAGGACCAGTCCATCTATAGCTGGCGCGGCGCGGACATCCGCAACATTCTGGATTTTGAGAAGGACTATCCGGAAGCCCTGACTATCCGCCTGGAGCAGAACTACCGTTCCACGAAAAACATCCTGGCGGCGGCGGGCGCGGTGGTGGCCAACAACAAAGCCCGCAAGGGCAAGAACCTCTGGACGGAGGCCGATTTCGGAGACCCGCTGGCCTATTACGCCGGCTACGATGCCGAAAACGAGGCGCTCTTCATCGCCGACACGATCGAGCGCGTGCTCGCAGCCAATCCCGGCGAGCGGGTGGCCGTGCTCTACCGGACCAACTTTCAGTCCCGCCAGATCGAAGAGGCGCTGCGCCGCTATGGCCGCAAGTATCTCATCGTGGGCGGATTCAGTTTCTATCAGCGCGCCGAGATCAAGGACATCGTCGCCTACCTGAAGCTGGCGAGCTCGAACCACGATTCGGTCAGCCTGCTGCGGATCATCAATACGCCGGCCCGCGGTATTGGCCGCACCACGGTCGAGCAGATCGAGCGCTATGCCCGCGAGCAGGGCATCAGCCTGTGGGCCGCGCTTGGCCGCCTCATCGATCAGCAGTTGTTTCCCACCCGCGCTCAATCCGCCGCGGTGGCCTTCAAGAACCTGGTGGATGAGATCACCCTGGCGGTCAGTTCCAAGCGGCTGGACGAGGCCATCCGCTTCCTGGCCGAGCGCACCGGCTACCGGCGGATGCTGGAGGAAGAGAACACCCCGGAGGCGGAGGCGCGAATCGAGAATCTGAACGAACTCGCGAATGCGGCCGCGGAAGCCCAGGAGCGCGGAGAGACCGTGGCGGATTTTCTGGATCACGCTGCCCTGGTCTCGGACGCCGACGCCTACGACGCCCGCGCCCAGGTCATCCTACTCACCCTGCACAACGCCAAGGGCCTGGAGTTCCCGATCGTTTTCCTGGCCGGCATGGAGGAAGGCCTGTTTCCGCACAGCCGCTCGCTCAACTCGCCGGACATGCTGGAGGAAGAGCGCCGTCTTTGTTACGTGGGCATGACCCGCGCGCAGAAGCGCCTGATCCTCACCTGGGCACGGTATCGCCGGCGTTTTGGGGGCGGCGAGCAGGAGCGGTCTATGCGCTCGCGCTTCCTGGACGAAATCCCGCCGCACCTGATTGCCAACCTGGGTGAGGAGGATACCGTGCCGCAGGTGGACTTGACCGCCGAGCGATACGACGTGCGCCAGAGCGTCCGGCGCAACACCTTCACGGGAAAGACCTACAACTCTCTGGACAATATTTCGCAATTCTTCACCGAGCGCGGAATCGCGTACCCGGCCGCGGGTGCGCCTCCCCGTCCGGCAGCGGCGCCAAGTCCGCTGAAGCCTCCGGCCGCGCGTCCTGCTGCGGCTCCGGCGCGCCCGGCGGCCAAGAGTGCCCGCACCGGCATGACCGTGCAGCACCCCAAATACGGCACCGGAGTCGTGGTGCGGCGCGAGGGCGAAGGCGAGGACGCCAAGCTGACCATCAGCTTTCCCGGATACGGCCTCAAGAAGCTGGTTGAAAAATACGCAGGATTGAAGAAAGAATCATGAACACCAAAGCAATCACGGACAAAGTAGAGCGAAAGAAGGTGAAGCGCGCAGCCCGCAAGAAAGCGGCTCCCAAGGCCAAGCGAGCTTCGGGGGTGGCGCGCGGCTCCATGAAGCGCAAAGTCAGGAAGATGGCGCAAGGCCAGCGCAAACGTTAGCCGGCGGGCCTCCCCGGCCGGAGGAAGATGGTCGTGAGCCAACTCTTCCGCACCAAGAGCATCGAATCTCTGATTGCAGCCTCCGAGGAAGCCACAACCCGGCTACGCCGGACCCTGGGCCCGTGGAGCCTCACGGCGTTTGGCGTTGGCGCCGTCATCGGTTCCGGAATTTTCATTCTCACGGGCACGGCGGCGGCCGGAGAAACCCTCGCATTCAGGTCCATTCTGCACGCCCCCGTACTGGACCTGATCCTGCATGGGGCGGAGACGCATTCGACGATCGGGCGGCCGGGGGCTGGGCCCGGGATTGCGCTCTCGTTCCTGCTCACGGCCCTGGCGTGCAGCTTTGCCGCCTTATGCTACGCAGAACTGGCGTCCATGATCCCCGTCGCGGGCAGCGCGTACACCTACGCCTACGCCACGCTGGGCGAAATCATCGCCTGGATCATCGGGTGGGATCTCATCCTGGAGTATGCCGTCTCAAACATGGCCGTGGCGGTTGGTTTTTCGGCCTACCTGAACGATATCTTGGACAGCCTGTTCGGCATGCATCTTCCGGACCAGATCTCCGGGCCCATCATCGCGGAGGGACGCTTCACCGGCGCCTGGTTCAACCTGCCGGCGCTGCTCATTCTGCTGGCGCTCAGCTACATCCTGGTGCGCGGCGTGCGCGAAAGCGCTGGCGCCAACAACACCATGGTGATGGTCAAGATTGCGGCCATCCTGATCTTCGTCTTCGGCGCGGCGAAGGCGGTGCGCGCCGACAACTGGCACCCGTTTCTGCCGAACGGATTTTCGGGCGTAATGACCGGAGCCGCCATCGTTTTTTTCACCTACATCGGCTTCGATTCGGTATCCACTGCCGCTGAGGAATGCCGGAGGCCGCAGCGCGACCTGCCGCTGGGCATTATCGCCACATTGATCGTTTGCGCCGCTCTCTATATTTCCGTGGCCCTGGTCCTGACCGGCATCGCCAACTACCGCACGCTGAACAACGCCGCCCCGGTGGCCAACGCACTCAAAACCCTGGGCTACGAACGCATCCGCGAGTGGGTCGGCGTAGGGGCCATCATGGGCATGATCTCCTCCCTGCTGGTTTTCCAGTACGGCCAGGCGCGCATCTGGTTTGCCATGTCGCGCGACGGACTGCTGCCCAAAGCGTTCTCCAAGGTGCACCCGGTGCATAAGACGCCACATGTGAGCACCTGGATCGCCGGACTGGTGGTGGGGATTCCGGCCGGAATCTGGGATATCGGTACCTTCGCCGATTTGGCGAACATCGGCACGCTGTTCGCCTTCATTGTGGTGGCCTGCGGCGTGATCCGGTTGCGGCGCACCCAGCCGGACCGGCCGCGCAGTTTCCGCGTTCCGTGGTCGCCGGTTTTGCCCTGTGTCTCCATCGGCTTCTGCCTCGTCCTCATGATGGCCTTGCCGCTGGAAACCTGGGTGCGTTTCATCGTGTGGTTGTTCATCGGCTTCGGCATTTACTTTCCCTTCGGGCGGAAGCACAGCACGCTGGCCAAGGCCGCCCCCACCCAGGCCATCTTCCCCGGCCCGCGTTAGTGAAATCAGCGATTTCGACAAGTTTATCTGTTTAACGGTAGGATAGAAGCAGAACCGAGCCGCGCGCGCTCCAGGACGCGTGGTGAGCCTGGTATGAACACCGAACTTTTTATCCGCCGGCCGGTCATGACCACGCTGGTCATGATGGGCATCTTGCTGTTCGGCGTCGCGGGTTACCGTTCGCTGCCCGTGAGCGACCTTCCCAACGTGGACTTCCCCACCATCCAGGTGTCGGCGTCACTGCCGGGCGCCAACCCGGAAACCATGGCCGCGGCCGTGGCTACGCCCTTGGAACGCCAGTTTTCCACGATCGCGGGCCTGGATTCGATGAATTCCACCAGCGCTCTGGGACTCACTTCCATTACCTTGCAGTTCAGCCTGGACCGCTCCCTGGACGGCGCCGCGCAGGACGTGCAGGCTGCCATCACGGCGGCTCAGCGGCAACTGCCCCCGGGCATGCCCAGCCCTCCCACGCTCCAGAAGGTGAATCCCGCGGACCAGCCCATCCTCTATCTCTCGCTCAATTCACCGACCCTCCCGCTCTCCGACGTGGACGAATATGCGGAGACCCTCGTCGCGCAGCGCATCTCCATGGTCAACGGCGTCGCCCAGGTGCAGGTGTACGGATCGCAGAAGTATGCCGTGCATGTGCAGGTGGACCCCAATGCGCTGGCCCACCGCGGCATCGGCATCGACGAGGTAGAGGCGGCATTGCAGAAACACAACGTGAATCTGCCCCTGGGCACGCTTTACGGGCAGCACCAGGCGTTCACGGTGCGGGACAACGGACAATTGTTGCGGGCGGCGGCCTACCGCCCCATGATCGTGGCTTACCGCAACGGCTCGCCGGTGCGCCTCCAGGATATCGGGCGGGTGATCGACAGCGTGCAGAACGACAAAGTCGCTAGCTGGTTCAATAACGCGCGCGCCATTGTGCTCGCCGTGCAGCGCCAACCCGGCACCAACACGGTGGAGGTGGTGGACAACATCCGCGCCCTGCTGCCGACACTGGCGCGGCAGATGCCGCCGTCCGTTAATCTGGATGTCCGCTACGACCGCTCCGAGTCCATTCGCGATTCGGTCAACGACGTCAAGTTCACCCTGATGCTGACCGTGGCGCTGGTCGTGCTGGTGATCTTTCTGTTCCTGCGGAACGTCTCCGCGACCGTGATTCCCAGCCTGGCCCTGCCCATGTCGATCGTGGGCACTTTCGCAGTCATGTACCTGATGGGCTACACGCTGGACAATCTCTCGCTGATGGCCCTGACGCTGTCGGTGGGCTTCGTCGTGGACGACGCCATCGTGATCCTGGAAAACATCGTGCGGCACATGGAGATGGGCCAGGGCCGCATGGCCGCCGCGCTCGAAGGCTCGCGGGAGATCGGCTTCACGATTCTCTCCATGACGCTCTCGCTGGCCGCGGTGTTCATCCCCGTATTGTTCATGGGCGGCATCATGGGGCGGCTGTTTCACGAGTTTGCCGTGACGATCGGCGTGGCGATTCTGATCTCCGGCTTTGTCTCGCTGACCCTGACTCCCATGCTGTGCAGCCGCTTCCTGCGGCCCCCCGGCGAGCAGCACGGACGATTCTACCGCTCGTCCGAACGTGTTTTCCAGGGCATGCTGCGCCTGTACGACCGGACCTTGACCGGGGTGCTGCGGCACAGGGCGGCTACGCTGGCGTTCTCGGCCGCCCTGCTGGTGGCCACCGGCTACCTGTTCGTGCGCATCCCCAAAGGCTTCATCCCCAGCCAGGATACCGGACAACTCTTCGGCTTCACCGAGTCTTCCCAGGACGTTTCCTTCGACGCCATGGTGCGCCGCCAGCAGGCCGTGGCCCAGATCGTGCAGGAGGACCCGAACGTCGAATCTTTTTCCTCCAGCGTGGGAGCTGGCGGGCCCAGCGGGGTAGGGAACACTGGACGAATTTTCCTGCGGCTGAAGCCGCGCGCGGAACGAAAACTGACCCCGGAGCAGGTGATCGAGGAGCTCCGGCCTAAACTGGCCGCCATTCCGGGTATCAACGTTTACCTGCAGAACCCGCCTTTGATTCGCATTGGCGGCCAGATGACGAAGAGTCTGTATCAGTTCACGCTGCAGGGTCCGGATACGCAGGAACTCTATCGCTCGGCGAGCCGGCTGGAGAGGCAGGTACGCACGCTGCCCGGTTTGCAGGACGTGACCACCGACATGCTGATCAGCAGTCCGCAGGTCAACGTCCAGATCGACCGGGACACGGCGTCTTCTTACGGAGTGACGCCCGCGCAGATCGAAAACGCCCTTTACAATGCCTACGGCCAGCGCCAGGTCTCCACGATCTACACGCCCATCAACGAGTATTGGGTGATTCTGGAGGTGGAGCCGCGCTACCAGCGGGACCCGAACGGACTGTCTCTGCTGTATGTGCGATCTTCCGCCGGACGGCTAGTTCCTTTGAGCGCGGTGGCCCGGCTCTCGCCAGGCGTCGGCCCCCTCACTGTGCCGCATCTGGGGCAGTTGCCCTCGGTCACCATCTCCTTCAACCTGAAGCCTGGCGCGTCTCTGGGCGAGGCCGTCGACCAGGTGGAGGAATTGGCCCGGAACACCCTGCCGGACACGATCAGCACCAGCTTCCAAGGTGTGGCGCAGGCCTTCCAATCGTCGCTCAAGGGCATGGGCTTCCTGCTGGTGACCGCGATCCTGGTCATCTACATGGTCCTGGGGATCCTGTATGAAAGCTTCATCCACCCCATCACCATCCTTTCCGGCCTTCCCTCAGCCGGTTTCGGAGCGCTGGTCACGCTGCTGCTGTTTCGCACCGATCTGAACATCTATTCGTTCGTCGGCATCATCATGCTGATCGGGATTGTAAAGAAGAACGCCATCATGATGATCGATTTCGCGCTGGATGCGCAGCGCAACGAGGGCAAGCCGCCGGCCGAGGCCATTTACCAGGCTTGCTTGGTGCGTTTCCGGCCCATCATGATGACCACAATGGCGGCGCTGATGGGAACGCTGCCGATCGCGCTAGGCTTCGGCGCCGGTTCGGAAGCGCGCCGCCCGCTGGGTCTGGCCGTGGAGGGCGGCCTGGTAGTTTCCCAACTGCTCACCCTTTACCTCACGCCGGTGGTTTACATTTATATGGAGAAGTCTCGCCAACTGGGCGGGTGGGTCCGGCGGCGCAAAGCGCCTGCCCTGCCGCAGCTCCAGGCGGCTGAACCGTTGCACCAGTAGTGGCGTCGAAAAAGCGAGGGAACCGGGTTGCGTCTGTCCGCGCGTGCGTCCAGTCTGTTTGTGTCTTTTTTGTGTCTGCCCGCGGGTTTGCTGTTCGCCCAAGGCAACTACGAGGTTCAAGTGTATGGCTCGGAGCTGGTTCCGCCCCGCACCACCATGGTGGAACTGCACAGCAATGTCACCGTGGAGGGGAGCAAAACCACAGATGACGGCAGTTTGCCGACCGAGCACCAGTTTCACGAGACCGTGGAAATCACGCACGGGTTCAACGAATGGTTCGAGACTGGTTTTTATTTCTTCACCAACCACCAGGCCGACCAGGGGTGGATGTGGGTGGGCGATCACATCCGGCCGCGCATCTCCGTACCCGAAAGCTACCACCTCCCCGTGGGTTTGAGCCTCTCCCAGGAATTCGGCTATCAGCGGCCGGTCATCTCCCCGGACACCTGGACGTGGGAAATCCGCCCTATCATCGACAAGAAGCTGGGCCCGTGGTACTGGTCGTTCAATCCGACGTTCGACCGGTCGTTCCACGGCCCCTCGGCGGACAGGGGCTTCGAATTTTCGCCGAATTTCAAAATCAGTTACGACTTCACCAAGCGAATCACGGGCGGCTTCGAGTACTATGGCGCCCTGGGCCCCGTGACCGGGTTCGATCCCTTGAGAGATCAGCAGCAACAGTTGCTTCCGGCCATCGATGTGAACCTGGGCGACAAGTGGGAATTCAACCTGGGGGTGGGTGTCGGCATGACCCACGGCACCGACCACCTGCTGGTGAAAATGATCCTGGGCCGCCGGTTCAAGTTGTAATCCGCGGCAGAAACCGCAAGGATCGCCTCGTGCGTGTGGTTTTTTTTAACAGCGCGGCGTACTCACCAGGCCGGGTGACGCCCGCGTTCACAAATTTGTCGCGCAAATTTGACCTTCCGGGGAGGGTAAGCTACGATGTGAATGCGGGGTGGAGCAGTCTGGTAGCTCGTTGGGCTCATAACCCAAAGGTCGGTGGTTCAAATCCACCCCCCGCAACCAATCCTCTCAATCGGTTGTGCGGATTTCTAAGACCGAGACCAACTCCCTTTAGCCCCCAATAACAGCCATCGGCTGCTTCTTGCCGTTGCCTTCCTCCGTTTTGCGGGACTCAAGGACCATCTCCACGCCTCACGGATTCCGAATGCTTTCCGGCGCAGGCAGTGCCCCGCGACTGCGAAATTGGACAAGCCAGACCGGGTGAGCATCGCTAGGATCGTTCTTTCAGCCGATCCAGGAAGCGGAACAGGGCCAGGCCAACGATGGCGTTCAGCAGGCCGATGACCATGGTGCGCTGGATTTCGAAAACCAGTTGGCGGCCGAGAAGCGCACGGGAAAGCAGCCAATAGAAGAACTGGTGAAAGAAATAGAAGAAGAAGCCCAGGAGAAGGCGGATGAAGGGATGGTCCACGTCGAAGCGCTGTCCGGCGGAGGCAGCGAAATACCCGACCAGAGTCTTGACGATGCCGAACATGCCGAGGGGATTCTTGGAGAGCGAATCCTGGGCCAGACCCACGGCGGCGCCGACCAGGAGGCCGCGAATGGGGCTGCGCTGCATGAGGGCGAAATATACGGTCACCAGCAGCGGCAGTTCGAGGTAGGCCAGGAACTGGAAGAACAGCGGGACGTAGACCTGAAAGAGGATGGCGGCCAGCGGGACGATCAGCAGGACCCAGGCGCGGAAACGCGAGATCTGGCTTTCACGCTGGCTGCCAATCAGGATGCGGTCCCCGGAGGTCATTGCGGCGGCGCCGAGGGTTCGGCGGCTTTGGGCGCCGGGGGCGGAGACTGGCGCGCAGGCAGGGTGGTGGCGGGCGGGGAACTCTGCTTGGGAACAGCGGTTGGAGGAGCTGCGGGACGCTGTCCCGCACCGGTCGTCCCGGTTGCGCCCGGAACGGCGAGAGGAGCCTGGGCGCTGCCGGAGGCAGTAGCGCCCGGCGCACCGGCGGGCGGAACCTTCAGGTTGAAATCCGGGGGCTTCGATCCGGGGAGCCCTTCGCCGAACTTATGTCCCTGGGCGGCGCCGATCTGTCTGTAGCGCTCAAGCAGCCGGTCGGCCTCGGTGCCACTGGCGGCCGTGGAGCCTGGTTCTGCGGGTGCGGCAACGGGCTCGCCCGGGGGCGGCGGCGCTAGGTAAACCGGTCCACCTGCGGCCTGTACCTCCGGAATGGCCTGGGAGACGCCTTCGAGGAGTATGAGCACTTCTTCGGCGCCGTGCTCCAGCCCAATAGGATCGACCAGAATTTCCTTGAACTCACTGCCAGGACGCACCACTCGGACTATGGCGGCTGGGAAGCCCTTTGGGAAGATCCGATCGTCGCCAGACGTATAGAAAACCTCGCCCACATCCACCTTCTCCTCGTTGGGGACGAAGTCCACTTTGCACTCGGCGTAGCCCTGTCCTTTGAGGACACCCTTGACCTGGTGCTTCTGGGAGACGACGCCGGCGGCGAAGTCGGGGTCAGTGGCCAGCATGACCATGGAAGCGGTGGGATAAGATGCGATCACCTTTCCCACAATGCCGTCCGGCGTGACCACACCCAAGCCTTTCTGCACGCCAGCCGTGGATCCGGTATCCACGAAGACGACCTTGGAATTGGTCCCGGCGCCTGCACCGGTGGCGATCACCCGGGCGGCGAGGGTCTTGGAGGGAGTGCGGGTCTGGAACAGACTCAGCGCTTTAGCCCGATCTGCGGTGGCCAGCTGCTGACGCAGGAATTGGTTTTCCATCTTGAGCTGGTCCAACTGGGACTTGAGGCGCCGGTTCTCCGCGTCGGCGTTCTTGAGAAGCACGTAGTTCTCGACGACGCCCACGGTGCCGCTGCGAACCCCTTCGAGCGCGCGAGCCAGGGGAGTGACGGCGGTGACCGACCACACCCGGATCATGCGCACGTCCTGATCATTTTTGACCTGTACGGCGACCAGCACCAGTTGGGCAAAGATCACCAGCAGCAGGACGGTGATGTTGCGGTAGCGGTTGAGCAACGACTCCATAGGGGGCGAACCGCCTGGCTCTGTATCTAGTCTATCGAGATTTTGCGCAACAGCCGGAAGTCGCTGAGCATACGCCCGGTACCCAGGACCACGGAGGCCAGCGGGTCGTCGGCGATAGAGACAGGCAGCCCGGTCTCTTCACGGATGCGCTTATCGAGGTTCTTGAGCAGCGCCCCGCCGCCCGTGAGCACGATGCCGCGGTCGCTGATATCGGCGCTAAGCTCCGGGGGCGTGCGCTCCAAGGCCACACGGATGGCGTTAACGATTGTGGCCACGCACTCCGAGAGAGACTCGCGGATCTCGCTGTCATCCACGGTAATGGTCTTGGGCACGCCCTCGATGAGGTTGCGGCCCTTGATCTCCATGGTCATGGGCTTATCCAGCGGGTAGGCGGAGCCGATTTCGATTTTGATGGCTTCCGCCGTGCGCTCACCGATCAGCAGGTTGTATTTGCGCTTCAGGTATTGCATGATGGCATCGTCCATCTCGTTGCCGGCCACGCGCACCGAACGGGAGTAGACGATGCCGGAGAGCGAAATGACCGCCACATCGGTCGTGCCGCCGCCGATATCCACCACCATGTTGCCCGAGGGTTCGGTGATGGGCAGTCCCGCGCCGATAGCGGCCACCATGGCCTGTTCGACCAGGTGCACCTCACTGGCCTTCGCCCGGTAAGCGGAGTCCATGACAGCGCGTTTTTCCACCTGGGTGATCTCACTGGGCACGCCGATGACGATGCGGGGGTGCACCAGCATTTTGCGGCCGTGCGCCTTCTGAATGAAATAGTTCAGCATGCGCTCGGTCACTTTGAAATCGGCGATCACGCCGTCCTTCATAGGCTTGATCGCCACGATATTGCCGGGAGTGCGGCCCAGCATCTCCTTGGCTTCCTTGCCGACTGCCTCGACTTCGCCGGTGTTTTTGTTGATCGCTACGATAGAGGGTTCGTTGACCACAATGCCCTTGCCTTTGGCATAGACAAGCGTGTTCGCCGTTCCCAGATCAATGGCGAGATCGGAGGAAAATAAGCTAAAAAGAGAGCGTAAATTCATTACGAACGGTTCGATTTTCGGAGACGGACGTCACTCGGCCGCGATGAAGCAAGTCCACTCGAATGGTAGCATAGAACGACCCTCTAGGGCGCGAACATCTTCTTCCAAACGCTCACCTTAGGGGTCTCCAGACCGAGCCGGCGCCAGTAAGGTTGGGCGGCCTCCGGGGAGAGCGGTTGGGCGGTCCGCAGCAGGTCGGCGACCTCCAGCAGGCGGCAGTAGTGATCCACACAATGCGGGCAGGCGGCGGCGTGCGCCTCCATGTTTTCGCGGTCGCGCCAGGTGAGGCGGCCGTCCATGGCATTGAAAAAGGTTTTCGCGGGGCAGCAGGCGGCGGTGCGGGAAGCCGCGGCCGCGCGGCCCAGGGCGGCGCCGTTGTCGGCGAGCAAGCTTTGCCGCCAGGTGTCCAGTTTGCCGCGCACCAGTTCGGCTGCGCGCCCACGGTTCTTCTCCACGGTGCGGGCATCGATGTGTAGGATGCGTGCCGCGTCGGGGGCGCCGTAGCGCATGGTCTCGGTCCAGACCGCCTGCTTTTCCACCAGGGTGAGGGGCTCGAGCGCCGAGGCCAGGGTCTCGAGATCCAACTCGATCTCCGGCGCCGCCGAAGCCCGGTCCGCTTCGACGGCCGCGAGCAGGTGCTGCCGCAATTCGGCCACAAAGGCCCGCTCCGGCGCCGGCTCCAGCGAGGCGAACAGGCTGGATTCCGGACGGTAGAGGGCCGCCAGCACGCGTTCGAGTAGGTCCCGGTCGCTGGCGCGCTCTGGAAAATAGTGCTCCAGCAGCCGGCGCATTACCGGAACATACTCCGTAACAAAGTATCTCCAACCGGCGGGCTTTCCGGCGCGGCAGTCCTGGATCATCTCGTAGCAGGTATAAATCATGCAGCCTGAACCGATTCGCGGGATCTATCGCCAGTATAGCCGCTCGAGACGGATGCTCGGGTATACTGAGCGCACGTATGCCCCTTCCCGCCGGAAAGCTTCCGGCCGATCTCCTCGGCAAACTGTTGGCCTCGGTTCGCCCGGCTGATCCCGCGGTACTCGTGGGCCCGGCGATAGGGGAGGATGCCGCAGTGCTGGATCTGGGCGGCACCGATCTGGTCGTGGTCAAAACGGACCCGATCACCTTCGCCACACAGGACATGGGGCGCTACCTGCTGGCCGTGAATAGCAACGACCTGGCAACCATGGGGGCGCGTCCGCGCTGGCTGCTGGTGACCGCCCTGCTTCCCGAAGGAATCGCCGGTGAAGACGCGGAGTGTCTGTTCGAAAGTGTGCGGCGGGCGTGCGAGGAAGCGGATGTGGCGCTGGTGGGCGGACACACCGAGATCACCGTGGGGCTGGACCGGGCGATCCTCATTGGTTGCCTGTTGGGGACGGTGGCGCGTGAGCGGCTGGTGCGCACCGGGGGTGCGCGAGTGGGGGACGCCCTGGTGCTGGCGGGCGGGATCGCGGTCGAAGGATCGGCGATTCTGGCCCGCGAACATCGGCAACGCCTGTCCGCGCGAGGGATTGAGCCGGCCGTGATCGAAACCGTGGCCGCCTGGCTGTGCGAGCCCGGAATTTCCATCCTGCCCGCGGCCCGGGCCTTGCACGCCACCGGCGCCGTCCACGCCATGCACGATCCCACCGAAGGCGGTCTGGTGACCGCTCTGCATGAACTGGCGGAGGCCGCCGGAGTGGGGCTGCGGATCGAGGGGGACGGCATCCCGGTGCTGCCGGCCTGCCGCACGATCTGCGAAGCGCTCGAACTCGACCCGCTGGGACTGCTGGCCTCGGGCGCGCTGGTGGCGGCGATTGATCCCGCAGAGGTGCCAGCGGCGCTGGACCGCCTGGCGAACCGCGGCATTCCGGCGGCCAGGATCGGCGAAATCGTGCCCGAGCAGGAGGGCCGCACCTGGAGGCTGGGCGGGCAAGTCCAGCCGCTGCCGAGGTTTGCGCGCGACGAACTGGCGCGTTACCTGGAAGGCCCGGGGTAAGAAATATTCCGGAATCCGGCACAGCTTCGCTCGGATTTCCCCTCATTTTCTGTGGAAATAACAGAAATTGTAGGACAATAAGAGCTGCCACTCAGCAATCACCCCTGGGGCATGGAGGAGATTTCCGGAAAATGAGCGCGACTACGACAAGTCTGGACTGCCGCCTGATGTGCGCCTGCGGCTGCGCCTATTACATCCAAACCAGCGACGGGCAATACAACCCGCCACCCAGCAATCCTTTCACGGGAACCGTGAATTTCAGCGGCACACCCACGGCCATACAAAGCCAGGACCAACTCAACGCCTGCCTGGTGGGGCAGAATGCCGACGGCATTATCGTGGCGTTTCGCGGGACGCTGCCGCCGGACCTGGACGACCCGGACTCGGTCCTGGACTGGCTGCAAGACTTTTTTGCGGCTCCCACGACCGGCAGCAACGTGCCGGGCAAGGTGCACAGTGGCTTCTACCAAGCCGTGATGTCCATCCTCACGGACGTCAACAACGCCGTGCAAACCTTGCTGACCGGCAGCGAGACGCCGCCGCCGGTCTACGTCACCGGGCACAGCAAAGGCGGCGCCATGGCTTCCATCAGCGCGTACGTCTTGAGCCAGAGCTACCAGGTTCCCATCCAGCAGGTGGTGACATTCGCGTCCCCCAAGCCGGGCGATGGCGATTTTCAGACTGGCTACGAGTCCGTGATCGGCAACCAGGTGCGCTACGAGAACTACGGCGATATCGTACCTCTGCTTCCGCCATCGGACACCTTCATCGCCCTGATGGTAGCGCTGCTGGCGTTGATTCCTGACGTGGGACAGGATCTGGCCAACCTGTTCAAGAGCGCGGAAGGATGGGACTACCAGGCGGTAGGCAGCGAGGAGTTCATTACCGAGAACTTCGACGTCATCTCGAACGAGTCCTGGGCCGCGCAGACGTTGGCGGTCTTCCTGGAGCTAGGCGAAGACCTCCTCGAACTGAACTTCTCCTCGCTGGGCGACGCGCACAGCCTGCAATGCGGATACGGCTACATGAGCGGCACCTGTCCGGGGGTGTGCGACACCAGCGACGACGAGGAATAATCCCCTACCCTCGGCGGCAACTGAGCGGCATCGGTCACACGTCGAAGCGGATGCCCTGCGCCAACGGAAGGTCCGTGGACCAGTTCAGGGTGTTGGTCTGGCGGCGCATGTAGGCCTTCCAGGCGTCGCTTCCGGATTCGCGTCCTCCTCCCGTGTCTTTTTCCCCGCCGAAGGCTCCGCCGATCTCCGCGCCGCTGGTGCCAAGATTGATGTTGGCGATGCCGCAGTCGCTGCCGGTGTGGCTGAGGAAAGTCTCGGCGGAGATGAGGCTGGTGGTGAACATCGCCGAGGAAAGCCCCTGGGGGACGTCATTGTGCCAGCGAAGGGCGTCCGCGAGGGCATCGAATTCAACCAGGTAGAGCACCGGCGCGAACAGCTCTTCCCGAAGGATGGGCATCTCCGGATGAGCTCGTACAAGGGTGGGCTCGGCGAAACAGCCGCCCAGGAGCCTGCCGCCGTAGAGGATCTCGCCCCCCTGGGCGCGCACGGCCTCCAGGCCTCGCATCATGTCCTCAACCGCCTGCTGGTTTACCAGGGGGCCCATCACGGTGCGCTCGTCCAACGGGTCGCCAATACGCACCTGCCGGTAGGCCTCGACCAGCGCTTGGGTCATTTTTCGCGCGATGCCACGCTGAAGGAAGAGACGCCGGGTGGTGGTGCAGCGCTGTCCGGCGGTGCCGACCGCGCCGAACAGCACGGCCCGCAGAGCGAGATCCAGGTTGGCATCGTTCATCACCAGGACGCCGTTGTTGCCGCCCAGTTCCAGGATGGTGCGGCCCAACCGGCCGGCAACCGCGCGGGCCACGTGGCGGCCCACTTCGGTGGAGCCGGTGAAACTCACCAGGGGGATGCGTGGATCCGCCAGCAGGGTCACCCACGGCGCCGCCCCGGCCGATCACCAGATTGAAGACGCCCGGCCAGCCGTTCCGCGCCAGGACTCGGTTGCAGATCTTTTGCACGGCGATAGCGGTGAGCGGGGTTTCCGAAGAGGGCTTCCAGACCACGACGTCGCCGCAAACCGCCGCGATCATAGCGTTCCAGGACCAGACCGCCACGGGGAAATTGAAGGCGCTGATGACGCCGACCGGTCCCAGGGGATGCCACTGCTCGTACATGCGGTGGGCGGGACGCTCGCTCTGCATGGTGAGACCGTACAACTGCCGGGAGAGCCCCACGGCGAAGTCGGCGACGTCGATCATCTCCTGTACCTCGCCGCGGCCTTCGGCGAGGATTTTGCCCATTTCCAGGGAGACCAGGGCGCCCAGGTCGTCCTTCGAGCGGCGCAGTTCCTCGGCCATCTGGCGAACGATCTCGCCGCGTTTGGGCGCGGGGAACATGCGCCACCGCCGGAACGTCTCCGCCGCCCGGCAGAGCACCTCCTCGTAGTCCTGGCGGGCGGCCATCTGCACATGTCCCAGCACGCATCCGTCGCGCGGGCTGATGGAGGCCAGGTCTCCCCCGCCGGGCTGCGCAATCCAGTCGCCGTGGCAGGCGCCGGAATTCACGGGCTCAATCTCCAGCCGTTCCAGAATGCCGCTGGTCTGCATAATTCATTGTGCGGACGCTGCTGCTCTGAAATCAAACCATCGGCCGTGCGATGCGGTGCGCTACCATAACTTTGTTGTCATGGATGCTGTCCGCCGAGACCTGACCGCGCTGCGCAACGGGTTGCTGCGTCTGCATAAGACGCTGCTGGACTCTGAGCGCGGCACGTATGAGCACGATGTGGCCCGCATCCGGTCGAGTTCGCACCTGCTGGAACTGGTCCTGCACGACCCCTGGTTTGCCTGGCTGCACGAGCTTTCGGAGTTTATCGTGCGAATCGACGAGACGCTGGACTCGGAAGAGGCGCCGACCGTTGAGGACGCTTTTTGCCTGCTGCGGCAGGCGCGCAGCCTGTTGGTGCCGGCCGAGAACGGGCGGGGCTTCGAGAAGTGCTATTTTGAGGCCTTGCAGCGCGACCCCAACGTTGTGATGTGCCACTCGGAGATGCGCAAGCTGCTTTCGGCGCTGGGGCAGCCCTGCTGAGCATGCCGGTGGAGACAATTGACGACGTTCTGGAGGCGCTCGATGCCATCATCGACCAGGCGCGGGCGGAGCACAGCCGGCTGGGCTACTTCGCTGCCCTCTACCGCCGGGTCACTCGCGCGGTCAAGTTCGGAATCGCGGCCGGGCGCTTCCAGGATGGCCCGCGCATGGAGCGTTTCGACGTCCTGTTTGCGCGCCGCTACCTGGACGCCTACGGCCAGTTTCGCGCGGGCGCCGCGGTGACGGGCAGTTGGATGGTGGCATTCCAGGCCGCCGCGAATCCCGCGCTACTGGTTGTGCAGCAGCTTCTGGTGGGGATGAACGCGCATATCAACCTGGACCTGGGGATTGCCGCCGCGGAGGTCGCGCCGGGTGCGGCCCTCGCCGGCCTGGAGGGCGACTTTGACGAGATCAACGCCGTCCTGGCGGAACAGGTGGGTGCGGTGGAACTGCAGATGGCCGCCATCTCTCCGATGATCGGGCTGCTCGAAAAGCTGGGGCTGCGTACGGACACGCGGATCATCAACTTCAGCTTGGAAAAGGCGCGCGCGCACGCCTGGGATGTGGCGCTGAAGCTCAATGCCGCGCCGCCCCGGGGAAGGGACGTGGAGATCGGACTCGTGGACCTGGAGGTGGAACTACTGGGCAGGTTGATCGTGCGTCCGCCCCCACCCCTGAACATGGAACTTGCGTCCATCCGCGCGGTCGAGAGCGACGACATCGTCCACAATCTGAATGTGCTGGCGTCATAGAATATCCTGGTAGCATTCGAGGACCCACGATGACCAGGAAATCTCTGTATTGCGCCGCCGGTGTGCTTCTGATGGCCGTCGCGGCAGTGAGCATCTTAGGGCAGGCAGCCAAGCCGAAATACCGCACTTCTCCCATAGGCTACTCCGATACCCCCTATCTGCCAGGCCAGAAATGGCGGGTGCACGATATCAACCGGCCGCATCCCCGCGTGGTGGCGCCGGGTGAAAGACCCGGCGACCCTCCCTCGGATGCCGTAGTACTGTTTGACGGCAAGGACCTTTCGCAGTGGGTGCAGTACGGCAAGGGCAAGGACCGTGACCAGATTTTGCCCCCGCGATGGAAGGTGGAGAACGGGTACATGGAGATCGTTCCCGGCACAGGCGACCTGGTCACCAAGGAAAAGTTCGGTGACTGCCAATTGCATATCGAATGGTCCGCGCCCGCGGAGATCACCGGCGACAGCCAGTGGCGCGGCAACAGCGGCGTGCTTATGATGCACCGCTACGAAATTCAGGTGCTGGATTCCTACAACAATCCCACCTATGCCGATGGCCAGGCAGGCGCCATTTATGGGCAGTGGCCTCCGCTGGTGAACCCGGCGCGGAAGCCGGGCGAGTGGAATGTCTACGACATCGTATTCGAGGCGCCGCATTTCGAGGGCGAGAAGGTGGTGAAGCCCGCTTATGAGACGATTTTCTTCAACGGCGTGGTGGTGCAGAACCACCAGCAGGTCATCGGGCGCATGGCGCACCGCGTGGTGGGCACTTACGCGCCGCACGGTCCGGAGGAACCCCTGGGCCTGCAGGATCACGACACACCGGTGCGCTACCGCAACATCTGGATCCGCGTCTGGGCGGCTACGATCAGCCCTGATCGTGGGCCGCGAAGGCACCGGCCCTGATATACTGTCATGCGCTTATGCCCGATATGAACCTCAGCCGGCGCTCCCTGTTCGCCGCCGCCGGCGCGGCTCTGGCCGCCTCCGCGCGCGCTGAGCGCGACTGGAGCGGCAAGAACCCCATTCGCTATCCGGATCCGGACATCATCAGCCTGGACAAGCGCTTCGACAAGTACAGGGTGACCAACACGCACATCGAGCGCCTGTTCACCGGCTGCCTGTGGGCCGAGGGTCCGGCCTGGAGCGGGTGGGGTCAATACCTGGTCTGGAGCGACATTCCGAACAACCGCCAGTTGCGCTGGCTGGAAGAGGACGGCCACGTCAGCGTGATGCGCAGCCCGGCGGGCAACAGCAACGGCAACACCTTCGATTACGAGGGCCGCCAGATTTCCTGCGAGCACGGCAACCGCCGTGTGGTGCGCTACGAGCCGAACGGTAAGATCACGGTGCTGGCGGACAAGTGGGACGGCAAACCGCTGAATGCGCCCAACGACGTGATCGTGCACCCGGACGGCGGCATCTGGTTTTCGGACCCCGGCTACGGAGCGCTCAGCAACTATGAAGGCGCCAAGGGCGAACTGGAGCTCAAAGAGGCCGTCTATCGGGTGGACGGCAAGACCGGCAGAATGGAAAAGGTCACCGACGAAGGCTACAAACAGAACGGCCTGTGCTTCTCCCCGGATTACAAAAAACTCTACGTGTGCGACACCGGCGCCACGCACTATCCCAACGCCCCGAAAGTGATCCGGGTTTACGACATCGTGGATGGCAGGTCGCTGCGGAACGGGCGCCAGTTCTGCTCCATGGAGCTTGCCGGCAAAGCCGGGCTGGCGGACGGGATTCGCGCCGATATCGACGGGAATATCTGGGTGGGCGCGGGCTGGGTAGGGCCGGGATATGACGGGGTTCACGTCTTTACGCCATCCGGCGAGCGCATCGGAATGATCCGGCTGCCGGAGATCTGCGCCAACGTGTGCTTCGGCGGGCGCCGGCGCAATCGCCTGTTCATGGCCGCCAGCCAGTCGCTGTACGCGGTTTATGTGGAGACGCAGGGCGCCCACATCGCGTGAGAGGTTTGCGATAGAATTCCGGTTTTCGCTAAGGAGACAAAACCATGCGTCGTCTGGTTCTGCTAGTCGCCGTCTGTGCCGCCGCGCTTTGCGGACAGACCAAAAAGATTCTGGTCGAAACCAATGACCCCGGGTTCGTAAAGGAACTCCAGGCGGTCACCGATAAGGCCCGGATTGTCCCTGTCAACAAGGCCAACGTGATGCAGGAAGTCCCGGATGCCGACGCCTTCATTGGGAACATCAGGCCCGCCGAGGTGCGCGCCGGCACGCATTTGAAATGGGTGCAGGTGATGAGCGCCGGCGTCGAGAACGTGCTGTTTCTCTCCGGCGGCAACGATCTGCGGGACAGCAACATCGTGCTCACCAACAACAAAGAGGTGCAAGGCCCGGAGATCGCCGATCACGCCATGGCCATGCTGTTGATGCTCTCGCGACACCTGCAACTTTACTGGCAGAATAAGCAGGAAGAGAAGTGGGAGACGCCGCGGCCGTATCCGGGCATCGAACTGCGGGGGAAGACCGCGGTGGTCATCGGTGTGGGCGGCATCGGGATGCAGATCTCGGCGCGAGCCTGGGCTTTCGGGATGAACGTGATCGGCGTCGATCCGGAAGACAAGCCTTTCAGTCCGTTCCTGGTGAAAGTAGTCAAGCCCGATCAGCTCAATGACGTTCTCCCCCAGGCGGACGTGGTGTTTATCTCCGCGCCGCACACCCCTCAAAGCCACAAGATGATGGGGCCGAAGCAATTCGATCTGATGAAAAAGGGCGCCTGGTTTATTGCCGTCAGTCGCGGCGGGATCTACGATCTGGACAGCCTGGTGCGCGCGCTAGACGGACAGCGGCTCTCCGGCGCCGGCGTGGATGTCACCGATCCCGAGCCTCTGCCGAAGGGCCACCCCCTCTGGAAATTCAACAACGTGATCATTACGCCGCACATCGCCGGGCGCTCCGACCGGGACCACGACCGCATGGTCGAAACGGTGAAGGAAAACATCGAGCGTTTTGTAGACGGTAAGCCGCTCATCAACGTGGTGAACAAGCAAAAGGGTTACTGAAGGCCTGCCGGAGCCCATATGCGGATGTTGCATGGAGTGGTTTGGTTTGGGTTTGCCGCGCTGGCTGGGGCGCAGACCTTCTCCGGGGCTGTGTATCCCATCCTGCGGGCCAAGTGCCAGGGATGCCATCAGGCGGGGGAGATCGGCCCCATGGCCTTCACTACCTACCGCGACACCCGCCCGTGGGCCAAAGCCATCCGCGAGGCGGTGCTGAGCCGCAGCATGCCCCCTTGGCACGCAGAGGCAGGCACGGGCGAGCGCTTCCAGAATGAGCGGACCCTGACGGAAGGGGAGATCCATACCATCGCTGCCTGGGTAGATGCCGGCGCTCCGGAAGGCCCCGCCACGGAGTATCCGCCGCCGCTGAAATCCGAGACTGGCTGGAGGCTGGGCAAGCCCGACTTGGTGGTCCGCGTGCCCAGTTATCGCGTGGCCGCCAAGGGCGAGATCCCGTATACATTCCTGATCCTGCCCACCCGTTTCACCCAGGACCATTGGATTCGCGCGGCGGAGTTCCGCATCGACAAGCGCGCGGTAGTGCACCATATGAACGCGTTCGTGCGCCCGCCGGGATCCAGTTACCTGGAAGGGCTGCCGCGTGATCAGTTTGTGGTGCCGACCCTGGCACAACGCCGGATCGGCCGCCCGCAGGAGGGGGTCTTCGAACGGCGCGAACTGCTGATCGGCTATGAGCCCGGCTACCGCCCCATTCCCTGGCGCGAAGGCCAGGCCAAGCTGATCCGCGCCGGGTCGGACATCGTGCTGGAAATGCACTTCACGGCCAACGGGCACGAGCAGACCGACGATTCCGAGCTGGGCCTGTATTTCGCGCGTGAGGCGCCGCGCGAGCGGGTGCTTTCGACGCAGACGCAGGATATGGGCATTCGCATTCCGCCTGGGGCCCCGGCCTTCTCCTCGACGGCGGAGATTACCTTCGGCAAACCTGTGACGCTGATTTCGCTGCAGCCGCACATGCACCTGCGCGGGAAAGCCATGCGGATCACCGCGCAGTTTCCGGATGGGCATGACGAGACCCTGCTGAACGTGCCGCACTACAGCTTCAACTGGCAGACCACCTATTTCCTGAAAGATCCCAAGCGGCTGCCGGCCGGGACCACCATTCGATCCGTGGCCGTCTTCGACAATTCTCCCAACAACCCGTTCAACCCGGACCCGGCCAAGACCGTGACGTGGGGCGACCAGAGTTGGGACGAGATGCATATCGGCTTCATGGAGATCGCCTTCGACGCGCGTCAGGACGCTGAGGCAATCATCGACCCCGCCGCCAAGACGCGCGAGCGCCGGCGGTTCGAAGAGACGGTCCGCACTTCGGCCAGATAGCCGGCCGCGGCTAGCCGGGGTGGACTGCCCGCTTGGCGGGGTCGTAGACCATGCGGGTGCCCCGCACCAGGGCTTCGTCCACCAGGATGGTGGCCACCGAGTGGGCGTAACCTGCCTCGATGGGAGCGTTGGGCGCCCGGCGCGTGCGCAGGCACTCCAGAAAGTTCTTCATGTGGGGCGTGCTTTCCATGGGCGGAATCCGCGCGCCGGGTTCGATGCGGTCAGGCTCGCCGGAGCCCTCCCCGGTGAGCACAAAAGGCTCCTCCCAGCGCCAGCGGGTGGCGTCGATCACGCCGCGAGTGCCAAAGAACTTCAGGTAGTTGCCGGCGTTGGTGCCGAACACGGTGGTGTAGCGCACCAGAAAGCCGCCGTTGTCGGGGTACTCCAGAGTGAGTTCCACGGAATCCGGCACGGTACGCTGGTCTTTCCAGCGATAGATGCCGCCGATGGCCACGGCACGCTTGGGAAACTGCGCGCCGGTGATGTAGTGCGCCAGGTCGATGAAGTGAACCGCCAGGTTGGTCTGCGGCCCGCGCGAGAATTCCCGGTAGCCATACCAGGCGGCGTACTGGTCCGCCTGGAAGGGTCGGTATTTGCGGTGCATGAGGAAGGCCTTCCAGTCTACGTCGGCTTCTTCCACTTTGCGTTCTCCGTAGCCGTGCCAGTAGGGCTTGTAGCTGTTGCGCACCTGCTCGACCTTAAGGATCTTGCCCAGGCCGCCGGAGGTCACAAACGCCCGTGCGGCCACCGACGCCGGCAGGCTGCGGATCTGCGTGCCGCATTGTACGACGCGGTCGTGCTTCTTGACCGCGTCCACCGCCTCGATGAGTTCCTTCATGTCCATCGCCAGGGGCTTCTCGACGTAGGCGTCCTTGCCCGCGCGGGCGGCTGCCGTGAGCATGGTGCAGTGCTGATGGTCGGGGGTGCCGATGACCACGGCGTCGATGTGGCGGTCGGCTAGCAGATCCTGATAGTGCACATACTGCTCCGGGGCCGCGCCGGAGGCTTCCCGAACCGCGGCGACAGCGGCATCACGCTGCGGCCGCCAGGTGTCGCAAACGGCCAGAACCTGGACGTTGGTTTCCTTCTCGAACTGCAAGACCTCCTTGAGCAGCCCGCGCCGGCCGCAGCCGATGATCCCGATTCCAATCCGGTCGTTGGCGCCCAGAACGCGCCCACTCTCCCAGGCGGCCAGCGACGTGGCGCCCAGGAACTGCCTGCGGTTGAATCCGTTGCCGTCCATGATTGCTTTCTCATCATACGCTTCTCGGAACCCGGTCGCCCAGCCCGATGCAGGGGGGTACAATTGTGGCGGAAGTGGAGGTTCGTATGGCGGTCTTAAAGAAGTTGGAAGACTTTTTGGACCAACACGGCGTGGCCTACACCCATACCGTTCACCCACTGGCTTACACGGCGCGGGAAGTTGCCAGCGCCGAACATCTTCCGCCGCAGGAGATCGCCAAGACGGTGGTATTCCTGACGGAGAACGGCTATCACATGGTGGTGCTGCCCGCCAGCAAGGTAGTCGATTTTCAAGAATTGCGCGCGCTGCTGGGCTTCTCGCATGCACGCCTGGCCACGGAGAAAGAACTCAGTCAACTCTTCCCGGACTGTGAATTGGGAGCCATGCCGCCGTTCGGCAACCTCTACGGCATGCCGGTGCACGTGGATAGCAGCCTGCTGGCGGATGAGAAGATCGGCTTCAACGCCGGCACCCACCGCGACTTGATCCATATCAGCCTCAAGGATTACCGCCAGTTGGTGAATCCGGAGGTCGTGACCATCTCGCGCATAGTTGCCGCGCAGCGCGGCTGGTAGGGGTAGCGCGCGTCCCACAGGAGATCGGAAACTAACCCGCCCGGCGTGGAGAGCGTAACGGAAACGCCCTCCGCCTCCGCTTACAATAGTGGCACAATGGATGCGTACCGGAGCTTGCCATGAGCCAATCCGCCAGCGTTTCCGCCAACGACAGAATCCACATCGCCACCATCGGGTTTGGCGGTATGGGCATGGGAGACACGCGCTACGCCACGTCGATTCCCGGCGTCGAACTGGTGGCCGTGTGCGATATCTATGACTCGCGCTGCGCGCGCGCCAGGGAGGTATACGGCAACGGCCTGTTCACCACCCGGGACTACCGCGAGATTCTGGCCCGCAAGGATGTGGATGCGGTCATCATCGCCACGCCGGACCACTGGCACTCGCGCATCTCCATCGATGCCCTGAACGCCGGCAAAGACGTGTACTGCGAGAAACCCATGGTGCGCATGGTGGCGGAAGGGAAGGGCGTCGTGGACGCGCAGGAGCGCAGCGGGCGCATCTTCCAGGTGGGCAGCCAGTACGTCACATCCCTGGTCTATCAGAAGGCCCGGGAATTGCTCCAGGCGGGCGCTATCGGCACGCTGAACATGGTGGAAGCCTGGCTCGACCGCAACACCGCGATTGGCGCGTGGCAATATTCGATCCCCCCGGATGCCTCGCCCGCGAACATTGACTGGGACCGGTTCCTGGGCAGCGCTCCGAAGCGGCCCTTCGAGCCGGTCCGCCTCTTCCGCTGGCGCAACTACCAGGACTACGGCACCGGCGTGGCGGGCGATCTATTCGTGCACCTGCTCTCCGGACTGCATTTTTCCACGCGTTCGTTGGGGCCGGCGCGAGTGTTCGCCACCGGGGGCTTGCGCTACTGGCACGACGGCCGGGATGTGCCGGACGTCATGCTGGCCATGCTGGACTATCCCAAGTCCGACACCCACCCGGACTTCACGCTGGCGCTGCGCGTGAATTTGAAGAGCGGAGTGGCGCGCGAGCAGTTCGGCTTCCGCTTCGTGGGCAGCGAGGGCGTGATGACGACCAGCATGTCCGGCGTGACGCTCTCCACGGTTCCGCCCGAAACCGAGCCGGGCTACACCATCGGCACGTTTCCCAAGAAGGTGCAGGAGGAATTTCTGCGGGAATACCGCGCCAAGTATCCACCGGTGCGGCCTTCGGCCGACGGCATGCGCCCGGAGAAGGACGACACCTACAATCCGCCGCACGGCTACGACGCCCACCTGGAGCATCACCGGGTGTTTTACCAGGCGGTGCGCTCCCGCAAGCGCCCGGTGGAGGATGCCGTCTTCGGCTTCCGGGCGGCCGGGCCGGCGCTGCTCGCCAACGTCAGCTACTTCGAAAAGCGCGTCTGCTACTGGGATCCGCAGGCCATGACTGCGTCGTAGGGGCTCACTTCCTCTTCCGCGTCACCACGGCGTAAGATTCCGGTGTGCGCAGGGCCGCGAACACGGCCAGCAGGAGCAACGGCCACAACTGCACGATCAGGCGGTTCAGAGAAGTGGCCAGGTGCCAGGCCAGATCGTACGGGGTCACGATATAGAAAGAGAAATAGGCGGCCAACATGACGCCGCCGACGCTGACCGCGAGGACTGCATCGCGCCGCCGCTCCTGATCGAAGCGCAGGGAGGCGGCCACCACCGCCAGCGCCAGGTAGAGCAACAGGAAGCTGGTGTCCAGCAGGCTGGCGGCGAAGGCTTTCAGTACCTGGACATAACGGCTTGCGGCCAAGAGTTTCGGCGCCAGTGTGCCGGCAGCACGGCCGGCCAGCGATGGGGTGCCGGCCGCGATCAGCAGCTTGAAGGAAAGGGCCAGCACCGCCCCGGGTGCGGCTCCCAGAAGCACACGCGGCAGGGCCCTGAGCCGCCACACGGCAGAGGCTGCCACAAAGACCAGCAGGAAGAGCGACCCTTCGTCCTTCGTCCAGGCGGCCAACCCGGCGCAGACCCCGGCGAACAGCGGCTCTTCGAGCAGGGCCAGCAAAAGGGCGGCCAGGAAATAGCAGGCCAGGGGCACATCCGCATACTGCGCCGGGACCGCGTGCAACAGCACGGGCGTGCCGGCCAGCAGGAGACCGAACAACAGCCCCAGCGGGCGCGAGCGCAGCAGGCCAACCCCGCCGGCTCCGGCCGATACCAGTGCCAGCAGGAAGACGTAGGACACCGCAATCGGCGCCGCGGGGTCGTCCGACCCGCAATAGGCCCAACATCGCGCCACGAACGCGGAGGTGAGCAAGGGATACTCTGGGTGCGTGCTAACCAAGTCCGGCGACCAGGCGCGGCGCGCGGCGTCGCTGTTCGCGGCCAGGTACCGTGCGCGCAGGTTCCAGATCGACCAGGCGTCCCAATCGCCATGCGGGTTCGCTTCCCAGGTGCCGGCCATGATGCAGGTGGCCGCCAGCACGGCGGCGGGCAAGGCCAGGGCGAGTGCCAGGTTCAGGGGGAACGCTAGGGTGGAATCACTTGCCCGCGTGGCTCGCGGGCGGCGCACGTACAGCACGCCCAATGCGGCGACGGCCGCGAGTTCCAGGAGCAGGGGCAACAGAACGCTCCCCGGCAGAAGCAGGCGGCAGACGAAAAACAGGCAGGAAGCCGCGCCGATGCCGGTGGCGCTTCCGGCGCCGAAGAGGAGCAGGGCGGCCTCGGGCTTAGGAAGGCGTTCCCGCAGCCCGCTGAAGCAGAGCACCATCAGGCAGCCGAGCGCCAGCGCCGGAAGCAGCCACAGGGCGGCGATCACCGGGTTCCTTCCTTGCGGAACAACAGCACGCCGTTGCCGAAGTCGCGTTCCAGGCGGAGTCCATTGCGCCGGGCGAGGGCGGCGAAATCGGCGGGCCGCGTGAAGTTTCCCAGCACCCAGGCGGCGTTGGTGTCCAGGCGCACTAGCCGCGGCGCCAGCACGTAGCGCGCCGAACCGTACATGGCTTCAAACACGGTGCTGCCGGGAGACGTGTCCGTCAGGTAGCCCATCACCGCGCTTTCCGGGACGGCTGTGCGCACGCCTTCCAGGCGCGGGAACTGCTGCGCGATCAGGTATGGGTCGCGATACTGGCGCTGATAGAGGCTTTCGGACTCAAAGAACGAGGCACTACCCCCGAGTGCCAGCGCGGCGGCCAAGGCGAGGCCGGCGTACACACGGGCCGGATAGCTCGTGCGCGGCGGAGCGGGCCGCGCCGGGAGTTTAGTCCGAGCCATGAAAGATCCAGTCTACTCGATGTGCCCGGCGGCTAATCCCGCGAGCCTGCGGACGGTTTGCAGGGTGTCTGCTTCGGCGGGCGGCTTGTCCGGCCGAAAGCGCTTCACCCGCGCAAAACGCAGCGCCAGCCCGCTCGGATAGCGGTGGCTGATCTGCAGTTCACTGAAGGCTATCTCCACCAGCAGCTTGGGCTCCACGTAGACGGTGTAGGCGTCGCGGGCGATCTCGCTTTCGAGCAAGCGGGCGGTTTGCCAGGCCAGCATCTCATCGGTGAGACCTTTGAAGGTCTTCCCCAGCATGGCAAAGCCGCCTTTTTCGGTGTCGCGGGCGCCCAGGTGCAGGTTGCTGAGCCAGCCGCGGCGCCTTCCGTGTCCCCATTCCGCTGCCAGGATCACCAGGTCGAGCGTATGGGCTTTCTTGATCTTCACCCAGCTTTGGCCGCGGGAGCCCGCGGCATAGGAGGCGCCCGGGGCTTTAGCCATGATGCCTTCGTGGCCGGCCTCGAGCGCCTGGCGCAGAAACTCAGCCGCACGACCGTGGTCCGCGGTCACCATGTATGGCACCAGGGCGGCCGGCGGCGCCAGTTCCTCCAGCGCCGCAAAGCGGCGCGCGTGCGCTTCGTCCATGAGAGATTGCCCGTCCAGGTACAGCAGGTCAAACCAGAACGTTGTCAGCGGCAGTTCCTGGCGCATGCGGTCCAGATCGAGCTTGCGGCCGAATCGCCGCGCAGTGACCTGAAAAGGCTGTGGGCGGCCTTCCGGCGTCAAACTGAGGGCCTCGCCGTCAAGAATAAGATCCCGGCCGGGCAGCGCCTGTACGGTCTCGACAAGCTCCGGCACGGCGCGAGTCACGTCATTCAGGCTGCGCGAAAACACGCGAACCTCCCCGGCGGCGCGGTGAACCTGGACGCGCGCGCCGTCGAACTTGAACTCCAAAGCGGCTTCGCCGAGACCGTCGAGCGCGGCATCCACGTCATCGGCGGTCTGCGCCAGCATGGGCTGTACGGGCCGGAACAGCTCGATCTGGAAGCGGGCAAGCCCGGCCGGGCCGGACTCAGCCAGCGCGCGGGCGACGCCGGCGATGTCGCCCGCCAGCATGACGGCGCGCCGGACTTGGTCCGCAGCGGCGCCGGACGCCTTGGCGACCGCTTCCAACATCAAGCCCTCGAGAGCCCCCTGGCGGATTTCGCCGAGCAGCAGGCCGGCAAGAAACTCCTGTTCGGGCTGGGTGGCGCGGGCCAGCAGCGCGTGCAGCAGGTCGCGCTTCTGCCTTTCCGAGCCCGGCCCAGCCGCCGCGGCGAGCTCACTCAACCTACGATCCACCTCGCGGATTTCCAGGCTGGCGTCCGCGGCCGGCGGTGCGGCGGCATCCCGCAGCGAAGCGTAGCCCACGCCGAGCCGTCCCTGGCGGGTCGATCCGCTGAGGAACGCCACGGCGGTCTCAACCTCGTCGGGATCGAGCCGCTGCAACAACGCGGCCAGCAGGCCGGCTTTTTCCAGGCGCCGGGAGGTCTCCGCGACGCGCCGGGAAGTTGCGACCACCTCCGCCAGCAGCATGGCGATCGGAGACCCTCAGCGCAGCTTCTTCAGCGCGACTTCTTTGAAGAACACCACGTCGTGCTCGCCGTGGTTTTGCAGACCCATGTAGCCCTGGCTCGGGCGGGGTCCGCGGAATGGCTCAAAGCTGAATTTTCGCGGTCCGACCGGTTGCCCCTCGGTGTAGTCCGTCACTTTGACACCGTTGACAAAGACTATGGTGCGCGGCCCGTCCAGCGTGATCTCCATGGTGTTCCATTCCGGGCCGGGTTTTCCGGGCCGGGCCATGGCCTTGGTGAGCGAGTAGAGCGTGCCGGTGGCATGGTAGTCCGTCTCGTTGGACTTCTCCGGCTCGTTATCGATCTGGACTTCGTAGCCGTAGTGCACCGGCATCCATTCCTCGCGCGGCTCGATCGGAATCCGAATGAAGACTCCGGAGTTGTCGTTGTGATCGCGCATGCGGAACACGACACGGATCATGCAGTCACCGGCCTTGCCTCCGGTCCACCACAGGAGTCCCATGCCGCCCTGCGTGCGAATCAGGCCATCTTCGACCACCATGGATCCTTTGCCCACGTGCTGCCAGCCGGTGAGATCCTTTCCATTGAAAAGCTGCTGCCAGTTGCTGGAAGCCGCGAACGCTGCGCGGAGTTGCGGCACAGCCGCCGTGAGGCACAAAAGCGAACGCCGATGCATACCGGTATCTCCCGAGGTAGTTTCCTGTTCTACTTTAGCCGATCGGCAAACAGGAGCGGCGAAAGGGCCTGCTCTAAAAGAGAAAGCCCCGGGCTGGGTTCCCGGGGCTTGCACTCAGAGGGCTGGCGATGGGAGGGGTCTCATCGCCAGGGATGCTGTCTGTATTGATCCCACTATACGAATTTCAGATCTGTTTGTCAAGTTTTATGCGGAAATTTTTTTGCCGCTTCATGCGGCCAGGATTTGGACCTCCAGCGGCTGGAGCGAGACCCGGAGGGTCCGCAGGGGACCGCTGCCGACGGAACCATCGATTTCGTAAACCGTGACCGGGCCGGTCTGCCGCACTGGGCTGGGCTGGGCAGGCAGCAGCTTGTTGCTATATAGCGCCTGCCAGGAAGCGCCCGGAACACTCATCTGCCCGTCCACGATCACCTCGAGTGACTGGCCCTGGTCCGTGCTTGTATTGGCTACCACCAGCACTTCCTCGTCGTTCAGTATGCGTGAGAATGCCAGTACGCCGGGCGAGAACGGGGAGATGCCGAAGGTCTGGCCGTCGCCTGAGACCGGCCGGAAGTAGAAGCGGCCATACCGCAGGGCAGGCCGGCGGGCACGCACCCCGGCGATGTTGTGTATGGCTTGGTAGAAGGGGTTTTGCGGATCGAAACCGGGTCCACCCCAGAGGGCTTCGCGCACGGCGGGATCGCTGCCCCGGCCATGCAGGCCCTGCTCGGTGCCGTAGTAGAGGCAGGGGATGCCCGGCAGGGAGAACAGGCAGCCGAGCGCCAGCGTCACCTGATCGTCATAGTGGTGTGGGTCGTTCGGATCCACGTAGCGCAGCCGTTCTTTCACGTCGTGATTGTCGAGGAAAGTCACGAAGTAGCGCGTGGCATCCCCGTGGGAGCTGAGCACGTTGCGCTCCACCTGCTTCCGGTGGTTGTACATGGTAGTGACGGCAGAGGGCGGGGCGAACCCCTTGGCGATGGGCTTGAGGGAGTTGTACAAGGGATAGTCCAGGGCCGCATCCACGCCCACCAGCTCGCTGGCATCGCCGGTGTTGCGGCCGATGAACCGGGCGATGTCGTCTTCGGCCTGCGCGTCAAAGACCTCCCCGAACGTGAAGAAGTTCTTCTTCCCGATGCTGAGGGCGAATTCCCGCATGGCGTTGCCGAACAGACGCGGCAGATCGCCCTTGAGATAACGCAGTGTGTCAATGCGGAAACCATCGATGTCGAAGCGGGCGATTACATACTGGTAGGCGCGAATGAGCACGCGCTGGAGATCCGGGTCGGCGGTAAGCATCTGTTTGAGGACGCTGAAATCGCCGATGGTATCGTCGCCGCCGCCCTGGGGATCTCCCTGACGCCGGAAAAAGCGGTTCTGTTGAAGCTCTGCGGGCCAGACCAGGGCATTGCGCGGCGCGTTGGGGATGGCTTCGATGACGGTGAAGTCCGGGCGGGCAGCGCCGGTTTCATCGCGCCAGAGCACCGGTTGCGGCATGCCATGATAGCTGGATTCGGCGCCCTGCCGGATTTGGCAGAAGACGTCGCCGGGGTCGCACTGATAGGCAAACGCATTGCCGGTGTGGTTGAGGACGATATCCAGGATGACGTAGAGGCCCTGCGCGTGCGCCGCGTCCACCAGCGCGCGGAGTTCCTCATCGGCCCGGGCGGGATCGTCAGCGAACCGCGGTTCGGCATGCAGGAAGTCGTGGATGCCATAGCCGTGGTAGGTGCTGGGGTCGAATGGAAAATTCCTCAGCACCGGGCTGAGCCAGATGGCGCCGGCGCCCAGTTGGCGGATATAGGTCAACTGCTGTTGCACGCCGGAGAACTTGCCTCCCTGGAAGCCGTAGAAATCCGGGTCATCGAACGGCGCGTGAACCGGAGGCGCCGCGGGGTTGTGGAAGCGATCCACCATGAGGAAGTAAATCCACTGGTCGCGCCAGTCCTCGGGGGACGGATGCGCACCGGATGATTTGGCGGCATTGATTACCGACTGCGCGTCGGGTGCCCAGACGGAAGTAGCCATCGTGTTCCTCCTGATTGCATGGTGCGGCGAGGAAGGGCGGCGTTGCAACTGCCTTGGCTTGGGGGCTACTGCCCCAAAATCTGGTAGCGGCGGCCCGGTTGGGTCTCGAATTCTACGATGTCCCCACTGCTTGTGACCGGCACGGGATTGTTACCTTCCAGAACCCGAACCTTGGGCCAGGGCTTGTGCAGCCGCGCAGGGCCTCCCTTCTCGCTAAACAGCGTCACCGGAGAGACGATGGCGTGGCCATCCCACGCGGCGGTCACCAGGAACGCCCCCACACTGCGTAGGCCGGCGAAACGCGCCGGTCCCAGGTTCTGCGTATTCGGGAACAGGCGGAGTGTGCCGGTGTAGCTCTGCAAGAGGCACTCGTTGACCACCGCGGGGAGCGAAAGGTTCTCGGTCCAGACACCCATACGCATCATAAAGTCGTAGTCGGTGGAGTCGCGGTAGCGGCCATCAATCTGGCGCACGCGGTCGTTGACGATGCCGTTGGGCAACTCGCAGTAGCGCACTTCCTGCTTGAACCAGGCGAGGTCCAACATCCCCAAACGGGCGCGAATGAGGGGCTGGTAGACCACGTCGTTGCCGCCTTCCAGGCGAACCGTCCGGGCGGTGCGGCGGGCGAGTTCCAGTCGCTCCTCGCCGCGGCCGAGGCCAACCTGCTCGCCGGGAAAGACGGGCGCGAGGGTGACCGGCACATTATAGACGTGCTCGGCCGGGCCGTCGGCCACGTCCGTCCAGACCTCGCCATAAGGACCCTGGACCACCGGATATGGCGCGAGGTTCGCCCGCAAGTGTGTCCAGGTTTCGCGCTCACCGGCGTCGGTGTCGAGCAGGCGCGAGGCTTCGATCACGGCGTCGAGGACGAACTCGGTTAGCGCCAGGTCCATGATGCAATCGCGGTTCAGGCAGAAATCTACGGTGAAGCCCCAGTTTTCCGGCGAAACCGAAGGGATGATGTGATACTTGCCGTCGCCGCCTAGGGTGACGTAAGCGGCCAGGAAGCGCGCCGCGGCGCGCAGCGGGGGATAGACGCGCTTCAGCAAGCCGCGGTCGAGGGTGTACAGGTAATGCCACCACAAGCTTTGGACCACCCAGGGAGTCTCGCAGACTTCATAACCCCAGGGCGGGGCGGGATAGGGCACCACCTGGCTCGGCGCCGGATAAGCGGAGTGCGGGAAGAATGCGCCCGGCTCGCCGAATTTCTCGCGGGCGAAAGCCTCGGCCATGGGAAGCAGGCTTTCCACCAGGTCCACGTAGGGCAGATGCTGGTCGGCATGGTTGCTCGAGAACACGCCCCAGAAGACCTGCTGGGTGTTGTAGTTCATGTGATAGTCGCCATGCCAGGCCGTGCCGATCTGGCCGGTGCTCCAGTTGCCGAACAGCCCGGGGGAGATCTTGCCTTCGCGCAGGCAGCAGGCCAGCCAGTACTGGTTGTGATACCAGAGGCGTTCCAGATCCTGGTCCTCCAAAGCCACCGCGGAGCGGGACCAGAAAGTGCGCCACCAGGTTTCACTTTCGCCCTGAAGCTTGCCTGCGTCGAGGGTGGTCCGGCGCCGGACTTCGTCGCGAGCATGCGCGGTGGGGTCCGGATGGTCGCGTGTGGTGTAGAGGGCCAGGTCCAGGCGCAGGGGCTGGAGCTCCCGGGTAGCCTGAAGAAACACGCGCCGGTCCTCGGTGGAGACCGCGAAGGATCCGTGCACGTGAGCCCACAGGGCTACTTCGCGATCCTTCGGGGAAGGCTGCGCGTCCGGACGGGCCGGGAAGTGCTGGCGCCAGCCGAAATCGGCGCCGGATGCGCTGCCGGCTTCCAGCCGCGGCGGCGGCAGCGGGGCTTCCTTGCTGAAATGCGCGTAGTAGGCGACAGAGGCAATGGGCGCGGGACCGTCGCTCCACACGCAGAGGTGGCCGGCGTTCGCATGCACGAAGCAGTAAAGGCTCAGCCGGCGATGCGCTCCGCGCAGATCATCCTGTTCCAGCTCCAGCCGGTAGAGTCCGTTGGAAGGGTCCAGGGTCTGACGCACAATCCGCAACTTGCGCGCATCCCAATGGATCCAGACGGTGCCGCAAGGCCAGGGACGCGGCCAGGGTTTCCGGTACGAAGAGGTAACCTTTTCGGTGTACTCTCGCAGGAAGTCGATTTCGCTCTCGAGAAAAATCATATCAGGCCGGCCGCGACGCCGGGCTTCCTCGCCCGCCCTCTTCCACATGTCCAGCAGCTCGGGAAACGGCAGGACGTGCTGCCAGTGGTCCTCGCTGACACGGATGTCCCAGGCGTCTTCCTTGCCGATATGCAGGCCCAGAGCATCGGGCCGCACGATCACCGAGACGCCGATATCTCCGTTGCCGAGCAGCATGCTTTCGAAAAAGTTCGGAGTGGGAAGCAAGCGCCGGATCGCGTGCTTGCGGGCGAGAGCGAATCCGTCAGGCGGAGCGTCGGGCGCGGCCGCGGGCAGGGGCGCGCCGGTCACGGCCGCAGCCGCGGCCAGAAAACGGCGTCGGGAAGTTTTCATGAGTCCGCACTCAAGTGCTACTATACACGCAGTCGCTATGCGGCACAGGAGTCTGCTTCTGGCCCTTGGCGCCACCCTCTGTTTCAGGCTGGCGTGCACCGCTGCCGACCAGGACCGCCTGGCCTGGTTTCGCGAGGCCAAGTTCGGCATGTTCATTCATTGGGGGCCTTATTCGCTGGCCAGCGTCGAAGCCTCCTGGCCCATCATGCGGCCTTCCGCGCGGTTTCCCATCAGCGAAAGCGAGTATCGTCTGCTGCCCTCGCGCTTCAACCCCGTGCGCTTCGATGCGGACGCGCTCGTGCGGCTGGCGAAGGCGGCCGGGCAGCGCTACATGGTATTCACCAGCAAGCATCACGACGGCTTTTGCATGTTCGACTCGGCCTTCACGGACTACAAGATCACCAGTACGCCCTACAAGAAGGACATTGCGGCCCAGTTGGCGGAGGCCTGCCGCCGGGCGAACATTCCGTTGGGGTTTTATTATTCCCCGCCGGACATGCATCATCCGGGATATCGGGACACGCGCAAACCCGCGTCGGAAAATTGGGAGGGCGAGCCCACACGGCCCGAGTGGCCGCTCTACCTGGATTACATGGAACTGCAAGTCCGCGAGCTCCTGGGGCGGTACGGCCCCGTGGCGATCCTGTGGTTCGACGGCTTGAGCCATCAGGAAAAGTACGATGGCTACCGCTTCCTGAAACTCATTCATGAGATGTCGCCGGCCACGCTGGTGAACAACCGCATCGGCCTCGAGGCAGACTACGAGACCCCCGAACAGTTCGTGCCGGCGCGCATTCCGGTGCAGGGAGTGCGCATCAGCGGGACGGAGCCTGTCGCGCGGGAGGCGCTGCCCGCGGGCGTGCCCAGGCCGGAAGAGTTCCGCCCCTGGGAAACCTGCATGACGATCAACGGAACCTGGGCGTACAACCAGAACGACCGGAACTTCAAGAGCGCCGCCACGCTAATCCGCACGCTGGTAGAGGTGGCCAGCAAAGGCGGGAATCTTCTGCTGAACGTCGGACCGCGGCCCGACGGAAACATTCAGCCGGAGTTCGAGGAGCGGCTGCTCGCGATCGGCAAGTGGCTCAGGGTTAATGGCGAATCGATCTACGGCAGCACTTACGGGCCTTGGCAGGCTCTCCCCTTCGGCAGGACCACGGCCAAGGGAAAAACGATCTACCTGCACGTTTTCGATTGGCCGGCTGGCGGCAAGCTCGAGATTCCGGCCGCCCGTGAACGGGTGCGCGCGGTGCGGCTGCTGGCCGGAGCACAACCGCTCCCTTTCCGGCAGCACGGAGACGAACTGGCCATCGATGGGCCCGCCGCGGCTCCGGACGCCCCTGTCAGCGTAATCGCGATTGAGACTCGCTGAGCGGCGCGAGGACATACAATGGCGCCTATGAATGGGTTGTGGGCGGGTCTGCTGCTCATCCTCGCCGGCGGCGCGATGCAGGGCAGTTTCACCATCCCGCAGAAGTTTCTGCGCGGCTGGCCGTGGGAAATGAGCTGGCTGCTATATTCCATCGCGGGCATGGTGGTGTTCCCCTGGCTGCTGGTCGCGGGCGTGGTTCCCCAGCCGCTGACCGTGTATGCGCACGTGGGTTTTGCCCCGCTGGCTCTGGCGGCGCTGTTCGGCGCGGGCTGGGGCATTGGCTCGGTGCTGTTCGGGCTGGGCGTAGCCAGGGTGGGCACCGCCTTGGGATTCGCGGTGATCATCTCCCTGACAGCCGCAGTCGGGGCGCTGGTGCCGCTGGTGGTGCTGCATCCCGAGCAGGTCTGGACCCGGCGCGGGGCGCTGGTGGGCCTGGGCCTGGCGATCGTGATCGTGGGCGTGGTGCTGTGCTCGCGCGCGGGCGCGCTTAAAGAAGCGGCCCTGGGGCAGCAGAAGAGCGGCCGCCTGGCGCGCGGACTGGCCATTTGTATTGCTTCTGGGGTCACCTCTCCGATGATGAATTTCAGCCTGGCCTTCGGCAGCCCCATCTCGGCCGAAGCGGCACGCATGGGCGCGAATCCAGCCAACGCCTCGATCGCCATCCTGGCCGTGGCCATCTCGTCCGGATTCTTTCTCAACGCTGGATACTGCGTCTACCTGTTGCGGAAGAACCGTTCCTGGAAAGGGCTGACCGGCGGTGGTATCGCGCGCACCGTGCTGATGGGCTTTCTGTGGATGTTCGGCATGTTCTTTTACGGCTTGGGGGCGACGCGCCTGGGATCGCTGGGCGAAGTGCTGGGCTGGCCCCTGTTCATGACAGTGATCGTGCTGGTGGCGAACCTATGGGGCATGGCCACCGGGGAATGGCGCGGCGCGGGAGCGGCGGCGTACCGCTACCTCGCCGCGGGGAACGCGGTGATGATCGCGGCGATCGCGGTGATCGCCATTGGCACGCGGAGTTGACATGACGTTGTGGCGCGGAGTTTCGGTGGCGGCGCTCGCGGGCGCTGCGGCGTTCGGGCAGATCCGCCTGGTGGAAGGCGGAAAGTCCTCGTATTCGATCGTGGTCGGGCGGGATGCCTCGCCCTCGGAACGGCGTGGGGCGGCGGAACTGCAGCGCTACGTGGAAGAAATGTCCGGGGCGCGCCTGCCCGTGGTGAGCGGCGATCAAAGCCCGCGCGGGCCCCTGGTGCTCGTAGGCAACAGCCGGGCGCTCGAGCGCGCCGGAGTGCGGATTCCCCTCGACACCCTCGGGCCCGAAGGCTTTGCGCTGAAGACCGCCGGAGAGAACCTGGTGATCGCCGGCGGGCGGCAGCGCGGCACCATGTACGGCGTCTACACGCTGCTGGACAAGCTGGGATGCCGGTGGTTCACGCCGGAAGTGAGCCGGATCCCGAAACAGCGGACCATCACGGTAGGGCCGCTGGACGAAATCCAGAAGCCGGCGTTTGAATATCGCGAGCCGTATTTCACGGAGGCGCTGGACAAGGATTGGGCCGCGCGCAACCGGACCAACGGCAATTTCCAGCACCTGGACGAATCCACCGGCGGCAAGCTGCAATACTACCCGTTCGTACACTCCTTCTACCAGATGATTCCACCCGAGAAGTATTTCCGCGATCATCCGGAGTACTTCTCACTGATCGACGGCAAGCGCCGCACGGACCGCGCGCAGCTCTGCCTCACCAACCCGGAACTGCTGCGGGTGGCCGTTGCCAACGTACTGGAGTGGATCCGGCAGCACCCGGAGGCGACGATCTATTCGGTTTCGCAGAACGATTGGGAGGGCTGGTGCGAGTGCGACAACTGCCGCCGCGTGGAGCAGGAAGAAGGCGGCCAGCATTCCGGACCGTTGCTGCGCTTCGTCAATGCGCTGGCCGCGGAGGTCGGGAAGCAGTATCCGGACAAACTGATCGATACGCTGGCCTATTGGTACACCGAAAATCCCCCGCTGCACGTGCGTCCGCGGCCCAACGTCCGCATCCGCCTGTGCCCCATCGGCGTGTGCGACGCGCATCCCTATGAAAAGTGCCCGCGCAGCGCCTATTTCATGCGCAACCTGGAAGCCTGGTCGAAGATCACCAGCCAGCTCTACATTTGGCATTACAACACGAACTTTTCGCATTACCTGTCGCCGTTTCCGGATTTCGACGAACTGGCGGCGGACCTGCCGATGTACCGGCATCACGGCGTGGTGGGCGTGTTTCTGGAAGGCGCCTACCCGCGGGGCGGCGGGGGCGAGGCTGCGGAACTGCGCTCGTACGTGATGGCGCGGCAGTTGTGGGACACGCGAACGGATGTGAAGCAGGCGGTGGACGAGTTCCTGGACGGCGTCTATGGGCACGCGGCGCCGGCCATGCGCGCGTACTTCGAGCTGCTCGAGCGGCAGGTGCGGTTCCCGCCGGAAGGCCGGGGAATGCACATCTGGATCAACCCGGTTCCGGACTATTCGGACGAGTTCCTGCGCGAGGCGCGGGCGTTGTTCCGGCGGGCCGAAACAGCCGCCGGTGACGATGCCGTGCGCCGGCGGGTAGAGAAGGCGCGCCTCTCCATCGACTACCTGGAACTGCTCCGGGCCAAACGCTTTGCCGTGCGTGGAGAGGCTTACGCGCCGGCCGATTTGGCCGGTCTCACGGAGCGTTTTCGGAAGTTTCTGGATCGCGTCCGCGGCTTTGGGATTACCAGCATCCACGAGGGGCGGGAGCTGCACGCCGACGAAGAGGAGTTCGCGGCGCGCATGAAATCCTACCGGCTGGTCACCCTGGAAAGCGATGCCTGGCGGGTGGACGTGGCGCCGGAATTGAGCGGCCGCGTGATCCGCATGATCGACCGCAAGACGGGGCGGGACGCGCTGCGGCGTGTGGACCCGGGAGAGCGGGACTATCCCGACCAGGGCGGCTTGGCCGCGTTTGTCTACCCGGACTACCACGCCCGCGCCTGGACTGCGGAATGGAGTGTGGAAGGCACGCCGGCGAAAGACCAGGTCACGCTGGCCGGGCGGACTGCCAATGGCCTGGTGCTGCAACGGCGAATCGAGCTTCGCGCCGGCGGAGTGCACACCGAGACCGTGCTCGAAAACCGCGGGGATGCGGCCCTGGAAGCGGCGCTGCAATCGCGGGTGGAATGGGATCCGGGGAATATCGACGCGGCTGCGGTGTCCTTCCAGCGGCAGGATGGCAGTGCCGCTGACCGGAAGCTGATCCAGCCGGATCAACCGCCAACCGGATCGGAAACCTGGCAGGACGGCCAGCGCCCTGCTGGCGAGTGGAGGGTGGCGGGATGGTGGAACCGCTTTCCACAGGCGCAGGTGGAACGGACACTCGTGAGTTGGACGGCCAAGGGCGATGCGCGGGTCATCTTCGGGTTGTGGTCGCCGGTCAGGCGTCTGGCGCCCGGAGAGACGCTTCGCCTGGAGGCTGACTACGGGAAGTAGAGTCCGTACGGCCGAAGCGGATATATGATTGCGGAATGACCCGACGCGAGATCCTGCTTTCCAGCGCCTCCGGCATGCTTGCCCAAAACGCTGTGGGCGCGGCGGGGCGCGCCCCTGTGGTGAACGGCGCGGAGCACGCATGGACGGTGCACGATCCGCGCTTTCCCATCCAGCCGCGGCTGGCCGTGTGCCCCAACAACCTGCCAGACTACGACTACTCCGCGGAGTATCTGCTCTCGGAGATGCACACCTGGCGCGTGGATCACGTGGTGATTTCCCATGTGTGCTACTACGGCCGGGACAATTCGTACCCCAGCTACTGCGTGAAGAAATATCCCGGCAAATTCGCTGCTATCGGGCTGCTGGTGGGCCACCGGCTGTACTCGCCCTCCGACCCGGAAAATGCCGGGAGGCTGGAGCGCCTGATCCGGGAGGACGGGCTGGTAGGTCTCCGGCTCAGCCCGATTTACAATCGCGAAGTGGTGTGGTTGAACGACCCGGTTTGCTATCCTCTCTGGAAGAAGGCCGGGGAACTCGGGGCGGTCTTCAATATTTTCCTGGCGCCGCACCAGGTCGGGCAGGTGGGCGACATGGCGCGCCGCTTCCCCGGCGTCAACGTGGTGATCGATCACATGGCCATGATCGATATCACGGCGCCCGATGAGGACGGATTCGGACCGTTGCTGGACCTGGCGAAGTACCCCAACGTCTACGTGAGGACATCGCTGCACAACCCGTCCAAAACCAAGCAGCCGCCGTTTCGCGACGTCTGGCCGTTTCTGCGGCGGCTCTACGACCGGTTTGGCCCGCGGCGCCTGGTGTGGGCGAATTTCTTCGAACTGCTGATCATGAAGGAACTCATCCCCTTCTTCAGTGCCGAAGACAAAGAATGGATCCTGGGCCGGACCGCGCACCGGCTCTACCGCTTCCCCGCGAGTTAAGCCTGCGCGGTCAGCGTTCGATTACCACGACTTCGTACTCCTGGAGCCTCGGCACCACGAATCGCACTTCGCCCGGGGCGGCCTGCGCTTTGAGCTCGCCGGGCGCCATCAGGGTGTGGATCCTCTTCACCGGCCGGGTGGTACGCAGGGAGATGTGCAGGTTTTCGAGCGGAACCACCCGCTGGATCGGGCGGGTCATCTCCCCGGTGGAATTGATCAGGTGCAACAGCAGGCGGCTGCCGTTTTGCTGCGAGCGGAGGACGACTTCGAGCGAGGACGGCGCGCCTTCGATCCGCACGGCAGAGGGCGCCTGGCGCGCGAGCGCATTGCGGACGATTCCCAGATGTTCGGCCAGGTGGAACTCAGAGATGGTGGCGCCCAGATCCCCCGGGGCGTAGATGACCTCTCCTTTGCCATAGCGGTGCGCCAGCAGGGCCGGATCGCTCGATGCTGCGGGAATTCCGTCGTAGCGGCCGCCCAGAGGTTGCGCAAACTGGATCAGTGTATCGGAACCATCAGGGCGGACGCGGACGTGGTAGATCGTGGCCGGGAGGAGTTCATGTTCCAGTCCCTGGAGCAGCCCGCCGTGCGACTGCGGGCGCATGTAGTCCCACCGCATGGGCCCGGCCATCTCCCGGGTGGCGTGCGCCCCCAGCACATCGGCCAGCGAGAAATCTTGCCTACGCGTGCCCGTTTCGTCATATAGGGAGGTCTCGAAGGTGGCGAACAGGCTTCCGCCGTTGCGCACATACTCGCGCAGGCGCTCCGCTGACCTTGTGCTCATGCAGGCGACGTTGGGCAGGAAGATGGCTTTGTAGCGGCCCAGGTTCTCCTGCTCCAGGCTGGTATCGTCCAGAACGTCGAAGGGAGTCTGTGCGCGCCAGATGGCGTCCGTGATGCCGCTAAAGGCGGCTTCCAGATCGCCCACGCGGCTTTGCGCGGCCACGTGCTGGGCATCCATCAGGATGGCGTCGGAGCCCTGGTAGAAGTTGGCGGTCGTATCCGACCAGACCACCGCAGCGGTAGCTTCCGACCGGGTGCCTTCGTAGTATTGCTTGTGCTCCGCCAGGAAGCGATTCATCTCCGCGATGGCGCGCATCTCCGGGAGCACGAACTCCGAAGGCGACATGCCGAACCAGACGCTAGCGGCGTTGGCGATAGTGCCGGCGTAGAGCAGGCGCAGTTCCGCCGCGGGCAGCACGGAAAAGGCCCACGGCTTCTGGCTGGAGGCGGAAAAAATCACCCGTGGCTTGCCGCCCGCCTGGGTTTCGAGCAAGCGCGCGGTGACGCCGGGCTTCCAGACGGGAATACGCGTCAGGTCGCCGCCTAGGAACCCGCCTTCACTGCCGAGGATATCCTGCTCACCAATCAACCGCCGGTTGAGGCGCGCGGTGGCCCAATTGCCGCCGCGCACGCCGCCGTTCATGTAAAAGGCGATCTCCGGGTTGATGGATTTGATCACCTGCCGCGAGTCCCGCAAAAAGTCGTTCATGCTGCGGACCTGAAACTCCAGCAGCTTTTGGAACGCCTCGCCGCGATGCACCTTCTTGGAGGGCATCTCGCCGCCGTACAGCTTCCGGTATTTCTCGCGGCAGTAGCGGCAGTAGCAGGTGTCCGGGAAAAAGATCGGGCCGTCGTAGAAGATGCCGTCGATGGGATAGGCACACAGGTCGCGGAGCACCTGGAAGACCCACTCGCGCCACGGGCCGTTGATACAAAAGCTCGTGCCGGTCGAGTAGACGTCGTCAATGGGGCGGCCGTCCTCGCGCACCTGCCGCCAGTCCGGGTGCTGCTCTCCGAACTTCTTGTGGTACCAGTGAACGTTGAAGTAGATCATCACCCGGATGCCGCGCCTGTGGGCTTCCGGAACATACGCGCCCAGGAAATCCTCGTTCTGGCGCCCGGCCACCTTGGACCGGAAAAAGAATCCCTGGTCATCCAGGCCGGCCGGCATGTTCATGATGTCCAGGTGCTCGGCGTTATAGAACTGTGCGGCTTTCTCGGCGGCCAGTTTGGCAGCCGGTTCGTACGTGATCTGGCCGAACGAAGTGCCCAGGTCCAGGATGCGAAGCGGTTCCTGTTCCCACCAGTGCTGCTGGGCGTCCAGGCAATGCGGGGCTAGGAGGAATATGAAAAGCCAGGAAATGTGTTTCACGGTCGGGTTCCCCATGACAGATCTACAATACCGGTGGAATGCTGATCAGGTCTGTGCGCGTTCGTCCGTTCTCCGTTACGCGCGACAGGCAGTACACGCTGCCATCCCTGCCGGTGGCGATGGAGTTGACGTAAGCCGGGCGGTCCCCATTGGCGAAAAAGATGGCCCCGTGATCGCGATAGACGCCGCCGGGGATATCCCACGTGACCAGGTGCAGATCCTCCAGCCCTTTCGCCTCGCCCTTGGCGGTGGAGCTTTTTCCAGCCACGCGCTTGCCATCCACGTAAATCGGTCCTCCGGTGAGGTAGTAAATGGTGCGGCGGTCGGGACCCAGCGTAAAGCCCAGATAGCCGTAGCTGAATTCATCGAACATCCCGCTGCGTTTGGAGGGTTCCGAAGTGATGCGGTCCAGCACCTCCACCCGGGGTGCTGCCGGGTCGAAGCGGAACAGATACCCGGAGTTGCCGTGGACGGCGTAGATCCTGCGCTCCGGCGCGTACCAGAACGCCTGCCGCCAGTTGTAGCCCATATGGCCGGGCGAGGTGGGATCATACTGGCCGAAGTAGTCTTTGCGTAAGTCTTCTCCCGGTACGGTCTCGATGGCATCCCGGTCCAGGCGGTAGCGCAGAATATCGCCGTCCCCGTTGCTGAAGTACACGGAACCATCCTCGGGATTCACCACCAGCGACCGGCACAGCGTGCGGTACGTGGGCCCCTTGCCGTCCTCGCCTTGCTTCGAGATCAGGCCGAGGTTCTTCAGTTCCTTGGCGGCCAGGTCATAGCGCAGGAAGTATCCGCTGGGCCACGTGATGGCGTACAGGCGGCCGCGCTGCGGGTCCATGGTCATGGTGATGATGCCTTGGTGGAAAGGCGCCGTGACCAGGTTTTCGAACTGCCCGGTGCGCATGTCATACGACAGGAAGTGGCCGCCGGGATAAGGCTGGTAGCCGGCAGGCGGAATCCCCGGCTTCTCCATGCCGTCAATGATGCTGTAGTAGCCGATGTGCGTGGCAAAGTACAGTTTGCCGTTGTGCTCGACGAAGTTGACGTGCGATTTGCCCTGCGAAACGACCTTCCTCCCTTTCTCCCCGCACGCTTCGGTGAGATCGCCCAAATGCGTGATTTTCTGCGTGGCCGGGTCGAACGAAAACATCTGAGCCGCGACGTCGTACTTTTCTGAAGACAGGACGTAGTAAATCTTGCCGTCGCTGGCGGGGGAGATGGCGTTGTAAGTGTCGTGGGCATCTGAGAAGCCGGAGTTCCAGATGCGGGCCTGCAGCCGGCCGCTGCCGGAAGGCGCTGGCGCCTGCGTCTGCTGCGCCTGCCGGCACCCGGCCGCGGCGAGCAACCACACAAAAAGGGAAAGAAATGTTAGATGACGCATATTGGCCTCGTGGGTCTGAATCTATTTTATGGTAGTGCGCGGCTGGACGCATTGCTATCCTGAGGAGTGATGGCAGATTCTCATGTCCAGGCGGCGGGACAGTGCACGCACGCCGAGATCTGGCAGCAGCCTGAGATATGGCCGGACACGGTACGGCGGGTGCGTGTGCGCCCTCCGCTCTCGTCCCCCGGGCCAGTGATACTCACCGGCGCGGGGACCTCCGCGTACGCGGCGCAAGCCGTGGAAGCCGCGTGGCCGGGCGCCCGTGCGGTCGCCTCCACGGAGCTTTTCCTGGACTTTCGCCAGTACCTGCATGACCGCGGACTGGTGGTTTCCTTCGCCCGGTCCGGGGACAGCCCGGAAAGCATGGCGGTGGTGAACAAGATCCGCCAGGCGCTGCCCGGAGTGCGGCATCTCGCCGTGACGTGCAATGCGGAAGGCAAACTGGCGCAAGCCGCGGGGGTCGAGGCCATTGTGCTGGATGCGCGCACCAACGACCGGAGCCTGGCCATGACCAGTTCGTTCTCCAACCTGGTGCTGGCGGGGTTGACCCTGGCGCGCCGGGACGAAACGGAGGCGGCCGTTCCTGCCATGAGCCGCGCGGTCGCCGAAGCGTTGCCGCGGCTGGAGCAGGCTGCGCGGGCGCTGGCGGAAAAGCCGCCCCGGCGCGCTGTAGCGCTGGCCTCCTGGCCGCTATTCGGCGCCGCGCGGGAGGCGCGCCTGAAGATCCTGGAGATGACCGCCGGACGGGTGGCCGCCATGGCCGAAACCTTCCTCGGCTTGCGGCACGGCCCCATGAGTTTCCTGGAACCGGACACCCTGGTGCTCTGCTTCGTGTCTTCCGATCCGCGCCGCCGGCGCTACGAACTCGACCTGGTGTCGGAGTTGCGGGCCAAGGGGTTGGGACGCCTGGTAGCATTAGCTCCGGCGGAGATCGGGTGTGCAGTGTTTGACGAACTGATCTCTACCGAGGCTTCTGCGCTGGCGGACGAACTGCGGACTCCGGCGGAAATCGTGTTCGGACAACTGCTGGCCTATTACCTTAGCCTCCGGCTGGGGCTCGATCCGGACCGCCCCAGCCCGGCGGGAATCATCAACCGCGTGGTGGCCGGCGTGCGCATCTATGAGGATTAAGCAGAGATGAGTCAAACGCTTTCCGGCGCGGCCGTGGTGGCGCACGGCGGCGGCCCCACTCAGGTGATCAATGCCAGCCTGGCCGGCGTCATCGAGGAACGGCGGCGGTGCCCGGAGATCACGGCCCTCTACGGCGCCAGGCACGGAATCGTGGGCGTGCTCGCGGACGATTTCCTGGATCTGGACCAGCAGGATGCGGAGTTGGTGGCGCGCATTGCACGCACGCCCGGCTCGGCGCTGGGCTCCTGCCGCCGCAAGGTGACCTCCGCCGACTTTGAGCGCATTCTGGCCGTGTTTCGCGCGCACAACGTGCGCTATTTCTTCTACAACGGCGGCAACGATTCGATGGACACGGCTCTGCGCATGGCGCGCCTGGCCGCGGAAACCGGATATGAGCTGCGGGTGATCGGCATCCCCAAGACCATCGACAATGACCTGGCGGAGACGGATCACTGCCCGGGCTACGGCTCGGCGGCGCGCTTTATCGCCTGCGCGCTCCGCGATATCGGCGCGGATATCCGGGAACTGCCTGCCCGTGTGACCGTGGTGGAAGTGATGGGCCGGAACGCGGGCTGGCTGGTGGCGGCCACTGCACTGGCCCGCCAGGAGGCCGAGGACGCGCCGCACCTGATTTATGTGCCCGAGCACCCCATCAGCGCGGAGCAGTTTCTGGCTGACGTGGATGCGGTCTACCGGCGCCTGGGGCAGGCCGTGATCGCGGTCTGCGAAGGCCAGACGGACGACAAGGGCGAGCCTTTTGGGGCCGACATGGTGGCGGCGGACGGTTTCCAGCATCGCCTGACCGGCAACCTGGCCCATGTGCTGGCGCAACTCATCAACAAGCGCCTGAAACTGCGTGCGCGCAGCGAAAAGCCGGGCTTGTTGGGGCGCTCCAGCATGGCCTTCCTTTCGGAGACCGACTACCAGGAAGCGCTGATGTGCGGCCGGGAAGCGGTGCGCGCCGCCGTGGCCGGATTCACCGATGTGATGGTCACCCTGGTACGGGAGCCCGGCGAGTCTTACCGGGCGGCGACCGGCCTGGCGCCGCTCGAAAAGGTGGCGAATGCCGAACGCCGGCTGCCCCTCGGGTGGGTTCACCCAAGCGGCCACGACGTCATGCCCGAATTCCTGGGCTACGCGGCCCCCCTGGCGGGCGAGATCCAGCCGCGGCCCCGCTTACGGCAAGTGTCTGTGCCTGCGAGCCTCGCTACACCTTGATGCCCAGCAGGCGCGCGGCGTTGCCGTGATAGACCTTCTTCAAAATCCCTTCCGCCAGTCCCAGGCCATAGATCCGCCAGCGGCCCTGCGGTGGGATGCGCGCCGGAGCGTAGTCGAAGTATTCGTCCTCGGTCTCCAGGAAGCGGTAGTAGATCTCATACAGCAGGTCGCCGTAGACCTGTTGTGGATACGCGTCGCCGTGCGGCACGGCATCCGTGCCGAACAGAATCCGGTCCTGGTACTTGTCGAAGAACTTGCGCGCGGCGCGCGGCTGGCGGCCTAACTCCCCGATGCGCGCGCCGATCTCCACGCTCATGTTCGGATACTTGTCCATGAGTTCCGAAACGTAGCGCAAATCCTCGGCGTCGGCTACGTGCAGCGCGATGAACTGGGTCTTGGGGTGGCGGCCGATCACCCGCGCGCGCGCCTCCTGTAACTCGCGGTTGCTGGGAAAATCCTTGCCGTAGAAGGACCAGTCGGGATGCGCGTGGAGTTCCTCGTAGCGCTCGTTGTACCGGTCGATGGGTAGGAAGAAGGCTTCCGGGTCGGAGGTGTGAATGGCCACCGGCATGTTCAAGGCTGCGGCGGCTTCCCACATGGGGTCGAACCTCGGGTCGTCCACCTTCACCAGTTTGCCCTCTGGCCCGCCGTCCCGCAGATACAGGCCCAGGGTTTTGAGCACTTTGATCCCCTTGGCGCCGGCCTGGTGGGCCTTCTGAATCTCTTCCGCCTGAAACTGCGCGTAGTTCGGCTCGGAGGCTCTGCTCCACCAGGGCTCCGTGAAGACCAGAAAGCGGTCCGGGTGGGGCGTCTGCCAGTGAGCCACGGTTTCCTTCAGCCCGTCGCCGCACCCCCCGGTCAGGTCCACCAGGGTCCGGATGTTCTTGCGGTCCATGACCGCCAGGATCTCCTCCACGCTGCCGTTGTGCTTCACCTTCTGGTCCTTGGGATTGACAAAGGTGAGGTGCGTGTGAATGTCGATCACCGGGAACCGCGCGCGCGGAACCTTGCTCTCCGCCGCGTGCAGCATGCTCTTCGGCTCGTATTGCTCGAGGGGCAGGCCCGGCTGGGCGCCGGCCGGCCGGCTTTCCGCCTCTTTAGAGGCCGGGCGGGAACAGCCCGTGCCAAGTGCCGCTGCCGCCACACCGCTAACGCCGGCCAGCCAGTCTCTGCGCTTCCATCTCATGATGTATGTCTCCCTGAAGCGATCGCGAATTCAAGATCAGATTATCACCATCGCGCTAGGCGGGACCGCACGAGCGAAGCGGTCTCGGCAGGGTTTGGAATCCGCAGCACTTCGAAACCGGCGGCGCGCCCGCTTGCCATGCCGGCCTCGGAGTCCTCCACCACCAGCGCCGAGGTCACGCCCAGCCGCGCGGCGGCTAACAGGTAAGGCTCTGGCGCCGGCTTGTGGCGGGCCACATCTTCTCCGCACACCACCGTGCCAAGCAGTTCGTAAATCCCGGCGCGCACGAGCATGGGCTCCACTTCGCCGCGCGCGCTTGAAGATACCACCGCCAGGCGGTAGTCCCCGGCGAGCGATCGCATCAGGTCCGCAAGCCCATCCGCAAAAGGCGGGGCTTCGGCCATGCGCTTCCGGAAGCACTCCTGCTTCCGGGGATATTGCGCCCAGAGCTTCTCCGCATCCGCCGGGGGATCGGCCGCGCGGGCGAAAATGTCCATCATGACGCGGTCCGCGACCCCGATGCACTCGGCTGCATAGGTGGCCCAATCCAGCTTCACGCCGAAGGGAGTCAGCACTTCCGACCAGCAAATGAAGTGCACGGGTTCGCTGTCCAGCAACACACCGTCAAAATCGAAGAGAACGGCTTCCGGGCGGGGCATCGGCCGAGCGTCGTTCTTTCAGCCTAACACCGTGATAAGATCGGCGCCATGCGGTCGACTCTCTCCCGCCGGGAACTCTTGCATTCCTTCGCCGGCCTCGTGGCCGGAGGCCCTCTCGTCCAGGCGCTGCGCGCGGCGCCCGCCTCCGTCCGGAACATGCGGTTCACCCGCTATGAAATCATGCCCACGCGCGTGCCGTTCGCCGAGCGGGTCCGCGATGCCTTTATCGAAAGCTACAAGCTCCAGGGCAGGTTCCAGACCGACTACGATCCCGTATTCGTTCGCCTGCAAACCGACGAAGGGCTCGCGGGCATCGGCGAGGCGCTGGTGGGCGCGCGGCAGATCGAGACCATTCTGAAACGCATGATCGGCCGCTCCCCCTGGGAATTCCTCCAGGACGACAGCATCCAGGGCGCCCTCATGGCCGTCTACGACGTGCTGGGCCAAGCCACGGGGATGCCCATCTGCCGGCTGCTCTCGCCCGCTCCCCGCCCGCGCATCATCCAGACCTGGTGGAGCCACTGCTTCCCGCCCAAGCTGATGGCTTCCGAGGCCAAACTGGGCGCCAGCCTCGGCTACCGCGTGCACAAGGTGAAGGCGCGCCCCTATCAGGACCCCCTCGAACAGGCCGCCGCCATCTGCGAGGTGGTGCCGCCTGACTTCCGCGTGTGGGCCGATGCAAACTCCTCCTGGGAGTCCCCGGGCCGCGCCATGCACTTCATTCAAAAACTGGCGGAGCATCATAACTATTTCGCCGCCGAGTCTCCCATCCGTTACCGCGACGTCGAGGGTTTCCGGGCCATGAAGGGCAAGTCTCCGCTGCTGCTGGCCGATCACATGGGCGCGGAGCCCATGGTCTTTGTCCAGGAAGGGCTGCTCCAGGCCTTCGTGATTGGCGGTCCGCTGGGCAAGACCATGGCCCAGCGCGCGCTGATGGCCGAAGTGACCGGCATCCCGCTGTGGGTGGAGTACGGCATCGAGAGCGGCATCTCCCAGGTATTCCAGGCGCACCAGTCGGCGGCATATCCCGGCATCGAGTACACCATCGCGGTGACCCATTGCCTGGAAGACGATTTCATGGTGGAACCGTTCACCATGGAAGCCGGCTACTACAGGCTGCCGCAGAAGCCGGGCCTCGGAGTCACTCTGGATGAAAACGCGGTAGAGAAATACCGCATAAAGGCCTGAGCGCCGCGGTTTACCGCTTGTGTACCTCGACGCGGGCTCCTTCGCGCACCGCGTCGCCGGGATTCACCACCACTAGATCGCCAGGGTTCAGTTCGCCGCTCACTTCCAGTTCCGGGCCGTAGTCGCGGGCGATGTGGATGGGGCGAAGATGGATGCGGCTTTCCGGATCCACCACCGCCACACGCGGGCCCTGCCGGCCCAGGATCAGAGCGTCGCCGGGGACGCGCAGCCCCGGGCTGGACCGGACACTGGTGAACCTCACCTGCGCGTACATCCCGGGCAGCAGGATGCCTTTCGGGTTGGGCACCTCCAGGACCGTCAGCATGGCGCGGGAAGCCGGGTCCAGGGCATTGGAGACGTTGGTGACACGGGCAGGGAAGACCTGGCCGGGCATTTCCTGCACGCGCAGTTCCGCGCTCTGGCCCACGTGAACGTCCGCCAGGTTCGCCTGCGGCACGTTGACGAAGATACGCAGGGGGTCGATCTGCGCGATGTGGAACATCTCCCGCGCGGGTCCGCCGTTCCCGGCGTTGATCAAGGCCCCTACATCGATGTTCCGGACCGTGATCACGCCATCGAAGGGCGCCGTCACCTGATCGAAGGCTTTGAGCTCTTCCAGGCGCCGCAGGCTGGCTTCGTTGGCGCGAATCGTATCCTGGGCGGCGGCGATCCTGGCCTGAGCCGACTGCACTTCCGCTTGACGCACCTCCAGCGCAGCCTCCTTTTCGTCGGTGTCCTGGTGTGAAAAGACCCCCTTGTCCGTCAGGTGTTTCCAGCGATTATAGGTCACCTGTGCGAGCTTCAGGTTGGCCTGCGCCAGGGTGAGGTTGGCCTGGAGGTCCCGCAGGCTCGACTGCGACTGCGCCAGGGTGGCATGCGCCTGGCGGATCTGCTCGTCCAGTTCCGGGGTGGTAATCTCCGCCAGAAGTTGGCCCTTCTTGACTCGGTAGCCGTAGTCTACCAGGCGCCTGGCCACGTAGCCGTCTGCCCGGGCAAAGATGCCTGCATCGATCAGAGCCTGCAGGTCGCCCGGCAACTCCAGTTGCACCTGAGTCGGGGCCGTGCGGACCGCGGCCACGTTGACCGCCGGCGGACGGGAAGCCGCGCTTTCCGAAGCCGCCAGCAAGGCTCGCTCGCGCGACAACCGGGGAACCAGCCCTGCAACAATCGCGGTCGCCACCAGCACGGCGAGGATCGCGAAAAAAACCACCAGCCCCTTCAGACCGGCGCGCGGTCGCGGCCGCGCGCCTTTCTGGCGCGCCTCGCCGAGGCTCCGTTCCGTTATCTCCAAATCAACTCCTCACTCATCATACGACTCCAGTGCCTCTTCCGAGTAGTCTATAGGAGCCTTCTTCCGCAGGACGCTGTAGACCACCGGGACGAAGAACAGGGTGGCGACCGTGGCCAGCAGCAGCCCGCCGATCACCGCGCGGCCCAGCGGTGCGTTCTGCTCGCCGCCCTCCCCCATGCCCAGCGCCATGGGCACCATGCCCACGATCATGGCCAGGGCCGTCATGATCACCGGACGCAGACGGGTATATCCGGCTTCGAGCGCCGCCGTAACGGCATCCTCTCCGGCCCGCCGCAGGTCGTTGGCGAAATTCACCAGCAAAATGCTGTTCGCCGTGGCCACCCCGATGCTCATGATGGCGCCCATCAGCGAAGGGACGTTGATGGTGGTTTGCGACAGGAACAGCATCAGCAGGATTCCCGAAAGGGCCCCCGGCAGGGCCATCAGAATAATGAACGGGTCCAGCCAGGATTGGAAGTTCACCACCATGACGAAGTAAACCAGCAGGATGGCGAAGAACATGCCGAATCCCAGCCCGACGAACGAATCGTGCATGGTGGCGACCTGCCCGCGGATCTCGAAGAAACTGCCTCTGGGCAGCTTGCCGCGAAAGCTGTTGACCACTTTCTCCACCTGCGCCGCCACGGTGCCCAGGTCGCGGTCCTGCACGTTGGCGTACACGTCGTACAGCGGCTGCACGTTGTAGTGGTTGACCACCGAAGACGTGTTTCCCCGCTGCATGCGGGCCACATTGGTCAGCAATTGGGTGCCGTGCGTGGCTCCGGCTCTCAACGGCGTGCTCAGCAGCGAGTCGGTGGAATCCACCCAGTATTGCGGCGTTTGCACCGCCACCGGGTAGTCCACCTGGTTCTTCGGATTGATCCAGTAGTTGGGCAGAATCTGCGCGCTGGAACTCAGCGAGATCAGCAGGCTGTTGGCCACGTCCTTTTGGGTCATCCCGAGTTGGTCGGCACGCGTGCGGTCCACGTCAAAGTGCATCTCCGGCACATCCACCACCTGGTGCAGATGCACGTCCACCGCCCCCGGCACCCGGGCGACGCGGGCTTCAATCTGCTTGGCCAGCTCGTAATTGGCGCGAGCGTTGGCCAGCGGCCCGATCACCTGCACGTCGATCGGAGCTGGAAGGCCGAAGTTTAGAATCTGTCCCACGATGTCGGCCGGCTGGAAGAAAAACCCCAGGTTGCGAAACCGGCGTCCCAGGCCGCTGCGCAATTCCCGGATGTAATGCTGCGTGGGGGCGTGCCCCTCCGGATTCAGCGAGAGCAGAATCTCCCCGTCGAATGCGCCAATGGTGGCGCTGTCGCTGAAGGCGATGTTCATGCCGCTGTACGGCAGGCCGATATTGTCCAGCACATCGGTCAGCTCGTTGGGGGGAATGATCTGCCGGATGGCTTCCTCCACCTGCGCGAAGTACTGCTCCGTCTCTTCGACGCGCGTCCCGGCGGGGGCGCGCACGTGCAGGCGGATCTGGCCGGCGTCCACTTGAGGAAAGAAATCGGTGCCGATAAATGGGATCAGCGCCGCGCAGGCCCCGCACAGCAGGAAAAAGCTGGCCGCCACGAACTTGCGGTGTGCCAGGGCGGCGGACAGCAAGCGGCGGTAGGCCTCGCGCAGACGCGCAAACATGCCCTGGAATCCGTTGTGGATGCTCCAGAAGAATCCCGATCCGGCATGCGCATCTTCGTCCCGGTAGCGGCCCGCTTCCCCGGCGATCAGGTACTTCACCATCGTGGGGACCAGCGTGCGCGAGAGCAGATATGAGGCCATCATGGCCAGCACCACCGCCAGCGCCAGCGGTGTGAACAGGTACTTGGCGGCGCCACTCAGAAAGATCACTGGCACGAAGACGATGCAGATGCAGATGGTGGAAACGAAGGCCGGCACGGCGATCTGTTGCGCGCCGTCCAGAATCGCCCGGATGATGGGCTTGCCCATGCCCAGGTTGCGATGGATGTTTTCGATTTCCACCGTGGCGTCGTCCACCAGGATGCCTACCGCCAGCGCCAGACCGCCTAGAGTCATCACGTTGATGGTTTCGTGCAGCAGGTTCAGAACCGCCAGCGAGGTCAGGATGGAGAGGGGAATGGAGATACAGACGATGACGGTGCTGCGCCAGCTTCCCAGGAAGAGCAGAATCATCATCCCGGTCAGAAACGCGGCGATCACGGCTTCCTTCAGCACGCCGTTGATGGCTGCCTGCACGAAGATGGATTGATCGAACAGCAGCCGCACGTGCAGTTGCGGCGGCAGCGTCATCCGGACGCGCGGCAGGATCTGCTTGATCCGGTGGACGATATCCAGGGTGGAGGAGCCGCCGTTCTTCAACACGGTGAGCAGTGACCCGCGGATGCCGTTATGCCGCACGATGTTGGTCTGCACCGCGTAGCCGTCCCGCACGTGCGCCACGTCCCGGATGTAGATGGTGGTGCCGTTGCTCTGCTTGATCGGCAGATCGTTGAAGGCCGCTGCGGTCTCGGGAGCGCTGTTGAGATTCACCCAGTATTCGCGCGAGCCGATTTTGGCGGTGCCCGACGGTAGAATCAGGTTCTGATTGGTGATGGCGTTAATGACGTCGCTGGAGGAGAGCCCCTCGGCATACAGCCTTTTGGGGTCGATGTCCACCATGATCTGCCGCGGCTTGCCGCCGTAGGGCAGGGGAAAGCTGGCCCCCTGCACGGTGGCTAACTGGGTGCGAATGAAGTTGTAGGCCTGGTCGTAGACATCCTGCTCGCTCATGGTCTCGCTGGAAATGCCCAGCTCCAGGATGGGCACCGCCGAGGCGTTGTAGCGCAGGATGGCGGGAGGCGTAATGCCGGTCGGCAGCGAATGCAGCACCGACTGGGAGGAGGCGGCTAACTGCGCCACCGCGGCTTCGATCTTCGCGTTCGGGTGGAAAAAGATCTTGATGATCGCCACGCCCGGCAGAGACTGAGACTCCATGTGCTCGATGTCGTTCACCGAGGTGGTGAAGGAGCGCTCCGAGCGGATAGTGATCACTTCCGCCATCTCCTCCGGCGAGACCCCGCCGTAGGTCCAGATCACGCTGGCTACCGGGATGTTGATTTCCGGGAAAATGTCCGTGGGCATGCGCACCGTAGCCAGCACGCCCAGGATGACGATGACCAGCGCCATGACGACGAAGGTGTAGGGACGCCGCAGCGCAAGTCGAACGATCCACATCGGATTTGTGCCTGTGAACCTATCGTATGTCCTCGAATCATAAGAGTCCAATATATGACTGTGATAGATTGATAAGTAAAACTAATTAGTGTCGGTTTCGAATCCCTATGGAACTGCGGCACCTGCGCTATTTCGTGGCCCTCGCCGAAGAACTGCACTTCGGCCGGGCGGCCGAGCGCCTGCACATCGCCCAGCCGGCCCTCAGCCAGCAGATTCGCCGCCTGGAGGAGGAACTGGGGGTTTCGCTGTTGCAGCGCACCAAGCGCCGCGTGCGCCTGACTGCGCCTGGAGCCGCCTTTCTGGAACCCGCGCGTTCCACCCTGGCCCACGCCCACGAGGCGGCACGCGCGGCCCAGTTGGCCTCCCGCGGCGACACCGGCAGCCTCGTCATGGGTTTCGTGACCTCCGCGCTCTACGGCGTCTTCCCGGATATCATCCGCGTGTTCCGCGAACGCTATCGCGACGTCCGCCTCACGCTGCATGAGCTGCCCATCGTTCAGCAGATGGAATGGCTGCGCAACGGGCGCATTCAGGTCAGCTTTCTGCGCCCGCCGGTGGACGACCACGATCTGCACGTCCGCACCATTTCCAAAGAATCCTGGGTGGTGGCTCTGCCGGAGTCGCACGCGCTGGCCCAGCGCAGCCGCGTCCCCCTGCGGGCCCTTTCCGAAGACCAGTTCATCCTGTTTCCGCGGGAGCTGGCGCCCAGCCTGTACGACCAGCTCTTGGGTGTGTATCTCAAGGCGGGATTCAGCCCGCACGTCGCCCTGGAGGCGCAGATGCAGGCGATTGTCAGCCTGGTGGCAGCGGGCGTGGGAGTGGCGCTGGTGCCGTCTTCCTTGCAGAATCTGCGGCGCAAGGGCCTGGTGTATCGCCCTTTGCAAGGCGCGTTCCCCAAGGTCGAATTGGCGGTGGCATGGCGCCGCGACGATCTTTCCCCGGTGCTGGAAAGGTTCTTGAAAGTGGTTCGGGAAGTCACCGGCCGCAGGTAGTAGAATGACTTTTGCCCGGGTCACCTGCCATGCTTCCCATCCGCTCGCTGCCTCTCGTTGTCCTCGCCTCCGCGTTGGCCTCCGCTCAATCGCTTCCCATTAAGTGGGAAGAGTTGACGGCGGGCGATTTCATCAAGGCCGTCCAGCAGTCCCGGGGCGTCTGTGTGCTGCCCTTCGGCATCGTGGAAAAGCACGGGCCGCATCTGCCCCTGGGGACGGACCTGATCAACGTGCGCTACGCCGCCGAACACGGCGCTCAACAGGAGTATGCCGTGGTCTTTCCGGCCTACTATTTCGGACAGATTTTCGAAGCGCGGCATGAGCCCGGCACGCTCGCTTACAGCGCGCGCCTGCAATTGGATCTGTTGCAGGAAACCACCGACGAAATGGCCCGCAACGGCTGCAGGAAGATCCTGATCGTCAACGGCCACGGAGGCAATAACCACCTGCTCCCCTTCTTCGCCCAGGCGCAGCTTGCCTCGCCCCACGACTATGTGGTCTACGTGTATTCGCACGGCCCCTACCCGCCCGGACGCCCTCCGATGAAGACCAAAACAGACGGGCATGCGGGCGAATCCGAGACCTCGCACACCCTGGTCTCGCGCCCCGACCTAGTGCACATGGACCGCGCCGGAACCGAGTCCGGCCGCGACCTGAATCGCCTCGATCTGCCGCCCGGCGTGTATACCGGCATCTGGTGGTACGCGAAGTTCCCCGAGCACTACGCCGGCGACGGGACAGCCGCCAGCCAGGCCTTGGGCGAATTCGATATGAAGGCCTGGTCGGACGGCGTGGCTAATGCCATCCGCGCCGTGAAATCGGACGACACCAGCCTCCGGCTCCAGAACGAATTCTTCGAAAAGGCTAAGCACCCCCTCGATACGAAGCAATGAGCCCTGAGCGCCTGGATGCGGTGATTGTTGGGGCGGGCGCGGGCGGAGGCATTGTCGCCAAGGAGCTGACCGCGGCGGGCTGGCGGGTGGCGCTCATTGAGCGCGGCCCCTGGCTCACCACCTTCGGCCACCTCGAAACGCGGGACGCCTGGGTCACCGGTTTGATCGATGTGCCCTTCGGCCCGGATCCTACCGACGTGCGCACGGTGCGCCCAGGGGAAAACCAGCCGGCGCGGGTCGTTCGGCCGCGCGAACCGCTGCACGCTACGCTTCCGGCGTGCGTGGGCGGCGGATCCGTGTACTACGGGGCCATGGCGTGGCGGTTCCGTCCCCAGACCTTCCGCCTGCGCTCGTTGCTGGGTGATGTGGCGGGGGCGCATCTCGCGGACTGGCCCCTGAGCTACGACGAACTGGAGCCCTACTACGAGAGGGCCGAATACGACTTGGGAGTGAGCGGCGACGCCAACCCCTGGGGCCCAGTCCGGCGCCGGCCGTTGCCCCTTCCGCCCCTGCCGGATAACACCGAGGCGGCGGTGCTGCTGCCGGCCGCGCGTCATCTCGGCTGGAAGCCCTTCCACACGTCCTTGGCCATCCTCTCGCAACCGTATCGCGGGCGGGCCGCCTGTGTCCGGTGCGCCTTCTGCAACGGCTTCGGCTGCGAGGTGGGCGCCAAGTCGTCCACGCTGGTGAGCGTCATCCCGGAGGCTCTGCGCACCGGGCTCTGCCGCCTCATGCCGCAAACCTTCGTGCGGGAGATTACCGTGGATGCTCACGGACGTCCCGATGGCGTCATCTGTCAGCGGGCCGGATCAAACGAGTGGGACAAAGTCTCGGCCCGCGTCGTGGTGGTTTGCGCTTCCGCCGTGGAGACCCCCCGTCTGCTGCTCAACTCGCGATCCAGGTTTTTCCCCCGGGGTATCGGCAATCAACACGACCAGGTAGGGCGGAACATCGAAAACGACGGCGGCCTATTCACCTACGGTTTGTTTGACCGCGTGGTCACCGATCAGAACGGCCCCGGCGTCTGCTTCGCTGTGGACGAATTCCAGTTCCGCGGCGAAGGCCCCGGCTGCCTGGGCGGCATTCTCAGCAACTACCATACGCGCCCGCCTCTGGCTTTCGTCCACAGGGTCGATCTGCCGGCGGACACCGTGCCCTATGGCGCCGCCCCCAAAGAATTCTACCGGCGCTACTTCCTGCGCTCGCTTTGGCTGTACGCCACCTGCCACACCTTGCCGCGGGCGGAGAATCGCGTGGACCTGGATCCGGAAGTCCGCGACGCGCGCGGCGTGCCGGTCGGCCGCATCACCTATCGCCAGCACGCCCGCAACGCGGAGGTGGAGCAGTTCATGGTGGACCGTTGCGCGGAGTTGCTGCGCGAGGCCGGCGCGCACAGGGTCGTGCCGCCGCACATTCGCCGGGAATCCGAGGCCGGCATCTCCACCCACCAGTTGGGCAGTTGCCGCATGGGCAACGATCCCGTTACCTCCGTCACCGGCCGCACCGGGCGGGTGCACGATGTGCCCAATCTCTACCTGGCCGACGGCAGCCTGCTGCCCAATCCCGGCGGCGCGAATCCGTCCCTGACGATTCAGGCGCTGGCTTACTGGGTTTCCGCGAATATTCTGGCGCAGGTTTAATCCCCGCCGTGCCTACTCCAGCCGCACGGTGGCGGTCGCCACCGAGAGTGGCGGCAACTCCAGCGCCACGCGCGACCCGCCGGCCTCCACCGGAAGATCCTTCGGAACCACGCGGTCGGGACGGGCAAATGTGTTGCAGGCGTTGAAATCCGGATCGTGCAGAATGCGCCCCCGGGCGCCGGCTGCTTTCGCGGCCCCAAGCAGGCAGGTGACCTTCAGCGCCTGGTCGAGCTGTGGGTTGACGCAGGTGATCACGAGTTCGTTCTCCTTGCGCGAGGCTGAGATGGAAAGACCCTCCGGAGACGCGCTGTCCGGGTTTTCGGTATGAATCTCCGTCTTCCCGCGGTGCGGCTTCATCTGCTCGAACACGTAGTAGGTCGGCGTGCGAACGCAATGCTCCTCATCGGTCAGCAGCACGGCGTGCAGCACGTTGACCATCTGGGCGAGGTTGCCCATCACCAGCTTGTCCGCCTGGCGCTGAAACAGATTGAGTCCCAGCGCCGCGGCCACGGCGCTGCGCATGGTGATCTGCTGCCACAGTCTGCCGTACCGCTTCTCCTCTTCCGGGGAAATACGGTCCCACACTCCCCACTCGTCGATCAGCAGGCCGATCTTGCGCTGGGGATCGTATCCGTCCATCAGGGCGCGCTGCTGCACCACGGCTTTTTCGATGGCGGCGAAGCTCCCCAGTTGCTCCCGCACGTGTTCGGCGGTAAAGCGGGTAGCGTTGTCCAGGCCGCGGGAATAGTAGTGCATGGCAAAGCCGTTCACCTGGTTCAGCCGCCGCATGGAGTCAAAAAAGCCCCGCGACCAGTGCGTGTCGTTGCCGCTCGGCCCGCAGGCGATCAGGAAAGGCTTCGTGTCGCCGAAGCCCCGCAGGTAGGTGGTGAAGCGCCGGTAGTCGTGCGCGTACTCCTCCGGGGTCATCTGCCCGCCGCAGCCCCAGTTTTCGTTGCCGACCGCCCAATACTTCACGCCGAAAGGCTGCGCCGAGCCGTTGTGCGCCCGCTCGTCGGAGAGGCTGCTCCCTGACGGATAGTTGCAGTATTCCATCCAGTCGCGGAGTTCCTGCGGCGTGCCTGAGCCCACGTTGCCGGTGATGTATGGCTCCGCGCCGATCAAGCGGCACAACTCCACAAACTCGTGCGTGCCGAAGCTGTTGTCCTCCACGTAGTTGCCCCAGTGCGAATTCACCGTCCGCGGGCGCTTCTCCGCCGGGCCGATACCGTCCCGCCAGTGATAGTCGTCCGCGAAGCATCCGCCCGGCCAGCGCAGCACGGGCACCAGCCCGCGCAAGTACTCGATGGCGGCCTGGCGGTATCCGCGGATGTTGGGGACGCGCGAATTCTTGCCCACCCACAGCCCGCCGTAGATGCACGTGCCCAGGTGCTCCGCGAACTGCCCGTGCAACTCCGGCTGGATCAGCCCCACTTCGAGGTTCGGATCCAGCCCCACGTGAACTTCGCGCGTGGCAAACGACAGCCCTTTCCGGGCGCCGAGAACGGCCGCGCAGGACAGGGCGAATTGGCGGCGGGAGAGTGCAGCCGGCATACCGCCCAGTCTACACGCTGCGCGGCCATCGGTATCTGCTGATACAACGCGGCTCGAAATTTTACTTGTGATCTGCAAGTGATCCTGATAAGGTATCTCATGTGCCTGGGACGCCGAAGAGGCGCCGGTCTGGCTGCCCGGTGAGTATCTCCCTCGAGATTTTCGGCGATCGCTGGTCGCTGTTGATCATTCGGGATTTGATGGTTCGCGGCTACCGCACGTTCAAGGAGTTCCAGGGCGCCGGAGAAGGGATCGCCACCAACATCCTGGCGGACCGCCTCCGGAAGCTGGCCGCGGCCGGAATCATCGCCGCTGAGGTGGAGGAATCGGATGGCCGGAAGCTGAATTACCGGCTGACGAAAAAAGGCATCGACCTCGCGCCCTTGCTTCTGGAGTTGCTCATTTGGGGGTCCCGGCACGGGGACACAGAGGCGCCCTGCGCGCTCATCGAGCAGATGGAAAAGAATCGCGCCCAACTGCACTCGGAAGTGCGGCGGCGGTGGGAACAGCGGGATCCAACTCCCCTGATCCCCAGATTCGGGAACGGCAACAAATCACCAAGGAGCGAGTGAATGAGCAAGGTACGCGTATTGGTTGGCACACGCAAGGGTGCGTTCATCCTCACGTCGGATGGAAAGCGCGAACAGTGGGAAGTCAGCGGGCCGCACTTCGGGGGCTGGGAGATCTACCACGTGAAGGGATCGCCTGCCGATCCGAACCGCCTGTATGCCTCGCAGTCCAGCGGCTGGTTCGGACAGTTGATTCAACGATCCAACGACGGCGGCAAGACGTGGGAACCAGTGGGCAACAAGTTCGCCTACGACGGCACTCCCGGCACGCACAAGTGGTACGACGACACCCCGCACCCCTGGGAATTTAAGCGCGTCTGGCATCTCGAACCGTCGCACACCGATCCCGATGCGGTCTACGCCGGGGTGGAGGACGCCGCCTTGTTCCTCTCGTCCGACGGTGGGCAAACCTGGGCGGAAATTCCCGGACTGCGCCGTCATGAAACGGGACCCGGCTGGCACCCTGGAGCCGGCGGCATGTGCCTGCACACCGTCCTCTTGGATCCGAACGATCCGGCACGCATCTATATCGCTATCTCGGCGGCTGGCGCCTTCCGCAGCGACGATGGTGGCACCACTTGGCGGCCCATCAACCGAGGACTGCGTTCCCAATACATCCCCGATCCGGACGCCGAAGTCGGCCACTGCGTTCACCGCATCGCCATGCACCGCTCGCGCCCGAACGTCTTGTTTATGCAGAAGCACTGGGACGTCATGCGCAGCGACGATGCCGGCGATTCCTGGCGCGAAGTCAGCGGGAACCTGCCCACCGATTTCGGCTTTGTGATCGACGTGCACGCGCACGAGCCGGAGACCCTCTATGTTGTCCCGATCAAGAGCGACTCGGAACATTTTCCGCCCGATGGAAAACTCCGTGTGTACCGCAGCCGGACGGGCGGCAACGAATGGGAACCGCTCAGCCAGGGCCTGCCGCAAAGCGACTGCTACGTGAACGTGTTGCGCGACGCCATGGCCGTGGACTCGCTCGATTCCTGCGGCATCTACTTCGGCACCACCGGCGGTCAGGTCTACGCATCCGCCGATGCCGGCGACACTTGGGCGCCCATCGTACGGGACCTTCCCGCCGTGCTTTCTGTCGAGGTCCAGACGCTGCCATGATCCGGGTCGTGCTGCCCGCGCACCTGCGGACCCTGGCGCGCGTTACAGGCGAGGTGCGGCTCGAAATCGCAGGCCCGGTCACGCAGCGCGCGGTCCTCGACGCGCTGGAAGCCCGCTATCCGATGCTCCGCGGAACCCTCCGTGATCAGGTCACCGGGCAGCGCCGGCCGTTCGTGAGGTTTTTCGCCTGCGAACAGGACCTGTCCCTGGAATCCCCCGATGCGCCGCTGCCCGATGCGGTCGCGTCGGGCAACGAGCCGTTCCTGGTGGTGGGGGCCGTCGCCGGCGGCTAGGTCGTCGTAGGCTTGATTACTGGAAAGGAGCATCTCATGCGAGGAGCCGTTACGTATCTCAACTTCGACGGAAACTGCCGCCAGGCCATGCAGTTCTACGGGAAGTGCCTGGGGGCTGAATTGCAGCTTATGACTTTCGCCGAAGGTCCGGCCTCGCTTCCGAAAGAGGCCAAGGAAGCCAAGGACCGGATTTTGCATGCGCGCCTGACCAAGGGGTCGGTCTGTTTGATGGCGTCCGACACCCTGCCCGGCATGCCCTTCCAACAGGGAAACAACTTCTCGATCGCGCTGGAATGTGAAAGTCTGGAGGAGATTGAAAAACTGTTCACAGCGGTCGGAGAGAGCGGGACGATCGTGATGCCGCTCCATGATGCCTTCTGGGGAGCCCGCTTCGGGATGCTCAAGGACCAGTTCGGCATCCATTGGATGTTCAGCTTCGAGCCGCCCAAACAGGGATAGCCGCGGCCGCCGCTCGCGCGTCAGGCGTTCGTGATCTGCGGAATCAGCTCGCCGTACACGTCCGTCAACCGCATCTGCCGGCCTTGGAAGAAGTAGGTGAGCCTGGTGTGGTCCATGCCCAGCAGGTGCAGGATGGTGGCGTGCAGGTCGTGAATCGAGATGGGCTGCTGCTCGGCTTTGTACCCGAATTCGTCGCTGGCCCCGATCACCTGGCCGCCCTGGATGCGTGCGCCGGCCATCCAGATGGACATGGCGCCCGGGTTGTGATCCCGGCCCACGCCGCGCTGCGAGATCGGCATGCGGCCGAATTCTCCCTGCCAGACCACCAGCGTGGTATCCAGCAGCCCTCGAGCCTTCAAATCGGTCAGTAGCGCGGCAATCGGTTTGTCGGACTCGGCGGCGTGCCGGGAATGGTTCTCTTTCACGTTGGTGTGCGCGTCCCAGGTGTCGGTGTTCTGATCCCCCAGCCCGCCGTGGTACAACTGCACGAACCGGACGCCGCGCTCCACCAGCCTCCGGGCCATCAGGCATTGTCGCCCAAACGGTTCGGTAATCGGACTGTCGAGGCCGTAGAGCTTCCGCGTGGCTGCGCTCTCCCGGTTAACGTCCACGGCCTCCGGGGCGCAGCCCTGCATGCGATACGCCAGCTCGTACGAAGAGATCCGCGCCGCTAGCTCCGAGTTGCCGGGATACTTCCGCGCGTCCATCTCGTTCAGCTTGTTCAACAGGTCCAGCCGCGCGCGCTGTTCCGCCGGAGTGACCGACGCCGGCGGCTTGAGATCCACGATGGGTACATCCGAAGCGCGGAACACCGTGCCTTGATACGCCGCCGGCATGAAACCCGCGCTCCAGTTGGCGGGCCCGCCGAAGGGCCCCCCGTGGGCGTCGTAGATCACCACGAAGGCCGGCAGGTTCTGGTTCTCCGATCCCAGTCCGTAGGTCACCCAGGAGCCCACGCTCGGGTATCCCATGCGGATCACGCCGGTGGCCAGTTCGTAGTGGGCCTGCACGTGATCGTTCGATTTGCCGTAGACCGAGCGCAGAATGGCAAGCTCATCGACCTTGCCGGCCAGGTGCGGAAAAATCTCCGACACCTCGATGCCGTTCTCACCGTGCCTCTGAAACGTGAAGGGGCTGGGCATCAGCGGACCGGGATTTCCCTGGCGCACGATGATCTCCCCTTTGCCGGTGAGCGGCTGTCCGGCATACTTGTGCAGCGCCGGTTTTGGGTCGAACGTGTCCACGTGACTGACGCCGCCGCTCATGAACAGGGAGATCACCGCTTTCGCGCGCGCCGGAAAGTGCGGCGCCTTGGGAGTGAAGGGCGTGGGACCGGTGGGATTCGCGGCGCAGGCGCCTTCGGCGGCCAGCAGCCCATCCTGAGCGAGCAGTTGAGCCAGCGCCAGCCCGCTCAGACCGCCGCCCGCTTCGAACAGGAATTCCCGCCTGGAACGGAAGTATTTCACGGTTACCTCATGTACAGGAATTCGTTCAGATTCAGCAGCACGTGCGTCAGGCCCTCCAACGGGTGGTCCGCCAGAAAACTGGCCGCGGCCCGCCGCTCCGCCTCGGCCGGACGGCGGTTGAGCGCGAGCTCGTACGCCAGGTCTACTTGTTTGTTTGGATCGCCGGGCGCGGCTTCGGCCAGCCGGTCGGCGAACAGTTTTGCCTGCTGCAGCACGAAATCGTCGTTGAGCAACGTGAGCGCCTGCGTCGGCACGGTAGAGACATTGCGGCGGCTGCAAGTCAGGTTCTGGTCCGGCAGGTCGAACACCTCGAAGAAGGGGAAGGGAAGGCCGCGCTTGCGATAGACGTAGACGCTCCTGCGCCACACCGCCGGGCCGTCCGGCTCGCGCAGCCAGATCCCCTTGTTCATTGAAGCCAGGATCTCGGGCTGGAGCGGCGGAAACACCGGCGGTCCGTACATCTCCTGGTTGAGGCCGCCCGAGACAAACAAAATGTTGTCACGCGCGGTTTCCGCATCCAGCCGCTGAATGCGGAAGCGCCACAGGTACACATCCTCGGGGTCCTTGGCCGCATCCTCCGCATCCGCAAATTGCGAGGAGCGCCGGTACGCGTCTGAGGTCATGATCAGCCGCTGCATCTCCTTGATGCTCCAGCCGCGCTTCATGAACTCCAGAGCCAGCCAGTCCAGCAGTTCCGGGTGTGAAGGCCTGTCGCCCATCTTTCCGAAATTGTCCAGCGTGGCCACCAGGCCGCGTCCGAAGTGGTGATACCAGATGCGGTTGACTTCCACGCGCGCCGTGAGCGGATTTTCGGACGATGTCAGCCACTCGGCCAGTGCCCGGCGCCGCCCGGAAGTGTGCCCGTCCGCGGGCGGAATGGCCGTCGGCGGATCGCCGTACGTGATCACTTTCACGAAGCCCGGCTGCATCAGCGAGCCGCGGCTTTCGGGGTCGCCGCGGTACAGAAAGTAAGAAGGCGGCGCCTGGTAGCGCCCCGGGCCGTGCCACAGAAAGCTGCCCTGGATCGCTTCGTGCTTCACGCCCTTGCCGGGCGCTGGCTCGTCCCCCGGGCCGTCGGGTGCAAAGCGATAGTCCCCATCGGTCACCGCCATGGCCATCGGGATCGGTTTGGGGCGCTGCCGTTCCAGGCCGCGAATCTGCTCCTCGAGCTGCTTCTTTTCCGCCCGGTCGGCGGGTTGCATCACAGCCTCAATCTCGGCCGGCGAAACCGAGACGGTGCGGATGATCTGGTTGGCCAGCAGCACCTGGCCGGGTGTGCGCTTGTCTTCCGGGGTGGCCAGGGCCTCCTGCACGTTGGCCGGAAACTTCTTGTACTTGGCCGGCAGCAATGCCTGCCGGTACGGCTCCTCGATTTCGCGAATCCGTTGCTTGAGCGGCCGGATGCGCCCCTCGATCTCCGTCATTTGCTTCTGGTAGGCGGCGGCTTCATCCGCCGGCACAAGAGGCTCGTCCACTTCCACGTACCCGAACAGAGAGGCTTGCAGGCTGTAGTAGTCCTTCTGGGAAATCGGGTCGAACTTGTGGTTGTGGCAGCGCGCGCACTGAATGGTCAGCCCCAACACGCCTCGCCCGATCGTAGCGATCATGTCGTCCAGGTATTCGTAGCGATACTGCGGATTGTCCTTTTCGCGAAATCCGACCTTCGCATAGCAGCGCAGAAATCCGGTGGCGATCAGGCTGTCCGTGGTCACCCGGTCTATCTCATCGCCGGCGATCTGCTCGCGCAAAAAAACATCGTAGGGCTTGTCCTGGTTATACGACCGGATGACGTAATCGCGATAGCGCCACGCGTTGGGCCGGTCGAAATCATGCTCGAAGCCGTTGGAGTCGGCATAGCGGGCCACATCCAGCCAGTGCCGCCCCCAGCGTTCGCCGTAGTGCGGGGAAGCCAGCAGCCGCTCGATCAGCTTGTCCCAGGCGTCCGGCGAGCGGTCTTCCAGAAATTGCCGCGCCTCGGCGGGCGTGGGCGGCAGGCCCGTGAGATCCAGGTAGGCCCGCCGCAGCAGCGTCTGCGGGTCGGCCGGAGGCCCGGGTTTCAATCCCTTGGCCCGCATGGCCTCCAGCAAAAACGCATCGATGGGATTCCGCGCGCCGTTATTCGGAACTGCGGGGCGCACGGGAAGCCGGAAGGCCCAGTACTGGCGCGCGCCCGGGGGCAGCGGCACATCTTCAGAAGCCGCCAGGGCATTGCCCGTCGCTCCTGCCGGGGCTACGTTCTCCCAGGGAGCGCCCTCATCGATCCAGGTCTTGATCCGTTGCACCTGTTCCGGCGTCAGCTTGCCGTCCAGCGGCATGGAGGGCTTCTCCCGGCCGCTCACCAGGCGATACATCCGGCTCTGGTCCGCGTTGCCGGGCACCAGCGCCGGGCCGCGTTCGCCCCCCTTGAGCGCGGTTTCCCGGCTGCGCAGATCCAGGTGCGAAAGCTGCGCCGCCCCGCCGTGGCATTTCCAGCAACTGCTCTGGAAAATCGGCGCGATATCTTGGGAGAAGGACACCCGGCTGTCGGCGGCCTGCGCCGCGCAGGCGGCCAGCAGCCACGCAGCCCAAAGAGTCCTCAACAGCACGCGCCCTCCGTTTCCGTTGCGCTTATTATAATGCAAAATTCCGGAGGGCCGGAGCGGCTATTCCGGCACGATGGCCACCGCTTCCACCTCCAGGAGCAGGCCCTTGGCGAGCCCCGCCTGCACCAGTGTGGAAGCCGGCGGCTTTTCCATGTTGAGGTATTGAGCCCGCACCCGGCGCAATTCTGCGGTGTTAGCCATGTCCGTCACGAAGTAGTTGATCTTCACGATGTCCTCGTAGCGGGCGCCGGCCAGTTTCAGGCACTTGCCGATATTTTCAAAAGTGTTCTTCGCCTGCGTGGCGAAATCGGCCGGCATGGTGCCGTCCGCGCCGGCGCCGCCCTGGCCGGAAAGGAAGATCATCTTGCCCGGAGGCGATACCACCACGTGCGTATACCCGGGAGGCTTTTCGCCGGGATTCAGGAACTGTTTGCGCGATCTTGCCGGCGTGGCTGAAACCGCCAGAAGAGCCGCCGCGGTCAGAGCCAGCACATACGGGACGTATTGGGAAATCATCAGGAACAGGTGTAGCACACCCCGCCGCGCCTCCGCACCGGACCTCCGCACTTGACTTTGCGGCTCGGGATTTACTATCAAGGTCACTCGTCCTATGTGGCAACAGAACTACACGCCGTTCGAGGGCAGTCTGGGTCTTTCTGCGCTCTTCGCCGCGATTCCCATCTTCGCCCTGCTTTACTTGCTGGGCGTCAAGCGGAAGCCCGCTTGGGTGGCTTCTCTGGTCGGGCTCGCGGCGGCCGTGGCGGTGGCCGTGGGCCTGTACCGCATGCCCGTGGACAAGATGATCGGCGCGGTCACCTACGGTGCCGCCTTTGGCCTGTTTCCGATCGGTTGGGTGGTCTTCGCCGCCATCTTTCTTTACCGCGTGACGCTGGAAAGCGGCAAATTCGAGATCGTAAAAGATTCGGTCGGCAACCTGACGCAGGACCGCCGCCTCCAGGCGCTGCTGATCGCCTTTGCCTTCGGTGCCTTCATCGAAGGCGCTGCGGGTTTCGGAACACCCGTGGCCGTGGCTGCGGCGATGCTCACCGGTCTCGGATTTTCCCCCTTTTATGCCGCCGCCATCTGCCTGCTGGCGAACACTGCTCCGGTGGCTTTCGGATCCATTGGCATCCCCATCGTCACCCTGGCCGGCATCACCGGCCTGCCCATCGACCGCCTCAGCGCCGGTGTGGGCCGTGTCTGCGCCCCGATTTCCCTGATCGTGCCCGCCTATCTGGTGATGGTGATGGGCGGTTGGCGTGCCCTGAGGGGTGTGTTGCCGGCCGCCGCGCTTTGTGGCATCACCTTCGCCGGCATGCAGTTCGCCATCTCCAACTTCGTGGGCCCCCAGTTGACCGACATCCTGGCCTCGCTTTCGGCCATGGGGGCGCTGGTGGTGCTCTTCAAGTTCTGGCGCCCGTCCGATGATTTCGTGCTGGGCGACGAGCACGGGGGTGCGCACACCGCCGGCCCCCGGCACCACACGGCCGGCCAGTTGTTCGCCGCCTGGGGCCCATATGCGCTCCTGGTGGTCTTCGTCCTGTTGTGGGGCTATAAGCCCATTCAGGCGCAGTTGAACCACGTGAGCCTGCTCTTCAATTGGCCCGGCCTGCACAACACCATCCTGCGTATGCCGCCCGTAGTCGCCAAAGCCTCCGGTTACCCGGCGCCGTATAACTTCAACTGGCTTTCGGCTGCCGGTACCGCCTGTCTGCTGGCGGCCTGCCTTTCGGCCATGCTCGTCGGCATGCGCCCCGGGCAATTCTGGAGCCTGCTCTGGCGGACCACCAAGCAATTGGCCCTGGCCGAACTCACTATGGCGGCGGTCCTGAGCCTGGCCTTCCTGATGAACTACTGCGGGGCCACCGCCACGCTAGGCCTGGCCTTCGCGGCCACCGGCATGCTGTTTCCGTTCTTCAGTTCGCTGCTCGGTTGGCTGGGAGTCTTCCTCACCGGCAGTGACACTTCCGCCAACGCCCTGTTCGGCAACCTGCAGGTGGTGACCGCGGGCAAGCTGGGGATGAATCAGGTGCTAATGGCCTCCTCCAACTCCGCCGGCGGGGTGATGGGCAAAATGATCAGCCTGACGAGCATCGCGGTGGCCTCGGCGGCCACTTCCATGAAGCGCGAGGACGAGGCCCGGCTGTTCCGCTTCACCATGCGCCATAGTGTGCTCCTGGCCTCTGCGATCGGGATGATCGTGGTCTTCTACGCCTACATCGCTCCGCAACTGGCGCCATGACCCGCAGACGCGTGCTGAGCCTCCCGGCGGCCGTGCCGCTTGCCCGCGGGCAATCCGGTCGGCGCCCGCGCGTGGCCTGCATTCTGAACGCGTATTTTCCCAATTCCCACGCCGACGTCTTCATGAGCCGGCTGCTGGAAGGGTACCGCCTGAACGGCGAGAGCCACCGGCCTCGCCTGGAGGTAGCGTCATTTTACGTCGATCAATTCCCGGTCAATGACATGGCGCGCGAGCAGGCCGCCGAATACGGCATCCGCATCTATCCCAGTGTGGCCGAGGCTCTGCGTCTGGGCGGCCGGCGGCTGGCGGTGGATGCGGTGGCGGTCATCGGCGAGCACGGCCGCTACCCCCGCACGCCGCGCGGTAACTTCATGTACCCGCGCTTTCGCTACTTCCAGGAAGTCACCCGCGTGATGCGCGAAGACCAGCGCGTGGTCCCCATGTACAACGACAAGTACTTTGCCTACGAGTGGGCCGACGCGCTGCGCATGTACCGCACGGTAAAAGAAATGCGCATCCCCTTCCTGTGCGGTTCTACCCTGCCGCTCACCTGGCGCCGGCCGCCTCTGGAGTTTCAGCCGGGTATCGAACTGGAAGAAGCCCTGGCGGTGAGTTCGAGCGACCTGGAGGAGCATGCCTACCACGGCATCGAACTGCTCCAGGGGATGGTGGAGCGCCGCCGGGGTGGCGAGACCGGGGTAGCCTCGGTGCGCTGTGTGGAAGGCCCGGAGGTTTGGAAGCTGGGTGAAGCCGGCGAGTGGTCCCGTCCGCTGCTGGACGCCGCTCTTTCCCGGCGCGTGAGTCCGCCGCCGGAAGACCGCGGCCAGACGCCCCAGGCCATCCTGGTGCGCTACCGCAGCGGCCTCAAAGCCTCCATCCTGAACCTGAACAGTCTGACGCGCGACTATCTCTTTGCCGCCCGCGGAAAAGGCCGCTCCGAGCCCCTCTCCTCCTGCTTCTACATCCAGCTTTATCTGCACAACCACTGGAGCTTCATGGTGCGCAACTTCGAGAACCTGGTGCTGACCGGCCGGGAGCCGAATCCCATCGAGCGAACCTTGCTCGCCACCGGAATCCTCTTGTTCGGGCTGGAATCGCGGCGGCAAGGCCAGAGATGGCTGGAGACCCCGGAACTGGATGTGCGGTATTAGCTCCGCCGCGCCTTGATGAATTCCAGTTCCTGCTGCTTGGGGATGCCCGGCTCGAAGCACCGCCGGCAGCGGGCCTCATACATGTCCGCGGCGCCCACCACGATCAGATCGTCCGAGCCGCGCAGTCGCTGCGTGTGTTTCGCCGGATTGCCGCACCGCACGCAGATCGCCAGCGTCTTGGTGATGGATTCGGCGTGCGCCAGCAGGTCCGGGATGGGCGCGAACGGCCGCCCCAGGTAGTCGGTATCCAAACCGGAAATGATCACCTGCTTGCCGCTGTCGGCCAGGCGCTGGGCCACTTCCACCATGGCGGGTCCCATGAAGTTGACCTCGTCCACGCCGACGACCTCCGAGCGCCAGTCCAGCCGGCTCATGATCTCGCCCGCGTCGCTCACCACTTCCGATTTCATGCGCAGGTCGCCGTGCGAGACAATTTCGTCGTCCGAGTAGCGCACGTCGATCACCGGCTTGAAGACCTGCACCCGCTTGCGGGCGATCATGGCGCGCCGCAGGCGCCGGATCAGCTCTTCGCTCTTCCCCGAAAACATAGGCCCGCAGATCACTTCGATCCATCCGACGTTTCCGGTGATAATATCCATACGAACCGACCAGCATGGCATATCCCCGGCGATGGAATCTAGTGCTCCTGCTTTCTCTGGGCAGCTTGTGCGGCCAGCAGATCACGCTCGTTGATGTCGAGCGTGTGCCGGCGGACGGAGACCCTGCCGCGGCCCTCCGGACCGTCACGGTGCCGCCCCGGCCCCGCGAGATTTCCTGTGATCTGCTGGTTGCCGGCGCCGGACCAGGAGGCATCGCCGCGGCGCTCCTGGCCGCCGGGCGGGGCCATTCGGTGTGCCTCACCGAGGAGACCGATTGGATTGGCGGGCAGATCACCGCCGGCGGTGTCTCGGCGCTCGACGAGAACCGCTTTATCGAATTCTCCGGAGGCACGCGCTCGTATTACGAGATGCGCCGCCGCATCCGGGACTATTATCGCCGCCGTTTCCAACTGGCGCCCGACGTGGCCGGGCTGGAAAACTTCAACCCCGGTGCCTGCTATGTCTCACCGTTGTGTTTCGAACCGCGGGCGGGGCTCCAGGTGCTCCAGGACATGCTCCCGCACGCCGTGAAGCTCTTTCTGCGGACCCAGATCTTCCGCTTGCGTGTGGAAGGCGGTTTGATCCGCTCCGCGCTGGCCTTCGGTTTCGAGTCCGGCGAGGTTATCCGCTTCCTGCCGAAATTCGTGCTGGATGCGACTGAGACCGGTGATCTGCTGCCCCTGGCGAAAGTTCCCTACGAGGTGGGATCGGAGCCGCAGAGCGACACCCACGAGCCGCACGCCGCCCGGGAACCCAATCCGGCCTGCGTGCAGAGCTTTACGTACACCTTCGCGGTGGAGGACCGGCCCGGCGAAAATCACGCCATCGCCAAACCGCCGGAATATGAAAAGTACCGCGACCGCCAGCAGTTCAGCTTGCGTATCAATTATCCCGTGGAGTACGGCTGGCGGGGCTACTTTCAATACAGCATGTTCGGCGAGGATCCGCCGGTGCCCAACAACATGTCGCCGCGTCCCTTTTTCGGCTGGCGGCGGCTCCTGGCGGCTCAGAATTTTACCGGACCGAACCGCCCCCGCGACCTCGCTCTGATCAACTGGCCGCGCCAGGATTATGCGGCCGAATCCATTCTGGACCGCTCCCCGCTCGAAACCGCGCAGATTCTCCAGCGCGCCAAGCGAACCTCGTTAGCTTTCCTGTACTGGCTGCAAACCGAGGTGGACGGCAAGGGCTATCCGCGCCTGATGCTGCGCAAAGACGTGATGGGTAGCGCCGACGGTTTGTCGAAGTATCCGTACATTCGCGAAGCGCGCCGCCTGCGCACCAAGGAACGCGTGGTGGAGCAGGACATCGTGGATGAGTACCAGCAGGGTCCCCGCGCTCGCTGGTTCGCCGACTCCGTCGGCACCGGGTTTTACATGGTGGATATCCATCCCTGCGGCGCGAACGAGCGCGGCCGCATGATGATGCCCAAGCCGTTCCAGATCCCCATGGGCACGTTGATTCCCGAGGGTGTCGCCAACCTGCTGGCGGCGGGCAAGAGCCTGGGCGTCACACACCTGACCAACGGCGCGTTCCGTCTGCACCCGGTGGAGTGGAACGTGGGCGAAGCCGCCGGGGCCATCGCCAGCCTGGCTGTCGAAAAAGGCGCCCTCCCTGCGCCGCGCGGAGTCCAGGTGGTGTTGGCGAAGGCGGGCGTGCCGCTAGTCTGGTTCGACGATCTTCCGGTCTCGCACCCCAGCTTTGCCGCTATTCAACTGGCCGCCATTCGCGGCGTTTATCCCCTGGGCTCCGCGGACCTCCATGCCTCCCCGGATGCGCCCGTGACCCGCGCCGAAGCCGCCCGCGCTCTGGCTGCGTACTTTGGCCGGCCGTTGCACACCCCCGAGGCCGTCCGGATGGCCATCGCGCAGGGCTGGATGGCCACCGATCATCGCAATTGGTTTCACCCGGATATCCCGTTCTACTGGACCGACTGGCGGGAGGACCGTCTCCCCAAGCCCTTGGCGCCGCTCCATGCCGTTCGCACCGGGCCCGTCAAACGGTCCGAGCTCGCGGAACGCCTCCAATAATCGGAACCGCCTGCTACGCCGGTTCCAGCGGCGCCCGCGCCACCGCGCCGACTTTGTCCAGTTCCAGGCGCAGGTCGCCGTTGTCGTCCACTTCGAAGGCTGGCTCGAACCTGGCCCCCCAGACAATCTCATCGTAGCGGTAAGAGTATCGCGCGTACACGGACTGGCTGAAGGTATCGTTAACTGCCCGGATCAGGATCAGGAACTCCGCCTGCAAGCGTTCGAGATCGGCCGCTGTCTTGCCGTACAGCGGGCTGTCGCGGTCGATGGGGTGTACTACGGTCCAGGTCAGGGGCAGGAACAGGACCGTCTCACGCTCCAGTTTCAGGCCGGTATATTTCCTCTGCAGCCGCCCGTCGGCTTCTTCTACGGTCATGAGCAGCACCCGCGCCTGCAACTCCATCAGGTTGCTCAAGCCCCGGTTGACCAGCCGGAATTGCAGGCTCGATCCGCCCCCGTAGGGAGCAATAATCGCCGACTCGCTGAAACCCAGGCGCGCCGAGACCCGCGAAATCCGCGCTACCAGCAGCCCCGTGGCCACCGCAAAACCCATCAGGCCGAGCATGGCCTCGAATGCCGCGATCGAATTGGCCAATACGCCTTCCGGCCAGATGCTGCCGTACCCCACCGTTGTGAGAGTATGCGCGCTGAAGAAAAAGCAGTTCAGGAGCCGTTCCCACGAGGTGGGGGCTTGGGCGCCGTGCAGGTGTTGGATCCCGATCCCGGCGTAAATCACCGCGAAAATGCTGTTGACCCCGATAAAGCCGCCGAACATGAAGCCCAGGAACGAGTGCCAGCGAACATGAATCAGGAACAGGTACGCATGAAGGTCCCGGCGCGTGAAGCCGCGCCGCCGCACGTTGAACTCGCCGTCCTTGTTGATGGTCCGGCGGAGTCTGGCCGAGTACTGCTGCGTCAACCCTGGGTCGAAGCTCGGTTGGTCCATATTTGCCAATCATACGAGTACTGGTATGCGGTTCGAAAGTTGAGCGCTGGGAGTATGCTTGGATGACGGAGATCTCCCTGAATCTTCAATAACAGGAGCACACAATGGCACAAAGGCAGATGCTGACGAAGATCGTTCTTGTTTTGGCAACTTTCGCGTGGCAGGCGGCAGGCCAGCCCCCGGGCGGGCCTGATGACCGAGGTGGCAACTCGAATTCTTGCAACAGTCTCCCCAGCTACTCGACGCTGAAGAGCGCCTTGACCCAGGCTACAGCTACGGAGACCAGCGGCCTGAACAATCAGATGTGGGGCACCATCGTGGACCGCGACGGCGTAGTCTGCGCGGTGGCGTTTTCTGGCAACAACCGTGGCGCCCAGTGGCCCGGAAGCCGCGTCATCGCAGCCCAAAAAGCGAACGCCGCCAATGCTTTCAGTCTGGATAGCTTGTCAGCCAGCAACGGTTCCGGCCAAACTGCCGGACTGGCCCTCTCGACGGCCAACCTGTACTCCGCCGTGCAGCCGGGCGGCAGCCTTTACGGCTTGCAGCATAGCAATCCGGTGGATCCTGCCGTGGCCTACCGGGGACCGTCATCCCATTACGGCATGGCAAACGATCCCATGGTGGGCGAGAAGATCGGCGGCGTCAACGTATTCGGCGGAGGGTTGGCGCTCTACAATGCGAGCCATCAGATTGTCGGCGGCTTGGGTGTCAGCGGCGATACCTCCTGCGCCGACCATAACATCGCCTGGCGGGTCCGCAACATCCTCGGCCTGGATCACATGGCGGCTTCGGCTTCCCTGCAAGCCGTTCCCGGCCCGGCCGGCCTGTTTGCCGGCGACGTCACGCATCCGGATAACATCATCTTCGACATCACACCCAACGCTGCCGGTGGCACCGGTGTCAGCAAAAGCGGCTTCGGCCACCCGACCTGCCTGAATACCGTCGGGTCAAACCTGCTACCCGCTGTCCAGCCCTAGCCGCTCCGCCTCGTCGCGGTTCGGTAACCTGATGACCGAGCCGCGACGGTGACGGAGTCGCTGTTTCCGTCAAAAGTAGAGTTTGGCGCCGAACTGAAAAATCCGCATAGGCTGCCTCAGGCTACGGACCTCGCCCACCCGCGGAGCGTCCGGGACGATCGAGTCCAGGCCCACCCAACCCAATCCATTCGGAACTCCGAACTGCGGAGTATTGAAGGCGTTGAATGCCTCCGCGCGGAATTGCAGCCTGCCCCTCTCCCCCAAAGGTTTCATGGCCCAGTTCTTGGCCAGCGAGAGGTCAAACGTGTGCAGTCCCGGTCCTATGAGCGCGTCCGGCGCGGAACTGCCAAAGTGGCAGAGTTCCGGATGTGTGGGAATGTTGCAGTCCGTGCGGCGGAAGGCGCTCGGATCGAAGTACAACTGCCGCGTGGCGCTGCCCCCCAACCGTCCGTCGGCCACGCGGTCCGGGTACACGCTGAAGCCGGTGTTCAGGTTTCCGCCGTAAACGGAGAACGGAAACCCGGTGGTCATGGTGACCACTCCGCTGGTCTGCCAGCCACCCAGGACCGCATACGTCACGCCCTTGGAGTGTTGGAAGAAGGGCAGTTCATAGACGTAGTTGATCACCGCGGCGTGTGTCACGTCGAAGCCGTATCGCTCCCGGTTGGCGCGGCGGTTGTTCGGGTCCTGGTAAAGGGAGTTTACACCCCCGGAAGGGTCGTTGCGGCCGTACCCTTCGCCCAGAGCTTTGCCGTAGGTATAAGCCAGGCCTACCGTCAGCCCTGCGCCGTAGCGCTTTTCCGCCTGCACTTGCAAGGCATTGTAATTGGCGTTTGCGTAGCTGTCCAGATAGCGGATATTGCCCAGCAGCCGCGCCCTGGTTCCTTCTCCCTGGCTGACGTATGCCTGCCTGGGACGCCGCCCGTTGATGTCGGTGTTGGGCGACGGACTGGCCTGGTTGTAGTTCGAGATGGTGTTGTCGATGTGGCTGGTCTTGCTGCCCACGTATCCAACCGTGAGGAAGAATTTGGCCGGCAAGGCGCGCTGGATGTCGAAACTCCACTGCACCACGCTGCTGGATTTGTTATCGGGCGGGAACAGCAGCACATTGGTGCGCGCCGCCGACGTGCCCTGGCCCGGGAACGGATTGTCTAAAGTCAGGATTTGCGAGCCGGGGGTGAACGACCGCGTCTGGAGGTTGTAGGTTTGACCCGCGTAGCTGTACGGAATGATCCCGGCGGTCTGGTCCACGGCGTTCCAGCCGAAGGTGCCCGAGAAGGGCGGCTGAAGGTCCAGGATCGTCATATTGTTCATCTGCTGCACGTTTACGAACCAGCCGGCGCCCGTGCGGATCACCCATTTGTCCGTGGCACGGTAGGCAATACCCAGGCGAGGCATGAAGTACCGGTTGTCCGTCGCGTAAAAGTCGAAGTCCTGGCCCGGCGTGGGAACCATCGTGGGGAGTTGACGCCCGTCATCCGCGGTGGTCAGGATGTCCAGGCGCAAAGAGCGCCACTTGCGGTTTACGTCGTGGGGCACTTGGAAGAAGTCCCAGCGCAGCCCCATGTTGACGGTGAGCTTGCGGCTGGCCTTCCATTCATCCTGGAAGTAGGCTCCCCAGCGGTTCTGCCGCGGCGCGGTCCACGTCAGGCCTTCCGCCGAGGAACTGGATGAGGGATACCCCAGCAACCATCCCGCCAGCGCATATCCGCCAGGACAACAGGTCATGTTGCCCAGGGGCACGTTGGCCGCGGCGCGGTCCAATCCGTATCGCAGGTATTCCAGGCCGGTCTTGAAATTGTGCGAGCCGCGGATGAAGGAGAAGTTGTCGGAGAACTGGTAGATGCCGTTGAGATCCTCGCGCGCGCCGGCATCGCCCGGGATAATCCCGCTGATCGATGGAATGCCGGTTTCGAGCGAGTTGAATGTGCGGTTGTTGTCCACCGCCACCCGGAACTGCCCGATGCCTAGCGAATCGACATCGAAATTCGTGTAGGTCCTCGGGTTCACCTGGTTGTGATTCACTTTGTTGAAGCCCACCCGGAACTCGTTCAGGTCCCGCGGATTGAAGATGCGCAGATACTGGAAGGCCACGTTGTACGCGTGCACGTGGTACAGAGCCGGGAAGTTCGGATTCACGTTGTTCTGCGTGTAATCGCTGAGCATCGTCGCGTACCGGCCGAAGATCCGGTCCTTGGAACTGACCTGGTGATCGATCCGCGCGAAGTATTGATTTTGCCCCAGAATGTTCGGCACCGTCGCGATCGTGTTGATGTCCAGGATGTCCGCCGGGGCGAATTGCGGCAGGGGCACGTACTGGTTTACCAGGTTCTGCGCGTTCTTGTTGATCCGGCTCGCCGGAATGATATTCGTGATGTTCCCGTTCTGGTCGCGGAACGGCTGCCCCGTCAGCGGGTCGTAGATGATGATCGGCTGCCGCGCCGGCTTGCCGTTGACGATGGCAGGCTGGAGCAGCGCGGAGAAGTCGCCGTTGCGAAACGCCTGCGGGAAAAAGAAAGTCTGCTGCACGGACTCCTGGGTCTCCCGGGTGCCCTCGTAGTTGAAACTCCAGAAGGTCTTGTCTTTGCCGTGATATTTCGGGAGCACTACCGGACCAGCCAGCCAGGCCCCGAACTGGTTGCGGCGCAGCCGGTTCTTTTTCTGCTGCGGCGTTCCCGCGGGCAACTGGAAGTTCAGGAAGTAGTCTCTGGCGTCCGCGGCGTCGTTTCGCAGAAACTCGTAGAAGGTGCCATGAAACTCGTTGGTCCCCGATTTTAGGGCGATCTGAATGTTCGCGCCGTTGTTCATGCCGTACTCGGCGGAGTAGGAGCCGGTCTGAATCTTGACCTCCTCGATGGCGTCGATCGAGGGGTTGAACATGACCTGGTTGACCAGCGGTTCTGTGGCGATCACCCCGTCCATCGTGACGCGTTGGTTGGCGTCCCGCTGGCCGTTGGCGCTCACCGTCGTGGCGGCCCCCGGGAAGGGGAATGCGCCGGTGGCTTGCACGTTCCCGCCCATCCGGTTTCCGTATTGCACGCCGGGCGTGAGCACCAGCAGGGCGGCGAAGTTCCGGTTCAGCGTGGGGATCTCTGTGACCCGCCTCTGGTCAACCGTCGAGCCAATGGCTGCATCATCGGTCTTCAACTCCACGCCGGTGGCCATCACCTCGACTTTCTCGGATGCCGCGCCGATCTGAAGCCGGAAATTAACGCGCGCCTTCTGTTGCAGCGCCACGTTGATGCCCGTCTGGGTCTCGGTTTTGAAGCCGTCCATCTCGGCCGTGACGGTGTACTCGCCGATTTCGATGAGCGGGAATGAGTAGTTGCCGGAAGTGTCCGTCGCCGCCTGGCGCCTTTCGCCTGTGGCAACGCGCAGCAGCGTTACCTTTGCGTTGGGGATCACCGCCCCGCTGGCATCCTCGACGGTTCCAAGTACTTCAGTGGAAGTGGTTTGCGCGAAGGCAAGCGACGCGCAGAAAATCGTAAGCAGAATGCGGAGACGAATGCTCGTCCCGTCCATATAGCCTGGCCTCCCCGTTACGAAGACTCGTGCTTCTATGGGGAGCTATTCTAGTCTGGCAGGGAACGCGCTTACAAGATATCTTTAGTGTGCCCGGGTTCTGGAACTAGTGCCGTGGACCACCGCCGCCACCGCCGCCCCGTGAGATCGGAGCAGACCCTGCCGAGGAAGACATCGACGGGGAAGAGGCAGCCACGCCGCCGCGGGAGACCGGCGCAGAATTGGCGATGGCGCCCGAATACCCCGACGAGGTATGGGGAATCGAACCGTATCCCAAGCCAGCCCGGTTGTATGCCGAGCCGCCCCCATAATACCCGTATCGCGGCCCGTAGTAAACCGGGTAAACGGAGAATGGACTCCACAGCCGGTAGCCGTAGGGGCTGTAGAAGGAGCCCTGCATAGGGAGGAACGTGTACGTCCCGTAAAACGGGTTCCAATACCATCCGCTGGTGTTCCACATGCCGCCGGCATCCAGCACCGACTTGGCGGCGGAAACGTTGGCCATCGAAAGATATTCTCCGCGCCGCCGGCTCCAGCGATTCAGCGCATCGCCGGTAGTCTTGTCGAATTTCTCCATAGCCAACTGGCTGTCCAGAGAAATCAGTTTCCCTTCTTTGACCGCTACGGTCTTGCCGGCTGCCTCGACCGATGCCTCCCCGTTATACACGCGGAGTTGCGCCGGGTCGGAATCGATGCGGTACAACCCCTTCTTGACCACCCGAACCGCGGCGTCTTGGTAAGCCACCGTCACGCCGTTATCCTTCAACAGTTCGTCTGCTTCCACGATCGCGGTCCCCTTCAGCAGTTCGAGCCGCGTGTCGATCAAGCGGTTGGTGATCATTTTGAAGGAGCTGTTTTCCCCGACCCGCAGGAAGACGCCCGGCGTGAGCAGCACCTCGGCTCTCCCTTCCTCCGTTCGCAGAACCTGGTTCTCCTTGACTTCCGGGAAAGCCCCGAACTTGCTCTCCACCTGCTTGTCTCCCAGGTAAACCCGGCCCTCCACGTAGTGGAGCAAGCCGGAATGGGCGGAGATGACCGATTGCGCCTGAGCGGTCGCGCTCGCCACCACCAGCGCAGATATCGAAAGGGCCACGCGAGACAGGGATCTCATAGCCGGACTCCACCTCCAGCATCCCCCTGTGGGGGGACTTTGTCAATGGGTAACTATAGCTGTGGCGAAGATTTACAAGCGCCAGTCAAAGCCGGACGATGTGCGACCCGGAGACGCCCTTGAGCGCGTTGCGCGTATCCACGATCAGCCGGGCGCTTGCGGCCAGCCAGCCATAGTCGAAAGCCGAGTGGTCCGTGATGATCACGACACAGTCCGCGCTGGCCGCGGTCTCCATCGGCTCCGAAACCAGGTCGAATCGATCCATGTGCAGGCGCGGCACATGCGGATCGGAATAGGTAATCCGGGCGCCGCGGCGCTCGAGCAACAGAATCACATCCAGGGCAGGGGACTCGCGGACGTCCTCGATGTCTTTCTTGTATGCCACACCCATGACGTGCACATGTGAGCCTTTCACCGGCTTAGCCGCGTCATTCAGGGCGTTCTGGATCTTGTCCACCACGAAGTGCGGCATCTGTCCGTTGATATAACCGGCCAGTTCGATGAAGCGGGCTTCGATGCCCGCCTGCTTGGTCTTCCAGGAAAGATAAAACGGGTCGATCGGGATACAATGCCCTCCCAGCCCCGGCCCGGGATAGAAGGGCATGAAGCCAAAAGGCTTGGTCGAGGCCGCCTCGATCACTTCCCAGACGTTGATGCCCATGCGGTCACACATCAGCGCAATCTCGTTGACCAGCCCGATGTTGATCATGCGGAAGGTGTTTTCGAGCAGCTTGACCATTTCGGCCACCTGCGTCGAGCTGACCGGCACCACTTTCTGCAGGGCCTGGGAATAAAAAGCGCCGCCAATCGCCGTGCAGGCCGGCGTCGTTCCTCCCACGACCTTGGGGATGTTGCGGGTCTGGAACCTGGCGTTGCCCGGGTCTACCCGCTCCGGGGAAAAGCACAGGAAAAAGTCCCGCCCGACGCGTAAGCCCGGCTTCTCGAGCATCGGCAGCACAACTTCGTCCGTGGTGCCCGGATACGTAGTCGACTCCAGAATCACCAGCATGCCCGCGTGGAAATACTTGGCGATCTCCTGGCAGGCCGAGACGATGTAGCTCATGTCCGGATCTTTGGTCTTCCGCAGCGGCGTGGGCACGCAGATGTTGACCGTGTCCAGTTCCGCTACCGCGGCAAAATCCGTCGTGGCGCGGAGCGTCCCCTCCCGCACCAAAGGTTCCAACTCGCTGCTCGCGATGTCGCCCACGTAGGAGACGCCGGCGTTGATTTGCCCGGTCTTTTCCGCGCTGAGGTCGATGCCGGTCACCTGGAATCCGGCTTTGGCGAATTCTACCGCCAGGGGCAGGCCAACATAGCCCAAGCCGACAACTCCAACGTGCGCGCGCCGGGTTCTGATTTTTTCCTCCAGCAGAGCGGCCACAGGGGCGGTGGGGACAGTAAGTTCGGACATAAACTCCTTATTTTCTCACATCAGAAAATGGCCTTCGGCCACGATTTCCGCCGGGCCGGACAGAAAAATATCCCCATCCCAACGCAGATCGATGGGGCCCGCCGGCGTGAGGACCCGTCCGGGGCTTTCGATCCAGCCCCGCCGGATGCCGGCCGCAAAGGCTCCCGTCGAACCGGTTCCGGAACTCATCGTCTCACCAGCCCCGCGTTCGAAAAAGCGCACCTCCAACGTGTGCCGGTCGAGCGCGCGAAGAAACGAGACGTTCGTCCGGTTCGGGAATTGCGCATGAGATTCGATCTCCGCGCCCATGGCGCGCCAGTCGAAGTCAAAATTATCCACCGGCACGGCGCACTGCGGGTTGCCCACCCACACCAGGGTCACATCCCGCGGACCGGCCGGGAGCGGAAGTTGGAAGCGCTCCGCCTGAAATTCCGGCCGCCCCATGTTCATCTCGAATTCGAAATGAAGACCCGCGCGGCCCAGCAGCCGCAGGTGCTTGACTCCTGCGCCGGTGCGGATGCGGACCTGTTCCCCTGCCAGCCCGTGCTGGATCAAAAAGGCGGCGGCGCACCGCGTGCCGTTGCCGGAAATCTCCGGCTCGCTGCCATCGGAGTTGAACAGGCGGATGCCGCCCTCGGATTCATCGCCTTGCGCGCGGGAAACCAGCATCCAGCCGTCCGCCCCGATTCCGGTATGGCGGTCGCAGATCGCGCGCGCCACCGCCGGCAAGTCACCGCCGGGCGCGTCCTCTTCCCACGTGAGCAGAAAGTCGTTCCGGGCGCCGTGCGCCTTCGTAAAAGGAATTTTCATGCGCATTCTCGGGAGCGGATGGGCCGGGTGGCGCGCCGGCCAGCGGCGCCGTCCGCCGGTAGATCTCCAGCACCGGCGCACCTTTAACGATAATGGTTTTCTCCAGGCGATAGTGCGGGCCGTCCCGAAAACCCCAGTTCAACGCGGTCTGCACCCGGTCGCCGCCCGTGACTACCGCCCACTCTTCCCACAGGAAGAGTCCCGGCCGGGCGACCGCTGCCGGCCACAGCGGCCAGTTATCGTTGCTCAGCACCTCTTTCAGCGGCAGGCCCATCGTGCGGAAAATTCCGGTCAGATCTCCCGCCGTGGTGATGATGCCGGACCCGGGCCGGTAGCGCCCACGCAGGAACTCCGCCGCCTGGCGGGTCCAGGCGCGGCGCGCCTCGGAATTGACCTGCGATTCTTTCCACGTGATCCAGTTCTCCGGTCCGGGATGGATCAGCCAGGGGGCCGAGGCGGCCAGCGCCAGGACCGCGCCTGTGGCGGCCCGGGCGCGCTGCGGAGCCACAAGCGCCAGCGCCGCCGCGGCGAAGGCAGCGGCCGGCAACAGCGCCAGGCCATAGCGTGTGTTGTAGTAGCTGTGCGGCCACAAATCCGGCACGAAGATGGGTGTGCCGGCCGAATGAATGCTCCACACATAGAACAGCGGCGGCAGCAGAAGCAACAGCAGCGGCCAGAAGGCTTTGCGAACGAGGGCCACGGCCGCGCCCGCCAGGCCCAACGCCGCCAGCGGCGCCCCCGCTGTCAGCCGCGCGGCCGTGCGGAAGTACAGCCAGGCCTTCCCCCAGTCGCCTTCCCCCGGATAGCGGGCGTGACCCTGAATGGCTTTGGCCGAATACGGCCCGGAAAAGAAGGCCAGCCACGAACCGCAGCACCACCAGTTGTGCGCCAGCCAGTAGAGCGGGCCCAGGCTCGCGATCGCGCCGAACACCAGCGCTTTGCGCCAGCGCTGGTGCTGGCCGGTGCACAGCACATAAAGCGTTCCGAACGGAATCAGAAACCAGCCTTCATAGCGCGCCAGCGTGCCGGCCAGGCAGGCCAGGGCGGCGCCCCCCAGAGAGCCCCACCAAGGATTCCGGCCGAACCGCACGGTGAAGTACAGCAGCCCCATCAGGGTGGCCAGAAACAGCGGCTCGCTCATCGCCGTGGATTGCAGGTACAGCAGGTTCGGATTGAGGGCGAAGATGGCTGCGGCAGCCCCGGCCGCAGCCGTGCTGGCGAAGATCCGCCGTACGGCGGCGAACAGAAACGTGCCCGCCAGCACAAACGCTGCCGCGCTCGGAAAGGCAGCGGCCAGCCCGCTTTGCCACAGGTGATTCACACGCGCGAACGGAATCAGCAGCACGTGCAGCAGCGGCAGCCAGACCGTGCCGATCTGATCGTAGCCCGGTGTGCGCGAATCCACGATCCGCCGGGCAATGTTCAGGTGCGCTTCCGCGTCGCCGTAGTACAGCAGGAAGCCCTGGCGGTAGAAGTAAGCTACGGCTGCGGCGCTCCAGACCGCCAGGAGGACGAATACCAGCAGAACCGGCCAGATTTCTCCGGCCTCTCCCGCGCCGCTAGAACGCGGTGCAGGTTTTGAATTCCTGGTAGCGGGCATCAATTTCCGCGCGGGTCAAGGTGCGAAAGCGGTCCACGCCGAATTTTTCGCAGCAGAAGCTGCCCATCACCGAGCCGTAAATCACCGCGCGGCTGAGCTCCGGGAAAGGAATTTCGCCATCTCGCGGATCGACGCCCTGCTCCGCCAGGTATCCGATGAAGCCGCCCGCAAAGCAATCGCCGGCGCCCGTGGGATCGAAAACGTCCTCCAGCAGGTAGCCCGGCGCCAGGAAGTGGCCGTCGCGGCGGAACAGGATGGCCCCGTATTCGCCGCGCTTCACCACCAGGGTGTGCGGCCCCAAATCCAGAATCCTGGCAGCGGCGCGCCGCAGGTTGTGCTCGCCGGAGAGCATCCGCGCTTCGCCGTCGTTGATCAGCAGGAAATCCCACTCCCGCAGCGTCGCCAGCAGTTCCTCGCGGTAGTCCTGAATCCAGTAATTCATGGTGTCGCCGCCCGCCAGGCGGACCCCCTCCATCTGCGCGCGCACGCTGCGCTGCAAAGCCGGCTGGATGTTGCCTAACAGCAGATAGGGTTCCTGGCGGTAGGAGGGCGGCAGCTTCGGCTGGAATCCGGCGAAGACGTTCAAGTCCGTGCGCAGCGTGGTGCGGTCGTTCATGTCGGCCGAATAGACCCCGGCCCAGAAGAAGGTCTTGCCCGGCACCCGCTCCAGGCCCGTGAGATCGATTCCCCGGCCTGCCAGCAGGTCCACGTCCTCCCGGGCGAAGTCCTCGCCCACCACCGCCACGATCTTCACCGGAGTGAAGTAGCTTGCGGAGAGCGAAATGTAGGTGGCCGCTCCTCCCAGCATGCGGTCCACTTTTCCGTGCGGCGTTTCCACGCCATCGTATGCAACCGATCCCACAACCACGACGGACATCGCTTGATTGTAACAGGGAGGATCCGGAGGTCCGGGCTGTTTCATTCCATGCGCCGCACCCGGCCCATCGGCACCACGCTCCGGACTCCCTTGAGGCTGCGCAGTTCGGCTTCCCGGCTCCGGGCAGCCTCCACGTAGACCGCGTTCGTCAGGATCTGGGTGGCTCCGGTAACCCGGATGCCGCGGCGGCCCAACTCGGCGCGCAGGGTTTCCTGCGCTTTTTCAAGCTGCCGCCGGTAGTCGGCGGCTTCCGGGCTGCGGATCTCTTCCGGTGAGTGGTAGCGTTCGGCGACCGGCGGGTCGGCCAGGATCAACGCATAACGGCCGCTGGCAGGCTTGCCCGAGAACGCTTGCCCGCCCGCCTGCCCGATCGTGAGTCCCGCCAGAAGCAACCAGACGATCCGCATGGGCTCCTCTTTTGATTAAACCCCGGTTTCGCCCCGAAGGCGCGGAGGGATCATAATGAGGTCAGGCTTTCCAGGTGGGACCGATGCGGCTGGTCGCGGGTATCCTTGCCCTCTTCCTGCCGGCCTTGGCCGGTGAGTTGATCCTCACAGGGCGGGTCATCGACGAGAATGGCGCTGGCGTGGGTGGTGCGCAAGTCGTCCTGTCGCCGCCCGGCGAGCCGGCAGCCTCCGGCCGGCAGTTTCAGACGGTCAGTGAACCGACCGGTGTCTTCCGGCTGGTCTTGCCGGGCCCCGGCGACTACCTCGCCGCCGCCGGGCACGCAGGCTATTTCGCGCTGCGGAATCGCCTGGTCCAAATTAGTGAACATCCCACCGAACTGCACCTCGTGCTGAATCACACACGCGAAGTCTTCCAATCCGTAAACGTCAGCGCCACACCCTCCAAAATGGACTTGGAGCAAACCAGCTCAGGGCAGACCCTGACCGGCGCCGAGATCATAAACATCCCCTACCCCGCCACCCGCAGTCTCAAGAACGGCATGAAGCTCATGCCGGGAGTTGTGCAGGACGCCGCTGGAGGCGTGCACTTCAACGGCAGCGCCGAAAATCAGGTGCTCTACACCCTGGATGGTTTCAATATCAGCGATCCGCTCACCGGCACTCTGGCCGCCCACGTCAGCGTGGATTCCGTGAGCGCGCTGGATTACACCAGTGGCCGCTTCTCACCCGAATATGGGAAAGGCTCGGCGGGCACGCTGGGCATCCGCACCCAACTGGGCACCGACGAGTTTCGCTACAACGCGACCAACTTCGTGCCCGGCGTGGACACGCGGCATGGCCCGCACATCGGGACCTGGGATCCGCGCCTGACGCTCTCCGGTCCGATCGTCCGCGGACGCGCCTGGTTCTCCAATTCCTTGGACGCCGAGTACAGCGTCCTGGTGGTGGACGGTTTGCCCAAGGGGCAGCCGGACCGCACCACCAGCATGCGCGCCAGCGACCTGCTGCACAACCAGGTCAACATCACGCCGGCAAATATCCTTTATGCGGACATCCTGATCAACTACTGGAACGCCCCCGGCACAGGCCTGAGCGCGCTGGACCCCTATCCGACCACCATCAATCGCCGGCAGCGCTCCTGGTTCTACAGCGTCAAGGACCAGATCTACTTGGCGCGGAACACCCTGTTGGAACTAGGCGTCGGGGAATACCGCACCTTCAACCGCCAGATTCCGCAGGGTCAGGACTACTACCAGATCACCCCCTTTGGCCACCGCGGCAATTACTACGTGGACGGGGTTCAAACCTCGCGCCGCGACCAGTTGCTGGCCAACCTGTTCCTGCCGTCGTTTCACCTGGCCGGTGGGCATCAGCTCAAGCTGGGCATGGACCTGGACCGCCTGGCTTATTCCCAGGATTTCCGGCGCACCGGCTACGAGCTGTTCGGGCTCTCCGGCGAGTTGCTCCAGCGCACCACCTTCGCCGGCAGCGGGGTGCTCGGCCGGCCCAGCGCCGAAGTGTCCTCGTACGTGGTAGACACCTGGCGGGTGCGGCCGAACCTGGTGCTGGAAGCGGGTGCCCGCCAGGATTGGGACGAGTTGATCCGCCATACGCTGATCTCCCCCCGCGTCTCGTTTTCGTATTCCCCCGCGGCTTTGAAAAACACTCGCTTTTCGGGCGGCTACGCGGTCGTCTACGATGCCACCAGCGTGCAGCTCTTCACCCGCCCGATGGATCAGTATGCGGTCACCACGGAATTTGGTCCCGGCGGCGCGGCGGTGGGCGGCCCGGCCATCACGGTGTTCACCATTCAGAACCATCACCTGGATGCGCCGCGCTACCAGAACTGGAGCTTCGAGGTGGACCAAAGGCTTCCGCGCAGGATCCAACTGGGCGTGAATCTGCTGCGCAAGCGCGGGAGCCACGGCTTTACGTATGCCAATATGCTCCTTCCGGGTGTTCCCCCACCGCCGGAAGTAGCGGATCTTTACCCCGGCGCGGCGTTCGGCGCTATCTACACCTTGGCCAATTTCCGCCGCGACGTCTATGATTCCGCGGAAATCAGCGCGCGCCAGTCCTTCGGTGACCGGTACGAATGGATGGCCAGCTATACGCGTTCGCGTGCTCTCTCCAACGCCGTCGTGGACATGAGCGTGGATCAGCCGCTGCTGATTGCGGACAACGTAGGCCGCATGAGTTGGGATACGCCCAATCGGTTCCTGAGCTGGGCCTATCTCCCCACGCCCAGGAAAAATTGGGCGATCGCTTACTTACTGGAGGCGCGGGATGGTTTTCCGTTTTCCGTGCAGCAGCCTGACGGGCAGGTGGTGGGCGCCGTCAACAGCCATCGCTTGCCCTTCTGGTTCAATCTCAATTTGCACCTCGAGCGCCGCTTCCGCTGGCGCGGGTACCGCTTCGCCATCCGCGGCGGCTTCAACAACATCACGGACCACAACAACGCCACCCTCGCCAACAACATCATCGGCTCGCCGCAATACCTGACTTACTTCGGCAGCGAAGGCCGCCACCTGGTGTTCCTCCTCCGGTGGCTGGGCAAGGATTAGCGCAGCCATACCATTCACCACTCGTTCGGAAAAATATCCCTACTGTTTTCAATCCCGCGCCGCGCCAATCGCCCCGTGCCCCCTTCCCCCATGCCGTACGCTGAAATCAGGAAAGGCTGGTTCGTTCACCCGGACCGGCCCGATGAGTTCCATGCTGCGCAGCATGTCATCGTCAGTGGGGCGGCCTTGGGCCGCTCC
>JAJPJX010000169.1 GCA_021324015.1 Solibacteraceae bacterium | reverse complement strand
TCCACCAGGCTGAGGGGAGTCTTCTCCTCCTCCACCAGGCGCGCCACCGCCCCGCGGATCTCCGCCCGCACGCGGTCGCCGGCCAGCGAGGAGAGGGCCTCCAGGTTGATGCGGTCCAGCAGCTTGCGGTGCAGCGTGAACTTCAGATTCTGATATTCCGGCGAGTAAGCGCCGTTGGCTCCAAATTGCTGCTCGCCGCTCGCGGTCCGGGCGGTTTCGAGGGGCGTCGTGCTTGTGATCGTTGCCATGATCTTTCTTCCCTAACCAAAGCGCAGGAACTTGCTTTTGGGCTTCTCCTCCGGAACACCCGCCAGCTTGCGGGCCAATTGGCCGACGCGCCTGGCCAAGGCAGTGTCCCGGCCCAGCAGCCTGCCTTCGGCATAAGACTCGTAGAGCGCCTGCTGGTCGTCCGGCAGGCTGGCGTGAATATCGATACCGAGCATCTTTTCGAGTTCTTCGGCAGTGACGTCCACCCGTTTGCCAACCTTGTTTAACAGCAGGCGGATTCTGTCCTTGCCATAGCCGCGTTCCATCAGCATCTTCACCAGGTGCTTGGCCTGGTGCAGCGCGGGGACGTCCAGAGTAGTGACCAGGAAAGCCGTGTCGATCTCCTCGAGGACATGCAGGGCCAGATAGTTGAGGCTGCGGCCCAAATCCACCACGGTAAAGTCATAGTGCGAGCGGACGAAACCCAGCACATGCCGGAACTGGTCCAATTGCAGCGTGTGCTGCCGGCAGGCCATGCTGTTGGTGGCCGGAATAATCTCCACGCCGGGGATCCCGTTCGAGACCAGCCCCTTCCAATAGCTCAGGTCCAGCCGCTGCAAGTTGTTGACGGCGTCCAGCACCGAGTAGGGCGTCTTGGTCTTCATCAGGAACGCAATCATGCCGGCCTCCAGATCGAGATCCGCTAGCAAGACTTTCTGGCCGTGGCGTCCGAGTTCCACCGCCGTGTGGCACGCCAGTGTGGTGGCTCCGCAGCCTCCTTTCGCGGAGAAGAAGGCCAGGCTCCGGGCGCCACTCTGGGAAGCCTGCCGGTTGCGGCTCCGCTCGGCGGCCTTGCGCTGCAGGGCCTGGCGCAATTGCGTCTCCAGCGGCGGGTACAGGTACTCATGAGCCCCGGCGCGCATGGCTGCCAGAATGGTCTCGGGAGCCGCCGAGGTGTGCAGGCAGACGATCATGGATTCCGGGGCCGCTGCCTTCACCTGGGCGATTGAGTCTTCCAGGGAATTCTCCCAGTTGTGAATGTCCAGCAGCACCACCTCCGGGCGAATGCGCTCCAGCCGCTCCAGGAACGGCGTCAATTCCTGCGTGTCCGCGTGCTCGATCACCACACGCATCGGAAGATCCTGCAGGCTGGCGCGCACCCGGGCCCCCAGTTCCTCGTTTCCGATCGCCATGGCGAGTGTCAGCGGATACATGTTGCACCAAAGCTCACTGCGCGGAGCCTCCGCTAGCTGGGGATGCCGGCGTGAGGCCGGGATTGGCTTGCGGCGTCATGGGCGGAGCCACCGGCACCGGCACGAACTGGACCGGCGGCGCGGCAGGGGCTCCCGCAGAACCTTTCTGGCCTTCCTGCAACTGCTCTACGGGCAAGGTTTCCTGGCGTTTCGGCAGCGGCGCCGGTCCGGTGACCTCGGCCCCGGGGGTGCGCGGCGCCGTCTTGGCGGTGCCTTCCAGAAACGCGGCGGGCCGCTGGACATCCGGGAGTTCCCGGCCCGCCGGGATCGGCTTCACCAGCTCGGGAGTGACCAGCACCAGCAACTCGGTGTTGTTCTTGGTCAGAGCGCGGCTCTGGAAGAGCTTGCCCAGCAGCGGGATATTTCCCAAGCCCGGAATGCGGCTCAGCGAGTCGGTAACGCGGTTGTCCAGCAAGCCGGCGATCACGAAGCTCTGGCGGTTCTGCAATTCCACCTCGGTCTGCACGCGGCGGGTCGCCAGGGCCGGAATATTGAAGCCCTGGAACACCAAGCCGTTGCTGAAGTCCAGGGAGCTGACCTCGGGCATCACCTCGAGCCGGATGGTGCCGCGCGGCGTAATCGTAGGCCGGAAGTGGATGCGGACGCCGAACTCGCGGAACTGGATGGTCACCGCGCCCAGGCCCGCCCCTCCGCCCTGCAGCGTCGGAAACGGGAATTCGCCGCCGGCCACGAAGCTGGCCTCCTTGCCATTGGTGGCGAGCACATTAGGCTCGGCCAGAATCTCCAGCAACTGGCGGGTCTGGAGCGCCTTGATCGTGGCACCGAGATTGAGGTCCGGCCGGAACAGAAAGATGTTCAACGCGTCGGCCAGGGTGAAGGTGGTTTGGCCGTTTTGCAGTTCCGGCCGCGGCGGCGGGAACTGGCCGGTGGTGATGACTCCGGGGGTGTTCGCCGCGCCGGTACTCAGGATATTGACCCCCAACTCGGTGCTGGCCGACCGGTCCACGTTGGCGAAGCGCACTTTGAGCAGAATCTGGGCGTCTTCGGGCGGCACCGCCACGCGCAACAGATTGACCAGCTTCCCCAGCGTTGCGGCGATGGCCGCGGCGCGGTTGGCGCTCACCAGGTCGGGCACCGTGCCGCGCAGGAAGACAGTATCGTTCTCGAAGGCCAGAGTCACGTCCTGGCCGGGCAGTTCACGGCGCAACTGCCGGCGGATGGCATCGACTTTCTCCATGTTAGGAAGCACCGCCACGTCGTACGCCAGCCGCCGGCCGCCCTGCTGCCAGAGAATCAGGCTGGTTTCGCCGGGGGCCTTGCCGTTGATGAGCACTTCGCGCGGATTCACGGCCACGGCCTCGGCCACCTGCGCGTTGGCCAACGAGACCCGCTGGATGTTCACCGGGCTGTCCACCACCACGGACTTACCGACACCCACGCGCAGATTGGCGGGTGGGCCATCCGTCGCCGTGGCCCGAGAACAGGACGCAGCCCACAACAGTGCGGCTAACAGGCAAGACCACATTCGGGACACTACTTCGCCTCCGCAGCGCTGAAACTCATCTCGGTGCGCTTGGTGCCGTTGATCACTTCCATCACGAAGGTTGCGGGGCGGGCCGCCGCTGCGGAGGTCTCCGGAGACTTTCGCCGGACCGCAACCCGCGGATGAGGGGCCAGGGCGTTCGGCGCGGCGGGCCGCCCGAACAACTCGGCCAGCGCCGCTCCCGAAGTCTTCGCTGTCTTGGTATCGAGGGGGTTCCGCAACACCAGTTGGATGGTGGTCTGATTAATAGCCAGGCTGAGCTTCTCGGCTTGCTCCGGGTTCACCAGAAGATTCACCACCTGTACGGTCACAGGCTTACCCTCGTTGTCTTTCTTGAAATCCTGGCCGGCCGAGAGAACCTCGATGTTTTGCAGCAGCGTGCGGGTCATGCTGCCCTGGGCGTTCATTCCCGGCAGATTCCCGGATATCAGCACGTCCACTCGCATGCCCGGCACTACAAAGCCCGCCACTCCGACCACCTCGTTCACACGCACCGCTACCGCGCGCATCCCCTCGGGGATCATGGCGGCCAGCCCGCCTCCGGCGCCTTTCGGCGCCACGCGGCTATCCAGAATCAGCTCGTTCTCAAAAATCGTAGAAATCACGCCCCGACCGATAATGTCTTCCCGCTTGACCAGCGCGCCGGCCGGCACCGCGCCGCCCCAATCCACCTGCTTCAAGTCCAAGTCCCGGATTACGGTGCCCACGTCCAGGCGGCGCGCCGCGGCCAGCAGGCGCGGGCTCGCGGGAGCCGCCTTTGCGGTCATGCGCGTGTTCATCATGCGGTACAGAAACAGGCTGGCACCCGAAGCCACGACAAAAGCGAAGGCCAGCACTCCAAGAAATCTCCGATCCATCCGGGTCCTCCAAAATTGGCTCCCCTGCGTCCGACCGGCTCATGCGGCGTCCGGCTCACGGACGCAAGGGAGCATGAAAGGCATACGCGCCTCCTAGCCGAGGGGTTAGCTCGCGCTGGCGGCTGCGTTGCTCAGTTGGTTGTTGGCTGCGGTCCAGATGGTATTGATGCTGCCTCCCGCACCGATAAACAGCGCGGCCGAAGCGAGCGCAACAAACGCCATCAACAGGGTGTACTCGATAAGGTCCTGCCCCTGCTCTTCTTTCCAGAAATTCATCCAAAACGTCTTCATGTGTTTAGCTCCTTTTTGCAGTTGTATTTGTAATCCCAAGATCACGTGGGTGCAGTTTCGTGATCCTGCGATCACGATTCTCTCCGCCGCTCTTGGGCGCGGCAGAAACTTGTTCGCCTTTGCCGGGCGCGACGCCGGTGGCGTGAAAGACCAGAGCCACGCCGTCGTCGTAATCCAGGCTCCAGCGCCGGGACTCCTTCAGGGCGCCGGCCAGCGGCGCGTCCGGAGGCAGTAGAATGGTGTCGATTCCGTAGCCCCGCAGGGTCTGTTCCCAGTCGTACTTCACGTTCAGCACGTCCAGGTATTTCTCCTCGAAGGCGCGTCCGTAGAAATCGCTCCTCCCATCCACAAAAACCTTGCTGCGGGGGTAAAGCTGGTAAATCAGGTAGTCCCCCCATTCGTCGTTGGCGAACACGCGCCGGGCGG
>JAJPJX010000190.1 GCA_021324015.1 Solibacteraceae bacterium | reverse complement strand
GCTGAGCGTCTTGGCCGAGAACCGCGCGAGGGAGGGCCACCTGGCGCTGCCGCCGGGCGAACCGCTGGATCTGCGCATCTTCCTGGACGGCTCCGTCGTGGAGATTTTCGTAAGCGTCCGGTGAACCGCTCTTTCTGATGTGCCGGCGGGCGCTGCATTCTGGGGTCATGGGCGACACTGTCATCGAAGCGAAGGCGGCCACTCCGAAAGCAGACGAGTGGGCCGAACGAATCACCGCGCAACAGCGCAGCGGAATTTCCGTGAAGCAGTTCTGCAAGGAACGAGGGCTGACGGAGTACTCCTTCTACGCTTGGCGGAAACGGCTTCAGGAAAAAGGGTCCGTGCGGTACGCTTTGGTGGAAAGGAGCGCGCGGCGGCAGGAGCGCGGCGCGGAGGCGGTACTGGAACTGGTGTTGGAGACCGGTGAGCGACTGCGCATTGGCACGGGCGTGGACACCGCGACCTTGCGAACCGTGCTGGACGTGCTGCGGGGATGATCCATCTGCCAGCCAGCGTGCGGGTGTATCTCTGTCTGACGCCATGTGACATGCGCAAGAGCTTCGACAGTCTCCATGCGCTGGTACGTGAGCACCTGGAACTGGACGCCTTCGCCGGACACCTGTTTGTGTTTGCAAGCCGGCGCAAGGATCGGCTGAAGATCCTGTACTGGGATCGCGACGGCTTCGCCATCTGGGCCAAGCGGCTGGAGCAGGGCACATACGCCATCCCCGCGGGCGGCCGGCGCGAGCCGGATGGAGATGACCAGCGAAGAACTCGGGGCGCTGCTGAGCGGCATCGATCTGAGCGCAGCTACACGGCGGAAGCGCTACCGGCGCGGCAATCAATAAAACATTTTCACTAACTCTTGTTTTCACTTGAAAGGCCGCGTCATTCCCCTTATGCTGGAAACACGTGCCGCCGATCGATCTCAACTCGCTGCCTGATGATGCCGGCGCGCTGCGTAAGATCGTCGGCGAATTGGCCGCGCAACTCCAGCACGAGAGCACCGAGAAAGATAAGTACCGCAGTCTGCTGCGCGAATTATTGGAAGCCCAACGCGGCCGCAAGAGCGAGCAGCTTTCCAAAGAGCAATTGGCCCTATTCGAGGAACTCAGGAAAGCACAGCAGGCCGAGGACGAGAACGAGGAAGCCGAGCCGGAAGCTGGAGGCAGTGAGGGGGCGCAGACGCCGCGGACCAAGAAGGCCAGCGTTCGCAAGCCGCTGCCGAGCCACCTGGTGCGCGAGCGCATCGTGCAGGATCTGGCGGAAGCGGAGAAACGCTGCCAGGAGTGCGGCAAGGACCTGCGGCTGATCGGGGAAGACCATAGCGAACGCTACGAGTACATTCCCGCGACTATGAAGGTGATCGAGGACGTCCGGCTGCGCTACGCCTGCGACTGCACCGTGAAGGCGGCAGAGAAGCCGGCGCAACCCATCGAAAAGAGCACGGCGGGAGCGAGTTTGCTGGCGCAGGTGGTGGTCTCCAAGTTTTGCGATTATGTTGGCTCTTTCGTTATGTGACGTTCGGCCCCGCCACGGTACTACACTGCGGGGGCTGTCGGCAGCGAACGTCACATAACCGCGGTTAGAGTTGGGCGAGGAAAGACATCAGATCGGGATTGTCACGCCAGGGTCTCGGTGATCGCTTGCGCTTCACAGCACAGAGGGCGAGCGCCCTGGCTTTCATTTCAAGGTCGGTCTCGGCGTAGATGTTTGTGGTGTTGATTGAGACGTGCCCGAGCCAAGCACGGATGGTGTTGATATCGACCCCAGCACGAAGGAGATGTGTGGCTGTGGTGTGTCGGATCGTATGCGGCCCGATCCGCTTCTTGGCCATCTCCGGCACGCGATCCATAGCGGCACGGGCATAGCGGGTCACGATCTCATGGATACCGAAGCGTGTGAGCGGCTCGGAGCGACGATTGAGGAACACCCGCTCCGTGGCACTCCGGCCGGTGACGAGGCTCCTCAACGCCGCGGTCGTGGAGGTCCATAACGGACAGATGCGAACCTTGCCACCCTTGCCATTGAGGCGCACTGACGACAGCGTACCGACCCCGCCGGTGTGCAGGCTGAGATCGTCGATGCAGAGCCGGGCTACTTCATCCGCCCGCGCACCCGAGTTGTACAGGAAGAGCAGGAGGGCCCGATCCCGGGAGCCGAGTTTGGTGAGTGGGCTCGGGGCGTCCAGTAGAGCGTCGATTTCCGGCTTCTCGAGGTAGCAGACTGGCCCAGGAGCAGAGCGCTTGGCCTTGACCGTGCGGAGTTGGGCGCACCAGTCCAGGTATTCGGGGCAGCGCTCTGCGATGAAGCCGGCAAGCGCGTGGATGGCCGCAAGGCGCTGATTGCGGCTGGAGATGCTGCATTTGCGCTTCTCTTCGATATGCCGCAGGAACGCGCGCAACAGGTCCGCATCGATGTCGGGAACAAGCAGTTCATCCGGCTTCTTGCGCGTTTGGGCGGCAGCGAACGTCAGCAGCAAGCGAATGGCATCGCGATAGCTGTGTTGTGTGTTGCGGGCCAGATTCCTTTCGCTGACGAGGTGTTCCATCAAAAAGCGCCTGATCCAGGGCCCGAGAGCTGCTCTATTCATGGCGTCCTCCGTACACGTACTCCTGGAATCGATAGTTGGCCTCTGACAGCAACTCCGGAGTCACGGTCAGATAGCACTGCGTCGAGTGAAGGTCGACATGCCCGAGATACGTCGACAAAGCAGGCAGGAGTTTCTGCACGTCGGCGCCGGTTCGGTACCATTCCGTCAGCCTGTGGACGGCGAACGTGTGCCGCAAGTCATGAAGCCGGGGCTGACGAGACCCCGCGTCACTACGACGAACGCCTGCGAGGGTTCGCAGGCGCTGGAAGGCGCTCTCTATCAGCCGGTGGCTAACGGCCTGATGCTGCCGCGTCTGGAAAAGAGGCTGGTAGTGCTGATTCCATCTCCCTGGCGTGGTCAGATATTCCAGGAGGAGCCGAACAGCATCCCGCCCCAAAGGGACGAGTCTGGACTTGTAGAACTTCGTCCCGCGGATGGTGATCACCGCATTATCGAGGTCCACGTCCCCAAGGCGCAGGCGAATCGCTTCTCCTATTCGCGTGCCGGTTCCATATAGGAATAACAACATGGTGCGAAGCGTGGTTGGGGAGAGGCGGCACTCCGCATTCCGCTGGCAACGCGGAACAGCGTCCAGCAACAGACGAAGTTCCCGGCGGGAATAGATATACGGAACGAAGGTCTGCGTGTGCCTGGGAACCACGGGCGGCAGGGGAACAGCATTCAGCTTTCCGCGGCATTGCCAGTACGAGAAGAAGTCCCCCAACACCCCATGTTTCCGACGCCAAGCTGCGGGCCCGGTTTGCGGTACGTCTAGAAACTGCTTGACATCCGAAGGCGTGATCCCCTGAAGCGGCTTGTTGTGGTAACGACGACAAAACGCGCGGAGTGCAACAGCCGGGCCCTCGCACTTCTGGCCCATCGCCCGTCGGTGCGAAACATAAATATCGACAGCTGCACCGAGGTTCATAGCAGACCTCCCAGATCGAAGTCCGCCACACGGCGCAGTTGCGGCAGGTGAACCTTGGCGTAGATCCTGGTGGAATTGGAGTCACGGTGGCCCAGGAGATCCCCAATCTCTTTCAGCGACGCTCCTTGTTCCAGCAAATGCGTTGCACACGCGTGTCGCAGGCTGTGCGGCCCGCGGCGGCGGCATTGGATGCCAGCCGCGTCGATTCTTGTGCTCGTGATGCGCCACAGGCTGGTGTAGCCGATGGCGCGGTAAGGAGGATGCAACGTGAGGAACAGATTCCGGCAAGAGGTCCGCGGGCGCGCCTTCCGGACGTACTCCAGGATGGCTTCGCCCACCTCACGTTGCAGTGGGTATGTCTGTACGCCTCCTCGTTTGGAGTGGTTTACGGTGAAGGTCTCCTGCCGCCAGTCAAAGTCGCTCAGCAACAGACGCGATATCTCCCCGCTCCGCAGCCCGTAGACCGTCAGGAGCAGCAGTACAGCTCTGGCGCGCAGGACGGCGATGCTATTCCCCTCCACGTCTTCGAGCAGCCGTTGCACATCCTTCCACCGCGGCCCTTCGGGTAAGCCTTCATGCACATACAACCTCGGAGAAAGGATGCCATCGGCGATGCCCGGCTTGCACCAATTGCGTTGTTCAGCGTAACGGAAGAACGCCCGAAGTGCGTCGGCGTAGCCGCGAGCCGACTTCCGACTCCAGCCGCTCGTCCCCTTGAAGACCAGGAACTTGTCCACATCCCTGAGCCCCACATCGCCCAGCGAACGACGCCGCTCGGCGAACCACTTCAGAAACTGCGCTGTTTTCGATCGGTGTGACCGCACCGTAAGGGCGGCGGCCCCTTTCTCTTCCGTCATCCATCTCGCAAATTCATCAATCTCGTCTGCGAACTGCAGGCGCGGAGCCGCGGCCTCCTTCAGCACGCCAGCGAAGCGCAGCCACTTCTTCGCCACGTAAACAAAGAAGCTTGCCGAGTGCTTGCAAGAGGGAAGGCTGGGATTCGAGCGTTGCCGCAGTGCCCACCGCCGGGCAGCATTCTGGATTTCACAGACTGTCACATCGCGCAGTCGAGTCAGCCGCAGCAACCGAATAACGTTTCAATAGTTGCCAAGCCACACCGCGCGCTGCCGCAACGCTCGTGCCTTGCTGAAGCAGGTGCTCCAGAAAAACTTCTCGTTCCTTGAGCAATGGGGCATTCTCTTGACGGTCGGCATAGAAGGCTCGTTCTATTCGCAACAGGGTTGTCAGCATTCACCGGGGCTCCTTCACGCCCCGGATCCATGCTAGAGACACCAGGAGCGGCTTCCGACCGCTTCGTTATGTTGCGTTCAGGTTCGCCGCACGGGCCGCTCCGGGCGCTCACTCGGCCCGATCACAACATAACGGGGAAGCCAACATAATCCGCGTTATGTGGTCCATCACATAACAGCGATCATCAGCCGCTGCACCGGCAACAGCAGATGTTTGCACGGCACGGTGTGGAGATTTCGCGCCAGACGATGTGCGGGTGGATGGCTTCGGTGGCCGGCTTGGCGATGCCGCTGTATGAGACGGCGAAGAATGTGTTGTTCGACTCGAAGGTGATCGGGACGGACGACACGGGAGTGAAAGTGCTGGATCCGAAACTGAACTTCGCGCGGACCGGAAGGATCTGGCCGTATGTGGGAGACGCGCACCATCCGGTGGTGCTGTTCGACTACACGCCGACGCGGGGGCGTGCCGGCCCGGCAAAATTCCTGGAAGGATATCAGGGATATCTGCAAGCCGACGCCTACTCGGTCTACGACGCTTTTTTCAAGGAGGCGCGCGGGCTGGTGGAAGTGGGATGCTGGATGCACGCGCGCCGGTATTTCTTCAAGGCACTGGAGTCGGACGAGCCGCACATGGGTCCGGCCTTGCATCTGATCGGGCGTTTGTATGGGGTGGAGGAGCGTGCGCGCGAATTCACGTCGGGCGAGCGTCTGGCGTTGCGGCAGCGCCTGTCGGCGCGGGTGATGGAGAAGTTGCGCGGGTATCTGGAGAAGATCCGGGGCGAGCTGCTGCCGAAGAGTCCTGGGGCGCGGGCGGTGCGTTACGCGCTGAATCAGTGGGACGCGCTGACGCGGTTTCTCGAGGATGGCGATTGGAGATCGACAACGGCGCCAGTGAACGGGCGAATCGGGGCGTGGCGGTGGGACGTGGGAACTGGACGTTTTTCGGCAGCGACCGTGGCGGCCGGACGGCAGCGGTGTTGCTGAGCTTTATCGCAACCTGCAAGCGGTGCGGCGTTGAGCCGTTCGCCTGGTTCCGCGATGTACTGACCCGGATTGCCACACATCCGGTCAACCGGCTCGCCGAGCTGTTGCCGCATAACTGGAAGGCGCTGGCGGCCAGCCAGGCTTGATTCAGCTCGCGAAGGCGCCTTCTCTCTCACATACTCATGATGCCGGGCGTTGGCGCACGTCTGGAAGTGCGGTTCACCGGACGCTTACGATTTTCGCCAATGGCCGGGCCTGCGTGACGGAGCGCGTTTACCGCCCGCGGCCCGGCAACATCGACATCAGCCTGATTGCCGCCGGCGGCCGTCCACGGCTGGATAGCCTGGAAATGTGGGAGATGCAACCCATCTCCCCGGACCGGCTGACGACATAAATCTTCTGCCGAACAAGGGGTTGGCCGCACGATCAGGTCGTTGGTCAGCCGCAGATCATGCGGCGACATGATCTGCGCCCTTAATCTTGATGCGGATAATCAGAAAAGCTCAAGAGACTTGCCTTTGGCGTTGTCTCTCACCCTCAACCGGCGCTTGGCGCCGCCGTCTGCTGGAAGCGGCGCTCCATGCGACCCGTTCCAGAGGATGCCTGGCCGCGGAACCCGATAGTAGTTATCCGAGTCGTCTGGGTCTGCCGTGCAGCGGACGGTCGTTTCCCGCTTGAAGCGGCCGAGTGCACCCTTCAAATAGTCTTCGATTAGCTCAACGCAGAGCCACTGACGCTCCAAACGTTCGGCAACTTCTCCAGTCACACAGCTTCCCGCAAAAGGATCAACAACCAGGTCACCGGGGTCGCTCAACATCCGGATGAAATATTCGGGGACGTCCGTTGGAAACCGCGCAGGGTGCGCGGGCAAACCTTGCTCCTGGCAGTACCGAAGATAAAAGCTGTTGCTTTCAGTGTTCGGCACCGCAATCAGATTGGGCGGAATAGCAGCCCCATTGTCGATGGCGAACTTTTCGCTGATATCGTGTCCGGAAGGCCGTTTCTTCGCCTTGTAGCCACGTTCCAAAAGTTCCCTCATGCTTGAGCTGTACGGTTGGAGCACGCGGCGGTTACTCGCCTTAGGCCAAGGCGTTTTCGAGAGCCACCAGATAGTATCGATGGCATCTTTAACGCGAACACGGCGCACCGTAACCCATTCCGCCGGCGTTGGGAGTTTCGAGGGATTCCACCAATAAAAGTCCTGTGCCAGATGGAAGCCGAACTCGTCGCACATCATGATAAGGAGCTTGAAGTGATATAGATGGCGCGTCGGCACACCCTGGTTCCATGCGCCACCGATATCGATAACCGCACTACCTTGGTTCGCCAGCACGCGGTGGAACTCTGCCGCGAAAGGCCGGAACCAGTCGATGTATTCGTTGGCATCCACGTTGCCGTACTCTTTCTTGCGCACAAGACCGAACGGCGGACTCGTCATAATCAGATCAACAGAACCGTCTTTTAATTCGCGTAGCACATCGAGGCTATCGCCCAGAATGATCTTGCCGCTCGTTGTTTTGAAATAGGTCTGGGGTCTGGCTGTTATCATTCGAGGGCCTCCAATACCTTGAGCTTCATGGCCGTGCGAGCTTCGCGATTGAATACATCCACGATCGCTGGCGGATTCTTGTCGATGGTGGTCAGGTCCACACCATTAAGCATGACGACGGCGAGATTCGAGTCCTTCATAATCTTGTTAGCGTAACGGCGCGCTTCTGCGCCGATTTCGCCCGTCGTCACCACCACGACGACATTGCTCTTGAGGAAGTGCGTGAGACCGACTTCCTTCGCTACGTCGTCAAGCGAAACGCGGTTCGTGTTCTTGCACTGGACCTGCCAGCGCGAAAACACCAGGCGGGCCGATTCGAAAATCAGGTCTACTTCCGCCCCACCCGTCGATTGCGCCCGCAAGCGCGTCGCTACGTATGTCATGTCGAGCAAGCGCATCAGCTTGAAGGCGAGTGCTTCAAGTGCAAGCCCCGACACGTACCTATCGGCGGATCTCATCCCGGCCAGGATAGATTCAAGGGGCTTTTTCAAGAGATCGAGCAACTTTGGGTCTGTCTGGTTCTTCAGCTGGTCGATGAGCGGTCCGATAATCTCTGCGTCGAGCTTGCCGGTCGGAGCCACGAGAAAAGGCTTGGCGCCACGTCCTGTAGTGGTCTTCTCGGCCGTGATGTAGCCCGCCTCGACAAGCGCGTGCAGAACCAGCTTGGGCAGGCTCTTTTCGGGGAACCGCACGCCGTAGGTTGTAGCAGCCAGCTTCGCCAACTCATTGGCGGGCTGCGGCGTCATAGTTCCCGTGTTTGCCAACGCTCGTAAGAAAGCCCGCTGTTCCGGTGTGAAGCGTGCGAGGGTCTCGAAATCCGCGGGTTTTGTCCCCAGGATCTCCTGCAAGCGTAACTCATCGATCTGCCAACGGGAGCCCACAAAGACACCTGCTTTCGCGAGCCAAAGGCGCATTATGCTTGGGTGCTTCCCGCCCGGCGGGTAGTGAATGCCACGCGCCGCAAGTCCGTCGCGCAGCGTAGTCAGGTTGACCTCCTCACCGGCCACGGTCATGTCCTGAAGACACTGCACCAGCGCCATGCCGTTAAGATTCAGCAAAATATGCCGAGCCACAGCATCGTAAAGCTTCATTTCGTCGCCACGCAAACCATATAACTCCCTGCCGAACGGCGTGAACCTTGCGTCCCGGTCGATGATCCTGTAGGCGATGAGGCCGAGCTTGCAGTTGTTCGCGAGCTTGCCTCTGTTATAAACGCCCTCTTCGTCCTTTCGGCCCTCGGCATAGCCGGAGAAATAACGCTTCAGGATGGCTCCTTCGAGCGCATGGGGGTCTCCTTCATGTTTCTTCACCAGTTCGAGCACGACCGGCAAATCAATTTGAGACGGCGAAAACTCACTACCGAACGGGAGATCGCTCGTCGCGCGGCCCATGGTTATATTCATCCGCGCAGGAGGGGCCATTTATCTGTCAAGTACTGCTCTGCCGCTTCCCGGACCACCCATGCGAGGGACACTTTCTTTTGTTTGGCGATCTCTTCGAGAGTCGCGTAGACCTCCCCCGGAAAAGTGATCGTCGCGCGAACCGCCGTCGAGGTGCTTTCGGGTCTCATTCCTTTTGCTTTTCCCGTTTTGGCCTTCATAAAGTGCCTTCCTGCCTGCATCACCATCCTTCACCGCGACGGTGAAAGAAGCCTCACCGAATTTCACCATAGTGGTGACACAAAAACAAGGCCCCCGTCAAGGCTATTCAAGGCACCCGGCGACGTTCTGCTACCGCAGGTGTCGCACACCGCACCTGGTCATGCGGGAACGTCTATCGGTTTCTCAAGGGCTCCGGCTGACGACATAAGGCTCCGGTTGGTAGAAATGGACAATTCGGCTGTTTATACAGAAGACGGACAGATATGCCGTCCTACCAGATCGTGATCTGTGGGAGTATTGTGCCCGATCCCTTGCAGACCCTGGAACCGGCCGCCGGCCAGCAAGGCCCGGTGCTGAGATGAACTAATGCTGCCCGCGGTGCTCGACCCGTGGCGGCGCATCCGCTCTACGAAGGCGCGTACTTGACGCGAGCCCACCCGGGGAGCAGCGGGCGGGCTGCACTCCGCGCAGAACTGAAGCGCCCATAATGGGTCTATGCGGCGGCGCGAGTTCCTCACCCTTCCGGCCCTGGCGGCGGCTCAGAACAAGCTGGC
>JAJPJX010000105.1 GCA_021324015.1 Solibacteraceae bacterium | reverse complement strand
TGCCGCATCAGCTCGGCGTCTTTATGGATGAGCGGCTCGCACTCGGCGCCGTTGGCGATCATGAATTCCACCGCGGCCTGGGCCTTGACCGAGGTGGGGAAGCCCGCTCCGCCGGCGCCCACTACCCCGCATTCCCGCAGACGGTCACTGAGGTTCGTTGCCACGCAAGACCAAGATAATACGACGTGGCACGGCTCCGCTGGACCGGCTGCGCCGGCTCCGCAAATCCAGACCGCTCAGGCAGAGCGGCTCAGCTCTTCCCAGGTAACCTCGCGCCGGGTTTCGTAGGCCATGCGCCCCAACAGCGCCGTGAGCGTGGCATCGGCCGCGTTCTGCGCCATGCTATAGGGCTTGCCCTCCACGATGCTCGTGAAAAATGACTCCACCGCGTCGATCGTGATCTCGCGCTTGGACTCGGCCTGGGCGATCAGGCTGCGGTCGGCGAGATCGTCGGCGTTCTTCAGCGGCGATGTCTGCGTCGGCCCGTGCCACTTGTAATAAGTGCGGGCGGTCTCGATCACGCCTTGCGACCCGTAGAACTGCTCCTTCACATCGCGGAAACCGGCCGTGTGTTTGATGCTGAGCAGCCAGCCTTCAATGCCGTTGGGGTAGGTGTAGACGATGTTGTGGTGGTCCGAATTCCAGTCGCCGTAGACCAGTTTGTAACGCAGCCCACCGGTTCCCACGGCCTTGAGCGGATGCGCGCCCGCGAACCAGTTGAGCACGTCCAGGCCATGGCAATCCTGCTCCACGATGGCGCCGCCGGAGGTCTCCATCCAGGCGCCCCAATGGCGGATCTTTTGCTCCTCCGGCGGGTACGGCGATTGAAAACTGCTCGGCGGCACGCCGCCCAGCACCCAGTAGCTTTCCATCAACGTGAGTTGGCCCAGTTTCCCGGAGCGTAGAACCTGTTCCGCCGCCAGATACTCAGGGCTGAATCGCTGCTGGAACCCGAACTGAATGGTCTTGGATTTGTCCGCACGCCCAGCAGCTTCGAGCAAGCGCCGGACGCCGGCCACATCCGCCCCCGCCGGCTTCTCGCAGTAGATGTGCTTGCGGGCCGCCACGGCGGCCTCGAAATGCGGTGGGTGCAGGAACACCGGCGTAGCGATCAAAACCGCGTCGAGGTCCGGCAGCGCCAGTAGCTCGTGCAGGTCCCGATAGACGCGCGCCTGCGCCGCTCCGGGGATCACGGTTTTCGCGCGGTCGATCCGGTCCGGGTAAATGTCGCACAGCGCGGTGAGCCGCGCCCGGGAGTCCCTGGCCATGTGGCCGCCCACATAGCTGCCCCTTCCGCCGGTTCCGATGATGCCGAAGGACACCGCCGAATTAGCCGGGGAGCCAAATACTGTCTCCGGCCGCAGGATCATGAGGTTCGCCGCCGCGCCTGCCACGGCCTCGCGTCTGGTGAGTCTGCTCACAACACCTCCTCCTGCCACTTTACATCGATTCAGATCTGAAACTGAACGTTGCCGGGAGGGCCGCTATACTCCCCAAGTGTTCGGGTCGCTGGTGGAAAAGGTCACCCAGCCTTGTTGGGGAATGGCGTCCATGGGCAGGCCGCCTTGCCAGAGGGAGAACTGCAGGCGCAGCGGCGTGCCACGCTGGACCCCCAGGGCGGATAGGGCGATGCGCACTTCCAGGATTCTGCGGTACGCACACTCGGCTGAAGCAGGGCTCGCGGCCGCTGTGCCGGCAAAATCGGCTTGCCGGATTCGTGCCCCGCCATGATCCAAATCCAGCACCAGAAAAGACGCCCGCGCGGCGCCATCCACCCGCAGGGTGAAGCGGGCCTGCATTTCCGGCACAACTTCCTCCGAACCCACATGGAAGTCCACGCGCAGATAAAGGTTCTCTGCGTCGGTGCCGTACTGCAGTTCCTGCACGAGCAACTTTCTGCCGTGCATGGAGCCGGAACGCTCGTCCACGCGGTACAGGCCGGCGCCGAGCCATTCGAAGTAAGAAGTCACCAGGCCATCGATAATGGGGTGGATCGTGCCGGTCGGCTCGAGGCGGATCTCGCGCACGGAAACGCGCAGGATGGGCTGCGACAGTTCCTCCGGCGTGGCCAGGCCCAGGAAGCGGTAAACGTTCGCCAGATGACTGCGGTAGAGCTGATCGAATTCCACGCGGTTGGCGGAATCGTGCTCGGGGCCGTACCACCAGCACCAGTCGCTGCCCTCGGCGATCAGCAGTTCTTCGTGAGCCAGACGGCGCCGGTCTTCCGGCACGTTGCGGGTGCGGTCATAGGCCTCCCGCGCGCGCAGGAGCTGCACCCATGCCTGGTTATCTTCCTCGGCGCCGATCCAGACGTCGAAGTTGGCATTGATCCAGGAGCCGGGAAAGATGTGGTCCAGCCGCTCGGGCTCCAGCCGGCTCAGCGCATCCGTGACGGTCGTGGCCACGAGGCCGTCGTCCTCGGAGATGCGGCGGTACAGTTCCCTTAGGAATGGCCGGCCGTTCCGCTCGTAGTATTCCCAGGCGTTCTCACCGTCCAGAATGATCGGCACCAGGGCGTCGCGCCCGGCGGCCAGGATCCCGCGGCAGTTTTCCCGGATGCGGCGTAGAAAATCGTCGGCGGATTCCTCCGCGCCCATGCGGGAATAGACAAAGCCGATCAGGTCGCTCAGGAAGTGATCGCGAAACAGCATCCGTAACTGGTGGCCGTTTTGTTCCCAGCGGTACGGCCGGTAGAGCCCATCCACGCCCAAGGGCCGGTCGAGCGTGCGGCTCAGCACACCGCTATCGGTGGCGGCCCACTGGAAGCCGGTCTCCGCGGCCAGCGAAAGCGCTTCGTCGGAGACCGAGCCTTCCGAAGGCCACAGCCCGGCCGGGAAGATACCAAACTCCCGTCCCACATACTGCCGCGCCATTTCGAGCTGGGCACGGGCATCCTGCGGGTAGCGGAACCGGGGTGGCAGCGGCACGTTCGGATGCGACGTGCCGGCGATGCTGGTGTCGCAGAGCAGAGGCAGAATGGGGTGGTAATACGGCGTGGTCGAGATCTCGATTTGTCCGGAGGCCGCCATCCGCTGGTAGGCCGGCAGCACCAGCGCCAGGATTTCCCGCTGCTTGCGGCCCATCAGTTCCTGGTCGGCCAGGTCGTAATTGCGTCCCTTGGCGATCAGCTCCCGCACCTCGGTGTCGTAAGTCTGAAATTCTTCGTCGAACCAGGCGATCTGTGAGAGCACCTGGAGGTCCCGGAAGTCCCGCGCGGTGAAAAGGCGGCGCGCGCGCCCCCCGCTCTGCCGCTGCGCTTCGTAGAGTTCCCCGTAGCGCGGGTAGCGGCGGATCAGGCGCTCCGGATCGGCGTGAAAGAAGTGCTGCAGGACGAAGTCCTGCTCGCTTTCCGTCAGGCTTTCAGCGGGCTTGAGGGCCAGTTGCAGAAAGGGATCCGCGGCCTTGCCGGAGGCATACTCCTGCAACTGGATCATCATGGAAGGCACCAGGTTGAAGGTCTGCCGCACGCACGGGAACTCGTCCAGGAGTTGCACCATCCCGTAGTAGTCTTTGAGCGCGTGCATCCGCGTCCAGGGCAGCTTGTACTCGCCGGAAACCAGGTCCTTATAGAACGGCTGATGCATGTGCCAGAGAAAGCACAAATAGATGTGGGGCATGGCGTCAGCGGGCGAAGAAGCTGCGCACCGGGGGCGGCGCCTGGTCGCCCTTGATAGCCTGCCAGAGCACGGCGTTCAGCTCGTCTTCGTCGATGCGATCCTCCGCGCTGAAATCCATCTCCGCGGATCGCGCGGCCGTCGCGGAGGAGGCGGGATTGCGCTCCTCGAGGGAAATCCGCGGCTTTTCCGCGGTGTACGGCGTGGGATCCGCCTCTTTCTGGAATGCCGCGGACATGGGGCGTGCCGCGGCGTCGAACTGCGTCATGGGGTGCAGATTGAGGATCAGCTCGATGGTCCGCAACATCGAGGTGGTGTTATACATGCTGCTGTCCACCCGGTGCCGGGCCACAAATGGCGAGATCACGAAAGCCGGCGACCGGTGGGAATCCACGTGATCGGCGCCGTTCTGCGCATCGTCTTCCAGCACGAAAATAGCCGTTTTTTCCCAGAAGCGGCTGTGGGAGATGCCTTCGACGATCATGCCCAGGGCATAGTCGTTGTCCGCCACCAGCGAGAGCGGGGTGTGTTTGCCGGCGGCCGTGCCGGCGGTATGATCGTTCCCCAGACGCAGGAAGATCAGCCGGGGCATCTGTCCCGACTTCTCGTATTCCGCCAGTTCGCGCAAAAATACCTTGGCTCGCTCCACATCCGGGTATTCCAGGTCGAAGCCGCGGTAGCGCGGGTTGGTGATCTTGCCCAGCACGAAGTCGCGCACGCCGTCGATCTGCACCCCGTCCGCCCCTGGCTTGGCCCGGTTGTTCACGAAGTAGCCGAAATTGCGCATCGGAATGCCCGCGGCGGCGGCGTTGGTCCAGAGGTAACCGGCGGGCGGGACGGCGGTGGGCTCCTGGCCTTCGTAATCGTAGAGCTTGCGGCGCCCGGCGTAGCTGTTGGGCCACATTTTCTGCACATAGTCCGGCGCGATGGCGGCGGTGGACCAGTCGTGCCCGTCGGCGCTCACGTCGGAGTTCACGTAGAAGTTGTCCAGCAGCACGAACTCCCGCGCCAGCTTGTGCTGGTTGGGAGTGATCTTTTCGCCGAACAGCACCAGCGAGGGATCGCCGTTGCCTTCCTTCATGTCTCCGAGCACCTGGTCGTAAGTCCGATTCTCCTTAACGATGTAGAGGACGTGCTCGATGGGCGGCAGCGGGCTGGCCATATCGAGTTGCTTGTCGCGATATGGAGAATTGGCCAGCGCGGTCCTGGTGTAAGCCGCCAGTTCGCGGTCTCCGAAAGGGGGAATCAACGAAACCGTGCCGGTCTGGATGCGGCCCACATACTCCGGGTTGAGCAGACCCTGGTGCAGCGGCTCGGGTTTCCGCAGCGGGTTCGGCCCCTGGAGATTCGGATAGGAGCGCGAACCGCGCCCGTTCAGCACCGCCAGGGTTCCGTCGGGCAGCATGCGCGCGGCGGTGGGATACCAGCCGGTGGGCACGAACCCCATCACGTGGCTGCGCTCCTGGGAAACATCCACCACGGCGACGGCGTTCGCGTCCGAACAGACAGCGAACAGCCGGTTTGCCTGAAGGCTGAGCGCCAGTGCGCTGGGCGTCATGCCCAGCGGCTGCCGCGGCGTCATCGCCAGGTTGATAGACTCCACCACCTGCAAGCTCTTTGATTCCGAGACGCCCACGGTGTACACGTTATTGGTATTGGCGGCCGCCACAAAGATCCGCGCCACCCAGCCGGTTTCGCCTTCCGCAGGCTCACTCTTACCCGCCCGCCACACCATATCGGTGGGATGTGGACCCAGCCGTACCGTCGCCAGAAGGCTGCCGCTCGCGGCGTCGTAATGGCCCAGCGAGCCGTCCGTCCAGCTCGTTACGAACAAGGATTTGCCGTCGGGGTGAAACAAGATTCGGTAGGGGCGCCGGCCGGTTTTGATGCGGTCAATGAGCATGCCCGACTGCGGATTCAGAACCACCAGCGAATCGTGATACAGGTCAGCCGCGTAAATCAGGCGGCCGTCCGGAGAAAGGGCGACGTCGCCAATGAAATCCCGGTTGGTGCGCTTTTCCTCCGCAACCACCGGAAACGTGCGCGCCGGCGCCAGGACACCCTGGGAAAACGTGAACTCATAAACTGCGGCGCGTGAGCCCCCGCCTACGTACAGGCGGTCTCCTTTCGGCGTAAAAGCCAGGCCCAGCCAGGCGTCTGCCACGGGGACGCGCGAGATCTCCTTGCGCCCCGCCGCGTCCAGCACGCTGATCGAGGGCGGCTTGTATCCTCCGTTGAGAACCAACAGGTAACGGCCGTCCGGCGAAAGCACGGCGGACATGGGAAAGGTGTCCACGGGCACCTGCTCTCCCGCCGGCTCCAGCCGCCAGCCGCTGTTCAACAGGAAACCGCCACCCGGCAGGGGGCCTACCTGTTCGCGCGGCGCGGGCTGGGAACACACGAGCGCCGCCATCAGAATCACGAGAAAGATGGCCGAGAGTTTCATTCCGTGTACTTTTGCGCGATGGGAAATCGCCGCCCCATGCCGAACGCCTTGGTGGTGACCTTCAGCCCGGGGGCCGCTTGCTGGCGCTTGTACTCGTTGCGGTCCACCTTGCGGATGATGTCCGCCACCACTTCAATCGGCAGCCCGAGATCGTCCGCGATCTGCTGCGAGCTCCGGTAGTCTTCCACGTAGGCGCGCAGGACCTGATCCAGGACCTCATACGGCGGCAGTGAATCGGTGTCCTTCTGGTTGGGACGCAGTTCAGCCGAAGGGGGCTTCTCGAAGACGCTTGCCGGGATGGCGCCGGGATGGCGCCGGTTGGCCACGCGCGAAAGAGCATACACCAGCGTCTTGGGTACGTCGCTGATGACCGCCAGCCCCCCGCACATGTCCCCATAAAGCGTGCAGTAGCCCACGGCCAGTTCGCTCTTGTTGCCCGTCGTTAGTACCAGTGCGGACCATTTGTTGGAGAGCGCCATGAGGGTGACGCCGCGCAGGCGGGCCTGCAGGTTCTCTTCTGTCACGTCGGCCGCGGCGCCGGCGAATAGCGGGGCCAGCACCTCCAGAACGCGGTCGTAGGCCGGCGTGATGGAAGCCACTTCGAAGCGGATGCCCAGACGTTCGGCCAGCGCCCGCGCATCCCGCATGCTGCCTTCCGACGAGAAAGGTCCCGGCATGGCCACCCCGGTCACGTTTTCCGCGCCCAGAGCATCCACCGCAATCACCGCCGTGAGCGAGGAGTCGATGCCGCCGCTCAAACCGATCAGCACCCGCCGAAAACCGCATTTTTGGATGTAGTCCCGCGTGCCGAGCACCAGAGCTTCATACGCGGCCTCACACTCATCGGTCAAGTTGGCGTGATCGTCGCCTACGCCGGCCGCCGTATCGAACAGCACCAGGTCTTCGGCAAAGGAAGCCGCGTGTGCCGCCACCCGCCCGCCGGCGTCGATGGCGAAACTCGTCCCGTCAAAAACCAGTTGATCGTTGCCGCCCACCTGGTTGACATACACGACAGGCAGGCGGTGGCGCCGCGCGGTGGCCTCGAAGACCTCGCGCCGCAGGGCCCGCTTTCCCATGTGGTACGGCGACGCGTTGATGCTGATCAGAACTTCGCCGCCGCCGCTGACCAGTTCCTGCACCGGGTCCCGGCGGTACAGCGGCCGTTCCCAGAACTGCTTGTCGTTCCACGCGTCTTCGCAGATCGTGAGAGCGATGCGGCAACCGTCCATCTGGAAAAGGCTTTCCGCCTCCGCAGGCGTGAAGTAGCGTGCTTCGTCGAAGACGTCGTAGGTGGGCAGCAGCATCTTGGTCTGCCGGAACAGGATCCGGCCGCCGTGCAACACCGCCGCGCTGTTGGTGGCATGTTTGCCCAACTCGGAGCGCGAACGCCCGACGTAACCCGCGATCACCGCCAGCGGCAGCCCGGCGGTCTCGGCCGCCAGCAGTTCCAGATGCTGTTCGGAGCGTTCCACGAAGGTGGGCTTCTCCACCAGGTCGCGGGGAGGGTATCCGGTAACGGAAAGTTCCGGAAAGACAACCATCTCCGCGCCGCACCCGGCTGCCAGGCGGGCGAACCGCACCATGCGATCCACGTTTCCCGTCAGATCGCCGACCGTGGTGTTGATCTGCGCGAGCCCTATCTTCATGGAAAACTCCATTGTACAGGCACACGTTTGCGCAGGGCTCGAACGCGCACGATCGTCGCGCTCCTCACCACACGCGGCAGGCGTCGGGCCGGACCATGGGTTGACCCTCGCCGCAGCCGAACGCCCGGCGGAACTCCGGCATGTTGGAAACCACGCCGTTGACCCGGTAGCGGCCCGGCGAATGCGGGTCGGTAACGGCCCGCAGGCGCGCCTGCGCCTCAGCGGTGTTCTGGCACCAGATCTGCGCGTACCCCAGGAAGAAGCGCTGTTCGGGTGTAAATCCGGCGATCTTGTCCTCGGCCCGGCCCGCCAGGTAGGCCAGCAGGGCCATGTAGGCCACACGCACGCCGCCATTATCGGCGGTGTTCTCTCCCAGTGTGAGTTTGCCGTTGAGCTTTACGTCGCCCACCGCCGTGAAACCCGAGTACTCCTCCACCAGGCACTGCGCACGCTTTTCGAACTCCCGTGTGTCATCCGGGGTCCACCAGTCCTGGCCGTTGCCGCGGGCGTCGTATTTGCGGCCCTGATCATCGAAGCCGTGGGTCATCTCATGGCCGATCACCGCGCCGATGCCGCCGAAATTCACCGCATCGTCGGCGTTTCGGTCAAAAAACGGGGGCTGCAGGATGCCGGCCGGGAAGTTGATGTTGTTCTCCAGGGGCGAATAGTACGCGTTCACCGTGGGGGCGTCATGTGCCACTCGGCCGGGTCCGTATCCTTGCCGATTTTGCGCAAGCTCCGAGCCTTCTGGAATTCATTGGCGGCGAAGGAGTTGGCCAGTGCCTTGCCCCGCACTACCGGCAGCGCGCCGTAGTCTCGCCACTTGTCCGGGTAGCCGATCTTCTCCGTCATGGCGCTCAGCTTTGCGAGCGCCCGCTCCTTGGTCGCGGGGGTCATCCAGGGAAGTTGCCGGATGTCCTTCGCCAGGGCCTGCCGGAGGGCCGCGACCATGGTCAGCATGCGCTGTTTTCCTTCCGCCCCGAAGGTGCGCTCCACGAACTTTTGCCCCAGAGCTTCCCCCAGGTCCCCGTCCACAGCGGCCACGCACTGCTTCCACCGTGGCCGCATTTCCCGGAGGCCGCGCAGTTCGCGGTCGAAAAACTCGAAGGCCGCCTCACGGAAAGCTGCGGGTAGTAAGTCGGACTGCGCATGCACCAGGTGCCAGGTCAGGTACGCCTTCCATTCCTCGACCGGCCGGAAATGCAGCAAAGTATCCAGTTCCCGCAGGAACGGCGGCACCGACACGTTGAGGTTCTCGAACCGCGGTGCGCCCACGGCGTCGAAGTACTTGTCCCAGTTCAGCTCCGGCGCCAGGGATTCCAGTTCATGCCGGGTGTACTTGTGATAGCGCTTGGTTGGGTCGCGCAACGAGACGCGATCGAGCGACGCCCTCGCCAGGGCCGTTTCCAGATCCACCACGACCTTGGCTTTCGCGGCAGCCTCGGCAGGCTGGTACCCCAGCAGGCCAAACACCTTTTCCACGTGCGCTTGATAGTGCTCCCGTAGCTTGACGGATTTCGCATCCGTTTTCAGGTAATAATCCCGGTCCGGCAGCGTCAGACCGCCCTGGTAGATGGCCGCGATCATCTGGCTGGAGTTCTTCTGGTCGGCGGACGACGTGAAGCTGAACAATCCGCCGCCGCCCAGGCGATGCAGGCGGGCCAGTTCCTCCGTAAAGGTGTTCCGGTCCCGTATTCCGGCAATGCGGTCGAGTTCCGGCTGGAGCGGTGCCAGCCCTTGTGCATCGATCGCCTTCTCGTCCAGGCAAGTGGCGTAATAGTCGCCGATCTTTTGCTCGAGCGGCGTGCGGCCCGCGCCTCCGGCCGCGGCTTTCTCCAGAATGCCCTTGAGCACCAGTTGGTTACGCTCGCTCAAGGCGTCAAAACGGCTCCACCGCGCCTGGTCCGGCGGAATCGGGTTCTGGGCCATCCACGTGCCGCAGGCGTATTGGTAAAAGTCTACGCAGGGATTGGCGCTGCGGTCGATCGTGCTGACGTCGAAGGGCGGCGGCTCCGTTTGCGCCAGTAACAGCGAAGTCGTCAGCCCATACAAAAGTAGCTTGCCCAATCGCATAAAATCCCGATTATAGCTGGCGGCGTTTGGCCCGCGGATGCTTTACTCTTTTTGGAAGCCAGTCTCGAGGATCTGGGAGTATTCCTGCGACGTGTACAGGGAGAACCGGAAACTCCCGGAGTCGATGCGCGTAAACGTGACGCGTTCCTGGTAGCAGGCAAAAAGGCTCTCGGCGTAGGAATAGTAATCGGCCAGGAAACCGGGCGAGAGCACAGAGTGTTCCGGGGGATGCGGAAACACTGCGTTCAGCCCGATGGCGCGAACCAGCAGGCGTTCGTACTGCATGACGCCCCAACTATGGAATCGCTCCGCCACGGGCGCGGGCGCACGGTGGACGACCAGGTCCGAGAAGCTCTGCTCGCAAATCCCCGATCCGGCCAGGCTTTCCTCGCGCCGGGCGAAGTCGGCGCACTGCTTCATCCACCGCAGGACGTCTTTGCCGACGCAGCAGACCATGCGGAACTCCACGTAGCGGCCTGCGAGCAGAGAGGCTTCCAGGCTCTCCCGATCGCCCTGCAATTCCAGCAAGCCGGATACGTACAGACTGAACCGGGAACTCTCAACCAGCTTCTCCAGATCCGCGTCGTGATGAAACGGGTGCAGGATCAGCGGTGGCAGTTCCCACACCCGGTCGCGCCAGGCTTCCGTCACATCGTCGTCCTACTGGTTCTTATCGGCCGAACGGTGCTACGGGACACTCACCGGAGGTTGAATTTCTTCATCTTGTACCGCAGCGTGTCACGCGTGATGCGGAGCAGGCGAGCAGCCTGGGTCTGGTTGCCGTTGGTCTTCTCCAGGGCGCGGGCGAGCAACTGCCTCTCGTTCTCCTCGAGCGAGATGCCCTCGGCGGGGATCTCCGCCGCCGGCAGGGGCTCTCCATCCCGCCCGGCATCTGGCCGGGTAATGGCGATCGGCAGGCTGGGCGGCGTGATCAGCGAGGATTCCTCCAGAATCATGGCCCGCTCGATGGCGTTGCGCAGTTCCCGGACGTTGCCCGGCCAGTCATGGGAGAGCAGCAGCTTCCTGGCGGCGTCGCTGACCCCCTCGATGTTGCGGCGGAACTTGCGGTTGTAGTGTTCGATGAAGAAGCCTGCCAGGGGGACGACGTCCTCCGGACGCTCCCGCAGCGGCGGGATCGAGATCTGAATCACATTGAGCCGGAAGTACAGATCCTGGCGGAAGGCGCCCTCTTTCACCGCCTCGCGCAGGTTCTTGTTGGTGGCTGCAATGACGCGCAGGTCCAGGTGGATGTCCCGCAGTCCGCCCAAACGCCGGAAACTCTGCTCTTCCAGCACGCGGAGGAGCTTGGCTTGCAGCATGAGGGGGATTTCCCCGATCTCGTCCAGAAACAGGGTGCCCTTATCCGCCAGTTCGAAAATCCCCCGCTTCTGCGCGCGGGCGTCCGTGAACGCTCCTTTTTCGTAGCCGAATAACTCGCTCTCCAGCAGGGTCTCCGGGATGGCGGCGCAGTTGATGGCGATAAAGGGCTCGGCCTGACGCGTGCTTTGGTAGTGCAGCGTCTTGGCGATCAGGACCTTTCCGGTGCCGTTTTCACCCTCCAGCAGGATCGTGGTGGCTTCGCTCGAGGCCACCCGGCGCACAAAGTTCATGACCTCCCGCATGCCCGGGGATTCGGCGATCACTTCCCGCTTCTGCGGGGCCGCCTCCTCGGTGATGTCCTTGATGGTGGCCACCACGCCTTCCAGCCGGCCTTCGCTGTCGAACATCTGCGTGGTGCGCATCACCACCAGGCGCTCCAGGCCGCTGTCGGTGCGCAATCGGACCGTGCAGTTGGGCGCCGCCGGAGCCTGGTTCAAGCCCACCAGGACGCCGCAACCCGGCTCGCAGACTTCGCAACGGAAGATCTCCTGGCAATGCTTGCCGACCATATCCTCGGCGCCCATGCTGAAGAGCTTTTCGGCAGCCCGGTTGACGCCGGTGATGCGAAAGTCGGGGTCGTACAGGACCAGAGCGTCCGAGAGTTGGTCGAAGACTGCCTCTAGCACGCTGGTGCGCTGCCACTCCGGACTCAGTTTCGACATGACACTACCAACATCGTGATTATAGCAACAGACATGGGGCAATTAGCCCAATCCGGCCCCGAGAACCGGGGGGAAAATCCCCCGCCCGGCGGGGGCCCAGCCGCTAACACACTGGGAATGTTACGAGTGCCGGCTTTAGCGAGTCGCGCGGCCGCTTGGCGACGCAATTGCTCGACCGGGAGTGGAGGCAACATGTCGAAACTGAAGTTTATACTCCCCGCAGTCATCCTGATGGGCGGCTTTTTGGCAGCCACCACGGCATCGTATGGCAAGGCGGAGTACGTGAAGAGCACCAAAAAGGGCTGCACCTACTGCCATGTGGACGCCAAGGCAAAGCCCAAGGAACTGACCGAGGCCGGCAAATACTTCAAAGAGCACAACAACTCCCTGGACGGTTACAAGGCTGCGAAGTAGCCCGGCGGGGGAGCGGAGTCTGCACTATGCAAACGGTTCAGCTCGTCCTCGCTGATGCCGTGTACGCCGCGGCATTGCGAGAGGCCCTGACGCGCACTGGTCCGTGGCAGGTGGTTTCCCTGCCCGTGCCGGACTTCAGCCAGCGTTGCGTCCTGGTGATGGACGAAGAGGCCTTCAGCCGGTTGCCGTTGCCGCTGCCCTGCCCGGAACGTGTGGTGCTCATCACCCGCAAGGACCCGTTGCACTTGTCCCAGGCTTGGGATGCCGGCATTGTGTCGGTGCTGTCGGTGGACGACGCTCCCAATACGGTCTTATTAGCGATCATGGCGGCGGCTCTGCGCGTTCCCAAAGCGCAGGCCGCCATGATCTTGAGTGGTATTTCCCCCAGTGGCCCTACGGCGCCTGCGCCAATTTCCCCAGAGGGCGTTCATTCCAGCCTAAAACGGTCTAAAACACAATAATTCTCCGGTGGTCCCCGGCGTGCAGGAGTGTCCACTCCGGGAAAGGAGTTCAGCATGGACCGATCCTTAGTGGAATTGGAGGAAATCATCCGAAAGAAGATCTGCGGAGTTTGTTCGGACCGCAGAATCGACGGTCAATGCGGCCTGGAGGAGCCTGCTGACTGCGCCCTGTTCGCGCTATTCCCGCAGGTGGCCCGGGCCATCCAAGCCACCCACAGCAAAGACATTCAGGACTATATCCGGGCGATTCGCGAGGGCGTGTGTTCGGTCTGCGCCAAGCAGGCTGCCGACGGCACCTGCGAGACCCGGCGCCAGGTGCAGTGCGCTCTGGACGCGTACCTGGTGCTGGTGGTGGACGCCATTGAGGAAGCCACCGGAAACAGGTTTGACCGGAGCAACTTGAACTCGCAGGGGCCGGCGCTCCGTGTCCAGCCGGGCCCTGCATCTCACTGATGGACGCAGTAGCACAGGAGGTTGACGATGAACATCGAAACGATGAATCTGCTGCCCTTTGCGGTGATCTGGGCAGTTCTGGCGGTGATTGTGATCTTCCTCATCCTGTACCGCCGCAGCATCGCGCACCAGGAAGACGATACGCTGCGGGTGCTGGAAGGAAGCGAGGCCATCTCCCAACAGGTCCAGGTGGCCAAGAGGCTCGAAGTGATCGACCGCTGGGGGAAAATGCTCACCGTTGTGGCGCTGGTATACGGAGTCGCCGTCGGCGTCGCGTACGTGTACCAGAATTGGGTGCGCGCCTCGAACCTGGGGATGTGACGGAGATGAGCCGGGCTGGCCGCGCCTTTCTGAAAAAGCTCGGTTCCGTGCTGTTCTGCTTCTCGTTGTGGGCGGCCGGCGCCACCCCGCGAGCGCAGGCAGCCGCGGACCCGAATTGCTCCTCCTGCCATGATCAGGGGCAGAAACTGGCGAAGAGCGCCCATGCAGCGCTGGACTGCGCGACCTGCCACGAAAATCACGAGAAGTACCCCCACCCGGCCGGTGTGGCCAAGCCGGCCTGTACCAACTGCCACGAGAGCCAGGCGGGCGACTATGCCCGGGGAGTGCACGGACAGGCGGCCAGTAAAGGCAACGCGGGCGCGCCGGACTGCGCCGTCTGCCACGGCAGCGCCCACGAATTGCTGCCCCCCAAGTCCGCGGCCTTCCGGAGCAAGGTGCCGGAAACCTGCGGAATGTGCCATTCCGAGGTTGTTGAACAATTCAACGACAGCGTGCATGGACAGGCGCTGGCGCGCGGCGTGACACAGGCACCTCTGTGCACGGACTGCCACGGGGAGCACTCCATCCTGCCGCACACCAACGCTGCGTCGCCCGTGAGCGCCGGCAACATTCGCGAAACCTGTGGAAGCTGTCACGGGGACGTGCGCTTGAGCCGGAAGTTCGGGTTGCCGTCAGACCGCCTGGTGAGTTTCGACGCCTCGTACCACGGCCTCGCTGCCAAGTCCGGTTCGCAGACGGTCGCCAACTGCGCCAGTTGCCACGGCGTACACAATATCCTGCCGTCCTCGGACCCGCGCTCGACCATCAACGCGAAAAACCTTCCGGCTACGTGCGGCCATTGCCACCCGGGCGCCGGGCAGCGCTTCCGCATCGGCCCTGTGCATGTGACCGAAGCCAGGGGCGAGCCTACACCCGTCCGTTGGGCGCGGCAGTTCTACCTGTTGATGATTCCCCTGGTGATCGGGCTCATGCTGCTGCATAATGGCGGCGACTGGGTCCGCAAAGCCATTCGTCTGCGCCGCCGCCCTGTCTCGTACCCGGGCGGTGAAGAAATTGACGGAGTTCCCAACGTCCGGATGCTGCCCTTTGAGCGCGTGCAGCATGCCGTACTGGTGCTGTCGTTCGGCACGCTGGTATGGACTGGCTTTGCGCTCAAGTATCCGGACCAGTGGTGGGCCCGGCCGCTGCTGCTGTGGGAAGGCTCGCAGCCGCTGCGCGGCATTATCCACCGGGTGGCTGCGGGTGTATTTATCGCCGTCACCGTGACGCACCTGGTTTCGCTGTTTGTGAGCCGGCCGCTGCGGCGGCACTGGCGGGAAATGTGGCCGAACCGGCGGGACCCCGCAGAAGCACTGGCGAACTTCTCTTACAACCTCGGCTTCCGTACGCGGGACCCAGGCCGGTCCGTGCACAGCTATATCGAAAAGGCCGAATACTGGGCCGTGGTCTGGGGCGCGGTGGTCATGATCCTCACTGGCATCGTGCTCTGGGCCAACAACCTCATGCTGGCACTGTTTCCCAAGGTCTGGCTGGACGTGGCCACATCCGTCCACTTCTATGAGGCTGTCCTCGCCACACTCGCCATCGTGGTGTGGCACTTCTACACCGTCATTTTTGATCCTGACGTCTATCCCATGGATACTGCCTGGCTGACCGGCGTGAGTGTGCGGAAGCACCCGTCCCTTGCCCATGAGCCGCAGCTTGAGGCGCCTGCGGCCGCCGTAGCGGGCAAGCCGAAGGAAGAGCCGGACCCCAAGAGCGTTCCCACGACAACCCCATCGCTATGAACACCGAAACCGCAACAAGGGAGAAATTAGGAGGCTGGCTCTCCCCGGTAATTTATCTATCGAATAATTGGATCAGCATGGCTGGCGTGGTCATTGTGACCACGGCCGCCATTTTTTGGCTTTTCTTACTGCCGACGACCTTGCGCGGCGAAGTGCGAAATCCCTATATCGGCATTCTGGCCTTTCTGGGGCTCCCCGCGGTTTTTTTCTTTGGCCTCATCCTGATTCCCGCGGGGATGCTCCTGCGGAAAAAGCGAGAACTGAGGACCGGGCGGTACCCGGGTAAGTTCCCGGCCCTGACCCTACGCAGCACCGAACTGCGCCGCTTGGCGGTCTTCGTGGGCGTCACCACTTTTGCCAACGTGGTGATCGCCAGCCAACTGACCTACGGCGCGGTCACCTACATGGAGACTGTGAGCTTCTGCGGGCAGACCTGCCATACGGTGATGACGCCGGAATTCACGGCCTACCAAAACTCACCGCACTCGCGCGTGGAGTGCGTGCAGTGTCACATCGGACCAGGCGCCTCGTGGTTCGTCAAAAGCAAGCTCTCCGGCGTCGGACAGGTGTTCGCCGTCACTTTCAACACCTATCCGCGGCCCATTCCCACGCCAGTGCACAACCTGCGCCCGGCCCGGGAGACCTGCGAGACGTGCCACTGGCCCCAGAAATACGGGGAAGACCGGGTGCGGGTGATTTCGAAATACGCGGACGACGAGACGAACTCGCTGACCAAGACTGTGCTGCTGGTCAAAATCGGCGGAGGCAACCACGGGGTGGGGATCCACGGCACGCACCTGGGTCCCGGCATCCGGATTCGTTATGCGGCTTCTGACGAGGGCCGGCAGACGATCCCCTGGATCGAATACGGCAACGGTTCCAAGAAGACCCTGTATCTGGCGCCCGGCGCCAAGCCCGAACCGGGGAACATGACGGTCCGCGAAATGGACTGCATGGATTGCCACAACCGGCCCTCGCATTCCTACGAATTGCCGGAGCGGGCAGTGGACAACGCCATGGCGGCGGGCGAAATTTCCGCCGCGCTGCCCTTCGTCAAAAAGAAAGGCGTGGAAATCATCAAACAGGCCTTCCCCAGCCGGGCCGAGGCTGCGGCGCGCATTCCGGCGGCGCTGGAGGCGTTCTACCGCGAGACCTACCCGGCGGTCTACGCTGCGCAGACCTCCGAAGTCCGGCATGCCGCGCGGGCCCTGCTGATGATCTATACCCGGAACGTATTTCCGGAAATGAAAGTGAATTGGGGGACCTACCCGAACAATATCGGACACACCGATTTTCCCGGCTGCTTCCGTTGTCACGACGATGCGCACGCCGCCACCGGCGGGCAAAAGGTGACGCAGGACTGCAACGCCTGCCATAACCTGCTAGCCATGGAAGAGGCGAATCCGAAGATCCTCACCGATCTGGGCATCGTCGAAAACAAGCCGCCGGAACAGAAGTAAGACGGCCGGACTTGTCGCCGGCCGGCGGTCGCAAGACCGCGCAAGAAGAGGAGGGTGCCATGCGATCATTGGCCAAAATCCTGCTGCCGGTGGACTTCTCCGAGCGCTCCGCGGGGGCGGCGCGCTACGCGAAAACGCTGGCTTGTCATTTCAACTCCGAACTCACTTTGCTGCACGTTCTGACGCCGCCGCACTACGAGTTCGGCGCCCTGGAGATCGGCGGCTCCATGCTGAGTGAGTTGTACGTCAACCGCTCGGCTCAGGTGGAACAGGAACTGGCTGCGTTCCTGGCGGAGGACCTCGCCGGCGTGAACGTCAAGCGCGTGGTGCTGGAAGGCGACCCGGCGCGCCGCATCGTGGAATACGCCCACACCCAGGAAGCGGGTCTGATCGTGATGCCGACGCACGGCTATGGACCGTTCCGGCGCTTCATCCTGGGGTCCATCACAGCCAAGGTTTTGCACGATGCCGATTGCCCCGTGTGGACCGGCGTTCACCTCGAGGAAGCGCCGCCGGTGGCGGAAGTGCCGTTCCGCCGGATCCTGTGCGCCCTGGACCTGGGACCCCAGAGTTGCCAGGCCCTGGAGTGGGCCGCCTTCCTGCAGGCGAGCTTCGGGGCGCGCCTGGCCGTCGTGCATGTGACCACGTGCCTCCAGCATCCCGAGGAGGTCCCCGCCCCGGAGTGGCGCGTGGACATGATGGCCGCCGCTCGCGAAGAACTCGAGCGGCTGAAGGCGCAACGGGGCGCCGATGCGGAGTTGGTGATCGAAATGGGCGACCCCGCCAAGGTTGTCTGCCAGGTGGCGGCTGATCAAAAAGCGGACTTGCTGGTGATCGGCCGGGGCTCGGCCGGCGGTGTCTTTGGGCGCCTGCGCACCAACGCCTACGCCATCATCCGGCAGAGCCCCTGCCCGGTAGTGAGCGTGTAAAGGCAGCGGTCAGCGAGCAACTTCACCCGAACAGTTCCAATGGCGCGTTGCGATGGCTGCCGAGCCTCCAGCCGGGCCGACCAGTCGCGCATCATGAAGAAGATCACACGGGCCGGGCACTCCAGTCTGGGAAACACGCCGGTCGATGAAGGCGCGCTCGCGGAACTCTGCCGGCGCTACCGCGTCGGAGAACTGTTCTTGCTACTCAACAGGCACCCATTCTAGGCGCCGGGGAGGCTTGACATAGAGCACCAAATGGTCCGCCTCGCCACCTAACAACATTATGTATTGGTCGCGCGCCAGCCCGACTCGCTCCATCTCAAGTGGTATCAGGCGGTCGGACACTTTGTCCAATTGATATAGCCCACTGCTGACCGACGCGGGCGCGTTTGAATGCACGTCTCCGCTTAAAATAATGTTTCCCGAATTACTGATCGCCGCTCCCGTAACCATTATTTCAGACGCCCCAGCCAGTTTCCACTGTCCGGCAATTCTCCCATCTGTGGAAAGCTGCAGAACAATCTGGTCTTCTTCGAAATAAATGAGGACCTGTTGGTCGCGTATCTGAATCCGTCCACTCCCCGGTGCCGGTGTTCCGAGCAGTGAACTCTTTGGCAGGAATGTCCTTAGCAGCACGCCATCCGCGCTATATTGACGCAGGATATTGTAGTCGGGAAGGTCTCGATACGTACGATCCCTAACCCTTCCGAGCACCCAGAGTGTTCCATCAGATGAGAAGGCCAATGCTCCTGCCGCAAAAGGATATGTGCGGACCACGCGCATAATCTTGCCGGTGCTGTCGATCCAGACGAGCACGGACGCGTACCCGAGTTGCGGGTCGCTGAGAACAACGGACGCTGCGAGCACTCCTCCGGGCGAACATGATACGTGACGAATACGAACAGAATTGACGCCGGGGATGGCAACGATCGTGTGTGTTTTCAGCGAGCCATTCCGATACGACCATATCTGAGACGAGGCGGGGTCATATGCCAGGAGGAAGCCATGAGCGTACTGCGGGACAGGTTGATTCGTGTAGTCGTGGCTTATGACCTCGGCCTGGACAGGAACGCCAAGCCGTTGCGCGGGAGAAGGAGAGGCCATGATGACCGAACAGATCAGCACTAAAAATTGGGATCGCATACAGAGATCCAACTCAATTGTTGTTCGCGCACGAAGCTATCTGGCAAATACTGCTGCAAGCCGGGCAAGCAGAGTCTCCCGTGTATCTCCATCCGGCGGAATAATCTCTCATGTCCGGATCTGTGTATGGCTGGCGCCAGTTGCCCCCACAAGAACAGTCATAGAAGTAAAAGTCTATCCAGTGGCGTGTGCAGCCACCGCTGCAGCTTTGTGCCGCGATCGATCGTACACCCAGAAGGCTCCAGCCGCCTTTCGCGGAACTCTGAGATCCGCACGGCTGCGGGCGAGCGAGCGAATCTCCATTTCCGACAGTTAACAGGACATCGGCGGGTGCGGGCTCCTCAGCAAATAGACCTGTGATGCGAGAGCCAGCCTCATCGACAACCGTCATAGAGGCTGCACGAGGACGCAGAGAGTGACACAAAAGGAAAAACGCACTGGATGTCAGCAATGCGTAGAGCCCGACTCGGCGGCGATTCGGAAGGTTCATGATCCGCTACGTCCCTTGAGGCCAGGATTCTGGCACTCTTGTAATCGCAGATGCAATAGGGAATTCTCCTGGGATTGTGTAAAATTTGCAGAGATTTACGAATTATCCCGCGAACTTAGCCGAGGAAGAAGGGGAATGGAGGCAGACGGCTGTCTTAAGCGCTGACCGTTTTAATGCCTCCTTACTTCCGCGTCCACTTGATCCACGAACAGGTAAAGCGCCAGGCAAATCAGAAAAAGCAGCGCCGAGATGATCACGGCGGGAAGGGCTGCCTCGCGGTGTCCAGCCAGGAAAGATTCGAGCGTTGCCGACAGCAGCCAGACCTGCACGATCAGCAGGATGACCATCAGCGCCATGGCGCCGTCGATGGCCGTGAGGCCGCGGTTCTGCGGGAGGCGCGGCGGCGTCATGCTTCCTTGTCTCCCAGATCCATGCCCACGGCCACCAGCGCTTCGCCTCTGCGCTCCAGGAGGACGCGCGGCAGGGGCCTCCGCGGCGGGCCTTGCAAAACGTGCCCGTCAGTCAACGAAAAGTAGCCTTCATGGCAAGGGCATTCCAGACGATTCGCCTGGCGGGCGTAGTACACCGCGCAGGAAAGGTGCGTACACTTCTGGCTGTAGGCCACCCAGGATTCCGCGGAGGTGCGCACCAGAATACAAGCCTCCCGCGGGCCGGGATAGGAAAAGATTTTGATGCTTCCCACCGGAACTTCGTCCAGGCGCGCGACTGGCGTGGCCGGATAAACCGGCGCGCGATACAGCCAGGAGCGCACCAGGATCCACAGGTTGCCTACCAGCATGCCGAGGCTGGTGAGGGTCAGAAACTTGGTGAGTTGCCGCCGGTTGACGTAGCGCTCGTCGGCGGTCAGAATCGAAAACTCGTCCTTCCAGAGCGGCTGGCTACTCGGTCTGCGAAACCAGGGCATCTTCGGCCTCCCAGATGTAGTCCGCCACATCGACGTGGACCTCGGACTTCTCCGCCGGAACCATCATAAAAACCTTGGTGGTGATCTTCTGCTCTCCGAACCAGAACGTGTTCATGGCTTTCTCGCGGCGCTCCCGGGCGATGACCTCGGGCGGCACGTAGGCCAGCGCCTGGCTGGGGCAGACGGTGGCACACATGGGCCGCTTGCCGGCGGAGGTCCGGTCGTAGCACATGTCGCATTTCATCATCTGCTGCTGGGGCGCCATCAGCTTGGGAATGCCGAACGGACAAGCCAGCACACAGTTGGAGCAGGCGATGCAGCGCGGCTTGAGCGAGGAGCCCACCACGCCGTCGTCGTACTTTTTGATGGCATCGGCGGGGCACACCTGCGCACAGGTGGGGTCCTCGCAATGCCAGCAGACGAAGGCGGCCGTCGCGATCGTCTCGCGGCGGTCGATGAAATCGAACTGGATCATGGAGTGGCCGCGGTGGGTGTCGCATTCGGCGCAGGCCTGCACGCAGGACTGGCACCCGATGCAGCGCGAGGGGTCCACATAAAACTCGTAGCCGAACATCAGGCCTTTCCTCCAGGGCGCGCCGCCTTTTGCACGCGGCACGCCGAGACCTTGAATTCGGGGATCTTGCTGCGCGGATCGAGCGTGCGGTGTGTGAGACGGTTGGCGCTGCGGTCGTGCGGCCAGTGATACGGGATGAACACCGTATCGGGCCGGATGGTGCGTACGACCGAGGCGCGCAGCGTGATCTCGGTGCGCCGCGTCGCGACCGTGACCCAGTCGTCCTGCGCGATACCCAGCCGGCTGGCCAGTCGCGGATGCATCTCCACGCGCGGCTCCGGATATTGATCCACCAGCGCCCCGATGCGGCGGGTCTGCGTGCCCGAGAGATACTGGCTGACCACGCGGCCGGTGGTCAGGTAGACCGGGTAGTCCCGGTCCACCGGGTCGCCGCTTTCGCGCCATTCGGTGACCAGGAAGCGCGCCTTGCCGTCGGGTTGATGGAAGTGCAGGTCCTCGTAGAGCCGCGGGGTGCCGGGATGGTCCAGGCTGGGGCAGGGCCAAAAGACGCCCATCTGGCGGTCGATTTTCTCGTACGTGATGCCGTAATAATCGGCCACCCCTCCGCGGGAGGCCTCCCGCAGCTCATCGAAAATCTCGCGCGGCGAAGTGAAGGAGAAGTAGCGGCCCTTGCCCAGGCGGCGGGCCAGTTCGCAGTAAATCCAGGAATCTTCGCGGGCGTTGCCGGGGGGATCCACGGCCTTCTGAATGTGGATCACGCGGCCTTCGGTGCTGCACGTGACGCCCTCTTCCTCCTCCTGGAGGCTGCCGGCCAGCACCACGTCGGCCAATTGGGCGGTTTCGGAAAGGAAGAAATCCACCACGCCGAAGAACTCCAGGCCTTCCAGGGCCTCGCGCGTATAATTGGCGTCCGGCAGCGAAACCAGGGGATTAAAGCACATGCTCAGCAGGGCCTTGATTTCCCCGCGGTGGATGGCTTCCATGATCTCTTCGGCGGTCAGCCCGGCCTGGGGAAGTTCCTCGGGCTGGATGCCCCAGACGCGCGCAACGTGCGCCCTGGCCTCCGGATCGAGGAGCGATCGGGCCCCCGGCAACTGGTCGCACTTCTGGCCGTGTTCGCGTCCCCCCTGGCCGTTGCCCTGCCCCGTGATCATCGCGCAGCCTGCGCCCGCCCGGCCGATGTTTCCGGTGGCCAGGCAGAGGTTGATGATCGCCAGGCAATTCTCGACGCCTTTGGACTGGTGCTCCGTGCCTCGCGCATGCAAGGCGATCGCGCGGCCGGCCTCGGCGAACCAGCGCGCCGCGCGCTCGATGGCCTCGGGCGGAACACCGGAATATTCGGCCGCGGTGCGCGGGTCCCACCCCTGGACCGATGCGGCCACCTCCGCAAACCCGGTGGTGTGGGCCTGAATGAACTCGCGATCTTCCAAGCCCTCGCGCAGGATCACGTGCAGCATCCCCAGCAGCAGCGCCAGATCCGTGCCAGGGCGCACGGGAAGATAAAGATCGGCGTTGCGCGTGATGGGTGTCATCCGCGGATCGGCGACGATGAGCTTGCCTCCGTTTTCGCGGCAGCGCCAGACGTAGTCCGTGGTGATGGGCGCGCACTCCCCGATATTCGCGCCCACGATCAGGAGTACCTGCGCCTTGGGGATGTCGCTCCAGGGCAGTGGGCTGCGGTCGATACCCAGCGCCAGCTTGTAGGCCACCCCCGCCGAAACCATGCACAGGCGGCCGTTGTAATCGATGTGACGCGTGCCCAGCGCCACGCGGGCGAACTTGCCCAGCAGGTAGGCCTTCTCGGTGGTGAGGGAAGCGCCACCGTAAATAGCCACGGCGTCCTTACCGTAACGCTCCTGGATCTCGCGCAGGCGGCGCGCGGTGAAATCCAGGGCTTCGTCCCAGGTGGCCTTCCGAAAGCCGTGATCACTCCGCAGCAGGGGGTCGAGCAGGCGGTCCGGATGCGAGCCCTGGAGATACCGCTTGACTCCCTTGGGACAGAGCATGCCCCGGTTGAAAGGGAAGTCCTCCCAGGGCTCGAAGCCCACCACCCGGCTGCCCCGCACGCGGAGTTGAATGCCGCACTGCTGGCCGCAGAAGCAGCAATGCGTCTTGACCAGCTTCTCGGGGCCTTCGTGCGCGGCGTCCTGCCAGCCGCCGGGCGGCGTGTAGTTCAGGTGCGGCCCGTACTCTTCCGTCAGGGATTCGAGAGAAGCGGGAACCTTAGCCACGGGAATTCTCTTTCAGGCGCATTTGTGTCACTGCCAGGCTCTTGCGTTTGCAGGCGGGGCAGAGTTCCTGCCAGTAGCCCGTGGGGCCGGGCATCTGGTAGCGGAAGCCCACCTGCGGCAGGACCTCCTTCAGATCGTCGATGTGCATCCGCGAGGCGAAGCCCTCGCCGCAGCGCGCGCAGCGGGCGCTCTCGCCCTCCTGGCCCGCCCTCTCATAAAGCTTGACGCCCAGTTGCGCCGGACGCTGGAAAATGTGGAAGAACTTGCCGAAGGGCAGGTAGACCAGCGCGGCGATCACCGTGACGGCATGCAGGATGGCCAGGAAGGAGTAAAACTCCCCGCGCAGCCACTCCTGCGATACGGTGAGCGCCAGGCCCGTAATGCAGATGGCAAACAGCAGGATGACGGGCAGGAAATCCATGCCGAAGGCCTGCAGCGCCCGCGCCCCCGGATCGCGCATGCGCCGCCACAGGGAAAGGCCGATGCCTCCCAGCACCAGGCAAGCCGAAATGTCCAGACCGTGGAAGAGCAGCCAGGAAACCAGGGTGCGAATACGGAACGAAGCTGCCGGGAAGCCGAACAGGTAGGTCACGTACGTCATCTGGTCGTCCGGGCGGCTGCCGAAGCTGATCCAGCCGAAGACCAACGGAAAGGTGATCAGCACGGCCAGAAGGCAGCCCCAAAAAATCAGTTGATGCATCCACCAGCGCAACGTCGAGCGCCGGCGGATGAAGGTCTGGGCAGCCAGGTGAGTGCCGGCTACGCCGAGTACGCGCCACGTGCCCCGCATCAATCCCGCGCGCCGGTACAATTCCCACCCGCGCTGCCAGTAGACGCGGGTGGGTGGTTTCAGGATCCAGACGTTGTAGTGATAGACCACTCCCCAGGCGGCAAAAACCACTGCGAAGGTGTAGACCACCAGAGCCGGATCGAAATTCTCCAGGTTGCGCGAGCCGACCACGATGGCGGCCACCAGCAGGCCCGTCCACAGCGTCGCCCAGGCGCCGGCACGAAAACGGTCGGCGGTGCGTGCGAGTTCCGCCGGAAGGCTGAGTTCGAGCGCTTCCTGGCGTGGCAGCAGCACCTGGTGATTCACGCGCCAGAGCGCCAGAGAAGCGAGTGCCAGGAGGACAAAGCCGGGCCAGATGACGCCCGTATGATCGCGAAAGAAACCCAGCACCAGGGGCGGGAAAAATCCGCCCAGGCCGCCCATGGCGCCTACCAGGCCGGTAACGGTGGCCGTCTCCTCGGCGAAGTACTGGGGCACCAGTTTGAACACGGCGCCGTTGCCCAGTCCGAGTAGAGCGGCGCATCCCAGGGCGCCTACGCTGAACGGCAGCATCGACGGCCAACCCAGCAGCACCGCGAAGGGAGTCACTCCCAGGAAGACGGCGGACAGCACCCGCGCGCCGCCGATCCGGTCGGAGAGCCAGCCGCCCAGGGGCCGCACGAGGGTAGCCAGAACCACAAAACCCGCCGTGCGGAAGCCGGCGTCGGCGGGCTGCAATCCGAACTCGTCGCGCAGCAAGCTGGGCAGATAGATCGAGAATGCCACGAAGCCGCCAAAGGTCAGGAAGTAGAAAGAAGCCAGGATCCAGGAGAGGCGCGTGCGAGTGAAGACTGCGAACATCCCCGCAAGGCTCTGCGGCCGGCCCCTGGTCGGAGCGTCGCGGGCGCACAGCACGAACACTACCGCCCACGCCACCAGCAGCGCCGCAGCTCCGCGAAACACCGCGGATACACCCAGAGTGGCCGCCAGCACTGGCCCCAGGAAGACGGCCGCGGACTGGCCCGATATTGCCCAGACCGTAAATGCCCAAGGCAGTCCCCTGGGAGGCCGCCGGGGTCCAGCGGGAGACGTAACCTACGCCTACGGCAAAGGAAGAACCGGCGACTCCCAGGAAAAAGGCCGCCACCAGCAGAGCGCGGTAGCCGCCCACACCCGGCGCCATCCAAACCGGCACCGCCGCCGCGAGCAGCAGCGCGGTGAAGACGGCCCGGCCGCCGAAGCGGTCGGTCAGCATCCCCATGGGGATCCGCGCCAGGGCTCCCAGCAGCACCGGGACGGCCACCAGAAAAGCCGTCTGCGAGGCGGACAGGTGCAACAGTTCGCGAAAGTGCGGCGCAAACGCCGCAATGAGTCCCCAGGCCGCGAAACAGACGCTGAAAGAGACGGTTCCCAGCGCCAGGTGGCGGTGGCTCAACTCCCCCCTCCGAGTTCCTATCTTCTCTCCGGAAACCGGTTTCGTCCAGTGGCATGGGAGCGGGTGTTATAGTGGGAAAACCGGCTGTTGTGCTGGAAGACGACGCCAGCAGGCGACCATGAGGCGTTTTGCACAACCTTCTGGCTGGCGAACCCCGCGCCGCTGGAGCGTTTGGCGGGCGGTTGCCGTGGTGATCTGGTTCGGACTGGCCGCCTGGCCCGGACAGTCGGCACAGGAATCGCCGGTCCCGTCCGGGCCTGCCGGCGCCCCCGCCACCATCGAGTCTCCCCCCGTCCTTAAACCGCAGACCCCGCCGGAACAAATGCCCCTGCCCCTTTCGCTCGAGCCGCCTCCCCCCCCGGAACCGGCGTTTGACCACCGGCCCCTGGAATCGGCCGCGGAGGTCATCAAGGCGGTCCTGGGGCTGACCGCCCTGTTCGCGCTGGCCTATTTGGGCGGGCACCCGCGCGTCCGCAAACTGGAACGGCGGGCGGGTATCTCTCACGTGGTGACGGCGGGGCTGCCATTCGTGATTCTGGGGGCAGTGGCGCACCTGCCCAGTGTGGGAATCCTCTCAGATTCCGTGCTGTGGCAGATCCGGCCCCTGCTGCCCCTGGGCTTGGGGTGGATCGGCTTCACAGTCGGATTTCGGTTCGATGCACGCCTGGTGGAAAGTCTGGCGCCGGGCATGGCGGCAGCCGGACTGCTGAGCGCGGCGCTGCCGGCGGCCACCATCATGGCGAGTTGCGGGCTGGCCTTGCTGGCCACCGAAGGTCCCTGGCAAAACGCCGCGTTTCTGCGGGATGCCCTGATTCTAGGCACCGCGGGCGCCATGACGGCGCACTCGGCCCCGCGCCTGCTGGAAGCCCGCGGAGCCGGCGAAATCGCCGTGGACCGGGTCTGGAGCATCGTGCAGGTGGAGCAGCTTGCGGGCGTGGTGGGGCTCATGCTCACGGCCGCTTATTTCCGGCCTCAGGGAGCGTCGGTCGCCTGGCAGCTTCCGGGCACCGCGTGGCTGTTCATTACTCTGGGAATGGGCACCACCATGGGCGGCGTGCTGTACCTGACACTGGGCAAGCTGAAAGCCGGTCCTGAGTTCAGCCTGCTGACCCTTGGATCGGTGGCATTCATCGCCGGGATGGCCAGCTTCTTGCGCCTTTCGCCGCTGGTGGTCTGTTTCATTGCCGCCGTCATCCTGGCGAATTTGCCCGGACACTCGCAGGCCCAGATCCGCGCGGCCATGATGACCCTGGAACGCCCCATTTACCTCCTGTTTCTGTTGATCGCCGGCTCCATTTGGAAGTTGGGAGCCTGGCAGGGGTGGATGCTGATGGGACTGTTTCTGCTGGCACGGCTGGCGGGCAAGCGGCTGGCGGTTTCGGTGCGGCGCCGCGGCCGGGAATGGAATCTGCGACTGGAGGAGCGACGCATCCTGGTGTTCTCGCCAATGGGCGCATTGTCTATCGCCATCGTAATCAGCGCACAGGACTTATACTTCGGGCCGACAGTTTCCTGGATGCTCGGCGCGGTGATCGGGGGGGCCATCCTCACCGAGGTGATCGTGCAACTGACCCTGCGGCGGCAGACGGGACCGGCGACAGGCGGGCAAGAAGGCGGTCCAGACGAAGAAACGGCGGAAGCGGTGATCTAGCACATGCGACTGCTGCTGTTGCTGATTCTGGGTGGTTTGATGCACGCCGCGGGCACCTTCGCTCCCCAACCGGGAGTTGGCAGCGGGGCGGCGGGTACGGCCCTGGCCTGCGGATACCTCTTGCTTTCCGGGTTCTTCCTGGGTAGCCTGTTCCGGCAGGTAGGTTTGCCGAAGCTCACCGGGTACATCGTCCTGGGGATTGTGGCGGGGCCCCAGGTACTCGGTCTGCTGTCTCCTCCGATGGTCGCTAACTTACAGATTTTCAATGGTGCAGCCACCGCCCTCATTGCCCTCACGGCAGGTGTGGAGCTGGATTTGCGATCGATTCGCCCGCTCATGCGCAGCATCCTGGCACTGATCGGCGGGGCCATGCTGGGTACGGCCGGCCTACTGACCGCAGCCGTTTATTTCTGGCGAGATCTGCTGCCCTTTCTGCACGAGCTGACGCCTGAGCAGGCCTTGGCCATGGCGTTGGTGCTGGGGGTCACCATGTCAGCCGGGTCGCCCGCGGTGGTGGTCGCCCTACGCTCTGAAATGGAGGCCGATGGGCCGCTGACCCGCACGGTTTTGGGCGTGGTGGTAATGGCGGACCTGGTGGTGATCCTGCTGTTCGCGGTGGTGTCCTCTGCGGCCAAAGCGACCCTTGGGGGCAATGCCGACGCCTTGGGGACGGCGGCCACGCTGGCGTGGGAGTTGCTCGGGTCAATCGGCTCGGGGCTGCTCGTGGGAGGGGTGCTGGCCATCTTCTTGCGATTCGTGCGGCAAGGCACCGGGCTCTTTGTAGTCACCGTGGCGTTTGTAGTGGCCGAAGTGGGGATGCGCATCGACTTTGATCCCCTGATCGTCGCTCTGGCCGCCGGTATGCTGGTCCGGAATACTACCGCCCTGGGCGACCGGCTGCAGGAGGCCATCGAGGGCGCCTCGCTACCGGTTTACGTGGCTTTCTTTGCCGTCACGGGAGCCAATATCCACTTGCGGGAACTGCTGATCATCGGAATCCCGGCGGCCCTGTTCGTGACCGTGCGGGCCGGGGGATTCCTGGGACTGGGCTGGTTGGCGGCCCGGGTAGCCGGCGCACCCGAAGTCGTGCGCCGGTATGCCGGCTTTGGATTGTTGCCGCAGGCGGGGCTGGCACTGGCCTTGGCCCTGCTGTTTGTGCGAACTTTCCCGCACTTTGGCGGAGAGGCATCCGCACTGGTGCTGGGAGCGGTGGCCATCAATGAGATGCTGGCTCCGGTGCTATACCGCTTCGCGCTCGTCCGCAGCGGAGAAGCCGGCCGGGGGCAAGGCGCTGCCGCCCGCATTCCAGTTGGGGCAAATGCCCCAGCAGCGGTGCCGGAGAATCTTGTAAGTAGTTGATTTAAAGGAATATCTGCAATGTGTGAGTTTGGAAGGAAGGGTGCAGGTTTCTCGCCCGAAAGGTCACGCGCATGTTTCGATTCGATCAATTAATCCGCCGCGACATGATCATCCGCGATGTCAAACAGCGGTTTCCCCAGACGGTGCCGGTTTTCGAAGAGTTGGGATTCCGTCAGGTTTGTGATGATTGCGATATCGAGACAGTGGCGCGCAAGAACGGTCTCTCCAGTGTGGATGTAGTCGACGCCCTCAACCGGGCGGCGTTCGGACCGACGACCGAGGAAAAGGACAATGCAGGTAACCAAACCCTCCCGTAAGATTCATCATCAGCGAAGCCAGCCGCTGGATGTGTTTTTTTCGCCCAAGACGGTGGCGGTGATCGGGGCCACCGAAACCGCCGGTTCGGTGGGCCGAACCGTTCTGTGGAATCTGATCTCCAGCCCGTTCGGTGGCACGGTGTATCCGGTGAACCCGAAGCGGCCGAGTATTCTGGGCGTCAAGGCGTACAAGAGCATCGAAGAAGTTCCGGAGCAGGTAGACCTGGCGGTGGTCGTGACTCCGGCAACCACGGTACCCGGCATCATCCACGACTGCGCCGACAACGGAGTGCGGGGCGCTGTGGTGATTTCCGCGGGCTTCAAGGAAATCGGCCCGGCGGGGTTGGAACTGGAGCGGCAGGTTCTGGCCGAGGCGCGGGCCGGGAAGATGCGCGTGATCGGTCCGAACTGCCTCGGGGTGATGAGCCCGCTCTCCGGACTGAACGCCACCTTTGCCTCGACTATTGCCCGCTCCGGCAGCGTGGGATTCATCAGCCAAAGCGGCGCATTGTGCACGGCGGTGCTGGACTGGAGCCTGCGTGAAATGGTGGGCTTCAGCGCCTTCCTCTCCATCGGCTCGATGGTGGACGTGGGTTGGGGCGACCTGATCTACTACCTCGGCAATGATCCGCGGACCCGCAGCATCGTACTCTACATGGAGACCATCGGCGACGCGCGGGCCTTCCTCTCGGCCGCCCGCGAAGTAGCGCTCAACAAGCCCATCATCGTGATCAAGGCGGGGCGCACGGAAGCCGCGGCAAAGGCGGCGGCCTCGCACACCGGGTCGCTGGCGGGCAGCGATGAGGTCCTCCAGGCAGCATTCCGGCGCAGCGGGGTGCTGCGGGTGGAAAGCATCGCCGACCTGTTCTACATGGCGGAAGTGCTTTCCAAACAGCCCAGCCCCAAGGGGCCCAGGCTGACGATTTTGACCAATGCGGGCGGGCCAGGCGTATTGGCCACGGACTCGCTGATCACCGGAGGCGGCGAACTCGCGGAAATCTCTCCCGAGGCAATGGAAATCTACAACGGTTTCCTGCCGCCGACCTGGAGCCACAACAATCCCATCGACGTCATCGGCGACGCCAGCCCCGAGCGCTATGCCAAGGCGGTGGAGGTCGCCGCCAAGGATCCCAACAGCGACGGGTTGCTGGTGGTGCTGACGCCGCAGTCCATGACCGATCCAACCCAGACCGCCGAACACCTGAAGCCGTATGCCAAGCTGGAGGGCAAGCCGATCCTGGCCAGCTGGATGGGCGGCGCGGATGTGGCGGCCGGCGAGGCTATCCTCAACCACGCCGGGATTCCGACGTTCTCCTATCCGGATACCGCCGCGCGGGCGTTCAACTACATGTGGCGGTACAGCTACAACCTGAAGGGGCTGTACGAGACGCCGGCCTTGCCGCCGGATTCGGCGGAGTGCACGCCGAACCGGGCCCTGGCGGAAGAGATCATTCACAAAGCACGCCAGTCCGGCCGGTCTATCCTGACGGAGTCCGAATCGAAGGAGGTCCTCAACGCCTACTGCGTACCCACCGTGCAAACGCTGGTGGCCGGTAACGAGGCTGAGGCCGTGGCCCACGCGGAAAAGTTGGGATACCCGGTGGTGCTGAAGCTGTTTTCCGAGACCATTTCTCACAAAACGGATGTTGGCGGCGTGCAGTTGAACCTGGGCGATGCCGAGGCGGTGATGCGGGCGTACCGGCGAATCCAGGAATCGGTGACGCAGAAGGCGGGAGCCGAGCACTTCCTGGGTGTCACGGTGCAGCCCATGATCAAGCTGGGCGACGGATACGAGTTGATCGTCGGCAGCAGCCTGGACGCCCAATTCGGTCCGGTGCTGCTGTTCGGCACGGGCGGGCAACTGGTGGAGGTGTTCAAGGACCGGTCCTTGGGGTTGCCTCCGCTGAACACCACCCTGGCGCGGCGCATGATGGAGCAGACCAAAATCTACAAGGCGCTCAAGGGTGTGCGTGGCCGCAAGTCGGTGGACCTGGCGGGGCTGGAGCAGTTGTTGGCGCGCTTCAGCCGGCTGGTGGTGGAGCAGCGGTGGATCAAGGAGATCGACATCAATCCGCTGTTTGCCTCGGCGGACCGCCTGGTGGCGCTGGACGCCCGCGTCGTAGTGCACGGGCCGGAAGTCCAGGAGAGCCAGATCCCCAAGACTGCCATTCGCCCCTACCCGTCGCACTATGTGGCGGACTGGACCATGAAGGACGGCGCACCGGTGACCATCCGGCCCATCCGGCCGGAGGACGAGCCGTTGATGGTCAAGTTCCACGAGACGCTCTCAGAGCGCAGCGTGTATCTGCGCTACTTTCACCTGATGAACTTGGGCCAGCGGGTCGCGCACGAGCGGCTCACGCGCATTTGCTTCATCGACTACGACCGCGAAATGGCCCTGGTGGCCGAGCGCCGCAACCCCCAGCACGGCGAAAGCGAAATCCTGGGAGTGGGCCGGCTGACCAAGGTGCACGGCACCAACGACGCCGAAGTGGCCGTGCTGGTAAGCGACCAATATCAAGGGCGTGGCCTGGGGAAGGAACTGCTGGCGCGGCTGCTGATCGTGGGCGCGGACGAAAAGCTCAGTCGCCTGACGGCGGACATCCTGCCCGACAACCGCTCCATCATGCGCATTTGCGAGAAGCTGGGCTTCTCGCTGAAGCATTCGCTGGAAGACGAGGTGGTGAAGGCGGTGTTCGTCCTATAGCCGGACGACTCCGCCGCGCCGCGGAAGAGCGGGCAGGTTGACAGGCAGTTTGCCCATGTGATTGGCTTGGCGCATGGGCAAGCTGCCATTTTTCTTTCTTGCGGCTGTTTGTTTCGGCCAATCCTCCGGACGGTTCGTCATGGACGGGCATGTCCACATGATCAACCGGCAGTTCTATCTGGGCGGAGACATCAGCGACTCCTATTCCAACGGACAGGTAGACCTGCCGCGCATCCGGAAGGGCGGGCTGAGCGCGATTTTCTTCAGCCTGTTTTCGTCCGAGGAATACTATCCGCAGCGGTTCGAGGTGAAGCACACGCTGCGGCTGATGGACCTGGCGCTGCGGCAGATTCAGAAAAACCACGGCCAGATCGAGATCGCCTATACGGCCTCGGACCTGGAGCGCATTCACCGGGAGGGAAAGATCGGGGCGTTCCTGGACCTGGAAGGCGGATTCGACCTGGATGGCGACCTGGGGGTGCTGCGCGACCTCTACCGGCTGGGGCTGCGGTCCGCCATGCTGGTCGCGCACAACTATACCAACGCCTTTGCGGACTCCTGTTGCGCCCCGCCCAAGTGGCAGGGCATCAACGCGCACGGACGTGAAGTGATCCGCGAGATGAACCGGCTGGGCATGGTCATCAATGTGGCGCATGGCTCGGATGAGACCATCCGGCAGGCAGCGGAGGCCAGCAGCGATCCGGTGCTCTATTCGCACGGCGGCTCGCGGGCCGTGGTGAATACGAATCGCAACATCAGCGACGAGGCAGCGCGCCTGGTGGCCTCCAAAGGCGGGGTCGTCGGGGTGCAGTTCGGCAATACCTTCAACAATCCGAAATACTACGAGTGGCGGCAGCACGGCCGGCCGTACGGCAACTTTTCGGCCACCCCGCGGCCGGTCACCGAACATACCATCGCGGAGATCGACCAGGCGGTGGCCAGGAAGTATCCCGGCGACCCGGTGGACATACCCGACGAATACCGGATGTCCATCGACCAGTTGATCGTCACGCTGGATCACTGGATCAGCGTGGTGGGCGAGGATCACGTGTCCCTGGGGTCGGACTTCGACGGCGGGCCGCCGCTGGCCAAGGGCATGCACGATATCGGCGACTACCAGCAGGTCATCGCAGCCATGCAGCGCCATGGCTACTCCGAGGAGCGCATCCGTAAGATTGCCGGCCTCAATCTCCTCCGGCTAATCCGGCAGGTGACGGAGAAACACCGCTAGGATTCGATCTTCCCCGCGAAGCTGCGATAGGTGTACGTAAAGTAAGCGGCAGCCAGAATCACGCCGGGAATGAACCATGCCAGCCCCACCTGCAACCCGTATTCTCCGGCGGCGGCATTGTAAACGGTGAGGCCGAGTTGCGCGTCGGAATTCGAGGGCAGCACGTAGGGGTACACGCCGAAGGCCGCGCTGGTGAGCATGCCGGCGATGAAAAGGCAGGAGCAGAGAAACACCTCCACGGCCTTTCCACTTTTGTTCAAAACTTGCATGCCCACTAGGCCGATCAACGCGAGCAGAGGAAAGACATAGCCCCACGGGTGGGCGTCGAAGCTCTCCCGCAGATGCGGTTGGATGCGGAAGCTGGCGAGCGTGAGGAGGATGACAACGAGCAACAGGGCCCACCACGTGCCGCGGGCCATGCGGCGCGCACGCTGCTCCAGGGCGCCCGCGGTCTTGAGGGCTACCCACAGCGCGCCATGCACGGTGAGCGTCAGAAATGCCGCGATTCCCACGATGACCGTGTACCAGTCCAGAATCCCGACTTCCCGGCCCAGCCGGAAGTTGGTCCACAAGGGCAGGAAAAAGAAGCCTTCCCGGTCCAGCGGGACACCGCGTACCACGTTGCCGAGCGCGGCTCCGAAAAAGACAGCCAGCAGGGCGCTCGCCCCGCCGAATACGGCGTCCCAGAAGGGCTGCCAGACCAGGCTTTCGATATGGTTCCGGAATTCGATGGAGATTCCGCGCAGGATGAGCAGCCACAGGACGATCATGAGCGGAAGATAAAAGCCGCTGAAGCTGGCGGCATAGAGGGCGGGAAACGCGAAGTAAAGCGTGCCGCCGCCGGCCAGCAGCCAGACCTCGTTGCCGTCCCAGACCGGGCCGATAGAGGCCAGCACCTGGCGGCGCTCCGCGTCCGAGCGCGCGGCCACGAGGTGCACGATTCCGGCTCCCAGGTCGAACCCGTCCAGGATCACATAGGTCGCGATCATGCCGGCCACCAGGCAGAACCAAAGTGTTTGCACGATGAGTTTCCCTCCCTCTCAGACGGCGGCCGGAGCCTCGGGTCCGTGCTCGATTTCGCGATACACCAAAAACAGGAAGAGCACGGCCAGAATTGTGTACATGCCCATAAAGCCGATCAGCGTAAACAAGGCATTACCTGCTGAGACGTGCTGCGAGGTGCCCTCCTGCGTGCGCAGCAGGCCGTAGATGAGCCAGGGCTGCCGGCCGGTTTCGGCAGTGATCCAGCCGGCGGTGTTGGCGATGTACGGGAAGGGGACCAGCAGCATGAGGAGCCACAGCAGCGGGCGCGACCGGAACAGCCAGCCTCGCCACAAGGCCCAGGCGGCTAGCAGCATTACCCCCACAAAGATGGTTCCCAGGCCGACCATGATGTGATAACTGAAATACAGCAGCGGGATGTTGTCCGGCCACTGATCACGCGGGAAGGCTTCCAGACCCCGCACTTCGGCTTTCCATCGCTGGTAGGTCAGGAAACTCAAGGCGCTGGGCACCACCAACGGGTTATCGAGTCTTTGGCGCTCGACATCCGGCTGGCCGAGGATCGCCAGGGGCGCACCCTGCTCGGTGTGAAACAGTCCTTCCATGGCGGCCAGGGTGGCGGGCTGGTACGTGAGGATGTTCTTACCTTGGCCGTCGCCGCTGGGAAAGACCATGAAACTGGTCGCGATGACCCCGGAAACCACCCCCACCCGCAGAAAGATGCGGCCATATTCCAGGTGCTTGCCGGTGAGCAGATACAAGGCGCCAACGGCGGTCACCACAAACGCGGCCGTGACTACGGCCCCGGTCATGTTATGCAGGTATTGCCAGAGAGTCCAGGGGTTCAGAATCAGGCCCCAAAAACTGGCCAGCAGAATCTCACCCTGGGGCCCCAGCGTGTAGCCGGACGGGTGCTGCATCCACGCGTCGGTGGCGATGATGAAGAAGCCGGAGAGCCAGGAACCCAGAAACACCAGCAGGCAAGAGAACCAGTGTGCTCTGGGGCTGAGACGCTTTTCGCCGAACAGGAACACTCCGAGGAAGCTGGATTCAAGGAAAAAGGAAAACACGCCTTCCATGGCCAGCGTCTGGCCGATCACGCCGCCGGCAGCCTTGGAGAAGCGGGACCAGTTGGTGCCGAATTGAAATTCCATGGGGATGCCCGTGACCACTCCCATGGCAAAGTTGATGGCAAAAATCTTGGCCCAGAAGCGGGCCGCGTCGTGATAGCGCGGGTTGCCGGTGCGCAGCCCCATGGTCTTGAGCACCAATAGAAGCAATGCCAGGCCCATGGTGAGCTGGGGGAAAATGTAGTGAAAGGTGACGGTGAAGGCAAAGTGAAGCCGGTGGATCGTGAGCGCATCCATAAAATCGGTACGACCGTGTCCTATTTTCGCATTGGACTCCACGTGTTTGGACGCGCTGAGGGGCCGAAAGCTTCGCAAAACGCAGGGAAGAAATTCCGGCGCGGGTTCGTCTAACCAGGGAACGTACTCAGGGATGGTGGCGGCGGAAAGCGAGCGGGAAGTTGTCGAAGCGTGCCGGCGGGGCGACCGTGACGCCTTTCGTGCGCTGTTTGTCGCACATAAAGACCGCGTCTATTCCATCGCGCTGCGATTTTCAGGCGATGAGGCCACGGCCATGGACATCACGCAGGACACGTTCGTCAAGCTGTTCGCCTGCATGGCGGAATTCCGCGGAGAGGCGAAGTTCGAATCCTGGCTCTACCGCCTGGTCGTGAATTGCTGCCTGGACCACCGCCGGAAGGCGCGCCGCCTGGTGCCGCTGGCGGAGAGCGAGATCCGCCGGCCGTTCCTCTCGGCGGAAAACCCGGCCGCGCAAGCCGAGCGCTCCGAAACCAGCCGCCGAGTGCAGGCTGCCGTCGCCCGGCTTTCGCCGGACCTGCGCCTGGCCATCGTGCTGCGGTACACCGAGGGGCTCTCCTACGAAGAGATGGCGGAAGTCTTCGGGGTGTCCAAAGGCACAGTGGCTTCACGATTAAGCCGGGCGCACAAGAACCTGGCCCGCCGGCTGTCGCACCTGGCAAAAGATTGGGAGATGAAGGATGCATGAGCCACTTACCGGCGAATGGAGATCGCGCCTGGAGCAAAACTTAGCGGCGCACTTGGGGATGGTCCGCGCCCCCGATTCTCTCTGGGAGCGGGTGGAGGCGGCTTTGGAGCCGCGGGAGACGACGTCTGTCAGGGGATCTGCGTGGCGGCTGGCCGCCTGCCTGGCGGTAGCGGCGGCGGCCGCCGCGATTTGGTTCGCGCACCGGCGCCCGGAATCGCCCTCGACCCTGGAGGCCGCCGCCATGCGGGTACACCAGGAGTTCCTGGGCCATCCGGAACGTCTGGATCTGCGCACGCAAAGCGCCGCGGAGTTGCGCAACTGGCTCGGGGAGAACAGTTCCCTCACGGCTGCCGTGGCGCTGGCGCGGCCGCAGCCGGATCCGGATGCCCTGGAACTGGTTGGCGCTAGGTGGATCTCGTTCCAGGGCCAGCGGGTTGCCGCCATCGCATACCGGGTGGGTGTCTTTCCCGCCACGCTGCTGATCGCCCGGGCGCGGGACCTGGAGCCCCGGCAGCGGGAGAGCCTGACGCGCAAGCACATCGTCGTCCGGAACGTCGAGGGCACCGCCTGGAAGCTGTTTTCCTGGGAGACCCACGGGCAGGTCTACGCCCTGGTGTCCTCGCTGCCGGATCAGAGCCAGCGGGCCTGTGTGCTGTGCCACGTCGAGCCGGAGCGGCGCCAGATGATTCTGCGTATGAAGTTTTCGGGTTGAAGCGCGCTCCTCAGGGCAGGGGCGAGTCCAAGACCTCGCGCACTTTGCTCAAAAGCACGGCCGGTGTGAAAGGCTTTTGCAGGAAGGCCCGGGTGGGGACGCCGGCGGAGACGCCGATGGGATTGTCGCGGTAGCCGGACATGAACAGAATTCTCACGCCGTTCTTTTTCTCCGCCAGGCAGCGTGCCAGCTCGAAACCGTCCATCTGCGGCATGACCACGTCGGTGAGCACCAGGTCGATCTTGTGGGCGTTCTTTTCGTACGCGGCCAGGGCAGCCGCTCCGTTGTTGGCCTCGATGACACCGTACCCGTTGGATCGCAGAACGGCGGCGAGTAGCTTGCGCACCCCCTCTTCGTTATCCACCAGCAGCAGCGTTTCGGAGCCTTTGGAGATGGCCGACACGCGGGCCGCCGGGACCACGGCGGGCTCGGTCGCCTTTGGCAGGTAAATTTCGAAAATCGTTCCGCAGTTGATCTGGCTGTAGACGGTGATGTCGCCGCCGCTCTGCTTCACGATGCCGTAGACCAGGGAAAGACCCAGGCCGCTGCCTTTGCCCTGTTCTTTGGTGGTGAAGAACGGCTCGAAGAGGCGGGAGCGCGTGGCGGGATCCATCCCCACGCCGGTATCGCTGACCGCCAGCATCACGTAGGAGCCCGCCGGCACATCCGCTTTTCGCCCGGCATCTTCCAGGTCCACATTTGCTGTCTCCAGCACCAGCTTGCCGCCGTCCGGCATGGCATCGCGGGCGTTGGTGGCCAGATTGAGAATGACCTGCTCCATCTGCGAAGGGTCGGCGAAGACTTTGCCCAGCCGGATTCCGGGAAGTAAAATCAGTTCGATCGTTTCCCCCAGCAGACGGCGCAGCATGGGCGCCATCGAGTCCAGCAGGGCGTTCAGATCCAGCAATTTCGGCTCGGCGGCCTGGCCGCGGCTGAAGGCCAGCAGACGGTTGGTGAGGGTGGCGGCGCGCTCGGCGGCGTACATGATCTCGTCGGCAAAGCGGCGCAGAGGATTCGATTCGCCGAGTTCGGCGCGCAGCAGGTCGCTGTAGCCGGCGATCACTGTCAGCACGTTGTTGAAGTCGCCGGCCATTCCCGCCGCCAGGCGGCCTACCGCTTCCATCTTTTCCGAGTGGCTGAGCTGTTCGTCGTGCTGGCGCCTTCCGGTGACGTCGCGCATCAGCAGGATCACGCCGCGAATGCGGCCGCGGGCGTCGCGGATCGGTCCGGCGTTGCCCTCCACCGGAATCTCCGTGCCGTCCTTGGAGACCAACAAGGTGTGTGGCGGGAGCGCCACCGCGGTCTCCTCCCGCAAGACCTGTTCGGCGGGATCCCCGGAGGTTTCCCGGGTGTGTTCGTCGATGAGTTGGAGCACCCCGGCCAGCGGTCGGCGCTGCGCGTCGGCCTGCCGCCAGCCGGTGACCAGCTCGGCGACCGGACTGAAGAAGGTGATCCGGCCGCGGGCATCGGTCGTGACCACAGCATCGCCGATGCCGGAGAGCACTTCGGAGGTCGACTGCCCGCTGCGGCGCCAGGCCGCGTACCACGCGCCAAACAACAGGACACCTACCAGCAGGGCGAACAGCCCGGGCCCAATCAGAGGACGGAGCAACACGGAAAGCAACAAGGCTACCAGTGCGGCGGTGATGGCGAACAGGCTGACGAAAAGAGCGGAACGCGCGCGCGCGATCATGACCCGGCTCCAGAATACTATAGGGCCTCGCAATCTACCTTGCCGTATCGTACAGCACCAAGCCCCCGGGGCCGGTCAGTCATACAGCGATGGCTCCCCGGGCGGCCGAGTCTTCCAGCGGCGATGAATCCACAACCACTGATCCGGATATTCGCGGATGACCTTCTCCAGGTGCGCATGCAAAGCGCGTGTGTCGGCCTCCGCGTCGCCGGTGATGGGAACCGGTGGATCGAAGCGTAGAATATATCGGCGCTCCGTCTCCGACCAGAGCGCAAAGCCGGGCAGGACCGTTGCGCCGCTGCGTGCCGCCAGCTTCGCGAAGCCGGTGCTGGCACAAGCGGGTACACCGAAAAAGTCCACGAAAATTCCCTCTTCCAGGGAGGCGTTCTGATCGATGAGAATTCCAACGGCTTCGTTCGCATGCAAGGCCTTCAAGATGCCGCGAGCGAATTCCTTTTTCTGAATCAGGTGATTCCCTGACAGCGTGCGGAGACGCTCCACCAGGGCGTCCATCGCGGGGTTGTCCAGTGGCCGCACCACGATGTGCATCGGCTGGGAGAGCAGCGCGTGCGCGTAGGCGCTGAGCTCCCAGTTGCCCAGGTGCGCGGTGGCGAACAGCACGCCCTTGCCCTTCTCAAGAGCCGCGGCGAAGTGTTCGTAGCCCTCGTAGCGGATCCACTGGCCCACGTTCTCCCGGTTGATCCGCGGGAATCGGGCCAGTGAGACCAGCAGGCGCGCGATGGATCGGAAAACGCCGTCTACGATGCGGCGCTGCTCCGCACCCTCCAGTTGCGGCAGAGCCAGGACGAGATTCCGAAGGGCAACCCGGCGCAGTCGTGGCACCGCCGCCTCCAGCAGCCTTGCGTAGCCGTACGCCAAGCGGTACGCCAACGCCGGCGGCGTCATCGCCAGGGAAAAAAGCACGGCGCGCGCGACGCCGTATTCCACCCGGTTGCGGAGCGCGGAGCGTTGGCGCATGAAGGGCCATTGTAGAAGATGCCGCGGCCCGGCTGCGCCTCACCCGCTACGCGTGCTTCTCGTGGTGCGTCTTGAACATCAGCATGCCGCCGATGCCCCAGACCAGCAGAAAGACGAATAGCGACCCGAGCGACAGATCGTAAGTCGGTCCCTGCCAGTTCGCGGGCGGCGGCATCAGTCCCAGTCCCAGGGCACACATCACACTGAGCATGTGCCAGTACCAGGATCGGGCGTGGAAGACATACAGGAGAAGCACCGCGAGGCCTAAGGAGATGCCGTAGCTCAAGACGACCCATATCGTAGACATAGGCCACCTCCTGCCCCGTATTCTACGCTGAATAATCAGAGAATGGAATCCGATTCAATCCAGCCTCCGCCCAGTAGCAGGTCGCTGTCGTAGAACACTGCTGCCTGCCCGGGCGTGACGGCGCGCTGCGGCTCGTCAAAGCGCACCTCGACGCGCGTCTCCCCTCCCGCCGGATAGAGCGTGGCCGCGGCGGCCGAGTGCTTATTGCGAATCTTCACCTCCGCGCGAGTAGGCGCCGAAATCCCGGCTAGGGAGACCCAGTTAACGTCCCGGGCGGTGAGCCGGGAACGCAGCAGTTCCTCGTTGCGCCCCACCGTAACGCGCTGCGAGCGCGGGTCGGTGGCGATTACATAGAGCGGCTCGCCGGCGGCGATGCCCAGGCCGCGCCGCTGGCCGACGGTGAAGTGATGCACGCCCCCGTGCTCCCCCACGGCCTCGCCTGAGGTGGTCACGATTTGGCCGCGGGTTTCGGCGCGCGTGAGGCCCTTGTCCTGGAGGTAGGCGTCCAGGAAAGCGGCATAGTCCCCGTTGGGCACGAAACAGATCTCGAAGCTTTCGCCTTTTTCGGCGACGGCCAATCCCATCTCCCGGGCCAGGCGGCGGACCTCGGACTTACTCATCTCGCCCAGCGGGAACAGGCTGCGCGCAAGCTGTGGCTGGGTGAGACCGAACAGAAAGTAGGTCTGGTCCTTGCTTTCATCCAGCGCGCGGCGCAACTGGTAGCGGCCGGTGGCCGGGTCGCGGGTGATGCGGGCATAGTGGCCGGTGGCGATGTGCCGGGCGCCCACGGCGTCCGCCATCTCCAGAAACTTGTCGAACTTGATGAAGTTGTTGCACAGCGTGCAGGGGATGGGGGTGCGCCCCGCCAGGTACTCCGCCACGAACGGCTCCACCACGTGCTGTTCGAACTGGCGCTCGAAATTCACCACGTAGTAGGGGATGCCGATCTGCTCGGCCACCCGGCGGGCGTCGTACACATCGTCCAGCGAACAGCAGCGGCCCGTGGCTCCCTCCGCGGAAAGCTCCGGCAGGCGGCGCTGGTTCCAAAGCTGCATGGTGAGGCCGACTACCCGCAGGCCCCGGCGTGCCAGCAGACCCGCCACGGTGGAACTGTCCACCCCGCCGCTCATGGCGACGGCGATCGGAAGATCAGACATAGACTTTGGAGACCGGCGAGAGTCTGCGCAAGTGCAGGACCGATGCCGCCACAGCCTCGGCCAAGGCATCCACCTGCTCCTCCGTGTTGGAGCGCCCCAGGGAAAAGCGGATACTGGCGCGGGCCTGCTCCGGAGAAAGACCGATAGCCAGCAGCACGTGCGATGGTTCGACGGCGCCACTGGAGCAGGCGGAGCCGCTGGATACGGCGAAGCCGCGCAGGTCCAGGGCGATCACCAGGGCCTCGCCTTCCAGGCCGTCGAAATACAGGTTCGTGGTATTGGGCGTGCGCGGCGCCCGGCCGGCATTGACCCCGGCGCCGGGTACGCGGTCCAGAATGGCTGCCTCCAGGCGGTCCCGGAGCACGGCCAGCCGTTCCGCCTCCGAAACCAGATCGCGGCCCGCCAGTTCCGCGGCACGGCCCAGAGCCACCGCGGCAGGCACGTTCTCCGTACCCGGGCGGCGGTCGCGCTCGTGGTGCCCGCCGAAAAGCACCGGAGAAAGCCGCGTTCCCTTGCGCACATAAAGCGCGCCAATGCCCTTGGGAGCGTAAATCTTGTGGCCGCTCAGGCTGTACAGGTCCACGCCCAACGCCTCGACATCCAGCGGCAGCTTGCCCGCGGACTGCACACCGTCCGCATGCAGATACACGCCGGCTTCGCGGGTGATAGCGCTGATGTCGGCGATAGGCTGCGCCGTCCCCAATTCGTTGTTGGCGTGCATGACGGAGACCAGCACGGTCTCAGGACGCAGCGCGCGCCGCACGGCGTCCGGGTCCACCACCCCGTCCGAGCCCACGGGCAGGTAAGTGACCGCGACTCCCTCGCGCTCCAGTTGTGCGCAGGTGTTCAGCACGGCGGGATGCTCGATGGCGCTTGTGATCACGTGGCGCGTGGCGCGGGAGGCGTGCCGCACGGTTCCCAGGATGGCCAGGTTGTCCGATTCGGTGCCGCCGCTGGTGAATACCACCTCCTGCGGGCGGCAGTGGATCAATCCGGCCACCTGCCGGCGGGCCATTTCCAGCCGCTGCTTGGCTATCTGCCCGAAATGATGGATGCTGGAAGCGTTACCATACACTTGATCGAGACACGACACCAGGGCCTCCCGAACCTCCGGAGACACAGGCGTTGTGGCATTGTGATCGAAGTAGAAACGCTGCACTTAGCTTTATTTTAACAATGCCTGGCAGGATCGTTACCTTAACTACGGACTTTGGTCTTTCCGACCACTTCGTCGGCACGATGAAGGGGGTCATCCTGAAAATCTGTCCTACGGCGCGGATCGTGGATATCAGCCACGAGATCGGAGCCTTCGAGATCACCGAAGCGGCCTTCGTGCTGGCGCAGGCGTATCGATATTTCCCGCCCAAGACCGTACACGTGGTAGTGGTGGATCCGGGGGTGGGAACCTCGCGCCGGCCCATCCTCGCGGAAGCTAGAGGGCAATCCTTCATCGCGCCGGATAACGGCGTGCTTTCGATGATCTACGCGCAAGAAGAGCACCGCGTGCGGGTTATCACGACAACGAAGTATTTCCTTCCCACGGTCAGTCAGACGTTTCACGGGAGGGACGTGTTCTCGCCCGCGGCGGCGCACATCGCCAAAGGAGTGCCGCCGGCGCGCATGGGCAAGCGGATCGAAGATTACCTGCGGCTGAACTTCGGAAAGCCGGTGCGCACCGGGCGGCGGGCGTGGGCCGGAACGGTGCTGAAAATCGACCGCTTCGGCAACCTGATCACTAATTTTCAAGCCAGCGACTTTCCGGCTGTGGGGCAGCGGCCGTTCGAGTTCGCAGTCGGCTTCCAGAAGGTCTCCATCCTGGCCGGCAACTATGCGGACCAGGGCCCGGGAACGCTGTTCGCCATCCAGGGCAGTTCGGGCTATATCGAGATCTCGTCCTGCCAGGCCTCGGCGGCGAAGATGCTGGGATGCGGTGTGGGCGCACCGGTGGAACTGACAGTGTACTGATCAGACGTAGGTGACGTGGCCCAGGATGACGGCATGCCGGGCCCCGGTCGCCGAAGGCAGGTTGGACCCCCGGCGGCGCCAGGTTTCGTAGGCCAGGACCGCGAAGGCGATGGCTTCTTTGCCGTCAATGTCTACGCCGTAATCGGCGGAGGTGGCCAGGGCGGTCTCCGGCAGGAAGGCGGCCAGGTGCGCCAGGATTTGCGGATTGTGCGCGCCGCCGCCGGATACGATGAGTTCCTGCGCGCGGTAGGGGCGGGCTGAAATCGCCACCGTGGCGGCCGTCAGTACCGTGGCCGTGGCAATCAGGTCCGGCAAGGGCGATCCGGATCGCTTCATGCGGGCGATGAACTCCGCGCCGTATTGTTCCCGGCCCGCGGTCTTGGGTGGCTTGCGGCGATAGTACGCATCCGACAACAGTTCGTCCAACAGCTTGCGGTTGACCCTGCCTTGCCGGGCGATACGGCCGCCGCGATCGAACTTCTGCCGCCCGCCGGTGTACTCCTGCACCAGTTGGTCGATCACCATGTTCCCCGGCCCTGTGTCGAAGGCGATCACCTGCTCGGGGCGGGCCGCGGCGGGGATGACGGTGATGTTCCCGATGCCGCCCAGATTCAGGCTGATGCAGCTGCGCCGCGGATGTCGATACACCAGGTAGTCCAGAAAAGGCACCAGCGGCGCGCCTTCTCCGCCGGCGGCGATGTCGCGCGTGCGAAAGCCGGAAACCACGGGCACGCCCGTGCGCTCGGCGATGACGGCCGCCTCGCCAATCTGCAGCGTGTGGCAGCGGCCCTCGTGGTAGATGGTCTGGCCGTGGCAGCCGATCAGTTCCACCCGTCCGAAACGGCCGCAGGCCCGCTCGACGGCGCGGGCGTACAGCTCGCCCCGGAGAAAGTTCAGCCGCGAGATTTCACGCGTATGGGTGGCGGCGTTGGAGACGCCCAACAGACGGCGGCGCACCCCCTCCGGGTAGGGGCGAGACTCCACCCCGATGGTGGCGATCCGCCGGCCGGCAATTTCCACAATGGCGACGTCGATGCCATCCAGCGAGGTGCCGCTCATCACCCCGGCTACACGCACGATCGTTTCAGCTCCTCCTGGAGCTCGCTGAGCAGTTGCAGCGCTTCGATAGGCCGCAATTCATCGATTTTGAGGCCGCGGATGCGCTCGGCGATGTGGTGGCCCACCGGCTCGAACAACTGGATCTGCACCGGCGCCGCGGGCCGCGCGGCCTGCGCGCCGGAGAGTTCCTCGGTGACCTCGTGCTCGGTGGTCTCGTGCAGCGTCAATACCTCTCGGGCGCGCTCGATCACGGGCAGGGGCAGACCCGCCAGGCGGGCCACTTCGATGCCGTAGCTGCGGTCCGCGCGGCCCGGCTCGACCTTGCGCAGAAAAATGATCCGGTCGCCGGCTTCCTTCACCGAGACCCGCAGGTTGCGCACGCCTTCGAGTTGGTCGGCGAGCTCAGTGAGCTCGTGATAGTGGGTGGCGAACAGGGTTTTGGCGCGTGCGCGGGCGTGAATGTACTCCACGACGGCCCAGGCCAGCGCCAGGCCGTCGTAGGTGGCGGTACCGCGGCCGATTTCGTCCAGCACGATGAAACTGCGCGGCGTGGCCGTGTTCAGAATCACCGCCGTTTCCGTCATCTCCACCATGAACGTGGAACGGCCGCGGGCCAGGTTGTCGGAGGCTCCGATGCGCGTGAAGATGCGGTCCACCAGGGGCAGACTGGCCGATTCAGCCGGGACGAAGCTGCCCATTTGAGCCAGGATGACGATGAGCGCCGCCTGCCGCAGGTAGGTGGACTTGCCGCCCATGTTAGGGCCCGTAATGATGGCGATCAGGTCTTCCCGGTCGTTCAGGTAGAGGTCATTGGGAATGAACCGCCCGGCCTCCTGCTCGGATAGCCTCTCGATGACCGGATGACGTCCCGCCAGGATGCGCATCTCGCCGTTCTCCGAGAAGGACGGGCGGTTGAAGCGGTTCTCCGCCGCCACTTGCGCCAGCGCCGCCGTCACGTCCAGTTCGGCCACCGCGCCAGCCGTGGTCTTGATCCGCTGGGCCTGGGCAACGGCGAACTGCCGCACTTCCTGGAACAGCATTTTTTCCAGGTCCAGGATTTTCTCCTCGGCGTCCAGCACCTTGCGCTCGTAGTCTTTCAGTTCGGGGGTGGTGAAGCGCTCGGCGTTGACCAGCGTCTGCTTGCGCTCGTAGTCCGCGGGCGCCAGGTGCAGGTTGGCCTTCGAGATCTCGATGTAATAGCCGAAAACATTGTTAAAACGCACCTTGAGAGAGCCGATTCCCGTGCGCGCGCGTTCCCGGGCTTCGATCTGGGCAATGTACTGCTGGCCGTGGACTCTGAGGTCGCGCAGTTCGTCGAGCTCCGGGTGGTAGCCGGCGCGGATGGCGCCGCCATCGGCCAGGTTGACGGGCGGCTCGTCGGCGATGGCCTGCAAGATGCGGTCGCGCACCTCGGGCACTGCGTCCAGCCGGGCGTGCAGATCCCGCAGGCGGCAGGCCTGCGCCGCCTCGATCAGGCCGCGCAGGGGGCCGATCTTTTCCAGCGAGCGGCCGAGCGCCAGCACCTCCCGCGGCCCGGCCGAGCCGATGGTCAGTTTGGCCAGCAGCCGCTCCAGGTCCAGGATGCCGCCAAGGTGTTTGCGCACCTCCGCCCGCAGAATGGTCTGTTGCACGAGTTCCCCGGCTGCGTCCAGGCGGGCTTCGATCTCCGGGCGGTTCATGGAAGGCGCCAGCAGGCGCTGGCGAAGCAGCCGGCCGCCCATTCCTGTCAGGGTCTGATCGAGCACACCCACCAGCGTGGCGCCTTCGCCGGCGAAGATCGGCTCCACCAGTTCCAGGTTGCGCACGGTCACGGCGTCCAGCACCATGCTGTTCGCGCGGTCGTAATACGTGGGGCGCTCCAAGTGCTCGAGCGCGGCGCGCTGCGTCTCGCGCACGTAGTGCAGGATGGCGCCGGCTGCGCACACGGCAGCCGGGCGGTTGGCCAGTCCGCACCCATCCAGCGTCAAAAGGCGGAAATGCTCGCGCAGCGTCCGCTCCGCGTAGTCCGGACTGAAAATCCAGTCCTCCAGCTCCGTGCGCAGAAAGCGGGGGCCTTTTTCGTCCGCGGCCAGCAGAGGCCGGTCTGCGGGAAACAGCACTTCCCGCGAGCCAAGCTGCTCGATGGCGCCGGGGATCTCGCCGGGCTCCATCTCGGTCACGCGGAACTCGCCGGTCGAGACATCCACGTGCGCCAGGCCCGCCCGGTTGCCCGTTCGCGCCACCGCCGCCAGGAAGTTGTTCTCGTGGGAGCGCAGCAGGTTGGCCTCGGTGGCGGTGCCCGGAGTGATGATACGCGTGACCTCGCGCTTGACCAGCTTCTTGGCGAAGCGCGGGTCCTCCATCTGGTCGCACACGGCCACCCGGTAACCTTTTTGGATCAACCGCGCGATGTAACCTTCGGCGGCGTGATACGGCACGCCGCACATGGGAATGGCGGCGCCCTTCTCCTTGTTGCGCGAGGTGAGGGTGATCTCCAGTTCGCGCGCCGCGGTCACGGCGTCCTCGAAGAAGAGTTCGTAGAAGTCGCCCAGCCGGAACAGCAGCAGGGTGTTGGGCACCTGCTGTTTGACGGCGTTGTACTGCCGCATCAGCGGCGTAGAGGCGTCCGAAGCCATCTAGCGCAACCGCTCCCTCACGGTCGCGGCTCGGTAGCTGAGTGCGCGCGGTTGCCGCATGTTACCGGGCCGCGACCGTGAGGGGGCGGTACCTGTTACGCGTAAATCCCCCTGAGTTTGATCGCTTCCGCCACACGGTCGAGTGCCAGCATGTAAGCGGCCGTGCGGTTGTTCACATTGTGTTTCTCGGCGTACTCGACCACCGCGTGGAAGCTGTCCACCATGATCTCCGCCAGCCGCGTGTTCACCAGTCTCTCGTTCCAGAAAAATCCCTGCCGGTCCTGCACCCACTCAAAGTAGGAGACCGTCACCCCTCCGGCGTTGGCCGGAATGTCCGGGATGACAAAAATCTTTTTGTCCATCAGGATCTCGTCCGCCACGGACGTGGTGGGGCCGTTAGCGCCCTCGCAGAGGATCCGGCATCGCAGATCGGCGGCGTTTTGTGAGGTGATGACGTTCTCGGTGGCCGCCGGCAGCAGGATTTCGCATTCCAGGAACATGGCCTTTCCGGGATCCATATCCTCGCCGCCCGAAAATCCCAGGATTGAACCCGTCTCCTTGCGGTGCTCGAACAGCGCGTCGACGTCCAGGCCATTGGGATTGTGGACGGCGCCGTCGTATTCGATGATGCAGATGATCTTGAACCCCTGGCGGCTCATCAGGCGGGCGGCCATGCCGCCCACGTTGCCGAAACCCTGGATCACTACCCGGCTGGAGGCCGGATCGAGACCCAGGCGGTGCAGAGCCTCCTGCGCGACGATCAGGCATCCGCGGCCGGTGGCCTCCTTGCGCCCGCGCGAACCACCCAGCGACATGGGCTTTCCGGTGACGACGGCCGTCACGGTGTGACGCACGTGCATCGAGTAAGTGTCCATGACCCAGGCCATGACTTTCTCGTTCGTATTGACGTCGGGCGCCGGGACGTCGCGCTCCGGCCCGAGGAAGTCGATGATCTCCGCCGTGTAGCGCCGCGTGAGACGCTCCAGTTCCACGTCGGAGAGCAGGTTGGGATCGCAGATCACGCCCCCTTTGGCCCCGCCGAAGGGGATATTGACCACGGCGCATTTCCAAGTCATCCAGGAGGCCAGTGCGCGGACTTCATCGAGCGTCACGTTGGGGGCGAAGCGGATGCCGCCTTTCCCCGGGCCGCGGGCGATGGAGTGCTGCACGCGATAGCCGGTGAAGACCTCCAGCCTGCCGTCGTCCAGTTGGACGGGGATATGCACGGTGATTTCCTTGGCCGGGCTCTTCAGCACTTTGCGCATGCCGTCATCCAGCTTCAGCAGCGCCGCGGCTTCGTCAAAGCGCGCTTCCGCCGCCAGCCAGGGGTTCTTTTCCTGCTCGAGCGACAACGTCGTGGTAGCCACCAGGAACCTCCGGTTTCATTATCCCATCGCGTGCCGGACGGGCGATCCCGCCGCTACGCCGCGGTGCGGCGGGCTCTCACGCGCTTTCCTAGTTCGCCGATCTGCCGCATGGCCTCCTGGCGCGCCTCCGAGTACTGCCGCACGTCCTGGGACCCGGTTTTGAGGAAATTCAGGATGATGCCTTCCGCAGCCACGTAGTCGGCGCAGGCGGCGGCCACATCGGCGGCGATGTCATGCGGGATGTTCGTGACCCCGTTGGCGTCGGCGTGTAGCAGGTCGCCCGGCGAGACTGCCAGCCCGCCCACCCGCACCGGCACGTGCGTGGAGGGAATATGGCTGTAGCCGTGAGAGCAGATGGCGCCGTTGCTGAACGCCGGGAAGCCCAGGCGCCGGACCTGGTCCAGGTCGCGGGCGGCGCCGCTGGTGATCAGACCCGCCGCGCCAAATGCCTGGTACGTGGCGCACATGATTTCCCCAAAGGTCGCGGCCACGGGCGGATCGTCCAGGTCCTGAAAGACCACGATGGGCGGGCCTGGGATCTCGGAAAAGGCGCGCAACTGATCGTCGAGCGAGGAGTAGACCACGCCCTGTGCGCGCGCCGACGTGCGCATGGTGGCCGTCGAGGCGTAACCCACGATGGGCGGCATCTCCGGAAAGCAGGCACGGATGCGGTCGTCCATGTAGCCGGTATTGCGCGGGCGCACTTCGAACAACTCGATCACGTTGCAGATGGTGGGGGTATCGTATTGCCCCAGCAATTTCAGAACATCTGGAGCCAGTTGGGGAATGGACATGGACCCCTATTTTAGTATTTCCAGGGCCTTCTGGATCTGCGGGTCGCGCTCTGCTTCCACTTCGTCGCCCTTGGCCACTCCCAATGCCTGGTTGAAAATCTCGGTCTTCAGCCGGTTGCGGATGAACTCGCGCTCGCCGGACCATTCGCTCACCCCGGGCTGGATTCCATGCTGCGCCAGGAAGACCTGAAAATCGTCCAGCAGCGCCGGGGTGACTTCGAAATCGTCGGTTACCTTATGGTCCCGGAGGTAGTTGGTGGCGTACGTGGTGAACGATCCGCTGGCGTCCAGCACCGCGCGCAGGCGCGTGACAGGTGCCGGGAACACCACCTCGTCCGGGACGATCCCGCCGCCGCCCGTCACCTGGCGGCCGGTATCGGTCTTGAAAACGCTCTGGGAATTCAGGTGCGAAGCCTTCTCGGCCAGGGCGAACTGAGCGGTATCCAGGGGCCTCTGGATGGAGCGCCCGCTGGGTGTGTAATAAAGCGCCGTGGTCAGAGCCAGGCCTGTGCCGTTGGAAAGCGGATACACGCTTTCCACCAGGCCTTTGCCGAAACTGGGCTCTCCCACGACGGTGGCCCGGTCGTGATCCTGGAGCGCGCCGGCGACAATTTCCGAAGCGCTGGCGCTCTTACCGTTGATCAGCACGGCCAGCGGGAACCCGTAGGGAGTGACCTTGTCCGGCACGACCTCGGTCTTCTCCGCCACCGAGCGGCCGCGCACCGTGACGATTTTCTGGCCCGGCTTCAAAAACAGGCCGGCCGTTTCGATGGCGGCTGTCAGCACCCCGCCCGGGTTGTTGCGCAAGTCCAGGACTAGGCCTTTCAGGTTGCGGCCGCCCAGCTTTTCAATGCCTTCCCGGATCTGCGCGCCGGTCTTCTCGTCAAAGCTGGTTACCTTCAAATAGCCCACGCCGGGCTTCAGCAGGAAAGCTCGCTCCACGCTGGGCGATTGCATCTCTTCCGGGGTCAGCACGAAACGGAGAATTCCAGCGCGGCTCGGCCGCTTGACGTCCAATCGCGCCTGCTGCTGCCGCGACTGCCCGAGCAGCGCGACGAGTTGTTCCATATCCAGGCGGCTGAGCTGATAGCCGTTGATGGCTAGAATTTCATCGCCGGGCGCGATGCCGGACTTCGCCGACGGAGTCCCGGGCAGGGTTTGCAGCACGATCACCCGGCCGGGCAGCACCGACACGACACTGCCGAAACCTTTCTGCGTGGAAGTCTCCAGTTTCCGGAGTTGCTCGAACTGGTCCGGATCGAAGAACACGGAGTGCGGATCCAGGCGGCGAAGCATGCCTGGAATGGCGCCCAGGTAGAAGGCCTGCTCGGACGAAACCGGATCGGCGGCGTTCTGCTCTACGATCGCATACGCCTCGGTGAACCGCCGGACCAGCGGCTCGAGATCATCCTCTGCGAATGCGGAGGGAACCAGCAGAAACAGAACCAGAAGGTAGGAGCGCATGAATCCGGCTAGGCGGTACGTCCTATTTTATCGCGTGAAACGCGTCGCCTGCCGCGCGCGGTGCCGCTCCAGGGCCAGCTCGATCAGCCGGTCGACCAGCCCTGCAAAGGGCAACCCGCTGTGCTCCCACATCTTGGGGTACATGCTGATGGACGTGAAGCCCGGAATCGTGTTGATTTCGTTGATATACAACTTGCCGGTGGCCTTCTCGAGCAGAAAATCCACGCGCGCCATGCCCGCGCACTCCACCGCCCGATAGCACTCCACGGCGAGCCGGCGCACTTCTTCCGTCTGCTCCGGAGTGAGATCCGCAGGTACCCTGGTCTCGGCCTTATCCAGCAGGTATTTGTCTTCGTAATCGTAAAACTCGCGGGAGGGGAGGATCTCGCAGGGAACCGCGGCCACGGGTTGCTGGTTGCCGAGCACGGCGCACTCCAGTTCGCGCCCCTCGATGCCGCGCTCGGCGATGATCTTGCTGTCGTACTCCGCGGCCAGCCGCAGCGCGCTCTCCAACTCGCCCGCGTGATGCACCTTGGAGATGCCCACCGAGGAACCCAGGTTCGCCGGCTTGACGAACATCGGAAACGGCAACCGGCCGGAAACACGTGCGGCGTCCAGATGGTCTCGCTGGAGGACGACGTAGTCCACCACCGGCAACAGGCGTTCCTGACAGACACGCTTCATCATCTCCTTGTCCATGGAGATCGCGGACGCGAGTACGCCCGCGCCCACGTAAGGCAGGTCCGCCAGTTCCAGCAGGCCCTGCACCGTGCCGTCCTCGCCGAATGTGCCGTGCAGGACCGGAAAAACCACGTCGATCCCAGGATGCGCCCCGGGTTCCGGCAGGATCGGCCGCGGGCTCCATTTGCCGTCCTGCCCGATAAAGTATTCGATCACCTCGTACCTGGCCGGATCCATCCCGGCCATGATGGCCTTGGCCGAGCGAATCGAGATCTCGTGCTCGCCGCTCCGGCCGCCATACACCACTGCTACGCGTAACTTCATAGAATCCGTTTTCCCAGTGCCGACATGATCAACTCCACCCCCAGGTCGGCGGTGCGGTTGACCTCATCGATCACCGGGTTGACCTCTACCACCTCCATGGAAAGCATGGCCCCCGAATCGCAGATCATTTCCATTGCCAGGTGCGCTTCGCGATACGTGGCGCCGCCGCGGACCGGTGTGCCCACGCCCGGGGCGTGCTGCGGATCCACGAAATCCATATCCAGCGAAAGATGAAACCCGGCCGTGCCGTCCGAGGCGATGCGGATGGCGTCCAGCATCACCGCCCGCATGCCGCGCTCATCGATGTCCCGCATGGTGAAGGCCTTCACTCCGGAATCGCGCACGTGGGGCTTCTCCAGCGCATCCACGTCCCGCAACCCCACCAGCGCCGTTTTGCGCGGATTCACCATGGGGGCGTAGCCTGCCAGGTGCGTGAGTTCTCGCGGTCCCAGGCCCACGCAGCAGGCGGCCGGCATCCCGTGCACGTTGCCGGAGGGCGATGTCTCCGGGGTATTCATATCGGCGTGTGCATCCACCCACAGCAGGCCGATGGCCTGCTTTTTGCGCCTCCAGGCCCGCGAAACGCCCGCCACGGTGCCGATGGCCACGGAGTGATCGCCTCCCAGCACCAAAGGCACGCGCCCTGTGGCCAGCGCCAGCTCCACCATGCGCGCCAGACGCCGGCAGGTGGCCGCGATCTGTGGCAGATACTTGGCGCGCTCCGGACCCGCCGGCAGACTCTCGGCTTGTTCCACGGGCGCGTTCCCCAGGTCCTCGACTTCGTAACCCAGCGACGCGATGCGCCGGTTCAGGTTGGCGACCCGCAGCGCCGAGGGGCCCATGTCCACGCCGCGGCGGTCCTGCCCCAGGTCCAGCGGGGCGCCGATGACGGCGATGTGAGACTGTCGCATCGCAGCTCAGGGCCGCAACCGGTAGAGCATGCGCGGAAAGGCGATGGTCTCCCGCACGTGCTCCAGCCCGCATAGCCAGGCCACGCAGCGCTCGATGCCCATGCCGAAACCGCCGTGCGGCACGGTGCCGTACTTGCGCAGGTCCAGGTACCAGTCGAAGGCTTCCTTGGGCAACTGGTGCTCCTCGAGGCGCCGCAGCAGCAGTTCCGGATCGTGGATGCGCTGCCCGCCGCCGATGATTTCGCCATAGCCTTCCGGTGCCAGCACATCCACGCCCATGGCCACCTCCGGACGCCCGGGATCCGGCTGCATGTAGAACGCCTTGATCTCGGTGGGGTACCGGTCCACCATCAGCGGCCGGTCGAAATCCTCGCTGAGCAGGGTCTCATCCGTGCCGCCGAAGTCGCCGCCCCATTCGATCTCACTGCCCTTGGATTGCAGGATCTTCACCGCGTCGTCATAGGTCATGCGGGGGAAGGGCGCCTGCACCGCTTCCAATTTCGAAACGTCCCGCTCCAGCACCCTGAGTTCCTCCCGCCGGTTTTCGAGGACCCGCCCCACGATGAACACCACCATCTCCTCCGCCACGCGCTTGACCTCTTCGAGGTCGGCGTAAGCCATTTCCGGCTCTACCATCCAGAACTCCGTGAGATGCCGCCGGGTCTTGGATTTCTCCGCCCGAAACGTCGGCCCGAAGCAGTAGACCTTGCCGAACGCCATGGCCGTGGCTTCGTTGTAGAGTTGCCCGGACTGCGTGAGGTACGCCTTGGCATCCTCGAAGTAGTTCACCTCGAACAGCGTGGTGGTGCCCTCGCAGGCTGCCGGAGTGAAGATGGGCGTATCCACGAGCGTGAAGCCGTGCGAGTCGAAGTAGTCGCGCACCGCGCGGATCGCCTCGTGCCGCACCCGCAGGATAGCATGCTGCCGCTGGCTGCGCAGCCACAGGTGGCGGTGGTCCATGAGGAACTCGATGCCGTGTTCCTTGGGCGTGATGGGGTAAGGGTCGGATTCCGGCACGCGCTGGATCACCTGGATGTCTTCCACGTCCAGTTCGTAGCCGCCGGCGGCGCGCTGGTCTGCGCGCACCTTGCCGGTCACCACGATCGAGGACTCCTGCGTCAGGTCCTTGATGGTTTCAAACAGCGCTTCCGGGAGCGCCGACTTCACCGCCACGCATTGCATCAGGCCGGTGCCGTCCCGCAGAATCGGAAAGACGATCTTTCCGGATTTGCGCAGATTGTACAGCCAGCCGGCGATTTGAACGGTTTCACCGGCATGCCGGCCGGCTTCCGCGATGGTCGTTCGGGGATGCATAGAAATTCCAGGACTGCGGGTGTTTTCGCCTACTCCCGCGGCCGCAACTGCTCCAGCCGGTCGAAGACCTGGTTCACCACATCCAGCGGATGCGCCATGTCGGGCACCTCGCGCAGCTCCAGCAGCAGCGGATACTGGTCGGCGCGGGAGCGCAGCAGGTCCATGGTCCGGCTCCAGTCGATCGTGCCGCCCTGGCCCACCAGCGGAAACAGGTGCTTGTCCTGTTTGCCGTCATTGTCGTGCAGGTGCGTGGAGCGGATCCGCTCCTGCATCACTCCAAATGCCGCCGCCACCCCTTCGGAGAGGTTGGCATGGCCCGCATCGAAAACGAAATGCAGCGGCAGGTGCGTCTGCTCCAGAAAGTACATCAGCCGCTCGGGAGTGGAGAGTGCGTTGGAGATGTTCTCCAGCAGGATCTCCACGCCTCGCTGGCGGGCGAACAGGATCAGCTCTTCCAGGGCGGTGAACGCCGCCTCGATCTTGCGGTCCTCGTACTCTTCCCCCGACACGCCCACGTGCTGGATCAGGTAGCGGTACGGGATCACCTCGGCGATTTCCAGCGCCCGCTTAATTTCATCCACCATCTGCACGCGCTTGGCCTTCACCGGCTCGGTGATGGTGATCACCGAATGCGGCCCGGAGCGGCCCCAAATCTCGTCCGTATACATGGGCGAATGCAGGGAGTGCAGCTTCAGCTCCGAGTCCCGGAACCAGTGCCCCAGTTCCGCGATCTGCGCCTTGTTGCGATAGTCCAGATGTTGCCGCGCGCAGAAGATCTCCACCAGCGGGATACCGGCCTGCTGAATGCGATTCAGCATGGCCACCGTCAGGCGATGATTCACGAACAGGTGCGTGGACAAGGCGCGTTGCATGATCTCAGTATCCTCTCGCAGTGCCCTCGGAGCGCGGGTCCGCCGCTCCCGCCAGCCACCCCTCGCCCGCGGAAATGGCCGCCACCTCTCCCATCTGGCCGGCCACCTTCACGCGGTAGCCCCGGGATTCGAGCAGCGCGATGGTGTCTGGAGAAAAGCCGCGTTCCAGACGCAGTTCGTCCGGCAGCCACTGGTGGTGGATGCGCGGCCAGTTCACCGCGTCCTGTACATTCATGCCGAAGTCGATCACGTTCACCAGCACCTGCAACACGCTGTTGATGATGGTCGGCCCGCCGGGCGTGCCCAATACCAGGTAGAGCTTGCCGCCGCGCAGCACGATGGTGGGCGTCATCGAGGAAAGCGGATGCTTGCGCGGCTGGATGGCGTTGGCTTCTCCCTGCACCAGGCCGTAGGAGTTGGGAGTGCCGGGCTTGGCGGAAAAATCGTCCATTTCGTTGTTCAGCAGAAAGCCCAGGCCGGTAGCGGTCACGCCGCACCCATATCCCCCATTGAGCGTATAGGTAACTGCCACGGCGTTTCCTTCGGCGTCCACGATCGAGTAGTGCGTGGTTTCGTCGCTCTCGTAAGCCGTCAGGTTGCCCGCGCGCACTTGCGTGCTGGGCGTGGCCCGCTCGGGGTCGATGGAATGGCGCAGGGCGGCCAGGTAGTGCGGGTTCAGCAGCGCCGCCACCGGCACCTTCACGAACTCGGGATCGCCCAGATACTCGGCCCGGTCCGCGAAGTAGCGCCGCATGACTTCCGCCAGGTAATGCAGTTCTGCGGCGGATCCCGCTCCCGCCTTCTCGTAGCCCGTTCCAGCCAGAACGCCCAGCATCTGAAGAATCCCGATCCCGCCCGAACTGGGCGGCGGCGCGGTGATGATCTCGTACCCGCGATAGCTGCCTGTGAGCGGCTGCCGTTCGGCTACGGTGTAGTTCTTCAGGTCTTCGCGCGTGATCAGACCGCCGTGGGCCGCCATGTCCGCTGCCAGCAAACGCGCCGTCTCGCCTTCGTAGAAATCCTTCGCGCCTTCCCTGCGGATGCGCTCCAGCGTGCGCGCGAGTTCCGGCTGCAACAGCATCTCGCCGGCCTCATAGTAGCGGCCGCCGCGCTGAAAGATCCTGCGGGACTCCGGGAAGCGGCCCAGCTTGGAATCGCGCAGGGACCGCGCCATGCCGTAGGACACCGGAAAGCCCTTGGCCGCCAGTTCCACCGCGGGCGACACCAGTTCGGCCCAGCCCTTGCGGCCGTATTTGCGATGCGCGTACTCGAAGCCGCGCACCGAACCGGGCACCGCCGCCGCGCGATATCCCGTCACGCTATCCCCGGTGGGATTCCCCGAAGCGTCCAGGTACATGTCCCGCGAAGCCCTGCCGGGAGCCCGCTCGCGGAAATCCAGAAAGGTGGCGTGGCCATCCGCGAAGCGGATCAGCATGAAGCCGCCGCCACCCAGATTTCCGGCCGCTGGATGCGTTACCGCCAGCGCGAACCCCACCGCCACCGCGGCGTCCACGGCGTTGCCGCCGGACTCGAGCACCCGCACCCCGATATCGGTAGCGTGCGTCTCCCGCGTCACCACCATCGCGTGGCGCGCATGCACGGGCTCCGCGGCCCACACTGGCAGCACGCTCGCTAGGCAGAGGAGCCACAGGGATCGGCGCATGAAATTTGATTCTACTATGAGGCCTGCGCCCGGCGTCGTTTCCACTCGAAGAGCACTACGCCGGTGGCCACCGACACGTTAAGGGAAGAGATTTTTCCCGCCATGCCGATGCGCACCAGCACGTCGCAGCGCTGGCGTACCATCTCGTGCAGCCCTCTGCCTTCGCCGCCGAACACCAGCGCCGCGGGTGTCGCGTAGTCCACCCGGTCATACTCCTGATCGCCGCGCTCGTCCAGGCCGTAGATCCAGAATCCCCGCTCTTTGAGTTCATCCAGCGCGCGATTGAGATTGCCTGCCCGGATCACCGGCAGGTATTCCAGGGCGCCGGCGGCCGCCTTGGCCACCACGTCGGTCAGCCCTGCGGAGCGCCGCTCCGGGATGACCACCCCGTCAGCGCCCGCCGCGTGTGCGGTGCGGATGATGGCGCCCAGGTTGTGCGGGTCCTCCACGCCGTCCAGCACCACCAGCATGCTGGCGCCCGGCGCGACGTCCGCCAGGTCGGCGTACTTCTTCGAGGCTCCCAGGGCCACTACACCTTGATGCGCCGCTGTGCCCGCCAGCCGGTCCAGGGCCGGCCTGGACTCGAATCGCACGGGGATGGAAGCCTGCCGGGCCAGATCGATGATCTGTTGCAGGCGCGGTCCGCCCGCGCCTTTCGCAACCAGGATGCGCTCCAGCGGATGCCCCGCGCGCAGGGCCTCCGTGATGGGGTGAATGCCGGAAAGTACCGCCATGGCGCAAACCGCGCCTTACTGCTCAGGTTGGAGCGCCAGGCCGTTGTTGAAGCGATTGGTGAAGTTGGCCATAGCGGCCACCAGCGTCAGTTCGGCGATCTGCTCGTCGTTGAAGTGGGCCCGCAAAGCGTCGCGGCTGGTCGCGGCATTGGCTGTCTTCGTCAGTTCCAGGGAGTACCGGATGGCGCCCTGCTCGGCGGCGCTGAAGCCCTCCAGCCGTTCCTCGCGCAGCGCCTGCATCTCCTCGGCGGTGATGCCCGCCCGCGAGCCCGATGCCGTGTGCGACGCCGTGCAATAGGCGCACCGGTTGGTGTAAGACGCCGCCAGGTAGACCAGTTCCTTGATGCGGCGGTCCACGGCCCCGTGTCCCATCACCGCCCCATAGAGCGGCACGAAGTTCTTCAATACCTCCGGCCGGTTGGCCATCACGCGAAAGAAGTGATTGGGCCGCTTAGCCTTCTTCTCCAAATCCGCGAGGAATTCGTTCTCCGAGGGATCGACCAGCCGGATCGCAGCAGACATAGTGACCAGTGTAGGACAGGCGCGCGGGTGTGTCGAATTACGTGCCGGCTTTCGCAACTGCAGGCCGTTGCAGCGCGACTTCTTCTCCGGCCTCGATCCCCTCGATAACGGCCACCTGCGTGTGATTCTCGACGCCGGTTTTCACTTCCCGCCGTGTGAATCCGTCGCCGCTCTTCACGTAGACCACCGTCTTGCCGCCTTCCTCGTGGAGGGCCTCCAGAGGCACGATCAGCCCTTTCGTCTGGGAAAGCAGCACGTCCGCGCTGGCGGAAAGATCGGGGATAACCCGTGCGTCGGTCTGGAGCAGCGCCACCCTCACCGGCACGTTACGGATGTAATAATTCTGCCGCCAACCGCCCACCGCGAGCGCGGCCACGGCTTCCACCTTGCCGTGCACGTGCAAATCCGGGAAGGCGTCGAAGTTGACCTCTGCGGGCCGTCCCAGGCGGATGCCCTCGCTCTCGGCTTGGTTAATGGTGGCTTCAAGCTGCATGTTGGAGGTGTCCACGATCTTCATGAACGGCTGCCCTGGAGAAACCTGGTCGCCTAGCTGCACCTGGCCCATATCGCCGCCGCGCCACACTGTCGTCATCACCACCAGTCCCTGGATGGGCGCGTGGATCGTAAAGCGCGTGACGTCCACCTTGTGGCGGTCCCGATGCCGCTTGTGCCGCTCCAGCGTGAGTTCCAAGACGCGCAACTGCGCCTTCTGCGACGCTTCCGTGTTCTTCAGGTCTTCGAGGGAAGCCTTGTACTGCGCTTCTGCCTCCTCCACGGAGAGCTTCAGCTCTTCCTGGTCGATGTTGGAGCGGATCTCGGCGGCGCTGGCATCCAGTCTGGCCTTCTCCAGGTCCGCCTTGTCCTGACGCGCGGTTTGCCGCAGGGTCTCCAGTTGGATGGCCATTTCCGCCTTGGACTTGCGCACGTCCGCCTCGGCCTGCTGCACCAGGGCGTCGATGTCATCCACGTGATCCTTGATCGACTGGGGATCGATCTCCGCCACTACTTCGCCCTTCTTGACTAAGGAGCCCGCCTTGGCAAGCTTGATCAGCACCAGGGCGCGGCCGGCATCCGGACCGCGCATCATGGGCGCGGAGATGTTGGCGAAGTTTTTGGCCGCTGTCGTTCCGGCGATGCGTACGGTGCCTCGCAGCGTGCCCTCCACGACCTTCCAGGTGCGCACGGCAGGAGCGCTCGCCGCGGTCTTCGGCTGCGGCTTCGGGCGCAGCAGGTAGGCTGCCGACACCAGGCCCACGACCGCGGCGGCCACCGCGAGCCACCACTTCCCATGAGACGGCGTCTGCGGAGCTGCGGGAGCCGGCTGCGGCGAGATGTGCTCCGGCGCTTCCTGCGGCGCCGCCGGCGGATTCACAAAAGCAGACATAAGAAGCCTTCTTAGGTAGGCGGTAGCGGGGTCCGATTTGTTACGTCAGTATTTTACACCCGTTGCACGGCCCTGGCCCTCACCCCGCAGCCACACGTACACCGGCGCATGGGGAGCCGGCGCCGGCCAGGGCAGCGCCACCTTCAACTCCTGCTTGCCCGGCTCGCCCGCCACCGGGGCCGGAATCGATTGCACCGCGACCCCGGTCCGGGTGTCCCAGCCGGCCCGCTCAATCGTGTCCAGATCCTGCCCGGTCAGGGTGCCCGCATACAGGTTGGGGCCCACCTTTTCGTCGCTCAGTGCGAACCGCTCGATGCGCGGCAGGCGCACCACACGGCCCAGCGGAAAAGCATCCGAAGTGCCCAGGGATGACACGGTTACCGATGCCGTGAGTTCGCAGCCCGTGTACCCCACCGCACCCGGGTCGAGCGACAGGAACAGCATCCCTTCCCCTGCCAGATTGAGCTTGGAGCCGCCCGCCGTTTCCCCGGGAGCCAGCACCAGCTTGTTGCGCAGAGCGGCCTCCTGCTTGCAGGAAACCTCCACCGACAAAGCCGGGGCGGCAGTCCCGCTGGTCCACGAACCGCCGTCGGCATTCAGGTTGTCCACCGACAGGGCGAAGCTCACCGTCGAGCCTACCGGAACCTCGTCCGGGCGGATCGCCACCATGAATTCCTGCGCCACTGATTTCCGCACGCTGGTGATCCGCGGACGCGGCCCGGCCACCTCCAGCCCCTGGCCCACCTCGATGGGATGCTGAAGGCCCTGCACTTTCATCTCGAACGCGGCAATATCGCCTTTCTTGGCCGCCGGCGCGAGCTTCACAACCGCCCCTCGGCGCGTGCCGCCCGCCTCCACGGGCTTGAGTTCCACCGTGGCGGCGGGGCTGCTGAGCGCCACGATGCGGTCGAGGCCCGTGCCCTTCAACCACACCAATTGCTTGGTGTCTCCCAGGTTGGTCCGCAGCGGCAGGTTGTCGATTTTCGGGTTAGGCGGCAGAATCGTGATCGGCACTTCGTGGGTCACGCCGTCGGATTGAGTAAGCAGCAGGCGGTACTCGCCCCGGCCCAGCGCGCTCGTATCGACCTCCATCTCGATCGAGGTCTGTTCGCCCGCGCGTTTTCCGGTGGGCAGCGTGAAAGTGAGCTCCTGGGGATTCTTCGGCTGCTCGCCTGCCTTCTCGATGGCCACCTTGTCGATAAACTCAAAATCCGTGCCCGTGAGCTGGATCGCGACCCGGCCGGAGCCCTCTACCAGCTTGTCCCGGGATTCCGGCGTCAACTTCGCGGCAGAGAGGTTGCCGTAGGGATGCAGGAACACGGCGCCCTCTACCTGGAACGGATCCCAATCCCAATTGGCCGCCAGGTGGTATTTCCCCGGGGGCGCCTTGGTTTTCGTCAGATCGACTTCCAGCGCCTTGCCGTCCGGCGCCAGGCTGACCGCGGCCGGGTAGGAAGCGCTCCCGGGGCCGGCGGTCAGCCTCCATTCGCGCAGGTGGGTCACGTTCCTCAGCGGAGTATTGGAATCTGCTCTCACAAACAGCAGAGACTTGGAGCCGAGCGGCACGTGCGCGGTTCCGGTGAGCGCCACGGCCGGTTTTGCCAGCTCGGGAACCCTGTGGGCCCACAGGTAGGCAAACCGCGTTCGCGACTTGGCCGGCTGCGGTTTGGCGCACAATGCCAGCCCGTCCGCCGTGGAAAGCTGCGCGAACGCGGAGCGAAACTCCGTGTCCGGGAACATGAGCGTGTGCAAATTCTGGAACAGCGATGCCCCACCCGCGGCCAGCCCCACCGGACTGCCGAAGAACAAAGAAGCCACCGCCGCCGCCAGCCCTGCTGATTGCTGCATCACCTGCGTCCGGCTGCTCAAGGGGTCGTAGTTGGAGACGCTGGGCATCAGCGTTCGCAGCAGCAGGCTGGCCTGCTGGTCGGTGGGCGCGTGCGGATCCAGCTTGGGAACGGCCACGTTGTACTGCGCGGAAAAACCGTTCAATGCCGCCTGCAAGCTGTTACCGGAGGCTTCGGAGGTTTGCAGAGCCTGGATCAAACCCTCCACCTGGGCCGTCTGGTCGGCGTAATCCGCCAACTGCGAGAGGATCTCCTGGTTCTTGTCCACCAGGGACTTCAGTTTCTTGACGCTCAGTCCCTGCGGGCCGTATACCAGCGCCACCAGGTTCACCGGCTTGGGGATCTCCCAACTCGCCGGCGCATCGGCCTTCGCCGGGCCCAGCACGATCAGGTCCTTGGAGGAAGAATCGCTTTGCGGCGCCAGCACCACCGCGATCTGCGCCTTTTCCTGATTTTCCGGGGTGCGGACCGGCTCATAGTGCAGCTTCTCCCCTGCCTTGAGCGCGTTCACCGCCCGCACCGGCAATCTCTCGCCCCCGCCGGCCGGCTCCACCGACAGGCGAATGCTGCCGATGTTCTGGCTGCCGGCACAGGTTCGCGGCGGGGCAGCCGCCGGCCAGGCCGCCCGGGGCAGCATCGCCAGACACACAACCATCCACAAACGCGCCACTCGATGAGGACGCTCCGCGTGGGGAAAAAGACGGATCACCTTTCATCATAATCGTTTGGGCAGGCCTGCTACACTCGTTGGCATGGGAACCGGGTATGCGCTGCCCATTCTGGGAGAGGGTCTGGGGGCCACCCCGCGCATCACCTCGCTGCTCATCAAGCCGGCCTCTGCCGTGTGCAACCTGGATTGCGCCTACTGCTTCTATCTGGACCGCGAAGCCGATCCTTACAAAGCGCTGCCCGGCCGCCGCATGACGCTCGAGACGCTCGAACGCCTGGTGGATACGTACCTGTTCTACTCCTATCCCGACAGTGTCTTCGCATTCCAGGGCGGCGAGCCCACTCTCGCCGGCCCGGCGTTCTTCGAAACCCTGGTGGAATATCAGCAGCGCTTCGGCCGCGGCGGCCAGAACGTCTCCAATGCCCTCCAGACCAACGGCATCCTGCTGGACGAGCGCTGGTGCCGGCTGTTCCGCGAGTTTCAGTGGCTGATCGGCATCTCCATCGATGGGCCCGAAGAGGTGCACGACCGCTACCGCTTCAACAAAGAGGGCCGCGGCACCTGGAAGCGGGTCATGCAGGGCATCGAGACCCTCAAAAAGCACGGCGTGGAGTTCAACGTGCTCTGCGTGCTGAGCCAGGCGAACGTGGACAGGCCCAAGGAAATCTACCGGTTTTTCCGCTCCCTGGGTATCGCCCACATCCAGTACATACCCCTTTCCGAGTTCGACGCTCTGGGCCAGGCCTTGCCGTTCACCATCCGCCCGGAACAATACGGGCGCTTCCTGTGCGAGACTTTCGACCTTTGGTGGCCCGAACGGCGCAAGGTGCGCATTCGCTATTTCGACAACATAGCCGAGGCCCTGGCCGGGCAGAAACCTGGCAACTGCACCATGCACGAAACCTGCGACAGCTACGTGGTGGTGGAGTATAACGGCGACGTCTATCCCTGCGATTTCTTCGTCGAGCAGGAGTGGCGGCTCGGCAATATCAACGTCGATTCCTGGCCCGAGATCGCCCGGCGGCAGAGACGCTACCAATTCGCCGCCAACAAGGCCATCCCTCATCCGGAATGCCAGGTCTGCGAATACCAGGCCATCTGTCACGGAGGTTGTCCCAAGCACCGGCACGATCCGCGGCGCCAGTTCCAGGACCTGGATTATTTCTGCTCCGCGTACAAGATGATCTTTTCCAAGGCTGCTGGCCCGCTCAGGAAAGAAGTAGAGCGGATACTCGGCCGCCATGCTCCGGCGGAAGCGGTGAGCCCCTACTGAGGGAGGCGGGCGCGCGTGCGGCTGAGGGTGTCGGTCTGCTGCGTGGCTCTGCTATCCCTGGCGTCCTGGGGCGTGCTGGCGCCGCCCCCCACCTCGGCCCGGCTCTCGCGCGTCTTCTTCCAAAAGGGCGTCAACTTCACCGCGGAGTGGCCCGCCGGCTATGCGCCCGCCGCGGCCGCGGCCATGCTCGACAAACTGCGGCCTTACGGTGTGAATGCCATCGCGCTGGTTCCGTACGGCGCTGCCCGCCGCGGTGAACCCGTGCTGCGCTACAGCCTGGGCATGGAGCGCGCGGATCTGATCGAGGCCGTGGCCAGGGTGGCCCACCAGCGCGGCATCCGGGTCTTGCTCAAGCCCCAGGTGTGGGTCCGGGGTGGTTTCCCCGGCGACCTCGATTTTCCCAACCCTTCGGAGCGCGCCCGCTGGTTTTCCGCGTATCGCGGCTTCCTGGAGTTTTATGCGCGCCTGGCCTCACGCTGCCAGGCCGACGTGTTTTGCGTGGGCGTGGAATTCGGCAAACTCACGCGCTACGAAACCGAGTGGCGCTCCCTGATCGAGCGTGCCCGCGAACTCTATTCCGGGCCGCTCACTTACGCCGCCAATCCCGGGCCCGAATTCGAAACCCTGCGTTTCTGGGATGCGCTCGATTACATCGGCCTCAACGACTACTACCCGCTTCCGGACGATCTCTCCCCCGCGGAGGTAGTCCGCAAGGTGGCCGCCGTGCAGCAGAGATTCCGCCGGCCGGTGCTCTTCACGGAAGTAGGCTTTTCCACTTTCGAAGCCCCTCAGCGGGCGCCCTGGGACGAAACGCCGCGCAAACTCGCTCCCCAGGACCAGGCGCGCTGCTACGAGGCCGTCTTCCGCGCGTTCTATGCGCAACCCTGGTTCGCGGGCATGTACTGGTGGAAAGTCGGCACCGATGGAGGCGGCGGTCCGGACGACGGAGGCCACACCCCCTGGGGCAAGCCCGCCATGGAAATCGTCGCCAAATGGTACCGCTCCGGCAGACGATAACTCAGCGAGACTGAACCGGCAAAGTCACCCCGCTCTGGCTGCACGCGCTGCCGTGCTCTGCTCGCTTAGGGCTTGACGCCGATTGAGACAACGCAGAAAATTAAGACTTCAGGGGTGGATTATTTCGGACGTGCAGGCAGCATCGCTTGTGGCGGGCAAGATTGTCAGGGAAGGCCGCAGAAGTGAGTTGCGCCTTCAGCCTGGGCAAACAGTACGAGCGCACAAACTGATATTGGAAAACCTTGAATGGCTCGGTCGAGGAGGAAATGGCAGCGTCTACCGAATGATCATCACATCCGGCCATCTGAGGGGCCTGATAGTGGCGGTCAAATTCCTGGAGATACTTGAAGCAGAGGATCGTATCCAACGCTTTGAAAAGGAAATTGAGTTACTTCAGGGAGCAGATCACCCACACATAATTGAGGTGTTGGATACTGGGGGATATAGTGCTTACGGCCGTCAGTTTCCGTTCTTTGTGATGGAATATCAACCACGGAACCTGGCCCGTGAACTTGAGGCCCATCCTCGCGGGTTGCACCCTGACGTCGTGCTTCCCCTGTGCTTACAGATCACGTCGGCCCTCGTTTATCTTCACTCAAGGAATATTATTCATCGTGACTTGAAGCCAGCTAACGTCTTGTTTGATGGGGCTAACCTGAAGGTAGCGGACTTTGGCATCGCTGACCTTGCGGACAGAAGCGGCCTTCGCGTGATCCAAACGCCTGAAGGCGAGAAGGTAGGTCCACACTTTTACATGAGCCCAGAACAGTGGCACTGGTGGAAAAATCCAAATAAGGCCGCCCGGCCAGGGCCGCCGTCGGACATCTTCCAGGTTGGGCTGATCATGTATGGAATGCTGACCGGTTTTAATCCCAATACTGTTTACGAATGGAAGGACGACTGCCAGCCCCCACCCTCAAAGAAGTTGAGAGACATGGATGGGTCTTTGGTTAACGACCTGGTTGGGATCGTAAGGGAGATGGTAGAAGTGACCCCGGGTAGCCGACCCACGGCGGAGAAACTCCAAGACCGCCTGCTCGTCGTGTTCCGTGCCTATTCCTCTCATTTTTCAGCACTTTACGGCGTCCGGCCAGGGCGGGAGTTTTGAGAGAGCTTTGGGGGTTGACAAGACTGGCGATCTGAGATAGCATGGCGGTGGACTACTTTAGATAAAAAGAACTAACGTTCAAGGAAAAAGAAGCCCTCCGCGAAGCGGAGGGCTTTTTCGTTTTGGCCCCTCCGTTACAGACGCGCCGTTCGTTGAGCGTGTCGGGGGGAAACGCAATACGGGTGCACGAACGATCCCGATTGGGCGGGTCGGGAGGAAGCAGTCCGCTCACCTCGCACCAATGCCGAGAGCGAGAGCGTCCCCGGGCCCCCGTGATCTGGGTTGCATCCGGATAAGCTGCGCTAGACCCGCGACCGCATCGAGAAAGCCCCGTAAACCGTTCAAAGTTCGAGCTCAAGTCAGTAGTCCGTGTTGGAAAAGTCTTGGTGAAGGTGGTACCGCTTAGACCAGATCGGGATCACCCGGTTGTTCCGGTGTCATTCCGACCGCCCGCCGCGAACACCCCTCTCTTCACCCGTTATGATAGGAAGGCCAAGGAATTTCTGAAAAATCCCGCGAATTGTGTCTTTAGTGAGACAAAACCAGGATACCCCGCCCGGCGCGGCCCGCCGGGCCACTACCGGCAACCAATTACTTTTGGCCATCATCCTGTGCGCTGTGCTCGCCTCTCTTCTGGTCGCCTATTTCGGCTCGGCTCACACGACGCCGGTGGCTGCGCTGTGCCACCTGTTCGCCAGCCTCGGTTCGAATCCCCTGCTGGCCATGGCACTGGCCGGCACGGTGCTCGTGCACTTCATCGGCGGAGCGGACCGGAAAGAGATCCTGGCAACCGTCGTGCTGGGCCTGGCAATGTTCGCCGGTTTCGTGGGACTCGGCGGCACGTTCGCCCCGTATTTCGGTGCCCGCATCCTGGCGGCTGCTGCTTACCTGGGCATCGCCAGCGCCCTGGTTCAGGTTCTGCGGATCCCCATTGCGCCGCCGGCCGCCCGTCCCGCACGCCTTCTCAATCTGCTTGCCGGCGCAAGCCTCCCGGCTTTCATCGTCCTGTCCGCTCCGTTCCTGCATCTCACCGTTCGGGTCCACCCGAAGACGCTGGATCCGTGGCTGTACGTTTTCGATGGCAGCCTCGGTTTTCAGGCCAGTTTCGCTATGGGCAGGCTGCTTTCTTCCATCACCCTGGTGCGCAACGTCAGCTTCCTGGCCTATAACGGTCTGCCGCTGGCCGCCGCCCTGTTCTATGCGGTCGAGCGGAGGCAGCGCCAGGATTCCTGGCCCAACATCATTCTGTTGTTTATCGCCATCGGTGCTGGCGGAAGCTGTTTGTATCATCTGTATCCCGCCTCCGGGCCCATTTACCTGTTTCCCTCGACCTTTCCGTTCCACCCGCCCAGTGCTGCGTCGGTGGCCCTTCAAAGCGTGTTGCTGCCGGTGGCCCCGCGCAACGCCATCCCTTCGCTGCACCTGTCCTGGGCTTTGGTGCTGTGGTGGCGTTCGGCCGGCCTGCGCGTCTGGACTCGCGCCGTCTTTGCGTTCTTCCTGGTCTGCACCGCGGTGGCCACTCTGGGGTTGGGGGAGCACTACCTGATCGACTTGGTGGTTGCCGTGCCCTATACCATGGCCATCGAAGCCGCGTTTTGCCGGAAGTGGATCGCGGCCGCGGCGGCCGCGGCGATGGTCTTCCTCTGGCTGGCTCTGTTGCGATTCGCAATCCCGCAGTTTCAGAACCTGCCGGCGCTCTCCTGGGGCCTGGTTCTCGCGACGCTGGCGCTCGCGCTGCTCTTCCGCTATCGCGGGGTTTCGAGCGGCAGGATTCGCGTCTCGTGAGGCGCACTCCAGATCACCTGCCCCTGTTCGTCATACAGCCGCAGCACCAGCCGGTCCTTTGCACTGAACCCGAACTCCGCCCGCTTTCTGCCCGCCTCATCCACCACTACAAAGCTCTGAGCGGTCACCGCGCGAGGCCGGAACCTCTCCTGCGCCGCCGCCCCTCCCATCCAGCCGGCGACGACTGCCGCCAGCACGATCCAACCGGAACGTAGCCGTTGCATCTTTCCAGGCACCTCACTCGCCGAAATGCCGCGCCGCCAGCGTTCCTTTCAGGCCCCGCACCGCAGTGGCAAAATGGTAGGGCGACGTGCCAACCACTCCTGAGGCTGCCTCCAAAATCGCCCGCGTGGCGCACATGCGCCACCTGGTGGATCAGGTCAAACGCCTGGAGGAGCGGCTGCGCGCCGGCGGCGGCCCCTCGAAAATCGAAAAACAACACCGCGCCGGCAAGATGACCGCGCGCGAACGCATTGCCGCCCTGCTCGACGCCGGCGCGCGCTTCCTGGAGATCGGCCTGCTCGTGGCCTGGGATCAATATGACGGCCAGGCGCCCGCCGCCGGCGTTGTCACCGGGGTGGGCAAGATCGAAGGCCGTCCGGCGGTCATCGTCGCCAACGACGCCACGGTCAAGGCTGGCGCATGGTGGCCGGAAACCATCCGCAAGATCCTGCGGGCGCAGGAAATCGCCATGCGCAACCGCATCCCCATCGTCTACCTGGTGGATTCCGCGGGTGTGAATCTGCCCTACCAGGACGGCATTTTCCCCGGGCAGTACGGCGCGGCCCGCATTTTCTACTATAATTCCCTTATGCGGCGCAAGCTCCGTGTGCCGCAGATTGCCGCCGTCATGGGCCCCTGCATCGCCGGCGGCGCCTATCTTCCCGCGCTCAGCGACCTCATCATCATGGTCGAAAACACCAGCTTCATGGGCCTTGGGGGGCCGAACCTCGTCAAGGGCGCCACCGGCCAGGTGATCGACTCGGAGCCCCTCGGGGGCGCCCGCCTGCACACTGCCTCCAGTGGTGTGGCGCATTACCTTGCGGAGAACGACGCAGACTGCCTGGCGCGCATCCGGACCCATTTCCGGGGTCTGCCGCCGCCTCCTCCAACCGGCACGGGAGTCCCGCCCCAGGCCCCTGCCCAAGACCTTTACGGAATCCTCCCGCCGGACCACCGCCTGCCCTACGACGTCGAAGAGGTGATCCTGCGCATTTTCGACGGCGAGGAATACCTCGAGTTTCAGCCCGAGTACGCGCCCGAGATGCTCTGCGCCCACGCGCGCCTCTCCGGACAACCGGTAGCCCTGATCGCCAACCGCCGCGGCTTCCTCAAAGCCGAAGGCCGCCCGCGCATCGGCGGCATCGTTTACACGGAATCGGCCCGCAAGGTTTCCTACTTCGTCGAAACCGCCGAACGCCTGGCACACCCGCTCATTTATCTACAGGACGTTTCGGGTTTCATGGTGGGCCCCGAAGCCGAACGCAACGGTATCATTCGCGCCGGCGCGGAAATGGTCGAATCCATGGCCTGCGCCAGCGTGCCCAAAATCGTGCTCACCCTCAACCACGCCAGCGGCGCGGGCTACTACGCCATGGCGGGGCAGGGCTTCGACCCCAACTTCACCTTTAGCTGGCCCAGCGCCCGCATAGGGGTGATGGAAGGCGACTCCGCCGTGCAGGCCCTCTTCTCGGCCGAAATCGAGAAGTACAAGTCCGCCGGCCGGCCGCTGCCCGCCGAACTCGAAGAGTCCATCGGGAAAACCCGGGCCGATTACGAGCGCTGGCTGGATGCCCGCTACGCCGCGGCGCGCGGCCACGTGGATGCCCTTATCGATCCCCAGGAAACCCGGGAGGTGCTCGCGCTGGCTCTGGAAATCGTCCTGCACCGCCCGCGCGCTCCCCACCTCGTCCTCGAAACCCTATGATCCGCATCGCCAACGGCCAAGGCTTCTGGGGGGACTGGCTGGAAGCGCCGGTTCGGCTCATCGATCAGGGCCCCATCGACTACCTGGTCCTGGATTACCTGGCCGAAGTCACCATGTCGATCCTGCAAAAGCAGCGGCAGGCCGATCCCAACCTCGGCTACGCCCGGGACTTCCCCTCCCTCATCGGCCGCATCTCGAAAAAACTGTTGGACCGCGACGTGAGGGTCATCGCTAATGCTGGCGGGGTGAATCCGGTCGCCTGCGCCCGGGCCGTGCGCCAGCTTGCCCCCGGCCTGAAAGTCGCCGTGGTCCTGGGCGACGATGTCTTCCCGCGGCTGGACGAGTTTTTGGGCAAGGGCTACGAAATGCCGGACCTGGACACCGGCCGCCCGCTCTCCACCATCCGCGATCGTATCCTCAGCGCCAATGCGTACATCGGCGCATTCCCCCTGGCCGAAGCCCTGGCCTCGGGCGCACATGTGGTGATCGCCGGGCGCTCCACCGATACTGCTCTTACTCTGGCCCCCATGGTCCATCACTACGGCTGGGCGGCGGACGACTGGGACCGCCTGGCCGCGGGTACCATTGCCGGCCACATCATCGAGTGCGGCGCCCAGACCACCGGGGGCAATTGCCAGGTGGACTGGCAGAATATCGCTGACTTGGACGAAATCGGCTACCCCATCATCGAAGCCGAGCCGGACGGCTCCTTCTGTGTCACTAAGCACGCCGCCGCCGGAGGCCGCGTCTCTACCGACGTCGTCAAAGAACAATTGCTCTACGAGCTCGGGGACCCGCAGCGCTACATCACCCCGGATTGCATCGCCGATTTCACGTCCATCCGCTTAGCCGATGCTGGTCCCGATCGCGTGCGCGTCTCCGGCATCCGCGGCAGTCCACGCCCGCCTACCTTGAAGCTCTCCATCAGCTATTCGGATGGCTGGAAGGCCATCGGCACGCTGGTCTACAGCCACCCTCAGGCGCTCGAGAAGGCTCAGGCGGCCGACCGTGTCGTCCGCCGCCGCCTGGCCCGGCTGGGTCTTTCGTTCGACGAGATCTACACCGAGTTTTTCGGGGTGAACGCCTGCCACGGCCCAGCCGCTCCTCCGGCGGCCGATCCCCCCGAAGTGCAGCTCCGTATCGGCGTCCGTGGTTTTGACCGTAAGGCGGTGGACCGCTTCACGCGGGAACTGATCCCCCTGGTGCTGAGCGGTCCGCCGGGAGCTACCGGCTATGGCGAAGGTCGTCCCCCGGTGCGCGAAATCGTGGCCTATTGGTCGGCGCTGATCCCCCGCGAAGAGATCCAGACCCGCGTGGAGGTGGTGGAATGAAGGTACCCCTTTCGCGCATCGCTCACACCCGCTCCGGGGACAAGGGCGATACTGCCAACATCGGAGTCATCGCCTGGCAGGAGCGCCACTATCCCATCCTGTTGCGCGAGCTGACCCCCGCCCGCGTCAAGGCCTGGTTCGGCAACCTCGTCTCGGGCGACGTAGTCCGCTATGAGTTGCCGAATCTGTCGGCGCTGAATTTCCTGCTGCACGGTGCCTTGGGCGGCGGCGGCACGGTTTCCCTGCGCACGGACGCGCAGGGCAAGACCTTCGGCGCCGCCCTGCTTTCCCTGGAGATCGAGGTCCATGAGCACGAGCTTGCTGAGTGAACGCGAAGGCCGCCTGCTGCGCCTGACGTTGAACCGGCCCGAGAAGCGCAACGCGCTGAACCTGGAACTGTGCCAGGCCTTGGCGGATGCCTGTGACGCCGCTGACGCGGACCCCGGCGTGGGCGCTATCCTGCTCGAAGCAAACGGAAAATCGTTCTGCTCAGGCATGGACCTGAAGGAAGTACTCGGAGTGGACTCCGCGGCCATCAATACCGCCCACGAGCGCTTGTTCAGTGTGGGAGTCCGTCTCAACAAGCCGCTGGTCGCCGCCGTTCAAGGGGCCGCCCTGGCGGGCGGCACGGGTCTGGTGGCCGCCTGTCACGTCGTCGTGGCAGCCGAAGACGCCCAGTTCGGTCTGACCGAGGTTCGCATCGGCCTCTGGCCGTTTGTGGTGCTGCGCGGCGTCATCCAGGCTGTCGGCGAGCGCAGGGCCCTCGAATGGAGCCTTACCGGCCGCATTTGCGGCGCCCGGGAGGCCGCCGAATGCGGCTTGGTGCATCAGGTGGTTCCTCGCGGCGAGTTGCAGGCGCACGCGCGCCAGGTCGCCGCAGCCCTCGCCGCCTCCAGCCCCGCTGTGCTCCGCAGCGGGTTGACCTCCTTTCGCCTGATCCGCGGGCTTTCCTGGGAGCAAGCCGGCCGCGTCTGCCGGTCGCTGCGCGACGAGAACTTCGAAACCCCGGATTGCCAGGAGGGGATCCGGGCCTTTCTGGAGAAGCGGCCACCTAGGTGGCCCTCCCTTGAGCCGTAACCCGACCACGAGATGTTGGGGTTAAGATCAATTGAGACCTGTCTGATGTGGTGATAGTGCTTTACTTTTGACGGGTGCGAGTTTAATATAGTGACAACTCCCCCGAGCAGACGAGGTAACGGTTTGCTAAAACTCAAACGTGTCGAACTACAGGGCTTCAAGTCCTTTTGCGACCGCTCGGAGCTGAAATTCAACGGCGGGGGTATTGCGGCCATTGTCGGCCCGAACGGCTGTGGCAAGTCCAACCTGAGCGATGCCATCAGTTGGGTGCTCGGTGAGCAGTCCGCGAAGAGTCTGCGGGGATCCCGGATGGAGGACGTTATCTTCGCCGGAACCCGCGACCGCAAGCCCTTGGGTATGGCCTACGTCACCATGACGTTGGTGGATCCCGAGGTCTACCACGATAGCCACGAGCACGCCCCGGCCCTCAGCCCGCTACATCCTGCCGGTGCCAACGGAAACGGCGTGGTTCATACCAACGGCAAGCATGCTCTCCCGGCCGCCAACCAGCCGCAGAAACCAGGCGAGATCACCATTACCCGGCGGCTGTACCGCTCCGGGGAAAGCGAGTACCTCATCAACGGCCACCCCGCCCGTCTGCGCGACATTCAGGATCTGTTCATGGGCACGGGTCTGGGGCCGGAGAGCTACGCCATCATCGAGCAGGGGCGTATCGGCCAGATCCTGAGCTCCAAGCCGCAGGACCGCCGGAGCGTCATCGAGGAAGCCGCTGGAATCACCAAGTACAAGAGCCGCAAGCGGTTAGCGGAAGCCAAGCTGGAGAGTGCCAAGCAGAACCTGGCGCGCGTGTACGACATCCTGGAGGAGGTCACCCGCCAGGTGAACTCGCTCAAACGCCAGGCGGCTAAGGCCAGGCGTTACGCCGAGCTGAAAACCGAAATGGATGGCCGGCTGCGGGTGGCCCTCTCCGGCCGCTTCCGCCTGCTCGAACGCGAGGCCGCCAAGGCCGCCCTGGACCTGAACGTGGCATCCGGCGACCTCCGCGCCCTCACCGAGCAGGTGGCCTCCCGGGATCAGGAGCACGCCCGCCTGCAGACCGTCTGCTACGAAACCGAGCAGCGCCTCACGGAAACACGCGCCCAATTGGCTTCGCTCAATGTGGAGGTGGAGCGCACGCGCGGACGCCTGGAGTCCCAGGTGAAGGAAAGCGGCGCCATCGAGCAGCGCATCGGCCAGGCGGAACGCGAGTCGCAGGAGCTGGATCTGCGGCTGCAAACCCTGGAAGGCGAGATCGCGGCCCACCGGCAGACGCTGGCGGAGCTGGAACGTCAGATCGCCCTCGCCCGCGAGCGGATGATGCAGAAGAACCAGCAGCGCGAGGCGCTCCAGGCCCGCCTGCGGGAGCGCGAATCCGCCATCGAGAGCGGCCGCCAGATGGTCCTGCGGCTGCTCGGGGAGGCCTCCAAGCTGCGCAACCAGTTGGCCCAGATGGACGAGTACCTGGCCAGCGTGGAGCGCGAGACGGCCCGCTCCCGGAAAGAGGCCGAAATCGCCGCGGCGGAGTTGGAGCGGCTGGCGGCGTCCCGCCAGGCGCTGGCCGAAACCATGTCCCAGCGCCAGCTCGAACTGGAATCGGTCGTGGGCGAGCGCTGCCGCACCGAAGAGGAGCTCGGCGCCCGCAAGCGCGCGGCCATCGAGGTGCGGGCGCAAATCGACGCTGCGCGCAACGAGTGCTCGCAGCTCAAGGCCCGCAAAGAATCCATCGAAGGGGTCTTGGCGCACCGCTCCTACACCACGGATTCGGTGAAGCGCCTGTTCGCCGCATTGGAAAAGGGGAAGGCCCAGGATCTGCGCCCCCTGGGTGTGCTGGCGGACTTCGTCGAGGTGGATCCGGCCTACGAAAAACCCGCCGAGGAGTTCCTGCACGACGAGTTGGAATACGTGGTGGTGAACGATTGGCAGCAGGCCGATCGCGGCCTGGATTTCCTCCGTGCCGAACTGGACGGCCGCGCCACCTTCCTGGTGCATCCCGAGAAAAACGGAAACGGGAAGGCGTCCCTGCCGGAGCCGCCCATCGGGCCGGAAACCGGCATCGTGGGCCGCTTGAGCCAGTCCCTGCATCTGACCAACGGACTCAGTGAGCGGGTGGCGGACCTGCTGCCGCGTGTCTCGCTCTGCTTTCTGGCGGAGGATCGCGGAGCGGCCCAGCGCCTCGGTGTGGCCTATCCCCACCTGTACTTCCTGGCTCCGGATGGCTCCTGCTATCACGGCCATACCGTCGCCGGAGGCAAAAAATCGGCCAGCGGCCCGCTCGCTCTGAAGCGCGAGGCGCGGGAGTTGACCGGCGCTCTGACCGCCCGGCAGAAGGTCCTGGAGCAGCACGTGGCCCGGCTCGACGAGCTCAACCATGAGACCGCCCAACTGGAGAGCGAACTGGAAAGGCTCCGCGGCTTGCAGCAGTCTCGCGAGAAGGACCGCGTGGCCCTGGAGCACGAGATGCGCAAGCTGACCGACGACACCGCGCGTGCCAACTCGCGTCTCTCGGTCGCTCGCCTGGAGCTGGAGCGCTTGCGCCGCGATAGCGAGGCCTGCCTCGAGCAGCGGGAAAAGAACCTCGCGGCGGCTGAGGAAAAAGAGGCGCTGCGCGCCCGGCACGAGGAGGCCCTCGAGGCCGGCCGCCAGGACCTCGAGAAACTGGAGGTGGAGGCCGCCACCATCGCGGAGGAGTACTCCGCCTTGCGCGTGGAACTGGCCGGCCTGGAGGAGCGGCATCGGGGAGAACGCGCCGCCATGGGCAGGCTCGAAACCCAGTTCCGCGAAACTACCCAGCGGCGCGGCCAGATCGCCCCGGAAATCGAGCGGCTCGGAACCGCGCGCGCCCGCCTGCTGGCCGACAACGTGGAACTCGACCGCAAGGGCGCCCTCTTGAGCGACCAGATCCTGGAAGTGGAAGCCTCCGTCAACCGCCTGGCCGCGGAGGAAGAGGGGTTGCGCGAGTCCCTGCGCCTCGGCGAGGAGGAACTCAAGGTCCTGCGCCAGCAGGTCGAGGAATTGCACCAGAGCCGTTCCCAGATCGAAGTCGAACTCGTGAGACGGCAGGCGGAGCTCAAATTCCTGGATGAGACCAGCCGCAAAGAGCTGAACTGCCCGGTGGAGAGTCTGGCCGCCGGCGAAGAGACGGTGCCGGACGCGGACGCCATCGCGGAGGCGGAGCGCCTCTACCAGGAGGTGCGCAACCGGATCGAAGCCTTAGGGCCGGTTAATCCCCAGGCCATGGAGGAATTTCAGGAGGCGCAGCAGCGCCAGGACTTCCTGTCCGCCCAGCGCCAGGATCTGCTCGACTCCATTCGCGATACCGAAAAGGCCATCCAGGAGATCGACCTGGTTTCCCGCCAGAAATTTGCGGAGGCCTTCGAGGCCATCAATGCCAACTTCCGCACGGCCTTCCAAACCCTGTTCGGCGGGGGCACGGGCGAGATGCGCCTCACCGACGAGACCAACCTGGCCGACTCCGGCATCGATATCGTGGCGTCGCCTCCCGGAAAGCGCCTGCAAAATGTCCTGCTGCTGTCTGGGGGAGAGAAGGCTCTGGCGGCCATCGCCTTGCTGATGGCCATCTTCCGCTATCAGCCCAGCCCGTTCTGCGTGTTGGACGAAGTGGATGCGCCGCTCGATGAGTCCAACATCGAACGTCTTACTCGCCTGTTGCGTGAGATGTCCGTCGAAACCCAGTTCATCGTGATCACGCATTCCAAGAAAACCATGGAATCAGCGCAAGCCATGTATGGGGTCACGATGCAGGAGCCGGGGGTCTCCAAGCTGGTGTCAGTCAGGTTCCAGCCCCTGGCCGCCTCAGCCGCCTAAGAAGGGAGAAACAAGCCAGCCGTCAGCCGCCGCATGGGAAAAGGCTGACGGCCGAAACCTACACGTTAAACGAACTGCCGCAGCCGCAGGTAGACTTGACGTTCGGATTGCTGAACTTGAACCCGGACCCCTCCAGGGTTTCCACATAGTCCACTTCCGCGCCGTCCAAGTAGAGCAGGCTGGCTTGATCGACGAACACCTTGAGCCCGTCGTAATTGTAAGTCTTGTCCAGCATGTTCGGCTGGTTTTCGAAGGCCATCGAATAGCTGAAGCCGGAACAGCCGCCGCCCACCACGGCAATCCGCAACCCGGCCGGTTTGGGATCCTGCGTATCCAGAATCTCCTTGACCTTACCCACAGCTTTTTCGGTTAATTGGACCATACAGTTGTCGCTTCACTCCTCTAGGATCAGGGTGGTGCTCCTGCAGAATCCTGAGCCGTGCGGAGCCCAACCACTTCAGTTAGATGATAGCGCATCCACCTGGTCGCAGGAATCTGCTATCTTCGCAGTGGGGAACGAATTTCGGCAGGAGTGAAACCGTCACCCAGTGGGCCGCGTCGGACACAGTGTATGGGAACGCTGACCGGTGCCCTGCCACTCCCCATCTTCGGAACCAAAACTGCGGCTAAGACTCGAGTGGACTACGAGAACACCCAGGAAGGTTTGTTGGTGCGTCGCGCCCAGGCGGGGGAGGAAGCTGCCTTCCGCGAAATCATGGAACGCTACCAATCCAAGGTGTTTTCCATCATTCACGGCATCGTCAGACAGCGCAATGATGTGGAAGATATTGCGCAGCAGGTATTTGCGAAGGTTTATGTCTCCATCCGCAGCTTCGACTTCCGCAGCTCCCTGATCACCTGGATCTACAAAATCACGGTCAACGAGTGCTTCGACTATTTGCGCAAGAAGAAAGTGCGCAAGCTGGTGTACGAGAGCGATTTGAGCGAGGATGAGGTGCGCCGTGTGGAGAACACGGAGCCGTCCGTGGATCGTCAGCCGCCGGCGGATGCCACCCTGGCCCGCCGCGATTACGTCCTCAAGCTTCTTTCGCGGGTTTCCGAGGAAGAGCGTATGTTGTTGATGATGAAGGAGGTTGAGGGCTATTCGGTAGAGGAGCTGGCGCAGACCACGGGGATGAACGAGAACACCATTAAGGTGAAGCTGTTTCGGGCCCGCCAAAAACTGGTGAGAGCGGCCCAGCGGTTGGAGCGCGCTCCCGGTTTGGTGACCGGTTGAGCGCCGAAAGGGTTAGGAAAAAGTAGGGTGGATGATGATTCTTTCGAAGCGGGCAGGAAAAAGGTAGCTCAGACCCGCGGAGAGAATCGGAATGGCATGGTAAGGTAAGCTTTGTATACGCTTTACAGGGGAAGAAAGCTATGCACCCGGTAATTCTGGAAAGCCTCGAGGAGTATCTCGCGGGCGCTCTCGCGCCGGCGGAACAGCGGCGACTCGAAGCTCACCTCGAAACCTGCGAACACTGCCGGCAGGAGGTGGGGAGAATGCGGGAAATCTCGGCTCTCTTCACTTCCCTGCAGCCCGCGGAAGTGGTGGAACCGTCTCCGGGTTTTACGGCGCGGGTCATGCAGCAGGTTGGCGAGCGTCCCGCTCCTTCGGTTTGGAGCCTGTTCTCTCTGGATTTCGCCTTCGGCCGGCGCGTCGTGTTTGCGTCATTGCTGACCTTGGCCGTCCTGGGCAGTTATCTGGTGACTCGGGAAACGGAATATGCCTCTGGACCGCCCAGTCCGGAAGCCGTGATGGCCCAGGATCAATCCGCGCCTAATCCCGGACCGGATCGGGACCACATGCTCGTGACGCTGGCCTCCTATGAGCCCTAATGTGCTGATCCGGTCGCCCTTGCACGCGACGTGGAAGAACCAGACGGCCTGCATCACGGTTCTCACACTGGTCTTCCTGTGCGGTGCGGTGGTCGGCGCGGTGGCCATGAGTCTGGGGCACAGCCGGCTGCACCGCTCCGCTTTCTGGACCGACAGCGGCAAGGCCGCCTACCTGGCGAAGGTCAAAAAAGAACTCGACCTCACGCCCACTCAGGCGGCCCAGATGGAAAGCATCCTGGACGACTTCTCGCTGTACTACCGCACCGTGCTCTCCGACGGTAAAACGCGCATCATGCAGATCCTGAATGATGAGCAGAAGCAGAAGTTCGAGCGCCTGCTCCAGGAAAGCCACGCGCACCCCTGAGGCCCCGAACCCGCTGAGTTGACAGGCTGTTCCGCGCACAGGCAAGATGCCTGTATGCGGTCTGTCAGGGTATCCCCCACACTGATTTTCCTGCTTGCGGCCGGCCTCCTGGCCGCGGGATGCCAATCCGCTGGTAGTTTTCCGGTACGCACCTATCCCATGGGAGACCGCGTGACGCTCGGTCACTACGTGTACACCATTTTCGATGTCCAATGGATGACCCAATTGGGGGTCGGGCCGTCCGCGCGCATCCCCAGCAGCCGCTTCCTGCTGGTTCGGTTCCGGACTTTGAACAGCGGAGCGGTCGAAACCATGGTCCCGGCCATGACCCTCGAAGACGATAGCGGTCATGTGTACGAAGAGTTGTCCGACGGCGACCAGGTGCCGCAATGGGTCGGCTTCATTCGCCCGGTAGCGCCCGCGGCCTCGGTCCAGGGCAACATCGTGTTTGACGTGCCCCCGGCGCACTACAAACTGCGCATCAAGGACGAAACCGAGCAGCGTGCCGCGCTCATCGATCTGCCCCTGACCTTCAGCCGGGAAGCCCCGCCGGATCTGCCTGCCACCCTGCCGAAGCAGTGAGATTATAAAAAGAGGAGCAATCCTGTGCTTCCTCTTGTGGTCCTGCTGCTGGCTGCGGCGTCCGGAGCCTGCGCCGCCGGGAACCTGACGATCGTACAGGCCACCATTCAGCAAGGTGAAGGCGGCTCGCCGGTCCCCCCCGGTTTCGCGCATGCGCCCGGCGAGGTCATCTATTTCAGCTTCCAGGTGGAGAATTATCGCGTCTCCCCCGCGCAGAAAGTGCAGCTCTCCACCCGTGTGGAGGCCTTGGATCCCCACGGCGTGCCCCTGACGGAGCCCATCGAGTCCAAGGTGGATACGGATCTCGCGCCAGAGGACAAGGGATGGAAGCCCAAGGTGGGCCACGAGATTGCCATCCCGCCCGAAGCAGGCTCGGGGACTTACCGGATCAAAGTCCAGGTCAAGGATGAACTTGCCTCCGCTACCGCCGAGAAAGAGGTCGCCTTCGAGGTGCGCGGCCACCCGGTGGAACCCAGCGATACCTTGGTGATCCGGAATTTCCGCTTTTACCGCAGCGAGAACGACACCGAACCCCTGGCGCGCCCGGCATACCGGCCCGGGGACACCGTCTGGGCCCGCTTCGATCTCACCGGCTACAAGTTCGGACCCGGCAACCAGATTGACGTAAGCTACCGGGTTTCGGTGTTAAGTCCAAGTGGCAAGGTGCTTTGGAGCCAGCCGGAGGCCGAGGCCGTGGTGGAAAAAACCCGCTCCTTCTACCCCAAGCGGTACGTTCCGGGATTCGGCAGCCTCAGCCTCCAGCCCACCATCCGTCCGGGCGACTACGCCATCGTGGTCAGCGCCCGGGACGCGATCGGCGGCCAGACCTTTGAAACCAGGCAGACGTTCTCGATCGAGTAACCCGCCTACGCCGGCGTCTCGACCATGCGGATGGTCCAGAAGTCGTCCGCCAGGTTATTGGTGCTCAGGTAAGCGTACGGCATGGTGAAGTAGCCTTTCATGCCCCAGGCGTCCCCCCAGGAGTTGCGCACGATGAAGCGCTGGGAGGCATCCTCGTACCCGACCGCCATCACGGCGTGGCCGCCCACCACCTGCTCGCTGCTCCCCGGCATCTGTACAACGCCGGTCTTGGCCACTTCCTCGCTCTCGAAACTCTCGTACACCGTGAAGCCGAAAACGAACGGATAGCCCGCGGCCAGGCACCCTTTCATCTGGTTCACGATGTGGGCCAGGCGTTGATAACGCACCAACTGGTTCTCCAATCCCTCGGTGTAGGCGGCCTGCGGCGGCTTGTCCCGAAACTTATTGATGTCGTACGGCCAGGTGGGATCCTCGCGGCAGGCGCCCTGCTTGGCCACGCTCTTGATGCCGTCGCGAATCTGCGCGCCGCTGTCGCTGTCCACGGTGTGCTCCATGACGCGCTCGTTGTAGTAAATGAACAGGCGGGAGGGCACGAAGTTCTTGCCGCCCTGCTTGATCTGCTCAAACTGGATCGCGCCCCCGATGGCGTTGGCAGTGCAGCTTCCCAATTGCCCCTGGTCGTAGACCGGCGGGCACTGGGGGCGCAAGTCGACGCTGGGCGGCAGTGCGGCCAGGGCGGCTGGAGGCGCCGCATACATGTGGTCACGTTGGTCCGGAAGGTCGGGGACCCATCCGTAACGGCTTACTTTTGGCATGATCTAAGCTCCTTCGGAGATTACTTCGTTGGGTAGTGCGGTGCGATCCCTTACCGTTTCAGCGGAAGTGTGGGCCGGATGCGGCTTCCCGGGAGCTCAGTACCAGGGGGCTCCGCGCCGGCCCTCCCAGTTCGATACACTCAGCTTGTTCTCCGGGAGGTGCAGCCGGTTGGTTTCGACCCGTGTTTTCCAGGTTGCAGTGGCTATCGCGGCCGCGGCATTCGCAGCCTTTGCCGCCGATCCGGTGTTTCCGTATGGCGCCGTCTATTTTCGCAAGTCCAACCCGCCCGAACAGGATTGGGAGCGCGACCATCAAACCGCGGCGCGTCTGGGCATGAACACCTTCCGGCACTGGTTCATGTGGTCCGCCATCGAAGTGGCGCCCGGCAAATACGACTGGCGCGACTACGACCGCATGCTCGACCTGGAGGAGCAAAACGGCATCCGGACCGTGATCGCACCCCTCGATAACACGGCGCCCGAATGGGCCTTTGACCGCTACCCGCATGCCCGCTACCGAGCCTCCGACGGCGCCGTCTCCGGCAGCGGCATCTCCGCCTCCAGTGCCACCGGGGGCTTCCCCGGCCTGTGCCTGGATAACGAGGACGTGCGGGAACTGGACGGGAGATTTCTGGCCGCGCTGGTGGAGCACTACCGCGGCCGCCGGGCGCTGCTGGGCTATGACATCTGGAACGAGAATACTTACGACGGCGGCGCCCCGCAGCACATGCACTGCTTCTGCGAGGCCACCCAGCGCAAGTTCCGCGAATGGCTCCAGCACAAATACGGCACGCTCGACCTGCTCGGCCGCGCCTGGTATCGCTACAGCTTTGCCGGCTGGGAGAACGTGCACCCTCCGGCCAACTTCCAGGGATATCCGGAAAGCCTGGACTGGCTGGAGTTCCGGATCGACGATGCCTTCCGCCTGTTCCGCTGGCGCACAGAACTGGTCCGCCGCCTGGACCCGCAGCATAAGGTAGTGGCCCATGGCGTGGCCGGCACGCTGGACACCCTGCCCTCGAACACCCACAACGAGTGGCGCTCGGCCAGGGAGGTAGACGTCTGGGGCCTCACCTGGATCGCGGCGCGCAAAGGTAGCGAACTCTGGAAGCAGTTCCACGCCCTGGACCTGGTGCGGGCCGGCTCCCGCGGCAAGCCCTTCTGGCACGCCGAAGCCCAGGCTGGACCGCTGTGGATGCAGCCGCAGGTCATCCACCGCCCGCGGGAGGACGGGCGCATCGCCGACGAGAAAGACGTCCGGCTGTGGAACCTGGTCTCTTGCGCGGGTGGCGCCACCGGCATCCTATATCCTCGCTGGCGGCCGCTGCTGGACGGCCCCCTGTTCGGCGCCTTCGGACCCTTCGGCATGGACGGGTCGGTCACCCCCAGAGCGGAGATGGCCGGCCGCGTGGCGCGCTGGGCCAATACGCACCCGGAACTCTGGAAGTCCCGCCCCGTCCACGGGGATGTGGGCATCGTTTTTGTGCCGGAATCCGAGCTGTTCAACTACGTGCAGCAGGGTGCCACTACTTTCTACGCACAGGACGTCCGCGGCGCCTACCAGGCTTTCTTCGACTCCAACATCCAGCCGGACTTTGTACACATCGACGACCTCGGGGGCTACAAAGCCATCTACCTGCCTTACCCGGTGATGCTGAAGGAAGCCAGCGCGCGCAAGCTGGTCGAGTTCGTGGAGCGGGGCGGTTACCTGATCAGTGAAGGTCTGCCGGCATATTTCGGCGACCGCGGAAAAGTGGGAACCGTGCAGCCGAATTACGGCCTCGACCGGCTGTTCGGCGCCCGCGAGAGCTACGTGGAGTTCACCCCCGACCTGAACGACGACTTAACTCTGAATGTGCGCGGCTATGAAATCAATGGTCGCTACTTCCGGCAGGAATATGCGCTTGCCGGCGGCACAGCCGCGGGCACCTACCGCAACGGGCGCCTGGCTGCCGTCGCGAACAAATACGGCCAAGGCCGCACGCTGCTCATCGGCACGTTTCCGGGCGGCGGCTACTACCTGCACCACCTGCCTTCCCAGAAGGCGTTTTTCCGCACGCTGGTGGGCGCGCAGCAGTTGACCTCCTCGGACCCGCAGGTCCAGGCACGCCTGCACACGGGAGCCGGCGGCACCTACCTTTGGGTGGTCAACCCGCTCCGCGCCACCCGGACGGTTACCGTGGCGCTCGCCGCGAACTACGGCCCTTTCTCCAGCGCCGAAGATCTCTGGGACCAACAAAAGGTCAGCGTCAGCGGCCGCCGCGTGACGATTACCCTCAACGACCGCGATGTCGCCGTGGTGCAATTGAAATAGGCTGCAACCATGACCAAAGAAGAAATCCTCCTGGCCAACCAGGAATTCCTGTTCCCTGCCGTCTTTCACTACTACCAGCAGCCGCTGGTGGTCACGCGCGCGAAGAATCAGTACGTGTACGATGCCGACGGCAACCAGTACCTGGACTTCTTCGGCGGCATCCTGACCATCAGCGTGGGCCACTGCAACGAGGAGGTCAACCGCCGGGTGCACCAGCAGGTGGATACTTTGCAGCACGTCTCCACCGTGTTTGCCACCGGGCCGCAGGCGGCGCTGGCCCAAAAGATCGCTGCTCTGACCCCCGGGCGCCGCCTGACGAAATCATTTTTCACCAACAGCGGCACGGAAGCCAATGAGACCGCCATCCTGGCCGCGCGCTGTTACACCGGCTCGAGCGAAATCATCGCCTTGCGGCATTCCTATCACGGCCGGTCGGCGCTGGGCATGGCCTTGACCGGCCACGCCTCGTGGCGCTTGGGAGGCGCGCTGGATGCCGGGATCGTGCACGCGCACAACGCCTACTGCTATCGCTGCCCGTTCGGCCTCAGCTACCCCTCCTGCGACGTGCGCTGCGCCGGCGACCTCCAAGAGTTGATCCGCAGCAGCACTTCCGGGCGGATCGCCGGCTTCATCGCCGAACCCCTCCAGGGTGTGGGCGGCTTCATCACGCCACCCCCGGAATACTTCGCCATCGTGGCCAAGATCATTCGCGACCACGGCGGCATCTTCATCAGCGACGAGGTGCAGACCGCCTGGGGCCGCACTGGCAACAAGTGGTTTGGCATCGAGCACTATGGCGTCACGCCGGACGTGATCACCAGCGCCAAGGGCCTGGGAAACGGTCTGCCCATCGGCCTGACCGTGGCCACGCCGGAAGTGGCGGATTCGGTCCGCGGCCTGACCATCTCGACCTTCGGCGGCAACCCCGTCGCCGCCACGGCGGCCAAAGCCGTGCTCGACCTGGTGGAGGAGCAGAACCTGCTGGCCAACGCCGCGGAGACAGGAGCCCATCTGCGCGCCCGGCTGGAGGAACTCCGCGAGCGCCACCCCATCATCGGTGATGTGCGTGGCATGGGCCTGATGCAGGCGCTGGAACTGGTGGAGGACCGCCGCGCCAAAACGCCGGCTGCCGCCGCCACGGCGCGGCTGATGGAAGAGGCCCGCCAGCGCGGTCTCCTCATCGGCAAGGGCGGCATGTACGGAAACGTGATCCGCATCTCGCCGCCGCTGAACATCCAAAAGCCGGACGTAGACGCGTTCGCCCGCCTCCTGGACGCCAGCCTCGCCGCCTGCACCGTGTAACCGACCCGCGACCAAAGGGAGTGGACTTATCCCAGCGTGTTGATCGATCCCACCCGTCGCGCTTCGAACGCCGCGATCGCGCCTTCCTGCTTCTGGATGTAACCCAGTTCGTCCACCCCCTCGAGCAGGCAGTGCTTGGCGAAGCCGTCCACCGGAAATTCCACTGCCCGGCCGTTCGGCAGCGTCAGTTTCTGCGCCGCCAGGTCGATCGCCACCTTGGCCTCGGGATCCTGTTCCACCAGGGTGAACAGTTCCGCGTGCACGTCCGCCGGCACGACGATCGGCAGCAGGGAATTCTTCAGCGAGTTTTGCTTGAAGATGTCCGCGAACGAGGTGCTGATCACCGCCCGGAAGCCGAACTGCGTGAGCGCCCACGGGGCGTGTTCGCGCGAGCTGCCACAGCCGAAATTGTCGCCCGCCAGCAGCACTTGAGCGCCCTGCGCCCTCGGCTGATTCAGAATGAAATCCGGCCGCGGGTTGCCCTGCTCGTCGTAGCGCCAATCGTTGAATAGCTGCTTGTCGAGCCCCTGCTTGGAGGTGGTCTTCAGAAAGCGGGCCGGAATGATCTGGTCCGTATCGATATTGTTGATCGCGAGCGGGGCGACGCGGCTCTCGAAATTGGTAAAGGGCTTCATAGCATGGTCCTCACGTCGGTGATCTGGCCGTTGACGGCCGTAGCCGCGGCGGTCAGCGGGCTGGCCAGGAACGTGCGCCCGCCCTTGCCCTGCCGCCCCTCGAAATTCCGGTTGCTCGTGGAAACGCTGTACTGGCCTGGCTGCAACTGGTCGCCGTTCATGGCAATGCACATCGAGCAGCCCGGCTCGCGCCACTCGCACCCGGCTTCGCGGAAGATCTGCGGCAGCCCTTCGGCTTCCGCCGCGCGCTTCACCTCCTGCGAGCCCGGCACCACCATCACCCGCACCTTGGGGCTCACCTTGCGGCCCTTCAGCAGCGACGCCGCGGCGCGCAGATCCGAGATGCGCGAATTCGTACAGCTTCCGATGAACACCACGTCCACCGGATGCCCCAGCAGCGGCTTGCCGCCTTCCAGTCCCATGTAGCGCAGCGCCTTGCTGATGGAGTCGCGCTCGCGGACATCGGCCACCCGCGAGGGGTCCGGCAGCGGCGCCGTGATCGGCACGCCCATGCCGGGGTTGGTGCCGTACGTGATCATGGGCTCCAGTTGGTCCGCGTCGATCACGATCGAGCGGTCGTACGCGCCGCCTTCGTCCGTCGGCAGTTGCCTCCACCGCTCCACGGCGGCTTCCCACGCGGCGCCCTTTGGCGCGTGGGGCCTTCCGGCCAGGTATTGGAACGTGGTGTCGTCCGGCGCCACCATGCCCGCCCGTGCCCCGCCTTCGATGGACATATTGCACACCGTCATGCGCTCTTCCATGGAAAGCGCCCGGATCGCCGGGCCGCAATACTCGAATACGCAGCCCGTGCCGCCCCCCACGCCGATGCGCGAAATCAGCCCCAGGATGATGTCTTTGGCCGTGACGCCCGGTTTCAGCGCGCCGTCCACCCGCACCTGGAAGGTCTTCGACGGGCGCTGCAACAGGCACTGCGTGGCCAGCACGTGCTCCACCTCGCTGGTGCCGATGCCGAAGGCCAGCGCGCCAAATGCGCCGTGCGTGGCCGTGTGGCTGTCTCCGCACACCACCGTCATGCCGGGCTGCGTCAGGCCCAGTTCCGGGCCGATGACGTGCACGATCCCCTGGCGCTGGCTGTGGATGCCGAAACACGGAATGCCGAATTCCCGGCAGTTGGCTTCCAACTGCTCGAGTTGGTGGGCGGCCACCTGGTCCAGGATGGGCAGCGAGCGGTCGGTGGTCGGAATGCTGTGGTCCGCGGTCGCCACCGTCAGGTCCGGCCGCCGCACCCGCAGGCCGCGGTCGCGCAGGCCCTGGAAAGCTTGCGGCGAAGTCACTTCATGCACCAGGTGCAGGTCGATGTACAACAGCGTGGGCGCGCCCGCCTGTTCGTGGACCACGTGCGCATCCCAAACTTTTTCGATAATCGTGCGAGGTGTGCTCATAAGGTAACCCAGATGTCCGGCAGGCCGGGAAGCCTGCCGGGAAACCAGGATAGGCCCGGCTGCCGGTAAGCGTCCGGGCCTATCCGATCGCGGCGCAGACCGCTTCACCAACCTGTTCGGTGGTGGCGGGAGCGCCCGAAGGCCTGAGGTCGGCGGTGACTTTGCCGCTTTGGAGGACAGCCTCCATGGCGGCGTTCACCGCCCCGGCCTCTTCCTTCAAACCGAAACTGTATTCCAGCATGGCCGCCACCGAGCCGATGGCGCCCAGCGGATTGGCTTTGTTCTGACCCGCGATGTCCGGCGCCGAACCGTGTACCGGCTCGTACAGCCCGACCCACGCCCCCGAAGGCTTCCGGTCCCCGATGGAGGCCGAAGGCAGCATCCCGATCGACCCGGCCAGCACCGCACCCTCGTCGCTCAAAATGTCGCCGAACATGTTCTCCGTCAGCACCACGTCGAAGCGGCGCGGATTCAACACCAGTTGCATGGCGCAGTTGTCCACTAGCAGGTGATCCAGCGCGACGTCCGGGAACTCGGCGGCCACCTCGGTCACCACCCGCCGCCAGAGCTGCGAATTTTCCAGCACGTTCGACTTGTCCACCGAGGTGACTTTCTTGCGCCGCCCGCGCGCCAGGTGGAACGCCATGCGCGACACCCGCTCGATCTCCGCCCGCGTGTAAGTCATGGTGTTGACCGCGCGCGTCTCGCCGCCGTCTTCCAGGATGCCCCGCGGCGTGCCGTAGTAGATGCCGCCGGTCAGTTCGCGCACGATGATCATGTCCGTGCCGTCCACCAGGTGGTTCTTCAGCGGCGAGGCGTCCAGCAGCGCCGAGTAAGTTCGCACGGGGCGCAGGTTCGCGTACACTCCCAGGGCCTTCCGGATTCCCAGCAGGCCCTTTTCGGGCCGCTTCTCCGGAGGCACGTTGTCGAATTCCGGCAGCCCTACCGCGCCCATCAGAGTGGCGTCGGCGGCCAGCGCCAGCCGCTCCGTCTGCTCCGGAAACGGGGTCCCCGTGCGGTGAATCGCGATCCCCCCCAGCAAGCCCTCGCTCAGATGCAGGGTGTGATTCCACTTCCGCGCCACGTGGCGCAAAACGCGCACCGCCTCGCGCGTAACCTCGGTCCCAATCCCGTCTCCGGGCAATACCAGAATATTCAGGTTCATCGACTATCGGGGTCCCTGGCGGCTAATCCGCGGCCACCTGCTGGACCTTCTGTCCCTCGTGAATCAGCGCAATGATCTCTTCGTCCATGAGACCCTTCTTGCGGTCCGCCAGCGTGGTGAAGCGGTGGTAAAGATCGTCCAGTTCCTCGCGCGTCAGCTCGTAGCCCAAGTCCTGGCAGCGTTGCTTCAGCGCGTGCCGGCCGCTGTGCTTGCCCAGCACCAGGCGCCCTTCGGGCACGCCCACCGACCGCGGGTCGATAATCTCGTAGGTGCTCTTCTCCTTCAGATAGCCGTCCTGGTGGATGCCGGCCTCGTGCGCGAACGCATTCCGCCCCACGATGGCTTTGTTGGGCTGCGGTCCGAAAGTGATGATGGAGCTCAATAGCTGGCTGGCCGAGTATAGATGTTCGGTGTGAATGCTGGTGTGATACGGCAACTGGTCGTGCCGGGTCTTGAAAATCATGACCACTTCTTCGAGCGAACAGTTGCCCGCCCGCTCCCCGATGCCGTTGATGGTGCATTCAATCTGCCGCGCGCCGGCGCGCACCGCCGCCACCGAGTTGGCTACCGCCAGGCCCAGGTCGTCGTGGCAGTGCACGCTGACAATCGCGCAATCCCCCAGCGCCCGTGCGATGCGCCCGATCAACGCTCCGTATTCCTCGGGCACCGAGTATCCCACGGTATCGGGAATGTTCACGGTGCGCGCCCCGGCGGCGACCACCGCCTTGGAGATCTGCTCCAGATAATCCGGATCCGTGCGCGCGCCGTCCTCGGCGGAAAATTCCACGTCGTCCACGTGCTGCCGCGCCAGTTCCACGGCGGCTACGGCTTCGTCCAGCACCTGCTGCCGCGACTTTTTGAGCTTGTACTTCAGGTGGATATCGCTGGTGGCGATGAACGTGTGAATGCGCGGCCGTTTGGCGTGCCGCAACGCCTGTGCCGCCCGCTCCACGTCGCCCGTGCAGGACCGCGCCAGGGCCGCTACCTGCGCCCACGGATACTCCCGGCTGACGGCGTCCACGGCCTCGAAATCCCCGTCGGAGGCGATCGGAAAGCCCGCCTCCAGGATATCCACGCCCAGTTCGACCAGCTTGCGCGCCATTCCCAGCTTCTCGTGCACGGTCATGCTGCAGCCCGGCGATTGCTCGCCATCCCGCAGCGTGGTGTCGAAAATGTATACTCGGTCGCTCATGGTTGACGCCAGTAGCACCCATTATGCCCGGCGCCCTACAATTTGGCAAATTTATAATTTTAGCGGTTAATATAAAGTATTGTTATCATTAGAGGGCGCCCCATGGAACTCTACCCTTTGCAGGTGTTTCTCACCGTGGCCACCGAGCGCAGTTTCTCCCGCGCCGCCGAACGCCTTTTGCGCACGCAGCCCGCGGTCTCCCTGGCCCTCCAGCGCCTGGAGCAGGAGTTGGGCGAGAAGCTCATCGACCGCTCCGGCAAGGATCTCATGCTTACCGACGCCGGGCGCACCGTCCTGGAGTACGCGCGGCGCTTCGAGAACCTCCAGCAGGAACTGGCTAACGCCCTGGCTGAGCTGCGCGACAAGTCCGCCGGCCGCCTCACCATCGGGGCCAACGAATCCACTACGCTCTACCTGCTCCAGCACATCGAGCACTACCGCGCGCTCTATCCCAAGATCAAGGTGCAGGTGCGGCGCAGCCTTTCCAGCAAGATCCCCGCGGAGTTGATCGACGGCAACCTGGAACTCGGGGTCATCAGTTACGACCCCGCCGACGAGCGCCTGGTTTCGACCGTGATCTACACCGACTCGCTGGCCTTCGTGGTCTCCCCCAGACACCGTCTGGCGAGCCGCCGTTCCGTCTCCCTCACCGAGTTGGGGAGCGAGACCTTCATCGCCCACAACGTGCTCTCGCCTTATCGCGATGTCGTGCTCCGCGAGTTCCAGCGCCACCGCGTGCCGCTAAATATGGAGGTGGAGATGCCCACCATCGAAACCATCCGCAAGCTGGTGCAGAACAATCAGGGCGTGGCCTTTCTGCCCCGTATGTGCGTAGGGCAGGAAATTGAACAGAAACTCCTGCGCGAGGTGAAAGTGCGGGAACTCAACGTCGAGCGCAAAATCCGCCTGGTCTACCCCATGCGCCGGGCCCTCAGCCACGCGGCGAGGGCCTTTCTGGAGATCGTCCAGGAAAGAGCCACATAGCCCGGCCGCGGCCCGGCGCCACACTCGGCTGCCGAGCCGCGACCGTCAGGGAGCGGTCTTTCTCGCGCCTTACTGTACTGCCACCGTCACGTTGGCCTGGCTGCTGGCCGTCCCCACCGTCACCACCACCGGCTGCGCGCCGGAAGGCAGGTTCGCGGGGAGTTGCACGTTCACCTGGAAGGCTCCGGCCACCAGACCCGGCGCCGAGCCGGCGTAGAGCACCGTGGCCTGCTGGCCGCCCACCGTGACCGCGACCGGCTGCGTGACCGGCTTGGTCAGGCCGGTGCCATCGCTCGGCGTGATCGCTCCATCGGTATTCGGCGGTGTGTTCACCCCCTGGCCAGTGGCGTAAATCACGATCACGGAACCCTTGGCGGCGGGAGTCCCCGCGGCGTTCACCGAGCCGTTCTGGTTCAGGATCGCCCCCGGGCCTGAGCCGGACTGGTTCAGCGTGAAAATGCCCGGCATGCTGGCGGCGACGTTGTACGGAATGTTGCCGGAACTCGCGCCGTTATAGGTCACCTGCACGTTGGTGGTCACCCGGCCGGCGATTCCATACGGCACGATGGCGTTGATCTGGGTGTTGGAAACGTACAGCAAGGGCGCCTTGATCCCGTCGAAGGTCACCGTCACGTTGCCCAGGGTGGTGGGCAGCGCGTTGTTGGTCACCTGCGCGGGGACTCCGGTCGCCGGCCCCATGTTGGTCCCGCCGATATAGATGATCTCCCCGGGCGCGAGCGGACCGGGCGAGCCGCTGGCGCCGTTGACGATCTGCACCGAAGAAGGCAGTGGCGCGGCCTGTACGGTCAGGGAAACGTTCACCGTCAGCGGGCTGTTCCCCGCCCCCGGCGACGTAATTGTGATGGCGCCGGCGTAGGTTCCCGCCGCCAGGCTGGCCGGATTGACCGTGACGCTGACCGAGGCCGTCGTGGTCCCGCTGGTCGGAGTGACGCTGAGCCATGTGCCGCCGCTGGTGGTGGTGGCGGCCGCCGTGAATGCCAGGCCGCCGCTGCTCGAGCTCACCTGCAAAGCCTGCGCCGCCGGCGCCGCCCCCCCAACCTGGTAGGTAAACGCCAGGCTGGTGGGCGACGCGGACAGCGTCTGCGCCGCCGTCACCGTCAATGTCACGGGAATGCTGATCGGGCTGCCCGCCGCGCCCGGCGCCGTGATCGTGATCGACCCGTTGTAGGTTCCAGGGCTGAGCGAGGCAGCGCTGACCGAAACGGCCAGGTTCTGTGGCGTCGTACCCGCCTGTGGGCTGACGGAGAGCCACGAGCCCCCCGCCGTGGTGGCTGCCGCCGCGGAGAAGGTCACCGCCCCGCCGGAACTGCTCACCGCGATGGTCTGGTTCGCCGGCGCCGCTCCGCCGGCCGCCTGCGTGAACGAGAGGGAAGCCGGGGTGGCCGTGATCGTTGCCGTGGTTACCGTCAATGTAACGTTGACGGTCTGCGGGCTGTTGTCCGTCGGGTTCCCCGTCCCGGCGTCTTTCGCGGTGATCGTGATCGTCCCGTTGTACGTGCCGGCGCTGAGGAGGTTCGGCGTAGCATTCACCTGCAAATTGCTGGGTGTCTGGCCGGAGCCCGGCACGATCAGCCACGAGCCGCCGTTCGAGGTGGCCGTCGTCACCGTGTAGTTCAGCGGACCCACCGGATTCGTGCTGGTCAGCCCCACCACCTGCGCCGCAGGCAGAGCTTGATTCACCGAGGTGAAGTTCAGGTAATACGAGCTCACATTCAGCAGCCCGTTGTTGCTCACGTAGAGCTTTACGCCTACCGTTTGCGGGCTGTTCGGCGCCGCCAGGCCGGTTACCGAATTCGTGGCGGCGATCGAAATCGTTCCGTCGTAGGCTCCCGCCGGCAGCCCGGCCGTGTTCACCGTGACCGGGACCAACCCGCCGCCCCCCGTCGAGCCGCTCACAGTCGTCGTCCCCGAAATCGCCAGCCAGTTACCCCCGGTCGAGGTGCTGGCCGTGGCCGTGTAATTCAAGGGCACCCCGGTCGTGCTGCCGATCGTGAGGACCTGCCCGCTTGGAAGCGCCTGACCGGTCTGGTAGTTGAACACCATGCTGGCCGGAGTGGCGCTGATCAGCGCGTCGTTGCTCACCGTGAGCGTCACCGTCACCTGCTGCGACGGATTCCCGGCTCCGGTCGCTGCCACCGTGATCGTCCCGCTGTACGTGCCTACCGCCAGTTGGGCGGGCGTCACCGTGACGCTGATCGGATTGGGAGTGGTGCCGCTGGGGGTAGCGGTCAGCCAGTTGCCGCCGCTGGCCGTCGCCACCGTAGTGGTGTAGCTCAAAGCCGCGCCCGTACTCCCCGTAGCAATATTCTGGGCCGCCGGCGCCGCGCCGCCGATCTGGTAGGAGAAGTTGAGCGTGACGGGACTCAGCGTCAGCAAAGGACTGCTGCTGACCGTAAGGTTCACGGGAATCGTGGTGGTTGCCGTCGAAGCCCCCGGCGTGGAGATCGTGACGCTGCCGGTGTACGAGCCGGCCGGCAGATTCGCCGGAGTTACGCCTACAGTCAGGGTTCCGGGAGTAAGCCCGCCTAAAGGCGTCACCGTCAGCCAGGGGACTCCCGCCGGATTCGGGTTCACTCCATAGGTCAGCGAATAGTTGATGGCACTCCCGTTGCTGGTCAGAGAGACCGTCTGCTGCAACTGGTTGTTGGTGCCGCCGATCTGGTAGTAGAACGAGAGCGATGTCGGGCTGACCGTCAGTTGCGGCAGAGCGGTCACCGTCAGGCTTACCGCTACCGTGGTCGGCGTCGTATTTCCGCTCGTGGGCGTCACCGTAATTGTGCCGTTGTAGGTGCCGGGCGCCAGGCTGGACAGAACCGCCGAATTCAGGCTGGCGCTGAGAGCCGCGGGCGCCGATCCGCTGGTGGGCGCCACTTGCAGCCAGTTCCCTCCAGTGGACGTGACGGCGGCAACCGTGAATCCTACTCCCGAACTGCCGGAAACCGTGAGAGCCTGCGCCGCCGGCACCGACCCGCCGCCCTGGTAACTGAACGTCAGGCTGGCGGGGGCCACGCTCAACTGCCCCACTGTGAAGTTGACCTGAACCGATACGTTCCCGGTGCTCGAATTGTTCGCTACCAGGATGGACCCGGTATAAGTCCCCGCCGCTAGACCGCTGGGATTCGCGAACACGGTCACCGTGACCTGCCCGGTGGAACTGACGGTGCCGCTCGTCGGATTGGGTTGAGGATTCAGCCAGTTCCCTCCGCTCGCCGTGCTTCCGGAGATGATGAAGCTCACGGGACTCCCGGACGAAGCGTTGCTCGAAATCGTAAACGTGCCGGAGACCGCCGTGGTGCCGCCTACCTGCGCCGACAGGTTCACCACGGTCGGGCTCACTGTAATCGTAGTCTGCGCCCGCAGGGCGCTGACACCGCCGAGCAGCAGCAGCGCTGCCACTGGCCACACACGAAACCGCGGGAAGGTATTCAAGCTGTCCTCCAAAGTTTTGCGGAACATCCGGTTATGCGTCTGGACGCGGACCTGCCTGCCTGGGGTGAGCACGCGCACCTCCAAAAGAACATAATGGACCTATTATGTTTTATTGACAAGGGGTCTGCGGTTTGGCGGCTACCGGCCAGGGGCCCGTGCGGCGCCCGGTGCGCCACCCGGACACAGCCCTGTAGCATGTGGCCACGAGCGGCGGGAAGTGTGCGGAATTATACGCTGCGGTACAGCCCGTGCTCCCGGATGTAGCGCAGCACCGCCTCGGGCACCTCGGCGGGAGCCTCGCCGAGGGCCAGTTTCCGGCGAATTTCAGAGGATGAGACCGGCAATTCGAGCGTCTCCAGGCGCCTCGTCCGGGCGCCTGCCGGCGCCTCGTATTCGTGCCCCGGCCGGCTTACCACGATGAATTCCACCGCCCGAATCACGTCCTCCCAGCGGCGCCAGGTGCGGATCTCGGCGAACGCGTCCGCGCCGATGAGAAAAAATAGTTCGTCCTCCGGGGACAGGCCCGCGCGAACCTTCTCAATGGTGTAAATCGAGTAACTGCGCTCGGTGCCGGCCTCCAGCCGGGACGCCTCCAGGCCGGACTCCCCGGTGCAGGCCAGTTCCACCATGCGATAGCGGTCCTCATAACTCGCGTGGGTCGCGCCCGCTTTGTGCGGCGGCCTGGCCGCGGGCACGAATAGCACCCGTTCCAGTCCGAACCGCCGGGCCGCTTCTCGGGCCACGGCCAGGTGCGCCAGGTGGATCGGATCGAAGGTGCCGCCGAAAAGGGCGAGTCTCAATGTCTACTTCAGTACTTTGATCTCGATGTTGCGGAAGTACACCTGCATCGGCGGCCCGGCGTGCAGTTGCAGCGCGATCACCCCCTCGGGCCACTTGGAATCGTGCAGATCCGCCGTCACCGTTCCGTTCAGCGTCAGGCGGATGTGATCTCCGTCACACAGGATCTCGTAGTCGTTCCAGTCTTTGAGATGCACCACCTTCTCGCCCTTGTCCTTCCAACTGTTCACCAGGATGCCGCGCGTGCCTTTCTCCTCGTACAGGCAGCCCCAGTAGTTGTTCTCGGCGGCGTCCGCCTGGTAGCCGCGGCACACCCATTCGGGCAGCGCCTCGCTCCGGAACTGGATGCCGCTGTTGTGATTCCGCAGCTTCATCTGCGCCCGCAGGATAAAGTTCCGATACGTCTGTTTCGTAATCAGGAAGGAATTGTGCGTCAGCTTCACGCCCTCGGTCGAGCCCACGATCATGCCGTCGTGGACCGACCAGAGGCGCGGGTCGCCGTCCCATCCGTCCAGGTTCTTGCCGTTGAACAGGGGATGGAAGCCCCCGGCGCCGAAGGCGGCCGCGCACGCGGCCAGCAGCAGCAGGAATCGTTTCATGGCAGTCAAACCCTTTCGATCTTCACGGATTGGATCCGGACCTCCTGGAGTGGCCGGTCCTGGCTGTTGCGGGGAACATTGGCGATCTTCTCCACCACCTCGTAACCCTCCACCACCTCCCCGAAGATGCTGTGGCGGTTGTCCAGCCACGGCGTGGCGGCCACCGTGATGAAGAACTGGCTGCCGTTGGTGTTGGGCCCGGCGTTGGCCATCGAAAGCAGGCCCTTGGTGGAGTGCTTCAGGCTGGCATGGAACTCGTCGTCGAACCGGTACCCCGGGCCCCCACGCCCCGTGCCCGTGGGATCGCCGCCCTGGATCATGAAGCCGGGGATCACGCGGTGAAAAATCGTGCCGTCGTAGAACGGCTGGCCGGTCTTGGTTCCCTCCGCCAGGCCGACAAAATTCTCCACCGTGCGCGGGGCTTTATCGGCGTACAGCTTGATCTTGAAATTTCCCTCGCTGGTGTCGAACAACGCAAACAATTCGTTAGGCATTGCCCTGATTGTATCAGGGTGAAACCGCGGCGCCGGACTCCCGGCTGGCCGGCTACAGTTCCTTCGTCCGCACGTGCGGGCCGAAATCCACCGGTGTGCTGCCCGGCTGCTCGCTGAACACCTTCTGCATATACAGCCGGCTCAGGCTCAGGTCGGTCGGCAGGCTGTGAGCCCGCCGGGTGTCTTTTTCATGGATCAGTTCCACCACCAGGAACCCCCCGTAAAACGTCTGTTGGAGGAAGGTGGCGATCTTGGCCATGTTGATATCGCCGTCCCCGAGCACCTCCTGCGAAACGCCGTTCCGCGTGTTGCGCAGGTGCAGGCTGGCGAGCCTGCCGCCGGCCTCGTCCATGAGCGCCAGCGGATCCATGCCCGCGCGGCTCGCCCAGTCCACGTCCAGGCAGAACCGCACCAGCCCGGTCTCCGTGCGCCGCAGGCAGTAGCGCCACTCCCGGGCGTTGTCCCGCATCTCCGGCAGATGATGGTGCAGGAGCAGTTGGATCCCGCCCTTCTGCAACTCGTCACCCATGCGGTTGAGCTGGTAGGCCTGGGTCTCCAGCTCCTCGTCCGCCTTGCGCTGCTCGCCCGGTTTCGCCGCCGGACTGAAGTTGACAAATCCCGTGCCCGCTGCCTTCATGGCTGCCGCGGTTTCCAGCACCTGGGCCCTGGTCTTCTCGCCCGCGTCCCGCTCGTGCACCGGCCCGCTCGCATACACGATCGTGGGTTCCAGGCGGTTCGCCGCCAGCAGGGCGATCGTTTTCTCCCGCAGCTTGGACTCCACCAGGGCGGGCATCAGTTCCAGGCGCCGGTAGCCCGCCCGGCGGGTTCCGGTGAAAATGTCTTCCAGCCCCTCCTCCAGGGCGCGATTCCGAAATTGCATCTCCAGAAGCCAGACGTAGGTTTGCGCCACCAGCTTCGGGTTATAGGCGTTGGTCCGCGCTTCGATCGGCGCGAGCGCGGCACAGGCCAGTCCCGCCAGAATTTCCCGTCGGGTCCGCGGGCCGAGTTCGGACGGCATAAGAACCCCCTTTGAAACAACCCAATCCTATGTTGAGATCCGAAACCACGAAAATCAAGCCCGGGCGTTGAAGTGCGCGCGACCCGCTCCGCCTGGATCACGTCCGGACGAAAAATTTATTCGCCCGCTTTTTCGGGCGCTTGCCGCGAAAGGCGCGGCTTCGCCGCACGGTCCTGGCAGCCGCCCGGGCAGCGCGGTAAGATGCTGCTTGAGCGGAGCCGCTGCCGTGCCCGCCAACCTCACCCCCGATTACCTTGCCGCCGAGCAGGCCTACAAACACGCGGAGACCCCCCAGGAAAAGATCGCCGCTCTGGAGGACATGTACGCCGCTCTTCCCAAGCACAAGGGCACCGAGAAGATGCAGGCGGACATCAAGCGGCGCCTCGCGGAGGCCCGCCGCGAGTCGCAGAAAACCCACAAGGCCGGCGCGCACGCCGCGCCCGCATATCTGGTCCGCCGCGAAGGCGCCGGGCAGGTCGCGCTGCTGGGCCCTCCGAATGCGGGCAAGTCTCGCCTCGTGAGCCTCCTGACCCACGCGCATCCGGAGGTCGCCGACTATCCGTTCACCACCAGAATGCCGGTGGCCGGCATGATGCCCTTCGAGGACGTGCAGATCCAACTGGTCGATCTGCCGGCCATTTCCGGCGAGTTCATGGAACCCTGGCTCCCCCAGGTGGTCCGGCCGGCGCAATCGTGCGCCCTGGTGATCGATCCGAACAATCCCGAGGTGCTCGGTCAGGTCGAGTTCATTCTCACCACGTTGGACGGCTGGCGCGTGCCGCCTCCTCGTCTGCTGGTGGCCAACAAGCTGGACCTCCCCGGCGCCGGGGAAAACTTCCGCATCGTCCTGGAACTGTACGGCGAGCGCTTCCACTGCCTGGGCGTTTCGGCGGCCGCCGGGCTCGGTCTGGGCGCCTTCGCGCGCGCCGCCTTCGACGCCCTGGGCATCGTCCGGTTCTACTCCAAGCCTCCCGGAAAGAAGCCGGATCTCGCCGCTCCCTACGTGCTGCACCGCGGCGCCACCGTGCAGGATGCGGCCGCCCAGGTACATCGCGATTTTGCCGAGCACTTGCGCTACGCGCGCCTCTACCGCAAGTCGCACGAGCAGGACGGCATGCTCGTGGAGCGCATGCACCTGGTGGAGGACGGGGACATTCTGGAATTTCACACGTAATCCGGCCGCCCGTTCGCACGGCCGAAGGAGGTGGGTCATGCTCTCTCGAATTGTGGTTGTCCTTGGTTTTCTGCCTTGCTGGCTGGCAGGCTCGCCGCCGCCCACGTCCGCCCGCTCTTTCTCGGAACTCATGGATACCATGGGCAGTTTCGAGGAAAGCCGGGTGCTTCTGACCGCGGTGGAACTCGATATTTTCACCGCCGTGGCCTCCGGCGCCACGGCGGCACAGGTGGCGGCCAGGGTGAGCGCCAATCCCCGCGCCACTGAAACGCTGCTGAACGCCCTTGCCGCCCTGGGCGCGTTGAGCAAAAGCGGCCAGACGTTTCGCAACACTCCGGACACGGCCCGCTATCTGGTGGCCGGATCTCCCGACTACCGGCGGCCCGCGCTGATGCACACCGTGCACATGTTCAGGGCGTGGGCCACCCTGACGGACTGTGTCCGCGCCGGTACGGCGGTGCTGCGCCCCGGTGTAGATCAGCAAGACCAGCAATGGACGGAAAGCTTCATCGCCGCCATGCACAGCGGAGCGCAGCGCACCGCGCAGCATCTGGTTCAGGTGGTAGGCGTGGCGGGCGTGCGCCGCCTTCTGGATATCGGCGGAGGCTCGGGCGCCTATTCCATCGCGTTCGCCAAGGCCAGTCCCGCATTGCACGCCGAAGTCCTGGACCTGGCCTCGGTGGTCCCGATTGCGCGCAAACATATCCTGGAGGCCGGTCTGGCAGACCGCATCAGCACCCGGGTCGGCGACCTGACGGTGGATGACTTCGGGCGGGACCACGACCTGATTTTGCTTTCCGCGATCTGCCACATGCTGGATCCCGAACAGAACCGCGATCTGTTCCGGCGCTGCTACCGGGCGCTGGCTCCGGGCGGGCGCATCGTCATCCGCGATTTCATCCTGGAGCCCGGCAAGACCGCGCCCAAGTGGGTCGCGCTGTTCGCCATCAACATGCTGGTCAGCACCAAAAGCGGCTCCACCACACGGAAGCCGAATACCAATCCTGGCTCTCCGGCGCGGGATTCCAGCACTTCTCCCGCGTGGAGCCGGCCGGCGATATCCTGGTGGCGGCGCGGCGATAAGGACGGCCTGGCCCTTCAGCTCGCGCACAGCGCCGTGAGCGTGTGGATGTCGGGCAGATCCTCCAGCTTCCGCACCTGGCCCACGATCGCCGTCGCCTTGCGGTTCGGCCAGCGGGCGTAGCCCGCCGCGTCCAGAAATTTCTCGGCGACTTCTTCATAGGTCATCGGGTCCGCGGGGCTGCCCTTCCCAAAATCGGCCCGTCCGGAGATCGTGCGCCCATCCTTGAGATGGATCTCGAGGATCGTGGTCATCTTGTTGTAGCCGGCCTGTTCCGCCTCCGCGTTGACTCCAAAATGCACCCGCCGGATCATGGCTTGTACCTCGGGCCGGTTGACCACGTCGTCGGTGAACTCGGCCAATCCGGCCTTCCTGTACAGCAGCAGCGCGGCCATGCAAAATTCCATGCTGAACTTCGCCTGCAAGGCGTTTTTGGGCTGGTGGTGGATGAGCGCGTTGGGCATATTGCGGTTCGTTCCCACCTCCACGCTTTCCACCTGGCCGGCGCGCAGGTGGTTTTCCCGGATCAGTCGGCGCATCAGCGTCATGCCCGGATGCGTGAGCGAGCCGGAGGGAAACGGCTTGATGGAGATGCCGGGAAACGCGAACGTCCAGGGATTGCCGAGCTTGCGCAGAATGGCCTCGGGATTGTATCCCCCGCCGGCTGCCTGAAAGAAACCGCGCGGCGCTTCCAGAATGTTGTCCGCGGCCGTCCATCCCATCGCGCCGAAGTCGGTCGATACCACGCCGCATTCGGCCGCGTGCCCGGCCTGGAACGGCTTGGTCATGGTGCCGAAGTTTTCGCGCAGGCCTGAAGACTGGCTGGCCGCGATGCCCAGCACCTGGGCGATCCTCTCAACCGGCAATCCTCTCAACTTGGCCGTGGCCGCCGCGGCGCCGAACGGACCGCACGTCCCCGTGGAGTGAAAGCCCGCCTCGTAATGCCGCGGCGCGATGGCCTCGGCGATCTTGCACTCCACCTCCACTCCCAGGTGATAAGCGAGCATCAGCTCTCGTCCCGAGACCCTTTCGCCCTCCGCCACCGCCAGTGCCGCCGGCAAACAGGGCGTCGTCGGATGCGTGAGCAGGCCGTAGACGCGGTCCTTGGCCACCGCAAGCTGCGTGTCGTCATAGTCGTCGGCGTGCATCCCGACGGCATTGGCAAACGCCGCGAAGCGCGCCGGGCACTTGAGGCCCGAACCGATGACGGTCGCTGCGCCGGACAATGAGCCCAGCGACTTCAGGTACCGCCGAACCAGGCTGCCGGTCTCGGCGACAGACCCGGAAAGCGCCAGCCCCAGTCCGTCGAGGATGGATTTCTTGCCCAGTTCCACCACTTCCGGAGGGATGTCGGAATACCGCGCGCCGGCCACCCAGTCCGCGACGTAGCGCGTAAGTCCCTCGACGCGCCCCGGCGGCGCCTGCGTGAAGCCCTCCGAGGCGAACAGAGCGGCGGCGCTATGCAGTGCCGTCCGGGCCAGCGTTCTTCGTGTGAATCGCATATCCGCACCTGGACCTATCATCGTAGTATCTTGAACCGGAGGAGGTGCGGGTCATGTTACACCGGATGCGGGTATGTGTCTCGGCAGTAGTCCTCGGGTGTGCGCTCGTGCTCATAGCCGTGGCGGCCGACGTCAGCGGCAAGTGGCGGGCGGAATTTACGACTCCGGACGGCACGCCGCGGGTCAACACCTTCACGTTCCAAGTGAATGGCGATAAGGTGACGGGCACGGTCGCCGGCTCCCAGGATGATACGCCCATCAAGGACGGTAAATTGAGCGGAGACACGATCTCGTTTACCGCGGACCGGCCGTTTGGCACGTTCACCTACAAGGGCAAGATCAGCGGCGACGAGATCAAGTTTGCGGTGCAGTTCAACGACAACAATTTCGACATCACAGCGAAACGGATGAAGTAGGCGCCCGCGAACGCCGCGGGCTATTCGAGCAGCAGTGCCCCGTAGACCCCCAGCCGGGGGATGGCGATCTCCGTGCGGCGGGACCCGCGCTTCAGCGGAAGGTCCGCGGGCGGCCCTTCCGGAGTGTACAGCCGGGCGCTCCGGCACTGCCGCGCGACCCAGATGGAGAGCGCGGATGCCGGGGTATCGCTGTAGTTGACCATTTGGATCAGCATGGCGGCGCCAGAAGGGCTCGTGCTCACCGCGGGAAGCACCGACGGCGCGTTGAACAGACTGACGCCGAAATCCGGTGTGTTCAGCAGATCGTTCAGGTCCCGGGCCACGGACTGCGGGTCCGGGAAGTCTTCTTTGTAGATCGCGACTTCGCCTTCCCCCGTGGAGGCCACCGCGTAGGGCTGGTCCCGGGGCGGGGTGCCCCAGGCTGGCCCGCCCAGGACCAGGCCGCCCTGCGCGGCAAAGCCGCTGAGCAGACGCCGCTCGGCCTCCGTGGGCGGCGCCAGGTCAAAAGCCAGGAGGGCCCGCAGGTCCGCCGGCAGTGGAGCGCTCAGTTGCGCACGGCGGATCACGCGGTAGGGAATCTGCCGGCGCGCCACCAGGTTCAGGTATTCCTGCGTCATGGCCGGGTTGGCGCCCGCCGGATCCAGCACGATACCCACGCGCCCGTACGGTGCGAAGCCGCGCCATTCCGTGTGCTCCCCGAAGAAGGCCGGCGCCCGGGCAATCGTCCGCCACAGTTCCAGGGCCGCGGCGTCCCCGTTCCGCAGCGCTGGCCGCAGATCGTCGTGCAAGGTGACGATCCATTGGGCGCCCTCGGCGGCTGCGTCTGCGATGCTCCTGGCATAGTCCCTGGCCGTCCCGGCGCCGGGCGCATGGCTGAGCCACACGGGCCCGGGGGCCGCCGCCCGCAACGACCGCGCCAGCCACAGGTTGGAATCCACCCAGATTCCCGCGGTGGCCGAGGCCGTGGCGCTCTCTGCCATCTTGCCCACCCCCGGCGATACGCCCGCGACAGCTACTACCGGCTGGTCCTCCTCGCGGAGGGCCTCCTCCGGCGAGACGACCGGTATTACGAGTGCGCCGTGGTTCCTCGCTCGCAGGCTCTTGCGCACCTGCTCGGCAAAGTAGGACGCGGCGGGAAACTCTCCCTCGAGCGCCACGCCGTCCAATTGCGCCTGCACGGCCGCCGCCGCCGTGACAGCCGGGTCCGATCCGGCCGAAACCAGGCCCAGCACCGCCAGCCCGCGCTCCCGGGCCTTCCGCGCATAGGCCTGGACGAGCGCAAGCTGGCGCTTTTCCAGTTCCCGGTCGCTTCCGCCACTGAGCGTGAGCAGCAGGCAATTGATGGGTGTGCCCTGGACCAGCGCCAGCGTGGCAGGCTCGTACCATCGCGCGATGGCCTCCAGCGCCTCGCGGCTGGGCGATGTGCGTCCCCCGGCACGGAGCGCGGCTGCGAGCGGCCCCCCATCCCAGCGCACCGGGACCCATGCCTCGGGTCCGCCCGCGCCCCAGGCGGCCGCGCAGCAAAGCCCCGCGAGCAGCCCGGCCTTCACGCCTGGAGCCCGCCCACCAGTTCGATTCCTTCGCGCTTGCCGAGGTTCCGCGAGTACTTCCGGTCCGTCGCGTTGTTCCAGTGCTCGTGCACGCCCAGGCTCTCTGCCGGCGCGCCGTCCCGGTCGGGATCGTACACCGTGCCCGACGGAGCCTTGCCGGCCAGCGCGGCTTCGTGCAGATAGTTCTCCGGATTCCCGCGGCACTCCAGCGCCCGCGGCTCGCTGCGGATAAAGTCCAGCCCCACCGAATCGATGGCCACCGGATCCTGCGAAACAAACAGGCTGGAGCACCAGTGGTCCTGAAAGGATGCGTACTTGATGACGCGCTCATTCTGGCTCTCGGCCACGTACAGGAAGTCGATCAGGTAGAGCATCGTCTTGCCACCCAGGTGCTTGTGCGCGATCAGGTCCACCAGGCAGTTGTAGGAACCCATGGGCAGGTCTCTGGAAGCGAAGTCATGCAGAGGCCGGGGGGTGAAGCCGACGCCTTCGAAGTACACGGAGCCGAACTGGTTCTTCGCCGTCTGGGTGACTCCCATGAGGCCGTGCGCGCGCGACAGGGCCACGTTGATCACGTAGCTCGCCTCCGTCACGCAGTCCGGCAGAAGGGCCGTGGGCACGCCGGACCGGGAGAAGCGCACAGGAGCGGCCTTGTCCGGCGCCGCCGCCACGCGCCCACCGCCCGCCATACGCTGGCTCACCACGAAGCGCACCGCCTGGAAGTTGGGGTCGGGGTTGGCCCGGATGCGGTTGTAGATGGGGTCGCCAATGTAGCGCGAGGCGTCATACAGCGTGATGTCCTGGCCGCGCACGCCGCCGGCGGTGATGAGCTGGTGCACCAGGGAATAGACCACTTGCGGGCTGGGCATGCCGGCGCCGAAGCGCCACGCGCCGGGCCGGTCCTGGTTGGCATTCAGCTTGATGGCGATCTTCTCTCCGGGCCGGTATCCGGCGCCGGGCAGCTCGCGGCTGTGATGAAAGAACTGGAACAGGGCCTTCCAGGCCGCTTCGTCGTTCCGCTCACCGGCGAGCGACCGCAGGCCCGCGGATACCATACCATCCACCAGGCGGGGGTCCGTGTTGCCGTCGTCCCACCAGTTGCCCGTCTTGCCGTCCCAGGTGGCCGCCTTTGGCTCATGCACCCAGGCGACCCGCCCCGGATGGATCCCCTGTCCGACGCCGATGGGTGAGTTGGCGGGTTCCGACGGCGTGCGGAAGGGTGGATCGTCGGTAGTCTCGCGGTCCGGCGCCGCGGCCCAAAGGGCGGCGCGGGTCAGCAGCGGGGAGGCTCCCGCCGCCGCCAGGGCGCCCGCTCCGGCGTGCAATACCCTTCGGCGCGTGCATCTGCGGTCGGTTCTTTCATCAGCCTGCATGGTGACCCCCTTGAAGTAGTTCAAAACCTGATTATCTTCTGTTTCACGGAGAGGCGCCACCGGGCCCGGCGCTGTATGATGGAAAACCGATATGAGACGAGCTGGTGCTCTGGCGACATTGTCGATTCTCGCCGCGGCCGTGTGCGCCTTGACGGCCGTACGCCGCGCGGGGGCGCAAAGCCATCCGCGCCCGGCGGCCAGGAAGAGCGTCTGGACGCTCGGCATTTACGCCGGACCGTCCCCGCTGGAGCTGCGGCCCGCGCCGGGCGCCTCCAACCCCGTTCTGACGGCGGCGGATGTCACGGACATGCAGGTGGATGCTCTCGCCCACCCCTTCATGGTCATCCGGGACAAGCATTATTACGTGTTCTTCACGGCCAAAGACCTGAAATCCGACAAGGGCGGCATCGCGCTGGCGGAAAGCGGCGACGGCGTGAAGTGGAAATTCCGGCGCACAGTCATCCGCGAACCGTTCGTACAGTCGCACCCCTACGTCTTCGAGTGGCGGAACCAGTACTATCTGATTCCGGAGGCCCACACGGAGACATCGGTGCGCCTGTACCAGGCGACGGCCTTTCCGGACCAGTGGAAGTACGTGGGAAACCTTCTGGAGGGGGACCATTTTATCAGCCCCACGCTGGCCCACTATAAGGGCTTGTGGTGGCTGTTCACCTCGCCCAGCGGGAACGAAACGCTGCGCCTGTTCTACGCTTCCGACCTCCATGGACCCTGGAAAGAGCACCCCCTCAGTCCCATCGTGAAAAAAGATTTGCGGACCGCCCGGCCCGCCGGCAGGCCGTTTGTCCTGGATGGAGCGCTGTACCGGTTGGGGCAGGACTGCTATCCCACCTACGGGCGAGCGGTACACGCCTTCCGGATCACGGAGCTCAGCCCCACAACGTACGCCGAAAAAATGGTGGAAACGCCCGTGGTGGAAGCCTCCGGCCAGGGATGGAACTCCGACGGGATGCACCACGTGGATGCGCACCAGACGGGTCCGGGGCACTGGATCGCCGTGGTGGACGCATACGGCGCCCCCGCAAGCCGCTAAGAAATTTCCTCAAAGCGTTGTGTTGCGCCATATGGGGGATTCCCCGACACGGCGCAACGTGCTAGCCTGAATGAGATAAGCAGCTCTCCTTATCCTGTAGGAGGTTCATGTTTTTGATGAGGAAACGCCTCGCACTCGCCGCGATGGTGTCGCTAATACCTGCTGTGGTATTTGTCAACACTGCGCTGGCCGCTGACCGTCCGGTCAAAAAATCTGTGGATTTCACCGCTACTCGATTCAGCCCGCAACTCAACGGGCCAACAAACGCCCTGGGCAAAACCGGTGTGGTGGTGAAAATCAAAGGCGCCGCGATAGCCAGCGACGGCACCATCACCGTTCGTGCCACCATCGTGGATTCCGATGGGCACCCCCTGGACAGATTGGGTGTGACCACCGCGGGTCCGGTCTCGATGAGATTCATTGCGGCCTACATTCCCGCCGGCCAGAGCCAGTACGTGGCTTACACGACCTCGGTCTTGAAGGCCACGATCAACGACAACCCATCCCAGACCCAGGCGGCCAACGATGCCGGCGGGACCTTCGTCACCAACGCCGTGGGCGATTACACGTACACGTTCGCGACCAAGGCGCCCGCCAATTTCGACGCCACCGTGACCCACGCCATCGGAGTTTCCGCGCAACGCGATCTTTCGGAATTCGGCACCTTCGACGAATGGAGCGAGACCTCCAACGATGTATTTAATTTTGTGCCGAACGGCTCGCCTGTCACCGTGACGCGCTCGGTGGTCACCACGGATGCCTGCAACCAGTGCCATAATCCGTTGATCGGCCACGGCGGGTCCCGCCTGAAAGTGGAGCTCTGCATTCTGTGCCACACGCCGCAGACGATTAATCCGGACACGCAGCTCACGCAGGACATGAAGGTCCTCATCCACAAGATCCACATGGGATCCAGCCTCCCCAGCGTAAAGGCCGGCACGCCCTACCGCATCTGGCATCGCGGCCAGTGGTCGGACTTCTCCACCGTGGTGTTCCCGCAGGACGTCCGGAATTGCACCACCTGCCATGCCCAGGGAGCCACGCAAGCCGATAACTGGAAAACGAATCCCACCGCTGCGGCGTGCGGCTCCTGCCACGACAACGTGAATTTCGCCACCGGCGCCAACCACGTGAATCTGCCGCAGCCGAATGACAACCAGTGCAAGAACTGCCACGGCTCGCAGGCAACCCTCGACTTCGACGCTTCCATCCCGGGCGCGCATGTCATCCCCTCGAACTCCACGTCGCTGCCCGGACTGGTCACCAAGATCCTGAAAGTGGACGGCACCGCCCCGGGCACCACTCCCACGGTGACGTTCAGCGTGACGGACAAGTCCGGGGTCCCGATGGATATCAGCAAGCTCGCCTCCATTCGCGTGATCCTGGCCGGGCCGAACACGGACTACGGGACCGGGCCGGGCGGGATCCGGGTTTCCGAGGATCCCAGCAAGACGGCAGGCAGCAACGGCACGTACGCCTACACCATGACGAACAAGATCCCGGCCGCGGCGGCGGGTTCCTACACGGTCTCGGTGGAAGCGCGCAACACCGTAACGCTGCTGCCCGGCACCACCAAGGCGACTCAGGCGACCGACGCCGCCAAGCCTATGCGGTCCTACTTCAGCGTGGACCAGGGCCCGGTCACTCCGCGGCGGCAAGTGGTAGCCACCGAGAAGTGCGCCGCCTGCCACCAGAATCTGGGCTTCGTGCATGGCGGCACCCGCAACGACAGCCAGGAGTGCGGCATGTGCCACAACCCCATGCTGACCGACGGCACTTCCAAGCAGAGCGTCAACATGGCCTGGCAGATCCACAGCATCCATCGTGGGGAGAACCTGGCGAACCCCTACGTGCTGGGGACCACCAACTACCAGGAAGTCCGGTTCCCGGGCGACCTGCGTGACTGCACCAAGTGCCACCTGAGCGGCACCTACCGGGTGGAGAACGTCGGCGCCGCGGCGCTGGTGGCCAGCCCGGGCGGCTTCACGCCGACGACGCCGCCGATTTCGGCTGCCTGCCAGGGCTGCCACGACGACAAGGCCACGGCATCCCACACCCTGGCAAACACCACGTCCCTCGGCGAGAGCTGCGCCACCTGCCACAGCGCTGACGCGGAATTCTCGGTGGACCGGGTCCACCAGCGAATCTTCTAGCGCCCGCACCGTGCGGGAGCCGGGGCACGCCCGGCTCCCGGACGGCCCGGTCACCAGCTCTCCTTGGTCTTCGGCTGTAAGGACCACAAATAGGTGACGATCCGGTTGATGTCCTCGTCCGTCAGTACGCTTTTCCAGGCGGGCATATACAGCGGCGGCGCGGGTTTGGCCGGGTTCTGCACGGGCGGCATCTTGCCGTTGCGGATGATGCCGGCCACTTCATCTTTGGTGTAGTCGTCCGGCACGTGCATCAGCGAAGGCACTTCGCCGCCCTGGCTGTTGGGGTTGGGCACGCCGCCTTGAAGCTGCATGCCGTGGCAGCCCACGCATCCGAAGCGGGCGAAACTCTGCTTGCCGGCTTCGATAGCCTCGGCGTCAGCGCTCAACCCTTTTGGCCTCCCGGAGAGGATCGCCTTGGCATCTTCGGCGGTGGCCGATGCCAGAAACCCGATGATGGCCTTGCGAGCGTTCGGTTCCAGATCATAAATCGGCATGGTGCTCCCCGGGTAGACCAGGTCGGGGTTCAGCAACTGCTCATCCAGCCAGCCGATGGAATGCTTCTGCGTGACGCCGGCGAGCTCCGGGCCGCCTTTGCCCCCCACGCCTCCGATGGTATGGCAGGCGATACAATTCTTTTCGACAAACAATTGCCGGCCATAGCCGGGGCTGGGGATCAGCCGGACGCTGGAGTAGTAGGCGCCCATCTGCTCGTTGGTCAGCGAGAGCATGTAGAAGGTCAGGGCGTGCGCCTGTTCG
>JAJPJX010000045.1 GCA_021324015.1 Solibacteraceae bacterium | reverse complement strand
GCCACGCCGAATCACACCCACTCGCTGATCGCCATCACGGCGTGCCAGGCGGGCAAGGACGTCTACGTGGAGAAGCCGTGCTCGCACAACATCTTCGAGGCGCGGCAACTGGTGGCCGCGGCGCGCAAGTACGATCGCATCGTGCAGCACGGCACCAACAGCCGCTCCACGGTGGCCTGCCGCGAAGCCATGCAGCAACTGCGCGACGGCCTGATCGGCGACGTGTACATGGCGCGCGGGCTGTGCTTCAAGTGGCGGGACACCATCGGCCACACGCCGGACGAACCGGTGCCCGCGGGCGTGCATTACGATTTGTGGCTGGGTCCCGCCCCCAAGCGTCCCTTTTCGCGCAACCGCTTTCACTACAACTGGCACTGGAACTGGGACTACGGCAACGGAGACATGGGAAATCAGGGGATCCACGAGATGGATATCTGCCGCTGGGGGTTGGGTGTGAAGTATCCCTCCAAGATCAGCACCATCGGCGGGCATTTCATGTTCGACGACGACCAGCAGACGCCCAACACCCTGGTGGCCAGCTTCGAATTCGACGAAGGCGCCAAACGGCGCATGCTGGTGTTCGAAGTGCGGCACTGGATGTCCAACCACGAAGCCGGTATCGGCGAGCGGGTGGGGAGGAACGGCAAGAAGGACTCCAACACTATCGGCAACCTGTTCTACGGCTCGAAAGGCTACATGGCCATCGACGGCTATGGCTCTTACAAGACCTTCCTGGGACGCGAGCAGGAACCCGGGCCGGCGCGCTCGGAGGGCGGCAACAACTGGGCCAACTTCATCGACGCCGTGCGCAGCCGCAAGCGCTCGGACCTGAATGCCGAGATCGAAGAGGGGTACCTGTCGACGCAACTGGTGCACTTGGCGAACATCTCCTACCGCCTGGGGCGCACGCTGCACTTCGATCCGGAGACCCTCTCCTGCAAGAACGATCCGGAAGCCAACCGCATGTTCACGCGGCAGTATCGCGCTCCGTACGTGGTGCCGAAGATCGCCTGAGGCCCCGCATGGGTGACCCTCTGGCTTTCTTGAGCGAGCAACTGGGGGCCTGGCGGCAGGCGGGCACCTACCAGCGGCTGCGCATCCTGGAATCGGCGAGCGCGGCGGAATCGCGCTTCGACGGCAAAGAGGTCATCAACCTGGCCTCCAACAATTACCTGGGGCTGACCACGCATCCGCGCCTCCGCGAGGCAGCCCTGGAGGCCACCCGGCGCTACGGCGTGGGATCCGGCGCGGTGCGCACCATCTCCGGCACCATGAGTCTGCACATGGAGCTGGAGGAGCGCATCGCGCGCTTCAAGCACGTGGAGGCGTGCGTGGTGTTTCAGTCGGGCTTCGCCGCCAACGCCGGCACGGTTTCGGCGATTCTGGGGCCCGAAGACCACATCATCTCCGACGAGCTGAATCACGCCAGCATCATCGACGGCTGCCGCCTCTCCAAGGCCAAGATCCACGTGTTTCCGCACAAAGACGCCGCCGCGGCGGAGAAGATCCTGGCGGAGCTGGAAAGCCAGCCCGGCCGCAAGCTGCTCATCACGGACGGCGTCTTCTCCATGGACGGGGACATAGGGCCTCTGCCCGCGCTGGTCGAGGCGGCCGAACGCCATGGGGCCATCATGATGGTGGACGACGCGCACTCCTCGGGAGTCCTGGGCAAGAACGGGCGCGGCTCCGTGGATCACTTTGGCCTCCACGGGCGCGTGCACGTCCAGGTGGGGACGCTCTCGAAAGCCGTCGGCGTGCTGGGTGGATACGTGTGCGGCAGCCGCGACCTGATCGATTTCCTCTATCACCGGGCGCGGCCCTTCCTGTTCTCCACCTCGCATCCGCCGGCGGTGGCGGCTTCCTGTCTCGCGGCGTTCGACGTGCTCGAGCAGGAGCCCGAGCGGATCGAGCGGCTGTGGGACAACACCCGCTACTTCAAGGCCGGGCTGACCCGGCTGGGACTCAACACGGGAATGAGCGAGACGCCCATTACGCCGGTGATCGTGGGCGACGCCGCGCTGGCTCACCGCCTCTCGGCGGCGTTGTTCGAAGAGGGCGTCCTGGCCACGGGCATCGGCTATCCCACGGTGCCGCAGGGCAAAGCTCGGGTGCGCACCATCGTAACGGCCACGCACACGCGGGAGCAGTTGGATCGCGCGCTCGAGGTCTTCGAGCGCGCGGCGAAGAAGCTAGGAGTGCTGTAGCGCGGGCACGGCCGGTTCCGCCGCGGAGAGCCGGTCCACCAGGTTGCCGCCGGCGTCGAACTCGATCTCGCTCGCCGGACCGATCATCTCCAACAGCGGGTTCTGCTCGATCTGCGGGCGCAGGTTCTCGCTCAGCAGGATGGGCGTCAGCTCCATGGTGTTCCGGATCCAGCCGATGGTCACCTGGCGGGTGTCGAACTTGCCGACCGTGGGAGCCATGGCTTCCAGGCACTGCCGGTCGGTGGGGAAGTGCACGGGAGTGCGGATGGCCGCGGGCGTGGAAGCGGTGAGAGAGTTGATGCGCGTGGGCACCCAGTCGATGCGGTTCACCAGCCGGTCGGTGACCACATCGGCCATGCCCAGGCCGACCGCGTTGTTGTAGCTCAGGTCGCTCAGATCGCGCACGAAGATGCGCTCGATTTTGGGCGCGTCCGGCCAGGGATTGTAGGCCCCATGCACGCTGCGGTTCACCACCTTGGTGTCCATGCCTGCGCCGCTGATGTTCTTGCCGATCTGGTCGAGGATGAGGATGTCCAGGTCCATGGGGATCTTGCCCATCCAGGACTTCACCAGCGCCAGGTTCTCCTCTTCCCGCTGCTCCATCACTTCCACGGGCACCGCATCCAGCTTGGCGGTGTTGTGATAGGCGTCCTCCAGGATGGCCAGCCCGCCCAGGATTCTGCCGGACTTCAACACCTGCCGGCCGATGCTGCGAATGACGTTCTCCAGGCCCAGCTTATAGGCATACGTGTGGTAGTGTTGCGCCCCGGAGAACTTGCCCAGTCCGATGGCCATCATCTTGAACAGCCCGCTCTCGATCTTGCCGGCGAAATCGGTGTGCCACTTCACGCGGCCCACCAGCATGACCCCGTCGCTTTCATAGGCGTTGCGGTCCATGAAGGTCTCGATGCCTTCCGGGGTCTTGCCCAGCGGGACCACTTCGAGCGAGCTGACGATGGGACAGCCCATAGTCTCCTCGACGATCCCGTAGTGCGCCAGCACGTCCGCCTGGCCCTCCGCCGTGGCCGCGCCGTGGCTGCCCATGGCCGGGAAAATGAAGGGCCGCATGCCTTGCGACCTCCAGTAGTCCGCGATGGCGCGGGCGATGGTGGCGATATTGTGGATGCCGCGGCTGCCCACGCCGATGGCCACGCGCGCTCCGGGCTTCAGACGCGCGGCGAACGGCGAAGCCGCAAGCTGCTTCCTCACTTCTCCGGAGACGTCGGCAAGGCTGCGGTCCGGGAAGTTCTGACGGACAAAATACAGGCGGGGAAGTTCCATAGTCATCACAATGTTACTCCATTAGCGCCGCTTGGTGAGCACTACCTTGGCCTCCACGGGACTGGAGCCGCGCAGCACCCTGACCAGCACTTCGTCGCCGGGTTTCTTGGCGCGCAGTGCGTAAGTGAAATCGTAAAGGTTATGGATGGGCTTGCCGTCGAACTCCACCAGCACGTCTCCGGCCTTGAAACCGGCCTTCTCCGCCGGGGAGCCGGGCTGGATATCGGCGAACTTCACGCCGTTGGCGGTCTGCCCGAAGTCCGGCACGCTGCCGAACCAGGGGCCGTAGCCGGAACCGGCCGAAGACGAGCCGGCAATCGCTCCGCCGTGTACCGGTTCCTGGACGCGCACGAACATGGGCCGCTCGGCGCTCTCGCGCAACTCATCGCTCACGTCGGCGACCAGGGAAAGCAGTTGCGCGGCGTCCGGCGCGTCGATCTTATCCCAGGTGTCGCTGGGCTTGTGGTAATCGCCGTGCAGCCCGGAGAAGAAAAACAGCACGGGGATCTGCTTGGCGGTGAAGGAGGTGTGATCGCTCGAACCGTAGCCGGTGGTGTCGGAATAGTCGATGTTCAGGTGATATTTCGAGGCCGCCTGCTGGACAAACTCGCGCATGTGCGTACCAGTGCCCACGCCCCCGATGTAGACTTTGCCTTCGCGGATGCGGCCGATCATGTCCATGTTGATCATGGCCACGGCCTGTTTCAGCGGGAAGTCGGGATGGTTCACGTAGAAGCTGGAACCCAGCAGGCCGAGTTCCTCGCCGGCGAAGGTCAGGAACAGGATGCCCCGCTTTTGTTTGGGCTGCCGGCTGAACCAGCGCGCCAGTTCGATGACGCCCGCGGTTCCCGAGGCGTTGTCGTCGGCGCCGGGGTGGATGGCCTTGCCGGCCTGGGACGGAGCCATGGAAAATTGCTCGCCCATGCCCAGGTGATCGTAGTGCGCGCCGATCACGATGTATTCGTCCGTGGCGCCGGGCAGGTAGCCGGCCACGTTGTGCACGGTCTTGACCAGCCGTTCGATATCCAGGTGCGCCCGCACCCGCAGGCTGTCCGGGAAGGCGAAGGAGCGCGGCTTGAGATCGCGGTCGATCGCGGCCACCAGATCGTCCAGGTTCTTGCCGGCATCCGCGAACCAGGTCTCTGCCGCGGCGGCCTTGATCTGCACGAAAGGAATGCCGGCGTCGGCCGGGCCCACGGCGGCGGCGAAGGGCTCCAGGTCGTCGGACTCCCCGGGGTGGCTGGGGCGGTCGTTGATCAGGATCACGCCCAGCGCGCCGTGCATTTTCGCGTTGCTGGCTTTGCTCGAAAACTGCGCGTGCTGGGTGTAGACCTTGCCCGAGAACACGCTCTTCTCGTCAAACTCCTGCGGCTCGTGGCGCAGGAGCAGCACGATCTTGCCTTTGACGTCCAGGCCGGCGTAGTCGTCGTAATTGTACTCCGGGGCGGTGATCCCGTAGCCGGCGAAGACCACGCTGCCGGCCAGGTCCCCGGCGGCGGAGAAGTTGAAGGGAATGAAATCTTCCTGGAACTTCAGCGTGCCGGTCTTGCCGGATTCCTCAAACGCAAAACGATTCTCCCCGCCCAGGCGCGCGTTGGTGGTGACCTGGAACGCCTGGTAGTAGCTCTTGCCGTCCACGGGTTGGAGCCCGAACTCGCGGAACTGCCGGGCGATATAGGCGGCCGCCTTCTCCAGTTCGGGCGACCCGGAGGCCCGCCCCTTCATCTTGTTGGAAGCCAGGTACCGGACGTCTTCGAGATACCGCTGCGGGTTGATATCGGCGGTGAACGCCCACGCGCCCGCCGCCCAGAGCATCCCCAGCGCCAGGCCGGCAATCCTGCGAATCCTGATGTGCATCAAACAGCTACCCCTCGGAGTGCGAATGGAAAATAATGCTCAATTCTGTCCCAGCGTGGGGATCTTGACCTCGCAGCCGCAATCCTCGCCGGCATTCTTGGCCGTCTTCTGATACTCGATCTCGTAGTCGATGACGTTGCGCAACGTCGGCCAGTCGGAACGGCCTACGATGCGCCGCCCGTTGATGAAAAGCGTGGGCGTGGAGGTGACGTTGAGCGACTTGCCCGCGGCGATAGATTTGTCCACGTCTGCTTCAGCAGCTTTGGTCTCCATGCAGCGCTCCAGTTGCAGCGCGTCGATCTCCTTGCCTTTGGCGAATTCCAGGACCTTGGACTTGAGGTTATCGGGGTTGATCTCGCCCTGGTGCTCGAAGATCCAGTCGTGGTAATCCCAGAACAGGTTAGCGTTCTGCTTGAAGATGCAGCGGCCGGCCACGGCGGCGGCCTTAGCCCAGGGATGGATCTGCGTCAGCGGATAGTCCATGAAATACAGCCGCACCTGCTTGGGATAGGCGGTCTTCACGTTTTCACGCAGCAGCTTGGCTTCTTCCTTACAGAACGGGCATTCGAAGTCGGTGAACTCCACCAGCACCACGGGCGCGCCGGGCGTGCCGAAACTCGGCTGGAACTGCGGCTTGAGCTTGTCCAGGTCGGGCTTGAAGGGGTTCTGCGTGACGTCGTAGACGTTGCCTTGCAGGATGTGACGGCCGTCTTTCGAGACCATCAGGGGAAAATCCTGGCTGGCGCTGCCGGCGGAAGCGTGGATGGTCACCTCGTAGAAGCCGGGCAACTGCGAGGGCTTGGGATCGCCGACCTCGACGTGGATCTGCGGACCCCAGACAAACAGGTGGCGCACGTACGCCTCCAGCGTGGGCTTATCCAGCGCCGAAGGTTTGGCGGCGGGGCCGGGGGCCCCAATCACAAGCGCGGCGGACAGGGCAACCAGGAGTGCAAGTCGGGACATTGCTTTTATTGTAGGACAAGCTTTCGCCTGTCCGGCTCACAGCACCGGCCCGATGCGCCAGGGCACGAATTCCTTGTGGCCCAGGCGCTCGGCGCAGGTTTTTTCCCCCGAGGCCACCTGCAGCAGCAGGTCGAAGATTTCGCGCCCCACTTCCGGAACGGTCTTTTCGCCGTCGGCGATGGCGCCGGCGTTGACGTCCATGTTGTCCTGCATGCGCCGGTAGGTGTTGCTGTTGCTGGCGATCTTGATGACCGGAATGTTGGGGAAGCCGATGGCGCTGCCGCGTCCGGTGGTGAAGGCGATAAGGTTGCAGCCGCCCGCCGCCAGCCCGGTCAGCGATACCGGGTCGTAGCCCGGTGTGTTCATAAATACGAAGCCAGGGGTCCGGACCGGCTCGGCGTAGTCCACCACGTCGGTGAGCGGGGAACTGCCGGCCTTGGCCACGGCCCCCAGCGATTTCTCCAGGATATTGGTGAGGCCGCCTTCTTTGTTGCCTGGCGAGGGATTGTCGTTGAAGCTGCCGCCGAAGCGGCTGAGGTATTCCTTGTAGCCTTTCACGAAGCGCAGCAGCCGCTCGGCCACCTGGCGATTGCGCGCGCGCTTCACCAGCAGATGCTCGGCGCCGAAGATTTCGGTGGTCTCGGCCAGCACCGCCGAAGCGCCGATTTCCGCCAGCAGGTCGCAGCAGACGCCCAGCGCCGGGTTCGCGGTGATGCCGGAAAAGGAATCCGAGCCGCCACAGTTCAGCCCCAGCACGATTTTGGAAGCCGGCGACGGGACGCGCTGCTCGGCGGAGGCCTGCTCCATGAGGCGCGCGATCTCCGCCCGGGCTGCCGCCAGGGTGGCGCGCGTGCCGCCGCTCGATTGCAGCGTCATGCCGATCAGACGGCCGGTGCGCGGGGCGTTCGGCCCCAGGTAGTGGTCAATCTGGTTGACCTCGCAGCCCAACCCCAGAATGATGGCCGCCGAGACATTGGGGTGCGCCAGCACGCCGGCCAGGGTGCGCCGCAACTGGTCCGTATCCGGGCCGATGGAGTGGCCGCAGCCCTCGCCGTGCGGGAAAGCCACCACGCCGTCCACGTTGGGCGGCAAAGTTTCATCGTCGAAGCTGTGCGCGATCAGTTCCGCCGTGTGCGCCGCGCAGTTGCTGGCGGCCACCACAGCGATATAGTTGCGCGTACCCACGCGGCCGTCTTCGCGCGGGTAGCCCTGAAACGAGGGCACGTTTTCGGGCTCGGGAAACGGCGCCTCGCCGGCAGGGAACTCGTATTCGAAGTGCAGCTCTTCGAAGGAGAGGTTGTGCGTGTGCACGTGCGCGCCGGCCTGGATGGCCGCTTTCGCGCGGCCGATAGACTGGCCATAGCGGTGCACAACTTCGCCGGGCTGGATGGCCCGCAGCGCGACCTTGTGCCCGGCGGGCACGGCGTCGCGGACGGTGATGGTTTGGCCGCCGATGCGCAGTTCATTGCCGGCGGCCAGCGGCACCCGGGCGACGGCGATGTTGTCGGCCGGGTTCAGAAGAATGGCCGAGTTTTCGGCCGTGGGTAGCTTCGCGATTTCCAGCAGCATCCGATTGTTTTACCTTAATAACACCGTTTCGGTGATGATTTCCCCTAGGTGCACGTGCAGTTTGCCCCCTTGCGGGTGGATCCACAGCCCGTTGCCGTCCTGAGGCAGGGGGATCTGGGCGGGCCCGTCCACGACCACGAAATTCGGCGTTTCCACGCCGTCCAACAGCCGGCCGATGTGCACGTGCATGTGGCACTGCGTGCGGCTGGCGTCCCCGTTGAGAGCGAGTCCCCACTGATCGCCCCACAGCGAGCGGGCCTTGTCGATGGCGGCAGTCCAGAACTCCAGGCGTTCGGCCGGAGTCATCTCCGCCAGCGCGTGCGGCCCCTTGGTGTGGTTGCGCGGCAGGGCCAGCATGCGGTTTGGCTTGCGCGGGTTGATGTCTTTCAGGAAGAAAACCGGCGGGCCCGGCGGCTGCTTTTCGGCCTCGCGGCACAACGCGCACTCGCGCGCGGCCATGGTTTCCGGGCGGGAGAGATCACAATCGCACTGGCGCACGTCGGGCGCCGCCAGACCAGCCAGCAAGAGGGCGCCCCCGGCCGCCATTCCCAGTTTTCCCAACAGCCATCTCATCGGTTTGAACCGTGCCCGCATTCACCATGATAATAAATGCAATGCGGCGGCGAATTCCGCGGGTCTGGCTGCTGGTGATTCCCGCGCTCTACGTTCTCTACTTCTATGGACTGTCAGGGGCCGGACTGCTCGGGCCGGACGAGCCACGCTACGCGGCCATCGGGCGCGAAATGGCGCGCTCGGGAGACTGGATCACGCCGCGGCTCTGGGGCGAGCCCTGGTTTGAAAAGCCGGCGCTGCTCTACTGGATGACCGGCGCCGCCTTCCGCCTGGGCTTGGGCGAGAACCTTGCTCCGCGACTGCCCGTGGCGCTGCTCTCGGTAGCCTTCCTGCTCTTCTATCAGCGGATCATGGAGCGCCGCTTCGGCGCGCGGGCGGCCTGGTTCGCGACCTTGGTGCTGGCGACCTCCGCCGGATGGCTGGGCTTCAGCCACATTGGGGCGACGGACCTGCCCATGTCGGCGGCCTTCGCCGCGGCCATGCTGCTGGCGCTGGATTGGATCGAAAAAGCCTGGGTCGAAAAAGGCGCCACGCGCCGCTTGCCCTGGGTGGCCGCCCTGCTGGGCGTGGCCGTGCTAGCCAAGGGACTGGTGCCGCTGGTGCTGGCTCTGCCGCTCGCGTGGTGCGGCCGGCGCCGCCTGAGCGACTGGCTGCGGCCCGCCACCATCCTCTCCTTCCTGATCGTCGCGGCGCCCTGGTACGCGCTCTGCTACCTGCGCAACGGCCCGATCTTCCTGGAAAAGTTTTTCTGGGAGCACCACTTCGAACGCTTCGCCAACGATTCGCTGAAACATCAGCAGCCTTTCTGGTTTTATCTGCCCGTGCTGGCCGGGGCGCTGCTGCCCTGGTCGCCGGCGCTGGCGTGGCTGTTCCGGCGGTCCTTCTACCAGGATGCGGCGCGGCGCTTCCTGCTGGCCTGGATGCTGTTCGGCCTGGTGTTCTTTTCGCTCTCGACCAACAAGCTGCCCGGCTACCTGCTGCCGCTGCTGCCCGCGGCCGCCGCGCTCGCGGGCATTGCGCTGGCCGAGGCGCGGGACGCGCGCGCCGTACTGGCCGCGAGCGGCCTCTGCCTGTTGGCGATTCCGCTGGCCGCCGCGATGCTGCCGGGGATCCTCGAGGTGGGCCTGTCCCGCGCGGGCCGGCCGCGGTTGGACTGGACCTGGCTCGTGCCCGTGGCTGCCGCTGCGGCCGCCTGGTGGCTGGAGTCCCGCGGACGCCGCGCCGCCGCCGTCGCGCTGCTTTGCCTCGGGGTCACCGCCGGCGTGGCGGAACTCGAAATCCGCACGGTGCCGGCGTTGGATCGCACCGTCTCCGCCCAATTCCTGTGGAAGCAGATCGAGCCGCGGCGCAGCCAAGTCTGCGTGGAGCAGATTCACCGCACCTACCGCTACGGCCTGAATTACTACTCGGTCATCCCTCTCCCGGATTGCAGCCAGAGTCCCCGGCCGCTGGCGGTGCGCCAGCAGCCCGGACATCCACCGTTCCTGGCGCCACGCCTTGACCCCTCTTAGGCTTGCGTTGTACCCTCACGTTTCGAACCGAGGAACGCCATGATCCTAGCGCATACTTATCCTGCCGCCCTCTGCCTGATGCTGTTGAGCATGGTCTGCTGGGGGTCCTGGGCCAATACGTACAAAATGGCGGGCAAGTGGCGCTTCGAGCTGTTTTATTTCGACTATGCCATCGGCGTGCTGGCGGCCGCCGTGCTGTTCGCCTTCACGGCCGGCAGCCTGGGCTTCGACGGGTTCTCGTTCCAGGACGACCTGATGCACGCCAGCAAACATGCCTGGCTCTTCGGATTCGGCGCGGGCGTAATCTTCAACCTGGCCAACATGCTGCTGGTGGCGGCCATCGCCGTGGCCGGCCTGGCGGTGGCGTTCCCCGTGGCCATCGGCCTGGCGCTGGTCATCGGGGTGGTGTGGAACTACCTGATCCTGCCGCAAGGAAATCCTATGCTGCTGTTCAGCGGCTGCGCCATCGTGGTGGGAGCCATCATCCTGGATTCGATGGCTTACCGCTCGCTGGAACTGATCAAACTGGTCCAACTGGCGCGCGCGGGCAAGGCCCGCTCGACCCGCCTGGAGGTCAGTCCCAAAGGCCTGATTCTCAGCCTGGCGAGCGGACTGCTGATGGGCTCCTTTTATCCCCTGGTCGAGCAGGGCAAGAAGGGCGACCTGGGGCTGGGCCCCTACGCCATCGGCTTCGTGTTCGCCCTGGGCATCTTTCTTTCCACGTTTGTCTTCAACCTGTTCTTCATGAACCTGCCGGTGGAAGGCCCCCCGGTGGAGATGCTGGAGTACTTCCGCGGAGGCTGGCGGCAGCACCTGCTCGGGCTGGCCGGCGGCCTCATCTGGTGCACAGGCACGATCGCCAACTTCGTGGCGGCCAGCACGCCTCCGGAAGTGCAGGTAGGCCCCGCCATCAGCTACGCCCTCGGGCAGGGCGCCACCATGGTCAGCGCGCTGTGGGGCATCCTGGTGTGGAAGGAATTCGCCGGCGCCGATACCAAGGTGAAGGCGCTGGTGGCGGCCATGCTGGGTCTGTTCGTCTGCGGACTGGCGCTGGTCTCGATCGCCCCGCTGTTCCCGGCGGGGCACTGAAAGCGGCACCTACCCCGCCGCCTCCCGGATCAACTCGGCGCACCGCCGTGCGCCAAACTCCCGCTCCAACTCCGCCGCCAAACCCAGCAGTTCCGCCCGTGACGCCCGCCCTGGGCGCAGCGCCTGATAGATCTTGAGAATCTGCTCTTCGGGCACTACCACGAGTTCTGCCGCCCGCCGCAGATTCTCCCCAAGCTGCCGCCGCCCGGCGGCGTCCGCCACCTGCGCCTGCAGCTCCAGCGCCTCCGCGGTCACGCGCAAATCCTCCATGCGCACCTTGCCCTCGAGCACGGCATCGAGCGTGATCTCCGCGAAAGCCAGGCCGGAAGGCGTCTTCAGAATTTCGGGACTTTTCTCCGCCAGGGGATACTCAGGCATACCGCAGCTCCTGCGCGGGCTTGTCTGGCCGCACCTGCTCAGTCTCCCGCAGGTGCAGAATCGTAGTCTTCACAATGTACTTCAAACGAGCCATGTTATCTATTTGAATCGGCACGGGTAAGACAGGCTCTCCCTTGGCGTATTTGGCGGCGTTCCGGCCGATCACCCGGTAGGATTCGAGCGTCAGGTTGGGCGCCTGCGGAAACAGCTCCAGGTTGTTCAGCGGCTCCAGATCCTGGCGGTGGATCACGGTGGTCCCTTTGGACTGGATGCCGATGCTGATTCCCGACCCGCTCAGACACGCCCCGGCATGCCCAATAAACCCGCAATCGGAGGTGGCGTAAATTTTGATCACGCGTGCTTTCATCTGCTCCCGCTCAATGCCTTCCACCAAAGCTTGAAGAACCTGGCGGTGCGGCAAGCCGAGCAAGGTAGAATCCAGTGCGCTACCGAAAGCCGGCCCCACCGCGACCACGATTTCGCGCCGGTCCGTGCCCGGCGCGGCCGCGCCTGTCTCTTCCAGGTGCAGCGATTCGCCCGCCGCCCCCGCCTGCCCGATGGTGCGCGGGTCCGGCGCCTGCGGAAGATCCGCGATCTCCCGCAGGCGCTCCGCGCTGAGCTGATATCCCGTGCCCGGACCGCGATACTCGTTGGGATCGTTCACCGCGCTCAACACGCGCGGGCCGGGCAGCACCACCGAAGAAGTTTGCAGGTAATCGCCCGAAACCCGCAGCCGCTGGATGGCCAGGATCTTCTCGGCGATATCGGCGAAGCCCCGCCGCGCCAGCGCCCGGATCACGTCGACGCCGTCGCGGCCTTCGCGCAAAAAACGTTCCGCCGCTTCCAGGTCGGCTACCACGTCGCGGTCCGGCATATCCGCGCTGCTGCGCGCCGCGACCGCCGCCTCGACCTCCTCCGTCCCGATGGGCGGCAACCCCAACTCGTCGAACACCGCCTGAATCGCCCCGGCCGCCCGCCGGCGCACCGCCAGGACCTCCGCCTCGCGCACCGGCCGGAGACCGCCATCGGCCAGCATGTCGCGCTGCAGGACGTTGTAGTCGTCCAGGTCCTCGGCGTCGAAATTGCCTCCCCCGAAGAGGTTGTCCTCCCGTGGCATAGAGCTGTAACCCGAGAAAATAAAATCAGTTCCGGGCAAAAACTGAAGCATCAGTTTGGCTGCCTTGCGGATCTGCGAGTGGGACGCCATGGCGTCGTTGCCGGAGGCCAGCTCCAGGTCCAGCAGCTCCGCGATGAGGTTCTCCGCCAGTACGCCGCGGACGCCTCCCGGCAGCGACTCGGGCAAGGCGATGCAACTGATGGATCCGTTCTGCACCCCTTGCGACCCCGCGCCCTTGATGGCCATGAGGCAGCGCGCTTCGAGGTAGATCATGGACTTGCCCTCGGAGTGTCCCATCAGCGCCTCAGAGCCCGTGCCGGAGGTAAAGCGCACCTTGATGCCGCGCGAGGCATAGGCCGATGCCAGAAAGGCCTTGGACCACGGCGAGTCGTCCCCGTCGTGGAAGGCCTGCGCCGTGCCGTAGACCGAAAGCGTCTCGGCGTAGGTGGTCAAACCGAGCAGCGCCAGCCGCAGGCCCAGCGATTCCTCCACGGCGCATTGCGTCAGGGCCGTGCCGCGCCCGGTCTGCGACCCCACCAGCACGGCCATGGCGTTGAAGGGCGCGTAGCGCGCCACCCCCACCGTGGTTTCCAGCTCCGCGAATCCGCGCTCCACCGCCTCGGCTGCGTCCGCCGCCAGCAGCGCGGGGTTCTCTTTCTTATTGGTCACATGCGCCTGGTTGGAGGGCGTGCGGCGCGCGCGCATCTTTTGCAGCGCCATCATCATCTCCACCACGTTCAAGCAGTCCACCACCTGCATGATCTTGGCGGGCGTCAGGCCGCTGAACAGGCGCACGATCTCGGCGCGCGGAGTGGTGATGTCCACCAGCATCCGGGCGATCTCCCGCGAGTCCATCGCCATGGCGGCCTCCGCTACAGCCGGATCGATGGCGCGGCGCGCGATGAAGCGGTCCAGAATGTCGAATTGCGCCTCCGGGGTGCCGTCCAGCTCCACCACCCGGCCGGCGTGCACGCGAATCTGCGGCAGCGGATCGCACGGGCTGTGGAACAGAATCAGCCCGGTCTCCGGCCATTCCCGGATGTAGCTGTCCTTGTTAATGTCGCGCCCGGCGCGCGCCTGGAAGCGTTTGGACTGGTGCATGAGGGTGTGCCCGAACCCCAATTCTATCAGCGGTGGTATGCTGGCAGTGCACGGAGACAATGGAATGACCGAGGACTCACTGTTTCACCGCCGCGCCTTCATGAAATGGGCCGGCGCGCTCCCGCTGCTCGCCTACATCGGAGCCCAGGATGCGCTCGAAAAGGCTTTCGGGGCCGTCGGCAAGCCGGCCAAGGATAACCTGTACACGCGCATCGGCGTGCGCCCCTTCATCAACGGACGCGGTACCTGGACCTATCTCAGCGGCTCGCTCGAGTTGCCCGAAGTGAAGGCCGCTAAGCAGCAGGCCGCCGCCCACTTCGTGGATATCTTCGAATTGCAGCATGCCGCAGGCCGCCGCCTGGCGGAGCTCTCCGGCGCGGAGTTCGGCATGGTCACCTCGGGCGCCGCGGGCGCCATGGCCTCGGCCACCGCAGCCTGCATCGCCGGCTCGGATCCCGCCCACATCTGGCAGCTCCCCGACACTACCGGCCTCAAGAGCGAAGTCATCATGTTCGGCGGCCGCAGCGCCTTTGACAGCGCCATCCGCCTGGCCGGCGGCAAACTCGTCATCGCCCGCACGCACGAAGAGATGAAGGACAAGATCAACACCAACACGGCGATGATCTATACCACCACGCTGGGCGAGCGGCTGGAGAAAGCCATCGCCATCGCCAAGGACACCAAGGTGCCGCTCCTGATGGACGACGCCGCCGGCATCCCGCCCATCGAAAACCTCAAGCTCTACGCGAAGATGGGCTGCGACCTCTACACCTTCAGCGGCGGCAAGGGATTGTGCGGGCCGCAGTGCTCCGGCCTGCTGCTGGGCCGCAAGGACCTCATCGAGGCCGCCATGCTGAACACCAGCCCGTGGGAAGGCGCCGTGTGCCGTCCCACGAAGGTCGGCAAGGAAGAGGTCATGGGTGCGCTGGCGGCCGTGGAAGCCTGGCTGAAGATGGACCTCAACACCCTCAATAAGCAGTGGGGCGAGCGCGCCGACCGCATCAAGAAGCTCGTGGACACGGTGCCCGGCGTGACCACCGAAATCCACATCCCCGAGGGCGGCAACCGCTACCCCACCGTGATCGTCACCTGGGACGAGGATGCCTGGAAATTCACCGTAGCGGATTGCGACCGCAAACTGCGTGAGGGCGAACCGCGCATCGAAGTGCTCACCGCCAGCAATCCCAGCCTGGTGCCCGCGGTGGCGGAAGGCGAGCGGGACGACAAGAAAACTCCCCGCCGGCGCGACCGCATTCAGATCATCTCCATGACCTTGCAGCCGGGCGAGGACCTGATCGTCGGCAAGCGCCTGCGCGACATCCTCAACGAAGCCCGCAAGGCCGCCAAAGCGTAGTTGCAGTGGATAATTCCAGGAAATTCCTGGAATTATCCGCTCATTTCGAAAAATTCTTCGGCCCGCGCCGCCCCGGGCGCCGGCGATGCTTCTACAATGGAGAGCAGCGTGGGCAACCGCAGCCGAAAAGCTGGCGAGGTGCTTCTCTGCGGCGGGCTTCTCTTCCTGGCCGCGGGCTCCCATCGGGCGTTCTCCGATACCCCCTCGCCCGCCGATCCTGAATACGTGGTTAAAGTCTGGGAAGTGGATCAGGGCCTGCCCGAAAACTCCGCCACCTCCATGGTGCAGACCCCGGACGGCTACCTCTGGTTTGGCACCTTCAACGGGCTGGTGCGCTTCGACGGTCTGGACTTCACGGTCTTCGACCGCTCCAATACCCCCCAATTGCCCAGCCCGGGCATCGTCAACCTGTACCTGGATGACAGCGGCCGCCTCTGGGTAAGCACCATGTACGGTTTGGCCTCGGTCAAAGACGGCCAGTGGCGCACCTACGGCCCGGAGACAGGCTGGACCGGCAACTACGTGCGCTCCTTCGCCGAGGATTCCTCGGGCAGCCTCTTCATGGCCACATTCGACGGCAAATTCTTCCGCGTCCGCGGAGAGCGCTTCGCAGCTCTGCCGCCGCCTCCGGGAGGCTCCTCGAACGGCAAGTTCTATCTGTACCTGGACGCCTCGGAAACCCTCTGGGTAGCCGGCCAGCGCTTCATCGGCAAGCTGGTCGATTCCCGTTGGGTGGAAACTGTCCCGGCGGCTGCGCTGCTCGGCGCTGATGGCGCCGGGCCGGACGGCGATATCGCCGCCGCCAGCCACGGCAGCGAGTTGTGGCTCGTCACCAACGGCGGGCTGCACGAATATCGGGAAGGCCGCCAGGTCTTTGAAACTCGCCCTCCCTGGCGCATGCCGGGGATCTGGAGCGCCTACCTGGACTCGGGCGGCGCGGTGTGGATCTGCACCGCCGGCGCCGGGCTGTTCCGCTTCTCGCGGCGCGGCGGGTGGCGACGCTTCACTTCCCGCGACGCCTTGCCCTACGATGTGCTGCGCTTCGTCTTCGAAGACCGTGAGGGCAATTACTGGATCGGCACCAGCGGGGGCGGCCTGGCCCGCTTTAAGCAGCGGCACTTTCGAAACTATGGGCCGGCCCAGGGCCTGCCCGAGCGCGTGGTCAAGTCCGTGGCCGCGGGACCCGCCGGCGAACTGGTGATCGCCACTCGCCGCGGCGTGGCGCGCTTCGATGGCGGCGCTTTCCCGCCGCTGCTCTGGCCGGGCCGCACGCCCGCGCTCTCCCGCCAGGGCGGCTGCGATGCCTTCAGCGGGTTCGCCCAGTCCACCCTGGTGGACCGCCTTGGGCGCACCTGGATCGGATCCTACACTCGAGGTTTGTACCTGGTCGATCACGGCGCCTGCCGCGCCTTCTTCACCGGACCCGAGGACCGCACCGGGCCGTTCTACAGCCTGTTCGAGGATTCCGCCGGCCGCGTCTGGGCCGGTAGCGACGGCGGCGCCCTGCGCTTCGACGGCACCGGGTTCCAGAAATACGCCATCCAGGAGGGGCCGCCGCTCAGCAGCATCGGCAGCTTCGCCCAGGATGCGGGAGGCACGCTATGGGCCGGCAACCAGGCGGGCGGCCTTTATCAACTGCGCGGGGACCGCTTCGTGCCGGTTCCCGAAGCCGCGGCCGTCGCCCGCCTGCAAATCACCAGCCTCCTGGCCGACCGCAACGGCACGCTTTGGATCGGCACGCAGGATGGCGGGCTGGCTTGCCTGCGCGGCGGGCGCCTGGATCGCGTCACCGAGCAGCAGGGGCTTCCCGCGCGCGGCATCACCGCCATCGTCGAGGACCGGTTCGGCAACCTCTGGTTCGGCTCCAACCGCGGCGTTCTGCGCGCGGCGCGCCAGCCGCTGGAGGCCGCCATGCGCGCCGGCCGGGTTGACACCGCGTTCCAGGTCTTCAATCTGGGTGACGGCCTCGACAGCCTGGAATTCTCGCTCGGCGCACAGCCCGCGGCCGTGCGCGACCATGACGGCCGCCTGTGGTTCGCCACCTGGACCGGCGTGTTGATGGTCGATCCCAAGAACCTGCCGCAGAACACCCAGCCTCCCGCCCTGGCCATCGAGCAGGTGCTGGTGGACGACCGCGCCGTCGGGGGCCCGCGGCCTTTCCTCACCTCCCGTGCCGCCTCGGACGTCGCCGTGACCGTGCCTCCGGGGACGCACCGCCTGGAGATCCACTACGCCGGCATGAACTATTCCGCGCCCGAAAAAGTGCGCTTCCGCTACATGCTGGAGGGCCTGGACGAGGATTGGGTGGATGTGGGCAACCGGCGCGTGGTCTACCTCCAGGACCTGCGCCCCGGCCACTATCGCTTCCGTCTCATGGCCGTCAACAACGACGGCATCTGGAACCAGGAGGGTCCCTCCGCCGAGCTCATCGTCCAGCCGCGTTTCTACCAAACCTTCTGGTTCTACTGCCTGTGCGTGGTGGGGGCGGTCTGCGCCGGGCTGGGTATCCACCTCTTGCGGGTGCGCGCCCTGCGCGCCCGCCAGACGGAACTGGAGGTCCGCGTGGCCGAGCGCACCCGCGCCTTGCGGCAGGAGGTGCTGGAACGTACGCAGGCCGAGCAGCGGCTACAGAGCGAAGTCGCCGAGCGCCGCCGCGCTGAACAGGCCGCCGACGCCGCCAGCCGCGCCAAAAGCACCTTCCTGGCGACCATGAGCCACGAAATCCGCACGCCCATGAACGGCATCCTGGGCCTGACCGAACTGCTGCTGGCCACCCCCCTGCAGCCCGGCCAGCGGGACGACCTGATCCTGGTCAAGCAGTCCGCGGACTCGCTGCTGGCCGTGATCAACGACATCCTGGATTTCTCGAAAATCGAGGCCGGGAAACTGGAGTTCGAAGATATCGCCTTCGACCTTCGCGAGAAGGTCCATGTGGCCATGCAACCGTTGTGGCTCCGCGCGCGGCAGAAGGGCCTCGAGCTGACTTGGGAGATTCTCCCGGAAGTGCCCCGGATGGTGGTGGGCGACCCTGGGCGCCTGCGCCAGGTCCTGGTGAACCTCGTGGATAACGCCATCAAATTTACTGCGGAGGGCAAAGTGACGCTACGCCTGGAGCCGGAGACGCAAGCCGGCGGCCAGGTGGTTTTGCACGGCGCCGTCAGCGACACCGGCCCGGGCATCCCGCCGGAAAAACGGCAGGCCATCTTCGAGCCATTCACCCAGGCTGACGATTCCACCACCCGCCGCTTCGGCGGTTCCGGACTCGGCCTCACCATTTGCGCGCGGCTGGTGAAACTGATGAGCGGCGATATCTGGGTGGAGACCGGGCCCGGCGGCGCCGGCAGCGCCTTTCACTTCCGCGTGCGCCTGGGGGTGGCGGAGCAACCCGCGGCCCCGGTGGCTCAGGTGCCCGCCGAGCCCGCGGCGCAACCGTCCGCCCCGGACGAACTCCCGCCCGGACTGCGCGTCCTGCTGGCCGAAGACAACCCGGTCAATCAGGTGTTGGTGCGCCGCCTGCTGGAGAAACTTGGTCACCGCGTGACGCTGGCCACCAACGGCCGCGAAGCCCTGGCCGCCTTCCGTCAGGAGTCCTTCGACCTGGTCCTGATGGATGTGGATATGCCCGGCATGGATGGCTTCGAGGCGACTGCCGCCATCCGCGCCTCAGAGGAGCCGAACGGCGCGCGTGTGCCCATCATGGCCATGACTGCGCATGCCCTGAAAGGCGACGAGGAGCGTTGCCTCCGCGCGGGCATGGACGCCTATATCGCCAAGCCCATTCAATCCCGCGTCCTGTTCGAGCGCATCGCCGCTCTGCTGCGCCGCGCCCGTACGGGTCTCCGGTCCTGAGCCGGCGGCTCACGCCTTCACCCCGATCTCGATGTGTTAACATCGTTAGCCACTGGCGGGGCCTCGCTGTCTGGGAGAGGTAATCGCCCCACGACGGGGAGAGGCCGGCGGAGGAGGCGCGATGAAATTCTGGCTGGTGGTTCTGGGTTCCCTTTCCGCGCTGCGGGCCGGCGAGCTACCGCCCGGGCCAATCCGGGAGGCCGCGCGAAAAGCGGTCTCCGTCATTCAGAAGAGCCAAAAAAACTGGTACGCCCGCCAGAGCTGCGTTTCCTGCCATCAGCAGATCCTGCCGGCGCTGGCGTTCCGCGCGGCTCGCGAGCACGGCATCCCGGTGGACGAGCAGACTGCCCGCGCGGACGCCACCGCGGCGTTCAGCCTGTACGCCAATCTTCCCCGCGCGGTCGAGTACACGCACATCAT